>JAEDIJ010000022.1 GCA_016292515.1 Victivallaceae bacterium
CGATCAGACGAAGTGCATCAAGTGCGGCGCCTGCATCGACGGTTGCCCGAAGAAAGCTATTGTCAAGGATTAAGACAAATGAATATGGTCAATCTCACTATCAACGGCAAGCCGGTTTCCGTGCCGGCAAATTCCACGATCCTCGACGCGGCGCGTGAACTCAACATCAAGATCCCGACGCTCTGCCATTGCAAACTCGGTTGCGGCGTCACCAATCAGCCCGCTTCCTGCCGCGTCTGCGTGGTCGAAGTCGAACGCCGCCGCAATCTGGCGCCCGCCTGCGCGACTCCGGTCATGGAGGGCATGGTCGTCCACACCAACACCCAGCGCGCGCTCAACGCCCGCCGGACGGTGCTTGAACTGATGCTCAGCGATCACCCGCAGGACTGCCTCACCTGTCCCAAAAATCAGGAATGCAGTTTGCAGAAACTCGCCGCCGAATTCGGCATCCGCGAGATCGAGTACAAGGGCGAAGTCAATCACTTCGACGTCGATACTTCGAGCGAAGCGATCATGCGCGATCTCTCCAAGTGCATTATGTGCCGCCGCTGCGAAACGGTCTGCAACAAAGTCCAGACCGTCGGTACGCTGACGGGCTTCGGCCGCGGATTTTCCGCCAAGGTCGGCACGCCCAATCTGATGCCGCTCGCCGACACCAGCTGCACTTTTTGCGGTCAGTGCGTCAACGCCTGTCCCGTCGGCGCGATCACCGGCATCAGTTATGTGAAAAAAGTCTGGGCGGCGATCAACGATCCCTCCAAGACCGTCATCGTCCAGACCGCGCCCGCCGTCCGCGTCGCGGTCGGCCAGGAATTCGGCTTTGAACCCGGCGTGCCGGTGACCGGCAAACTGGTTTCGGGCTTGCGCGCGCTCGGTTTCGACAAGGTTTTCGACACCAACTTCTCCGCCGACCTCACCATTATGGAGGAGGGCCACGAGATCGTCGAACGCGTCAAGAGCGGCAAAAATCTGCCGATTTTGACCAGTTGCTGCCCCGGCTGGATTAACTTCATCGAGCACAACTTCCCCGACTTGCTCCACATCCCGTCGAGCTGCAAATCTCCGCAGCAGATGTTCGGCGCGATTGCCAAGAGCTACTACGCCGAAAAGATCGGCATCAAACCGGAAGACCTCATCGTCGTTTCGGTGATGCCCTGTCAGGCGAAAAAGTACGAAGCCGCCCGTCCGGAATTCTCCCGCGACGGCGTCCGCGACGTTGACTGTGTGGTCACGACGCGCGAACTCTGCCGGATGTTCCGGGAGGCGGGTGTCAACCTCGCCAATATGGATGATTCCGAGTACGACAGTCCGCTCGGCGATTCGACCGGCGCCGCCGATATTTTCGGCGTGACGGGCGGCGTGCTGGAAGCCGCCTGCCGTTCGGTCTACTTTATGCTCAACGGCAAGAATCTCGAAGGCGACGCGATCAACTTCCGCGCCGTCCGCGGACTCGACGGCATCAAGGAAGCCACCGTCCGCATCACGCCGGACAAGAGCATCAACGTCGCCGTCTGCTCCGGTTTGGGCAATGCCCGCAAGGTGCTGGAAATGGTGCGCAAGGAGCCCGATCGCTTCCAGGCGATCGAGATCATGGCGTGCCCCGGCGGTTGCATCAACGGCGGCGGACAGCCTTTCCTCCACGGCGAGACCGATCTTCTGGAAAAGCGTATGAGAGGTCTCTACTGCGAGGATGAGCGCAAGGCGAAACGTTGCAGCCACGACAACCCCGATATTCAGAAACTCTATCAGGAATATCTCGGCGAGCCGGGCAGCGAAAAAGCGCATCATTTGCTGCATACGGTCTATCATCAGAAATAAGGGGATGTCCCCCGTTTTCTGAAATACGGCGCCGTGATCCTGATTTCCGGGATCGCGGTGCCGCTCTTCTTCAAAAACGATCGGATCAAAAATGATTTTTCCGGAAAAAGTCCTCGTGACGGGCGGTGCGGGTTTCATCGGGAGTTTTCTCGTTGAAGCACTTTTGTCGCGCCATTGTCAGGTGTTTGTCGCCGATGATTTTTCGACGGGAAGCCGCGATAATCTCGGTGCCGTCGCCGGTCATCCCGGCCTCGTCGTCGAGGAATTGGACATCACGCGCGATGCGGAAAAATTAGCCGCGCTGGTGCGCGGGGTCGACGCCGTCGTCCACCTCGCCGCCGCCGTCGGCGTCGATCTGATCGTCAATGATCCCGTCCGCTCGATCACGACCAATGTCCGCGGTACGGAAAATCTGCTGAGTTGCGCCGCGAAATACGGCAAACGTACCATCATTGCCTCGACGAGCGAAGTCTACGGGAAATCGGAAAAGGAACTTTTTTCCGAAAAAGACGATCCCGTCCTCGGTTCGCCTTATTTTTCGCGGTGGAGTTACGCCTGCGGCAAACTGCTCGACGAATTTCTGCTGATGGCGCTCTGGCAGAGCCGGAATTTCCCCGGCACGGTCGTCCGCTTTTTCAATACGGTGGGGCCCCGGCAGACGGGACGTTACGGAATGGTCTTGCCGCGCTTCGTTGCCGCCGCGCTCAAAAACGAGCCGCTCCGCGTTTTCGGCGACGGAAAACAGTCGCGCTGTTTCTGCCACGTCAAAGACGTCGTGCGCGCATTGCTGCTGTTGCTTCCGGAGGAAAAAAGTTTCGGCAACATCTACAATATCGGGAGTTGCGAATTGATTTCGATCGGCGATCTCGCCCGGCGTGTGATCGGGCGTACCGGAAGTTCTTCTCAAATCGAGATCGTGCCTTACAGCGTGGCGTATCCCGTCGGATTTGAGGATATGCGCCGCCGGAAGCCCGATACGCGCGCGCTTGCCGCATTGACCGGCTGGCAGGTCGGGCATACGCTTGACGACATCATCGACGACATCGTTGCAAGTTTCAACGCTTGACGTTTCCCTTGCGGTACGCCCCCGGCGTCATTCCGTAGTACTGGCGGAAAATGTGCAGGAAATGGCTGGCGTCGTAAAATCCCCACTCGTCGGCGATCTCCTTAAAGGAAAGATCGCTTGCCGCCACGGCGTTTTTCGCATTGCTCAACCGGTAACGCACTTCGTACTGGGCAAAGGTCGTGCCGGTGTACTTGCGGAAAAGTTCTCCGAAACGGCTGGGACTCAAATGGCATTCCTCCGCGGCGCTTTCCAGCGAAACGGGAACTCCCGGCTGTTTGCGCGGCAACATCAGCGCGGGGCGGATGCGTTCAAACCCCGTCTTGGCGGCAAGGGCGGATCCGTCGCGCAGAAACGGCCGCAACAGCGTCGCGTAGATCTGGTGAATGGTCAGCCACGCTTCAAAGCGCGAACATTCGTCGGGGACGGGCATCTGGGCGATCCCGCGCAGTTTTTCCCCGTAGGAAAACAAGGAGGGACGCTCTTCGGAATTCAAAAGTGCGTGACGCTCCCGGACGCTGTGCGAAAACGGCGCGAGAAAGGGAAGTTCCCATCCGTTGAAACCGTTGCCGAGGTCTTCGAGTAAAAAGGAGGCGACGACCGCTTCGTGGTCGGCGGACTGCCGGAGCGCGGAGTGCGGTTCGAGCGGACTGGTCAGCCAGGCGTTTCCGGCGTCGAAATGCAGTTCCTCCCCGTCGCTCCATCCGTCGTGCGAACCGGCGAGCATAATGCCGAGATGGATGTGACTGTGCATATCGATCTCCTCCGTCGGCAACATTTTTTCCGGCGGAAAGTACTCCAAGCGGAAGGGCGTTTGCGCGGGAAAACAACTTGGATAATAGACGTAGTGTGCCATAGCTCAAATCTCGAAAACGTTGTTTTTTACAATTTTTCCGTCAGGGTATACACCGGAAAAATCCTTGTAATAAAAGACGTTTCCGTGTATGTTATAAACATAATACGAAAATGAAAAAAATACAAGTCGATTTTTAGAATTTTTCCGCGGAGGAAATCGAATATGCTGAAATTTTTCACCCGGAGCATTCCGGTCGTCGTCAATTTCATTCAGCACGGATTCGGGTTCTTTTTCGCCGCGCTGATCGCGGCGATGGGCGGCAGCGGCTGGCAGGTCAGTCTGCCGGGCGTCGCCGCCGGGATCGTCTATCCGGTATCGACGTTTCTCGTCGGCAAACTCATCACGCAGAAACGTTTGACGGCGCTCATTGCCGCAAGCGGCATCCTTATCGCGACGGCGGCGGCGGGAATTTTCTTTTTGAACAGTTTCTGGTGGCTCGTCGCGTGGAGCATCGTCGTCAACGTCGCCGTGACACTGCACGCGGTACCGATCCAGCTTCTGCTCCGGCGCGTGCAAGGCGGCCGCGCCGAAGATCGCGGTCTGATCAAAACGGTGTCGATCTACCTTGTCGGCGTCAGCATCGGGCAGGGACTCGGCGTCCTTTTGTGCGGACATATTTCCAAGACGGTCTTTTGCGCGACGGGGGGCGTGCTCGGACTTCTGATGGTCGCCGTGATGATAGCGGTTTCCCGCGCCTATCCGCCAGTGGCTGAACTTCCGGCGGAAAAGGCGGAAAAAACACCGGAGACTTCCTCCGGAAAAATCCCGAAAACCGTCGTCGCCGGGTGGGTGCTCGTCGGCTTGATCTCGCTGGGGTTGTCGATGATGACGGCGAGCGTCACTTATCGCGGAAACATCCTCGGTTTTTCCGAAGCGGTATGCGCCGACGTGCTGTCGACGCGCTCATTCGTCGAGGGAGTCGTCGTGTTTCTTTTGATCTTCTCCCGGAAGTGGGTCGATCTCCGCCATGTCCCCGCCGGACTTGCGACGGTTTTTACCGCAAGTTTTGCTCTTTTTGCTTTCGGCGCGACGGCGGCGTTTTTTTTCACGGCTTCCGCCCTTTTCGGCATCGCCCTCGGGATGGGACTTTTTTACGTCAGTTATCACGCGCTTCAAGCGTCGGGGAGCAACGGCAAATACTGCGTCGTCAGCGAGATCGTCGTCGGCGTGACGCAGTTTCTCGGTCCCGTCTGCGGTTCGGCGGCGACGCCGCAAACAAGCGGACTTCCCTTCGCGGTCGCGGCGACGGTTGCCGTTGCCGTGACGCTTTTTCTCATTTTCTTTTTGCGCGGCAAAGACAATGGTTGTACGGCATAAAATTTGCGGATGAATAAAAAAGAGTGTACCTTAAATAAAAGATCAAGGAGGATCGCAATGAAAAAAAGTTGTCTGTTTTTGGGGGCTTTGGCGTTTGCCGTTTCCGCAACGGCAGCGGAATTCCGCATCGAGCCGGAATTTTTCAACGATTTGAAATTCTGGCGTAAAAGCCTTGACGCCAACACCTCCGGACGCTGCCAGATCACGGCGGACAAAAACGCCAAAAACACGATCAGCGAAACTTATCAACTCCCCGAAGGTGGCACTTATTATGTCTGGGTACGGAGTTTCAGCTACGGCGCGAACAGCCGGAAATTCAAACTTTTCATCAACAACAAGGGGCTCGGCTCTTTCGGCGACGGCGTGATCCCCGCCGGACAGGAAAGTCCCTCGCTCTGCTGGGAAAAGGCGAAAAAGACGCTCGAACTTCCCGCCGGAAATCTCAAAGTCCAGATCGCTCCGATCTCCCCTTACAGCCGCATCGACACGGTGATTTTGACGACCGACGCCGATTTTGTCCCCTCCAACGTCAAGGCGGAGATCGACGCCTTGACCGAGTTGCCGCCGCCCAAAATGGATCCCGCAGAAGTGGCGAAAAAAATGTTTCCGCATCCCAAAGCCAAGGGCAACGGCGAAGCGATGCTCGTCCTTTCCGGCGGGCGTCCGTGGACGGGAACGGAATTCGGCGACTGCTACGTCGATGCCGGAGCCAAAGTCCTGACGCTGACTTCCACGCATCTCGCGGGCGAGGGCGGCGCGCCGATCCGGGCGATGCTCAACGACAGTTTTGAACCTCCCGCCGCCGACGGCGTCGCGGTCGAATTTCAGCGTCTCGCCGATTACAAATGCATCGTCATCAACAATATCCCGGAGAAAAATCAGGAGAAACTCTTTTCCGCCGACCGCATCGCCGCATTGAAACGCTTTGTGGAAAACGGCGGCGCGTTGCTGTTGACGGTCAACGCGCCCGCCGCGCTCGGCGATCTTTTGCCCGTCGTCGAAAAAGAAGGTGCCGATTACGACGATGCCGTTTTCGTCGAGCGTCCGGTGGGCGAAAATTTCGCCTTTCTGCCGGAAAAATGGCGCAGTTTCGACCCTTTCAAAACCGTGCAGGCGAAAAGGGGGGCGCAAGTCCTCGCGCAGTTGAAATCATCCGACGGACAGGTGATCTCCGATTACATCGTGATGCAGACGCTCGGCAAGGGGCGCGTGCTCTTTCTCAACGACAGTTTTTCCCGCTACAACAAAGTGGCGATGCTGTACAGCTGGGCGTACGGTCGCGCGCTGATGGCGGCACTGGTCAACGAAGCCGCCGGTTTCAAACTTGACGTGCAGAAGTTGATCTACCGCCAGTCGCCCTGTCCCGCGCCGCAGACGCTTGCCGCCGTTTCGACGAAAATTTCCGTCCCTGAAATGACGCTTGCCGACAGCGAGGGCGAAGTCCGGATCGACGGCAATACCGCGTTTTTCGCCGACGGCGCGAAACTGGAAGTCAACGGCCGCGGCGCGGTCGCGCTGACGATGCCGGGGGCATCCAAGCCTTACGCCGTCGATTTCAAGCCGCCGCAACTTTACCTCTCGACGACGCAGCAGAAACTTACTTCGGGGACGAGCGAGGCGGTCGATGTCCAGAGCAAAGGCGTTTCCAAAACGATCTGGAAGTTTGACGGCATTGCCGCCGACGGCAAATACGCCGTTTTGAATTACTCCGCCGCCAACGGCGCAAAAATGCAGTGGATCTTCAAAAGCGGCAAACTTGCTCTTGACGGACGCACTTATAGTGGCATCGCGCAAAAGGCGAAGATCCTTGCCGCTCCGACGCAGGTAAGTTCATTGATCTCCACGTGCAAACTCGATCTTGACGCCACGACCTGCCGCCGGATGAATTGCTATCAGCCGCCGCGCGGTTACGTGGAGATCGATTTGAGCGGCAAAGCCGCCGCCGACACCCGTCCCTGCAATTTCTTTGTCAGCAGTCAGCCTTTCGGCTACATCAACACGCGAGAGGGCGTCTACGCCGAGATCATCGAAAAGCCCTTTTCGACCGAGATCCGCTATACGGCGGAAAAAGGCGCGTCGCAAGTCCGCTCCGAAACGAAACAGTTGATCGGCCGCCGCAACGCGCCCGTCGAAGATGAATTTTTCTGGCAACTGTACAGTCAAGGCAAAGAGAACGGCTGTAACGAATATCTCGCCTTGTGGCAGTTCGTCCGTCATCACCTGCGCCAAAGTGCCGGACTGCGCGAATACCCGATCCGTCCTGCCGCCGGATACACCAATATGGCGACCGACGCCGAAGCCGTTGAGGCGATCAAAGCCGCCGGCAAACTCGGCGTGAGTTTCTTTTATCTGCCGCTTTGCCCCTCGTCGATCAGTTCGCTCGACAGCGACGCGCTGATGAAGCGTTACGCGCAGATCAACTCCTGCGGGATGAAAACCTATCCGTGGACGGCGTGCGACTACACAGAGGGGACGGGCGACTGGATCTTTCAGAATCATCAGGATTGGCTGATGCGCGACGAAAAGGGCGGCATCTACGCCTATTTCGGCAATCACCGCGTGATCGATCTTTCCAATCGCGACTTCCTCAACTGGTATTTCGAGAAACTCAAACGCATTTTCGATGCCGGCGTCGGCTACGTCTATCTGGATATGGGCGGTCAGGCATCGACCAACGTCAACTTCGTGGGAGCGGAAAGCAACGCCGGGCTGATGAATCAGATCCCGATTTTCCAATACTATCACAAAAATGACGTCATCTGCGGCGTCGAGGGGATGAATCCCCTTGTCATCGACAATTACTGGTATCGCGAAAAACTCTACGTCCCGATGGGCGGCAGGGAATTCGCCACGCTCGGCAGCAATCTCGGAACCAATGAAGATGCGTCGTTTGTGCTCAATTACTTCCGCGTCGCGATGTTCGGCACTTACCCGAAGTTTTTCACCGACGGTTACGCGCAGGGCTTTGAACGCTCTCCCGGCGAGATCGCCAAGATCGACCACGTCGCCAAAATGATGCCCGCCATCCAGACGGCATTGGATTTCGGCGTGCCTTTCATCCGCACGACTGAATACGGCACGACCTGGATCAACGATCGGGGCGGCGCGATCTACGTGTGGGACAATGTCGGCAAACTCGACATCGAACTTCCCGCGGGATACGAGATCCGCAAGACCCAGATCAGCGATCAGGCGATGCGCGATTTCACGTCGGACGATCTGAAAAACGTGAAGTCCGAAACGATTTTCATCATCGGCAGAAAATAGCATCGTTTGCGGTAACGCAAGCGTGACGGAGAGTTGCGGGATTTCCGCAACTCTTCTTTTTTTTCGCGGCAGGTACAGACCCCGCCCGTGGCTGGTGAAGGGGGGAAGTAAAAAAAGGGGGCGGAAATTCCGCCCCCCTTTTGCTCTCATTGCGTGCAGATGACTTCTACACCGCCATTGATTTCGTCCGCTCGTCGACGAAGTGGCGGATGTTGGAAAGATTCACGATCTTTTCAACGCCGTCCGCGCTTTCGACCACAAGGGTCGGCGCCTGACGGATTTCGAGGGCGCGCGCCCGCTCCGGCTCCTGATCGGAAACGACGACGTCATAGGCGAGTCCCGCCTTGTCGAGAAACGTTTTGGCGATCCGGCAATTGGGGCAGGTGCTCGTTGTGAAGAGCGTAAGTTTCGCTTCTTTCGCGTCGTGATGATCGCAACCGCACGCCGTTTCCTGTGCCGGAGCAACGACTTTGCCGTCGCCGTCGACGAAATGGCGTTTCATCGACAATCCGGCGTTGTAGACTTTGCGGTCTTTGTATTCCTGCGCCTTGCCGTCGTTCCAGTTCTGCACCGGGCGGTAGTAACCGGTGATGCGGCTGTAAACTTCGGTCGTGCCGCCGCAATCCGGGCATTTGAACGCCTCGCCTGCGATATAGCCGTGGTTGTGGCAGATCGAGTAGGTCGGGCTCAGCGTATAGTAGGGCAAGCGGTAATTTTCGGCGATCTTGCGGACGAGGGCGGCGGCGGCGCGCCAGTCGGGCATCTTTTCGCCGAGGAAGGCGTGGAAAACGGTGCCGGAGGTGTAGAGCGTCTGCAAATTGTCCTGAATATCGAGCGCGGCGAAAATGTCTTCGGTATAGCCGACGGGCAGATGGGAACTGTTTGTATAGTAAGGAGTTCCGCAATCTCCGGCGGCGGTGATGATATCGCCGAAACGCTTTTTGTCGTGTTTGGCGAGCCGGTAGGAAGTCGATTCCGCCGGGGTCGCTTCAAGGTTGTACAAATCGCCGTACATTTCCTGATAGTCGGAAAGGCGTTCGCGCATATGGTTCAAAACGTCCTGCGCGAATTTCTGCGCCGCGTCGTGGGTGAGATCCTGACGGACCCACTTGGCGTTGAGCGCGGCCTCATTCATCCCGACGATGCCGATCGTCGAGAAGTGGTTGTCGAATTTGCCGAGGTAGCGGCGCGTATAGGGATAAAGTCCTTCTTCGAGCAGTTTGTTGATGACGCCGCGTTTGACTTTGAGCGAACGCGCGGAAATATCCATCATATGATCGAGCCGCGCGTAGAAGTCTTTTTCATCCTCCGCGAGGTAGGCGATACGCGGCAGATTGATCGTGACGACGCCGATGGAACCGGTGCTTTCGCCGCTGCCGAAGAAACCGCCGGATTTCTTGCGCAATTCACGCAGATCGAGGCGCAGACGGCAGCACATACTGCGGATGTCGCTCGGCTCCATATCACTGTTGACGTAGTTCGAGAAATAGGGCGTACCGTACTTCGCCGTCATCTCAAAGAGCAGTTTGTTGTTTTCGGTTTCCGACCAGTCGAAATCGCGGGTGATCGAGTAAGTCGGGATCGGGTACTGGAAGCCGCGTCCCTGCGCGTCGCCCTCAATCATCGTTTCGATGAATGCGCGGTTGACCATATCCATTTCGGCTTTGCAGTCCTTGTACTTGAAATCGACTTCCTTGCCGCCGACGATGCAGTTGAGTTCCGCGAGGTCGTGGGGCACCGTCCAGTCGAGCGTGATGTTGGAAAAAGGCGCCTGCGTACCCCAGCGCGACGGCGTGTTGACGCCGAAAATGAAAGATTCGATGCACTTTTTGACCTGATCGTAGGAGAGGTGGTCCACCTTGACGAAAGGCGCGAGATAAGTGTCGAAAGAGGAAAACGCCTGTGCGCCCGCCCACTCGTTCTGCATAATGCCGAGGAAGTTCACCATCTGGTTGCAGAGCGTCGCCAGATGCGAAGCCGGCGCCGAGGTGATCTTGCCGGGGACGCCGCCGAGACCTTCTTTGATGAGCTGTTTGAGCGACCAGCCGGCGCAGTAGCCGGTCAGCATCGAAAGGTCGTGCAGATGGATGTCGGCGTTGCGGTGCGCGTTGGCGATCTCGTCGTCGTAGACTTCGCTCAACCAGTAGTTCGCCGTGATCGCGCCGGAGTTGGAAAGGATCAAGCCGCCGACCGAGTAGGTGACGGTCGAGTTTTCCTTGACGCGCCAGTCGTTGATCTTGACGTAGTCGTCAACGGTCTTTTTGAAGTCGAGGATGGTCGACTTGGCGTTGCGCAGTTTCTCGTGCTGACGGCGGTAGAGGATGTACGCCTTGGCGACGTCGCCGTAGCCCGCCTGAACGAGCACCGATTCGACGCTGTCCTGAATATCTTCGACGTTGATGAGTCCCTCTTTGATCTTCGGCTCGAAATCCGCCGTGACTTTGAGCGCGAGAAAGTCGATGATCGACTGATTGTACTGCTTCTCCTGCGCTTCAAACGCCATTTTGATCGCGTCGGAGATCTTGACTAAATCAAAATCGATGTTTTTGCCGTTCCGTTTCTGAACCTGATACATTTTTCCGTTTTTCTCCTTGTTTTTGTCGGTTTTTATGGTTTAAGGGCAAAAAAAATCATTTTCCGCGTATCGCCGCATTGGGGACAAAAACTTTCACTTCGGCGAGGAAATTTTCCAGATCGGCATCGGTGATGCTTCCCATTTCCGGCGTCAAAGCGAGCACTTCGCCCGAATCGGTGAACTTCTGTAAAAAGTAGGCTTTCGCGCCGGAGATCCATTGACCGATCTCGGCGAAATCGCCTTTTTCGTGAAAACCGCCGACCACCGTCGTGCGGAATTCGTAATCAACGACGTCGCGTTTCAGCAAATCGACCGTCGCGCGCACCTTTTCCAAGGCGGTTTCCGAACCGCTGGTCATCGCGTACTTATTTGGCGAATTTTTGATGTCGACGGCGACGCGGTCGATCAGTTTCGCGTCGATCAGCTTCGCCAATGCGTCGGGGAAACTCCCGTTGGTGTCGAGTTTCACCGCAAAACCGAGGGCTTTGATCTCGCGGATCAACTCCGGCAACTCGGCGTGCAGAAGCGGCTCTCCCCCCGTGATCGCCACGCCGTCGAGAATTTTCGTGCGCGTTTTCAAAAAGGAAATCAACTCCTCGCGGCTGATCGCCATTTCCTCGTCGCGCCCCGTCACCAGCATCGCGTTGTGGCAAAAAGGGCAACGGTAGTTGCAGCCGCAGGTAAAGACCGTACACGCGACCTTTCCCGGATAGTCCAGCAACGTCAATTTCTGCAATCCGAAGCGCATTTTCCCAACTCTCTTGTTTTCAGGGGATTTCAGCTTTTTACACTATATATTGTTGTGAAAGAACAAACTTACCACAACATCTTGTTAATCAATATAGCCCCCTCTTGTCGACCTTGCAAGTCTTTTTTCAAGAAATTTCAAAAAAAATTTTTCAACTTTTTTTCGTTCCCGCAGGAGAAAAAATTTGACAGCATTTTTATTTGCAAAAAACCGTCCCCGATGCTCTATTAAAAGGCGAAAAAAGGATTTTTTATGGACAAGGCTGATTACGAGGAGCCGCAATGCCTCCTCTCGATGGATGACGGCGGACGCCTCGCGGCGGAAACGCCGCGCGAAACGATCCCGCTTGCCGGCGTCATCGCCGAATGCGACCGGCTTTTCGCCGGCGAAAATATGGCGGCACTCGGCGATCATCTGCGCTTCTGGCGCAAAAAAGCGTACGAATGCGGCGACAGAAAAAGCGAATTGAGTCTTTTGAGCGAAATGATGGGATATTACCGGATGACCGGTGACCCGGAGCGCGGCATCCCCGCCGTCCGCGACGCGCTTTCGCTGCTCGATGAACTTCACTGCGGCAATACCGTTTCCGGCGGCACGATCCTGCTCAATGCGGCGACTGCGCTCAAAGCTTTCGGGCATACGCAGGAGTCGCTCACTTACTACGCCGCCGCGAGCCGCGCCTACGGCAGGTCGCTTCCTCCCGGCGACGGACGTTTTGCCGGACTTTTCAACAATATGGCGGCGGCATACCTCGACAACGGCGAGATCCGCCACGCCGAAGTTTTCTACGAAAAGGCGCTCGATATCTTAAAGCAATGCGGCAATTTCCCGGATCGCGCGGTAACGTACGTCAATCTCGCGCAACTTTACCACCGGCTTGACCCCGAAGATCCCCGCATCGAAGAAAATCTGCGCCTTGCAATGGCGTGTTTCGACGCCGACGGCGCCGTGCGCGACAATTATTACGCGCACAGTTGCCGCAAGGTCGCGCCCGCATACGGTTTTCTGGGCTTTTTTATGGACGAGGCGGAACTCAACCGCCGGGCGGACGAGATCTATGCGCGGAATTGACCTCAATCGCGAATACTTTGACCGCGCGGGGAAACCGATGCTGCAACGCGATTTCCCCGAATTGTGGCAACGTCTCGCCGCCGGGATGGCGGGACACGGCTCCGAATGTTTCGGCTTCGACGACGAGATTTCCCGCGACCACGATTTCAGGATCGGCTTCACGATCTATCTCTCGCGCGAAGATGAGGAAAAATACGGCTTTGCCTTAAATCGCGCTTATTTGAAACTTCTGAAAGACGCGCCGCCGCAAAAAATCGATTCCCGCGAAAGCCCCCTCGGCGAAACGGAATACGGCGTCATCGCCATCGAAAAATTCTTTCTCCGCCACCTCGGCACCCCCGGAGTTCCCCGCAACTGGCGCGAATGGCTCTACACCCCCGATTACGCCTTTGCCGAAGCCCTCAACGGTGCCGTTTTCTACGACGGCAGCGGGGAATTTTCCCGCATCCGCCGCGAGATCGCCAACGGGATGCCGCACGATGTCAGACTGAAAAAACTTGCCGCTTATCTTGCAACGGCGGCGCAAAGCGGGCAGTACAATTATCTGCGTTGCCTGAAACACGGCGAAAAAGGCGCCGCTTCCTTCGCCCTCGGCGATTTCGTCCGCGCGACCGCCAACGCGGTCTTTTTGCTCAATCACGCTTTCGGCTGTTATTACAAATGGCTCTTTCGCGCGATGCGCGCCCTCCCCATCCTCGGCGACCAAGCCGACGCGCTGGAATTTCTGCTGACCGACAACGCCGACGCCTCAGCAAAGAGCGAAGTCATCGAGTTGATCGCGGCGCAAATCATCGCGGAGTTGAAACGTCAGCAACTTGTTTCCGGCAACGGCAACGATCTCGAAAATTTCGCCTTTGAGCTTCAATCCGCCATCGTCAACCGTGAGATCGCTTCATTGCACATTATGGAGGGGGCATAATAAAACGGCGACAAGGGGGACGTGTTCAACGTCCCCCGTGCGGTTATCGTCTGCGATCAGAAAGTATGCCGCTTACTTTTCCGCGTAAATGCCGCGGGCGGTTTTGGCGGAAATGAGTTCGCGCAGACGGTCGTCGGGGAAAAATTCCGGCATCAGATTGCCGATCGCGTCGCGGGTGTCCCGATAGACGGAAAAGGCGTGTTCCCGCGTCAGACGCGAGGGGACCGCGCGCATCTCATCCAAGGCGTCGGCGACCTGCCGCGCGATGGTTTCCTCTCGGTCGGCGAGGGCGGAAAGATCTTTCACGCCGCGAAAGAGGATCATCGCGTCGATCAGACAGTTTTTCGTGCGCGGATAGCCGGAGCACATCAGATTCCACGGGTCGCTGCCGTTGTCGCATTTGTCGCGGAAATCGGTTCGCAACAGAACCGTCGGGAGATCGAGCATTTTGGCGATGCAGAATTCGACGACGGTGCCGGAATCAAGTTCCGTGCCGTCGAAATTGGCGAGGATGCAATCGGCGTCGAAAATCATTTCGAAATCGCGGTCGCGGATCTCGCCGATGGCACGCGCCGCATTGGAGTCGCTACATTGCGGCAGGACGATATGATATTGCGGAGCGACCTTTTCGATCGCCAGCGCCAGATGGAGATTGCCGGCAAGTTCTTTGTGGTTAAAAAGACCTCCGGCGAAATAGATGTTGAATTTTTCCATATTTTTATTTTCCATAGAGATTGTTGCCGTCGGCGTCAATGGCGACAATCAGCGGGAAGTTCTCGACGACGAGGCGGTGCACCGCTTCCGGACCGAGGTCGGGAAACGCGACGACTTCGCACGATTTGATGCAACGCGCGATCAGCGCGCCCGCGCCGCCCGTCGCGGCGAAATAGACGGCGCCGTATTGTTTCATCTCGGCAACGACTTCCGCGGAGCGGTTGCCCTTGCCGATCATTCCGCGCAAACCGCACTGGGCGATCAGCCGCGGCGAGTAGCGATCCATACGTCCGCTCGTCGTCGGACCGGCACTGCCGATCACTTTGCCCGGAGGAGCGGGACAGGGGCCGACGAAGTAGATGACCTGATCTTTCAGGTCAACGGGCAGATCTTTGCCGGAATCCAGAAGTTCGACAAACCGCAGATGCGCGGCATCGCGCCCCGTCCAGATGACGCCGGAAAGCAACACGGTATCTCCGGCGTGCAAATCTTTGACGGTTTCCGCCGAGAGCGGCAATCGGATTTTTTTCATCATAAAGTTACCTCCGCGTGGCGCGCCGCGTGGCAGTTGAGGTTGACCGCCACCGGCAGACTGGCGAGGTGGCAGGCAAAAGCGTTGATGTGGACGGCGAGCGACGTGATGCTCCCGCCCAGCCCCTGCGGACCGTGCCCCTCGCGGTTGATGCGTTCGAGGATCTCCTTTTCCAGCGCGGCGTAGTCGGGATCGGCGTTGGGTTTCCCGAGCGGACGCAACAACGCCTTTTTGGCGAGGAGCATCGCTTTTTCCGCCGTGCCGCCGATGCCGACTCCGACGACGGTCGGCGGACAGGGGTTGCCGCCCGCGTTGACGACGCTCGACACGACGAAATCGACGACGCCCTGCCGCCCGTCGGCAGGTTTGAGCATTTTGAGCTGACTCATATTTTCCGAACCGCCGCCCTTGGGCGCGAGCGTGATGTGAAGTTTGTCGCCCTTGACGATCTCCAAATGGACGATCGCGGGCGTGTTGGTGCCGGTGTTGACCCGGTGAAAGAGGGGATCGGCGTCGATCGACTTGCGCAGGAAGTGGTCGAGATAGCCTTTTTTCGTTCCGGCGTCGAGTGCTTCGTAGATCGTGCCGCGGTCAAGTTTGATCTCATCGCCGTATTCGACGAAGTAGACCGCAAAGCCGGTATCCTGGCAGAGCGGCATCGCCGTTTCGCGGGCGATCTGCGCGTTTTCGAGATACTGGCGGAAAAATTCCTTGCCGGTCGCCCCGGTTTCGCGCGCGGCGCAATCCTGCAACGCGGCGAGTACGTCGTCCGGCAATTCGGTCGCCGCCTTGCGGCAAAGTTCCGCCGTCGCCGCGACGATCTCATCAAAAGAGAGGATTCTCATAGAGGGGGTATTCCTTTCATTTCTTTTTTACAATATATCATAGGCGCGCGCGAAAAACAAGCGCATCGGGTGTGTCATTTCGCTTTTTTGCGCCACTGTGACATAGCAAAGTGTGACAAAATGGCACAACTGCGGCGTTTTTTTTGCTTTTTCCGGGGAGAAATGCACTTGGCACGCGAAATGCTTCATTGCAGGGTGTAACACGCAAACAACTTCAACATAAGGAGATGATGTTATGAGTAAAATTATCGGTATCGACCTCGGCACGACCAACAGCTGTATGGCGGTGATGGACAACGGCGAGTACAAGATCATTCCCAACGCGGAAGGCAACCGTACGACCCCGTCGATCGTCGCATTCACCAAAACCGGCGAACGTCTGGTCGGTCAGACCGCGAAGCGTCAGGCGGTCACCAACCCCAAAAACACGATCTTCTCGATCAAGCGTCTGATGGGCCGCAAATATGCGGAAACATCCCGTGAGCGCGAGCTCGTGCCCTACGAGATCGTCGAAGCCGCCAACGGCGACGCGCACGTCAAAGTCGGCGACCACGTCTATTCGCCCCCGGAAATCTCCGCGATGATCCTGCAAAAACTGAAAACCGACGCGGAAGCCTACCTCGGCGAAAAGATCACGCAGGCGGTCATCACCGTGCCCGCGTACTTCAACGACAGTCAGCGTCAGGCGACCAAGGACGCCGGCAAGATCGCGGGTCTTGAAGTGCTCCGCATCATCAACGAACCGACGGCGGCGGCACTCGCTTACGGCCTCGACAAGAAAACCGAAGAAGTCGTCGCGGTCTACGACCTCGGCGGCGGTACTTTCGATATCTCGATGCTCGAAATCGGCGACGGCGTCTTTGAAGTCAAAGCGACCAACGGCGACACCCACCTCGGCGGCGATGACTTCGACCAGGCGATCATCAACTTCCTCGCCGACCAGTTCCAAAAGGAAAACGGCGTCGATCTCCGCAAGGACGCGCAGGCGCTTCAACGGTTGAAAGAAGCCGCCGAAAAGGCGAAATGCGAATTGTCCAGCAGTATGTCGAGCGAGATCAATTTGCCTTTCATCACGATGAATCAGGACGGCCCCATCCATATGAATATCACGTTGAGCCGCGCCCAGTTGGAGCAACTCTGCGATCCGCTGCTTGACCGCACCCGCAAGCCCTGCGACAACTGCATCAGCGACAGCGGCGTCTCCTCGGACAAGATCAAGGAAGTGATCCTCGTCGGCGGTATGACCCGTATGCCCAAAGTGCAGGAAACCGCCAAGGCGATCTTCGACAAGGATCCCCATAAGGGCGTCAATCCCGACGAAGTGGTCGCCGCGGGCGCCGCGATCCAGGGCGGCGTGCTCGGCGGTCAGGTCAACGACGTGCTGTTGCTCGACGTGACTCCGCTTTCGCTCGGCATCGAAACGATGGGCGGCGTGATGACGCGACTCATCGAGCGCAACACGACGATCCCGACCAAGCGCAGCGAGATTTTCAGCACGGCGGCGGACAATCAGCCCGCAGTCGACGTGAGAGTGCTGCAAGGCGAGCGCGAACTTGCCCGCGACAACAAGAGTCTCGGTCTTTTCAAACTCGACGGCATCGCTCCCGCCCCGCGCGGCGTGCCGCAGATCGAAGTGACCTTTGATATCGACGCCAACGGAATTCTGCACGTCACCGCCAAGGATCTCGGTACCGGCAAGGAGCAGAACATCACGATCACCGCGTCGAGCGGTCTTTCGGAAGCCGAAATCGAGCGTATGGTCAACGAAGCCAAAGCGCACGCCGACGACGACAAGGCCGCCAAGGACAAGATCGAAACCAAGAATCACGCGGAATCGATGGTCTATCAGCTGGAAAAACAGCTCAAAGAGCACGGCGACAAAGTCCCGGCGGACGTCAAGAGCGGTCTGGAAGCGAAAATCGCCACCCTCAAAGACGAGATCAAGGCCGACAACACCGAGGGGATGAAAACCGCGATGAAGGAATTGGAAGAACTCGCGATGAAACTCGGCGAAGCCGTCTACGCCCAGCAGCAACAGCAGGGTGCGGGCGCACCTCCGCCGCCGCAGGGTGCCGACAACGCTTCCGGCAAGAAAAACGACGACGGCGTCGTCGATGCCGAGGTCGTCGAATAAGGAAAAAGGAAATGCTCCCGTCCGGCAATTCCGCCGGGCGGGAATGAAAGCTGGAAGTCAGCAAATAAGCTGAATTGCCAAACATAAGGAGAGAAAAAAATGGCAAAAGTCAACATCAAGCCGCTTGGCGACCGCGTTCTGCTCGAAATGCAGGAAAACACCGAGGAAAAAATCGGCGGGATCTTCATTCCCGACGCCGCCAAGGAGAAGCCGCAGGAATTCAAAGTGATCGCCCTCGGCACCGGCAAAAACGACGACAAGGGCAAAAAGATCCCCTTCGACGTCAAAGTGGGCGATATCGTGCTGACCAGCCGTTACGGCGGCACCGAAGTCAAAGTCGCCGGCAAGGAATACAAAGTCGTCAATCAGGACGACATCCTCGCCATCGTGGGTTAATTTACGCAACACAAGAATAAGGATTAAAAATTATGGCAAAACAACTGGTTTTTTCCGATGAGGCGCGCCGCGGCATTCTCGAAGGCGTGACGCTTCTTTCCAAAGCGGTCAAAGCGACGCTCGGTCCCAAGGGCCGCAACGTCGTCATCGACAAGAAGTTCGGCGCGCCCGCGATCACCAAGGACGGCGTCACCGTCGCAAAGGAGATCGAGTTGAAGTGCCCCTATGCCAATATGGGTGCGCAG
Source organism: Victivallaceae bacterium (assembly GCA_016292515.1). Lineage (GTDB taxonomy): Bacteria > Verrucomicrobiota > Lentisphaeria > Victivallales > Victivallaceae > UBA1784. The sequence continues at coordinate 18,501 of JAEDIJ010000022.1, forward strand.
ATGGTCAAGGAAGTCGCCAGCAAGACCAATGACGTCGCCGGCGACGGTACCACCACCGCGACGGTGCTCGCCGAAGCGATCTACCGCGAAGGTCTCAAAAACGTTACCGCCGGCAGCAACCCGATGGCGTTGAAACGCGGCATCGACAAGGCGGTCGCCGCCGTCGTCGAACAGCTGAAAAAATCGAGCAAAAAAGTTTCCGATCAGACCGCGCAGGTGGCGACCATTTCCGCCAACGGCGATACGACAATCGGCAACATCATCGCCGAAGCGATGGCGAAAGTCGGTCAGGACGGCACGATCACCGTCGAAGAAGCCAAGACTCTGGAAACGACGCTCGACGTCGTCGAGGGTATGCAGTTCGACAAGGGCTATCTCTCCCCCTACTTCGTCACCAACGCCGAAGCGATGGAAGCCAATCTTGAAGATTGCTATGTCCTGATCCACGAGAAAAAGATCAGCAATCTCAACGATATGCTGCCTCTGCTCCAAGCGGTCGCCAAAGAGGGCAAGCCGCTTCTCATCATCGCCGAGGACGTCGAGGGCGAAGCGCTCGCGACGCTCGTCATCAACAAGATGCGCGGCATTCTCAACATCTGCGCGGTCAAGGCGCCGGGATTCGGCGACCGCCGCAAGGCGATGTTGCAGGATATCGCGATCCTGACCGGCGGTACCTGCATCAGCGAAGATCTCGGCATCAAGCTGGAAAACGTCACCATTTCGCAGCTCGGCAAAGCCAAGCGCATCACCGTCACCAAGGAAAACACCACGATCGTCGAGGGTTGCGGTTCGCAGGAAGCGATCATGGGCCGCGTCGGTCAGATCCGCCGCGAGATCGAGGAAACCACCAGCGATTACGATCGTGAAAAACTTCAGGAACGTCTGGCGAAACTCGCCGGCGGCGTGGCGGTCATCAGCGTCGGCGCCGCGACCGAGACCGAGATGAAGGAAAAGAAAGACCGCGTCGATGATGCGTTGCACGCCACCCGCGCCGCAGTCGAAGAAGGCATCGTCGCCGGCGGCGGCGTCGCCATCGTCCGCGCCGCGAGCGTCATCAGCAAGCTGAACCTCGAAGGCGACGAGGCGATCGGCGCCAAGATCGTCGAACGCGCCGTCGAAGAGCCCTTGCGTCAGCTCGCCATCAACGGCGGCTACGAAGGCAGTGTCGTCGTCCAGAAAGTCAAGGCCTCCAAAGGCAATCAGGGCTTCAACGTCAGCACCGGTGAATACATCGATATGCTCGAAGCCGGTATCCTCGACCCGGTCAAGGTCACCCGTTCCGCCTTGCAGAATGCGGCGAGCGTCGCCGGCTTGCTGCTGACGACCGAGTGCCTGATTACCGATGTCAAGGAAGAAAAAGAACCCGCGATGCCTCCCGCCGGAATGGGCGGAGGTATGCCCGGTATGATGTAATTCCCGGTCATCCCCAAACGCCGTAGGTCAAACGATCTGCGGCGTTTTTTTACGCAATGGAGTGAGGAACCCCGGGGGGCGCCCCGTTTCGCGAATGCAACGCGTAAAACGCCTTGCGTATACGGTTTTTCATTTCGCCCGGAAGGCGAGAGGCGAAATCAGCCTCTCGTACTCCCATCGCGTATGGATGTCTGAAAAAACTTTTTCTCCCGGGGATGCTTGATATTTCGGATAATGCGTTTATATTGTCTTTGTGGCAAAGGAGGAGTTGCGATGAAAAAGAGATTGATGATCGCGTTGTCGAGTTTGATGCCGTTGCTTTGGGCGGTGGAGCCGCCTGCCGGATGGCTCACGGATTTTGAGGCGGCGAAAACGCTTGCCGTCAAGGAGAAAAAACCGGTATTGGTGCTTTTTTCAGGGACGGACTGGTGTCCGCCCTGTATGCGGTTGCGCCGGAATTTGCTTGATACGCCCGAGTTTCAGAAACTCATTCGGGAAAAGTGCGTCGCGCTTTATATCCACGTGCCGCGCGGCGGGGATGAGGCGTTTGACAAAATGATGCGGCACTTCACCTTTATTTCGCTGACGGGCGTGCCGACGATCATCATCACCGACTCTGAAATCACGCGGGAGGTCGCCGGTGTGGAAAGCCGTACGCTTGACGGTTTCACTGCGGGGATCGAAAAAGCGCAGAAATCGCTCTGATTATTTTTCCGATTCCGGGATGGGGTCGGCTTTGGCTTCCTCTTCCGAGAGAAATTCGATGTAGTCGATCTCGGCGATGCTCTTTTGTTTCAGGTGCTGGCTGTTGCCGCCGATGAAAATGGCGAATTCCGGGTTGATGTCCTCTTTGAATTGCTCGCGGTAATCCGCCGCGATGTTGCGCTCCTCCGTCACCCAGCGCATCGGGGGTGTTTCGCGGTTGCGCATCGTGATCGCGTTGAGCGTCATCTGACCGAAGTTGTAATACTTGACATCCTGAAATCCGACCTTGCCGTTGAGTTCCCAGCGGTAGCCGATGGCGCGCTGCTGCACCTGGCCTCCGTCGCCGATGCTCAAATGAACTGCCTGGTCGTCCATTTCGTTGGCTTTGGGGTCGAGTTCAAACGGTTGCACGATGCGCCAGCGCCAGCGCATGATCGGCGTGACTTTCAGGTCGACTTTGGGGGAAAGCGCGATCATTCCGGTGGAACTGTCGGTTTTGATGACGAGTTTGGTTTTGCCGGGGCGTTCAGGGTTTTCCTCCGGCGCATAATCCGTCATCGGGAGAAAGGGCATCGTGCCGACGCTCTGCCAGAGTTTGACAAAACCTTCTCTATTCCCGAAAGAGATCGTTTCTCTGCCGGGGACTTCCCAAAAAGCGATCACGAGGAGTGCGAGGATCCATTTTTTCATTGTCTGCGGTCTCCTTTTTTCCGCTGATATTGGCGATATTTCGCCATGATTTTTGTCACATATTCTTTGGTCGACCGGATCCGGATGTTTTTCATCACGTCTCCGTCCGGCGTTTCCGGTTTCCACGCTTCCGCACGCGACGGTCCGCTGTTGTAGCGGATCAGTGCCAGTTCTTTGGCACATCGGTAATGCCGATACTTTTTCAGTCCTTCCGACAGATACCAGCATCCGATTTCAAGGTTGAGACCGACGTCGAAAAGTTCGGCCCGCAACGCAATGTGCCGGTGATGCACGCGCGACCAGTCAGCGACCGAGCCGCGGGGCAACACCTGCATCAATCCGTATTCCCCTTTGCTTCCGCGTTTCCACGGATTGAACCGGCTTTCCCGGTAGATCACCGCCCGGACAAAATCCGGATCGAGATCATATTTTTTTGCCGCGATCGCGATCTCGTCCGCAAACGCGGTGTCATCCACCTTTGCCCGGCGGTCAAAAAGCAGAAACAGTACCGCCGCCAGGAAAACCGCCATCGCCGTCAAATGTCCGGCAATGCGGAAGATCGTACCGTTTTTTTTCAGCGGAAAATCTCCGTTTTACTTATATGTCCGCGAGTTCGATCGCCGATTGCACACTCTGCACGATATCGTGCGTCTGAAAATAACGAAAAACATCCCGCATCAGCTCCGCGGGGATATCCGCTTTGAGAAAGAAAAGATTGTCCTGCAACTGCGGCACGATTTTTCTCATCACGCGGTCGTTCAGCGAAGCGTCTTCGCTGAAAAGCACGCCGCTCACGACGCCCGTCATCATCGGCACCAGCACCGCCACCTGCGCCGCGCTGGCGGCATCGGGGCACTCGATGACCATACGGTATTTGCCCGTTTGGTCGCCGCAGAAAGGCTCAAAGCACATCCGGATATTGCCGCGCACACCTTTCTTTTTGGTATGCACCGGGAGTTTCAAACCGGTATCGACGTACCAGAAAGGCGCATCGGGGAGGTCGAGTTTAGCGACCTGCGCGGCGACAAGTTGCGGATTGCCCTGCGGCATTTGAAGCAGTCTTTCCGCTTCGGAACGTTTGCCCGCGAGAAGATAAAGACCGGGTTCCGTTTCGACGACGGTCAACTCGTCGCAGAGCATCGCGTTTTGGACGAAAAAGGCATCTTTGCCGCCGATTTTGCCCCGGGTGAACTGCAATTGATTTTTCTTCAATTTTGCCGCGAGGTCGATCGACCGGGCAAGTTTGAGATACGCCGCGTTGATCATTTTCGGTTTCGAGGTCGTGAAAACGATCAGCTCCTCGATCCCCGCATTGGCGACGCTTTCTCCGTTGGCGAAAAAGTTGTCGCGCGCCCACTGGGCGAAAGTCTCCGCCTGCGCCAGTTTCCGGACGTTGAAATAGGACGCCCCCGCCGTTTTTTGCGGAAGTTTGCTCAAAATGGGCAATTCCGCCGCGGCGAGCGCGAGAAATCCGATCAGCGGCAAAAACAGCGCAAGCAGACGTTTCATTACTTGTTTTCCTCTTGGGGCGCCGGTTTTTTCGGCAGTTTGACTTCGATGTGCAATTCACGCAACTGCTTGATCGTCACTTCGCTCGGCGCATTCATCATCAGATCTTCCGCCTGCTGGTTGAAGGGGAAAGCGATCACTTCGCGGATGTTGGGCACGTCGGCGAGCAGCATCACCATACGGTCGATGCCCGGGGCGATGCCGCCGTGCGGGGGCGCGCCGAGTTTGAAAGCGTTGATCATCCCGCCGAATTTGCGGTCGACCGTCTCGCGTTCGTATCCGGCGATCTCAAACGCCTTGTACATGATGTCGGGGCGGTGGTTGCGGATCGCGCCGCTGGAAAGCTCGATGCCGTTGCAGACGATGTCGTACTGCCACGCGAGAATATCCAGCGGATCGCGGGTCAGGAGGGCTTCCATACCGCCCTGCGGCATCGAGAAGGGGTTGTGCGAGAAAATGATCTCGTTGGTTTCCTCGTCGCGCTCGAACATCGGGAAGTCGACGATCCAGCAGAAGCGGAATTCGTTGTGGTCGATGAGGTCGAGTTTGTTGCCGAGTTCGGGGATGACCGCGCCGCCGACTTTTTGGACGTCGCGTTCCTTGTCCGCGAGGAAAAAGAGCGCGTCGCCGTCTTCGACCGCGCAGACTTGTTTCAACTGATCGAGGATCTCCGGCGTCAGGAATTTGACGATCGGGCTCTTTTGCGTGTCGCCCGTCCAGATGATATACGCCATACCTTTTGCACCGTTTTCCTGCGCGAAGCCGATCATGTCGTCGAAAAATTTACGCGGCTTGTCCACCACCTTGGGGGCTTTGATCGCGCGGACGACGCCGCCGTTTTCCACACAGCTGGCAAAGGCTTTGAAGCCGCAGCCGCGGAAAATTTCGGTGACGTCGACCATTTCCAGCGGGTTGCGCAGATCGGGCTTGTCGGAGCCGAAACGGCGCATCGATTCGCGGTAGGGAATGCGCGGGAAGGGGACGCCGGAAAATTTCTTGGTGCTGAACTTGGTGAAAATATGCTCGATCAGCCCTTCGAGAACGGCGAAGATCTCGTCCTGATCGACGAAACTCATTTCGACGTCGAGCTGATAGAATTCACCGGGGCTGCGGTCGCCGCGGGCGTCTTCGTCGCGGAAGCAGGGCGCGATCTGGAAGTAGCGGTCGAAGCCCGACACCATCAACAGCTGTTTGAACTGCTGGGGAGCCTGGGGCAGGGCGTAGAATTTGCCGGGGTGCAGACGCGACGGCACGAGGTAGTCGCGCGCACCCTCCGGACTGCTCGCCGTGAGGATCGGGGTCTGATATTCGGTGAACCCGGCTTCGATCATATAGCGGCGCGCTTCGGCGATCACCTGACTGCGGAGCACGATGTTTTTGTGCAACACATCGCGGCGCAGATCGAGGAAGCGGTATTTCAGGCGGAGCGCTTCCGGCGCGCTGTCGTCTTTGGCGACCTGAAAGGGGATCACGTCCGCTTCGCCGAGCATTTCCATATCGGTCGCGCGGACTTCGATCTCGCCGGTCGCGAGTTTCGGGTTGACGGTTTCCGCCGAACGGGCGACGACTTCTCCGTCGAAGCGGACGACCGACTCCACGCGCCATTTGTCGAGTGCCTGATAAAAAGAGCATTCCGGATCGATGACGATCTGGGTAAGCCCGTAGTGATCGCGCAAGTCGATGAAAATGATGCCGCCGTGGTCGCGGACACTGTGGATCCAGCCGGAAAGCCGGACTTTGCCGCCGACGTCGCTTTTGCGCAACTGGCCGCAAGTATGGGTACGAAACATAATCAACACTCCTTTTCCGAGTTGTAAAATGGACAAAAAAAGCCCGATACTATATTTTTATGAATCTAATATAGCATCGGGATTGTGATTTTACCAGTCGCGCAGGCGCGCGAAGTCAAGAATTATTTCATCATTTTGCCGGAAACGTCTTTTGGGAGGAATTCCGGCGCGTGGTCGGCGATGCCGCCTTTCTGCCAGAGTGCCGACGCGGCGAAAATCGCCAGTTGAAACGCGCCCCAGCAGAAAATGATGAGCGCGATGTGCCACGCCCGGCGGAGAAATTCCGACGAATGACGCCGCGCGATCCAGCGCAGTGCGAACCAGAGCAGAACGAGGTAGGCGAAATCGACGACCGCCAGATGCCACGCCTGCGTCGGCACGACCGCCGCCGCACTGCCGAAAACACTGCGCACAAATGCGCAAAGCAAAAGCGGCACATAGCCGATCACAACGAGAAACCATCCGGCGAAACCGCCGCAAGTATTTCCGCAGAGCGCACTTTGCGTGCTTTCGACGGCAAATGCCGCGAGCGCGACAAGCGCGACGATGCCGAGGACAGTCCAGTCGAAGCGCCGCTTGTAAAGACCGCGCTTTTCGCTGTAACGGCGGCGGAAATCCGCAGTATTCTTATGCTTTGCCATATTTCACCGCCTTCTCGCCGCGGGCGCGGCGCCGATGCGCCGAACCACAAGATAAGTGATGTAACCGATGAGCAGCATCGCCAGCGCGAGCGCGCTGTAAGCGTGCGGCCACCAGATGCCTTCGGTCATCATCGTGAATTCCGACATTCCGCCCATACCGGTGATGACGGTGAGCGGCATAAAGACCACGTTGATGATCGCGAGGTATTTCATGATGACCGCGAGATTGTTGCTGACGACCGACACGCGCGCATCGGACATCCCGGTCAAGATCCCGGCGTAGATGTTGGCGAGGTTGTCGCACTGTTTGTTTTCGACCGAAATGTCTTCGAGGAATTCCTCCTCCTCCGTGTTGAATCCGATACGTTTGGCGTCGTTGCGGAGCCGCAGAAGCAGCACCTGATTCGCGCTCGTCGCCGACTCGTAGTAGGTCAGACTTTTGAGGAGCGAAAACATATTGACCAGACTCTTGTTGGTGACGGCGAATTCGATTTTCGTCTCGATTTCGTCGGAAATGTTGCGGATGATCCGCAGGTGCTGCAAAAAGTGCGCCGTCGCGTGATGAAGCAGACGGAGCAGCACTCCCTGGATCGTATTGCCGCGCAGCGGCATTCTGCCGTGCTCGAAAAGCGGCATCGAATCCGCCTGCAATACGATGATGCGGTCTTTGAAAAGGAACGCGCCGATCGACGACACGCGAAAAGTCATCCGCCGGTCGACCTGACAGTTGCGGGGACGTTTCATAATGACGGCGATGTGGGTCGGCTCGTACTCGATACGGCTGATCTCATCTTCGTCGAGCGCGGATCCGAGCGTGTGCTCGTCGATGCCGCATTGCTCGATCAGATAACGTTTTTCTTCATCGGTGGGGGCACTGTAAACCTGGATCAGCCCGAGCTGACCGTCGGGACAGATCTGGACGCGCCCGTCCAAAAGATCATAGCATTTCAACATTTTGAATCCTCCGGGGACGCCCGAAAATTCGGGCAAACTGCAAACGGGATGGCGGAAGCCGGAGGAGAAATGCGGGATGTCTACCGGATGAGATCCATTGCCGGAAACATAGCACGCCCTCCGGCCTCGCACCGTCGGGGAACTGCGTCGTCGCTGTTACTGCTCATATACTCCAGCCTTGGTTAATGGTGAAAATTTTCCGGTGAACGCCGAAATGGTTTTCACCGCCGTTGAAACGAAATATAACCCCCATTGCGGTTTTTGTCAAGAAAAAGAATGCGCTTTTTGGCAAATTCTTCTTGACAACTTTTGCGCAACGGGATATATTTTGACATTATGAAAAAAATAAGAATTCTTTTTCTCATATTGTCGTTGACGTTCGTGATGACGCCGCAGGCGCAGGCGATCGACCCGATCACCCTCGGCATCCTCGCCCCGATCGCATTGCGCGCCGCACAGGCGGCGTCGCCTTACGTCGTGCGCGGATTGAGCAATCTGGCGCGTTCGAGCGGCTGGATCTTCAAGGATACATTCCGGACTCTTTACCTGCCTTTGGGAATTCTTCAAATGCTCTTTTTGTGGCCGTGGGGATATTTCCGCAGAGGCTTGATCAATTTCTTCCGGGGGTTGATCTCGCCTTTCAAAATGGTATTCCACTCGCTTTTGTTGCCGGTTTATCTTTTCGGCGTCAAGACCAATTTTTAGTATGGCGTTCGCCCGCAGTAAAATTCCCGCGCTGAAAAAAAGGCGCGACGTTTACCGGTTGCTTGCCGACTGGTACGGCGAAGAACGCGCCGAAAGCGAGATCGCCGCCCACACGATGAAACCGCGTGCCTTGGGCGATGTGTTGCAGGAGATTTCCTCCGAAATTCTCTCCCCCGACGCGGCGGATTTCGCCAAACTGGAAAACAAGTGGAGTGCCATCGCCGGCAAAACGGTGGCGAAACTGACAAAAGTGGTCAGTTGCGTCGATCACGTCGTCACACTGGGCGTGCGCCACAGCGCGCTGGTGACGGAGTTGCGCCCGTCGCTCGACTTGCTGAAAAACCAAATCAATCAGATGCTCGGCGAGGATTTCTGCCGCGAGATCCGCTTAACGGTTATGTGAAAAACTGCGCTTCGCGCACCAGCTTGCGGTACTGTTCAAAAATTTCGTTGCGGAAAACGAATCCGCGGAAAAGATTTTCTTCGTCGATCACAGGCAGAAATTCAAACTGGTATTTTTCCATTTTTTCCATCGCGCAGGCGAGATCGTCGTCGATCAGGACGCTGCTGCGCACTTTTTTCATCAAATCGAAAACGACGAGATTTTCCGCGACGGCGGGATCCAGCAACGCCCCGGTGATCGCCTGACGGCGGATCGTGCCGAGGAGGTGTTTTTTGTCGTCGACGACGGGGTAGACGAGCATTTTGGGCGCGGAGGAGATCACGGCGGCGACTTCGCCGAAGCGCATTTCCGGCGTCAGGTGTACCGCGCGGACATCGAGGTTGAGGCGCACCGGCAGACGTTGAAGCATCGCCCGGTCGGGGTCGTCGGAAATGAGGTGATTGTCCACCAGGACTTTGCGGTAGATCGAGTGGGGTTCCAGTTTTCGCGAGGCGACCCACGAAACGGCGGAAACGATCATCAGCGGCACCAGCAACGCATAACCGCCGCAGACTTCCGCGATCAGAAAGACTCCGGTCAACGGCGCGCGCATCACGGTCGTGAAAACGCCGCACATTCCGACGACGAGGAAGTTCGCTTCGTTGAGGGAAACGATCCCCGTCAGATTGACGATGTGGGCGAAACTGAAACCGGTGAATGCCCCGATGAACATCGACGGCGCAAAAATTCCGCCGTCGCCGCCGGCATCGACCGTCAGTACCGAGGCGAGCGATTTCAGAAAGATCGCGGCGAGCAGTACGAGCGTCAGCCGCCAGCCGGGCGAAAGAAAATCCAACAGCGGCACCGCCGCGATCAGCCGGTCGGTATTGCCGTCAAACGCCCAGTTGATGAAGCGATACCCTTGTCCCCGGAGCGGCGGAAATATCGTCAGCAAAACGCAGAGCAATAGACCTCCGATGAAAAGCCGCTGCCACGCATTGGGCAGTTTTTTGCGCAGGAAACCGCTGAAAGCGTAATTGATTTTGATGACGTAAACGCCGACGAGCGCCGTGACTCCGCCGAGCGCGAAATACCACGGCACCGCCGAAAGGTGCCACGCCTGCGCCGCATCGACCATCGGGACGCCGCCGCCGGGGAAAATGATGCGGGAAACCACGGTGGCGACCGCGCTTGCCATCAGCATCGGAACGAGCGCGCCGACGCTGAAATGCGGCAATAGCACTTCGACGGCAAAGAGCACGCCGCCGATCGGACTGTTGAAGATCGCCGAGATCGCGGCGGCGGCGCCGCATCCGATCAACAGCATCTTGTGCCGCTGATCGATCTTGAAAAACGCGCCGCCGGTCGAGCCGATGGCGGCACCGGAAAGCACGCTCGGCGCTTCCAGTCCGGCGGAACCGCCCGCACCGACGGCGAGGGCGCTGGAAATCAAATGGGTGAAAACTTCGCGGAACTGGATCCACGTTTTGCGCCGGTGAAGCGCGAGGATGAGGGGGCTGAGGCTTTTGGCGTAACGCGGCCCCGTAAAGAAACGCTGAAACAAAAAGGAAAACAAAAGACCGAGAAACGGGACGAATATCACGATCCCGACCCAGGTGAATTTGCCGTGCCACAGATCGGGGGAGGAGTCAAACCAGATGCCGAGTTTTTCCAACTTGTCGACGAGCGTGTGCAACGCCGCCGCCGCCAAAGCCGCGCCGATCCCGATCATCACGGAAAGAAAGATCATCAGTGATCGGTCGCCGCAACTGCGGCGCAAGCGTGACGCCGTCAAAGTCACTCGCCGGTGCGTCTGAAAAAAGAAATCTCTCATCGGGCAGGATCCCCCCGGTCAAAAAACAAAAGCCGGGCGGAAAAATTTTCCCGTCCGGCTTTGTGTAGTCATGGAAACTGAATCAATCGGTTGATCAGTTCAGTTTGAGACCTGCCAGCGACTCGTCGTTGAAGATCTCGCTGACGTCGACCATGTCTTCGCCGGGTTTCAACGCGGCGGTGTATTCCTCCTCGGCGGCTTTGAGATCCGCTTCGGTGAAGTCTTCGCCGAGCGCCTTGATCGAGAGACCGATGCGGCGTTCTTCGAGGTCGACTTTGATCACGCGCGCTTCGACGTCATCGCCGATTTTGAGCACATCCTTGACCTTTTCGACGCGGTCGTGGCTGAGCTGCGAAATGTGGATGAGTCCGTCGATCTTGTTGCTGAGTTCGATGAAAGCACCGAAAACCGCGATCTTGGAAACCTTGCCCTTGACGACGTCGCCGACCTTGTAGAGCTGGTCGATGTTCGCCCAGGGATCGTCCTCGACCTGTTTGAGACCGAGGGAGATGCGCTGCTGCTCGGGGTTGATTTCGAGGATGACGACTTCAACTTCCTGACCGGGTTTGAGGATCTCGTTCGGGTTGTTGATCTTGCGGGTCCAGCTCATATCGGAGACGTGGATCATGCCGTCGATGTCGTTTTCGATCTCAACGAAAGCGCCGTAGTTGGTCATATTGCGGACTTTGCCGACAATGTGCTTGCCGACGGGGTATTTTTCCGCGAGGACTTCCCACGGATTGCGCTCGTTCTGACGCAGGCCGAGGGAAATTTTGCGGCTGTCGCGGTCGATGTCGAGCACGACGGCGTCGACTTCCTGACCGGGGGTCAGAATGTCGCTCGCCTTGTTGACGCGCTTGGTCCAGCTCATTTCGGAAACGTGGATCAGACCCTCGACGCCGGTTTCGATCTCGACAAACGCGCCGTAAGGCATGATGTTGACGACCTTGCCGTGGATCTGGCTGCCTTTGGGATACTTCTCGACGACGTCGTCCCACGGATTGCGGGTTTTCTGTTTGAGACCGAGGGAAACGCGGCCCTTTTCCTTGTCGATGCCGATGACGACGATGTCAAGCTCCTGCCCGACCGAGAGAACTTCGGAGGGATGGGAGATGCGGCCCCAGGAAATATCGGTGATGTGAAGCAGACCGTCGACGCCGCCCAGATCGATGAAAGCACCGAAGTCGGTGATGTTTTTGACGATGCCGTGACGGGTCTCGCCGACCGCCATCTCGTCGAGGATCTTGGAACGCTGATCGCGGAGCGACTCGACGAGGAGTTCGCGGCGGGAAACGACGATGTTGTGACGTTCGGCGTTGATCTTGATGATCTTGACGTCGAATTCCTTGCCGAGATAATCGTCCATGTTGTGGACGGGGCCCACATCAAGCTGCGAGCCGGGGAGGAAGGCGGAGAAGCCTTCGACGTTGACCATCAGACCGCCCTTGACGCGGTGCTCCATGATGCCCTTGACGATGTGGCCTTCGCCGTACTCGTTGGTGATTTTGTTCCACGCCTTGATCGAAAGTGCCTTGGAGAGGCTCAAAGTCGGGGTGTTCTGGCGGTTTTCGATTTCTTCGAGATAGACCTCGACCTCATCGCCGACGTTGACTTCGTCGTATTTGAGGAATTCACCCGCGGGGACGAAACCTTCGGCCTTGAAGCCGATGTCGACCTGAACGCCGTCGGGGCGTTTCGCGGTGATTTTGCCGGGGATGATGTCGCCCTTGTTGAAAGAGCGCTGCGTCTCCTTGGAGGCGAGGAGGGATTCCATGCTTTCCGGAATGTTGCTCAGATCCAGAAAATCGGCTTCGAAGTTGTTTTCTTGCATGTTTTTTTGTTTTTCTTTGTTGTTTTTCTTGGTTGAACGAATGTTAAAAACGGCACCGTGCCGCCTTTAACCGAACTGTAAGTGTATAATATAGTTGCGGTTTGGCAAAAAGTCAAATCGGGGAAGTCGCTGCGGGAAGCAGCGACAGTTTTAAGTTATAAGTTTTAAGTTTGAAGTGCTATGCAGGGAGCTTTTTCGGCTCCCTGACCCTCCGACAGCGCCGATGCTCGCATCGGCTTAAAAAAACAAACGGCAGTACGCATTGACCAAACAATTTGCGTACTGCCGTTTGTTATCGCTCTGTAAGCCGATGCGAGCATCGGCGCATTCAGGGGCACGGGGGCAACGCCCCCGTCCAAGCACTTAAAACTTAAAACTTAAATCTTATAACTTTCTTTATTCTTTGCTTGCAGA
>JAEDIJ010000005.1 GCA_016292515.1 Victivallaceae bacterium
CACGAGGAGAGCGCGGAAAACGTCGCGACCGTCGATGCGGAAGCCGTCGCCGGCATCGTTTCCAAGTTGACCGGCGTGCCGTTGCAGCAGATCTCCGGCGAGGAAACGAAAAAACTTCTGGATATGGAAGCGCATCTGCGCGCGTCGGTCGTCGGGCAGGATGCGGCGATCTCCGCCATTTCGCGGGCGTTGCGCCGCAGTCGCGCCGATCTGAAAAATCCCGACCGCCCGATCGGAAGTTTCATTTTCCTCGGACCGACCGGCGTCGGCAAGACTTTGCTCGCCAAGACGCTCGCCGAATTCATTTTCGGCGACCGCGACGCGCTGATCCAGATCGATATGTCGGAGTATATGGAGAAATTCAACGTTTCGCGTCTTGTCGGTTCGCCGCCGGGATACGTCGGCTACGGCGAGGGGGGCGAGTTGACCGAAAGAGTCCGCCGCCGTCCTTACAGCGTCGTCCTCTTTGACGAGATCGAAAAGGCGCACCCCGACGTGATGCATATTTTGTTGCAGATATTGGAGGAGGGCCGCATCACCGACACGCTCGGCCGCAAGATCGATTTCCGCAACACGGTCATCATTATGACGAGCAACGTGGGGGCGCGCGAGATCGCGACCGGCTCCGCGCTCGGTTTCGGATTGACGACCGCGCTCGATCAACAGCGCGCCGCCGACCGGCTGATGGCGATCGCCAAAAAGAATTTCAAACCGGAATTTCTCAACCGCATCGATGAGATCGTCATTTTCAATCAGCTCGACCGCGCGATGCTCCGCGCGATCGTCCGCATCGAAGTGAAAAAACTTGCCGAACGGCTGGAAAAACGTCATCTGACGCTCGAAGTGAGCGACGCCGCCTGCGATCTTCTCATCGGCGACCGCTACGAAACGGAATTCGGCGCACGGCCGATCCGCCGCGCGATCGAGAGCCGCATCGAAGATCCGCTGTCGGAAAAACTCCTTGCGGGAGAACTTGTTACGGCAAAAAAGATTTTGGTTGACGCCGCCGACGGCAAGTTGACGATCCAAAGCAAGTGAAAAGACCTTTCCCGGTGAAAAAATGAAAGAAAACGACTCCTGCATCTGCCCCTCGTGCAAGGAAAAAAGCATCGCGCGCAAATACCGCGCCAACGACGATTTTCTCGCGCCGGAATACCGTTTGCGCTGTGCGCTCTGCGGCGCCGATCTGGGAAAGATCGACGCGCCGCAAAGCGCGGCGGAGGACTCCTCTGACGCCACGCGGAAACTTGCCGCGCTGTTAGGCGGCGAAAGCATCGAAAAAGTCGAGATCGACCCCGGCGAACATTTTCGCCACGGTTGCCGCAACTGCAAAAACTTCATCGCCCATCCTTTCAAGGCGATCTGCGCGCTGTCGGGCGAGGAGACCGACCCGATGGCGGATTGTGAAAAATTTGTCTTCCGCGAGGAGAAAAAATGACTCCGCTCTTTCCCTGTCACACCGCCGACGCTCCGGCGAAAACCGCCCTTTTTTTAAGCGGCGCGGGTTCCAACGCCGAAGCGATCTTGAAGTATGAAAAAAGCCACCGATGCGCTTTTCGGACGACGCTGATCGTCACCGACGCTCCCGATACCAGCCGCGCCGCCGAACTGGCGGAAACTTACGATTTGCCGCTTTTCGGACTTGATCTTAAAAAATTCTATCTTGAACACGGGGAAACTTCGATCAAACTCGACACTCCCCGCCGCCGCGAACTGCGCGACTTGTGGAGCAATGAAATTTACAACGTGATAAGTTACTGCAAGATCGAACTCGTTCTGCTTGCGGGATTTGTGCCGCTTACCAATCTGGCGGAAAAGATCCCGTCGCTCAACGTCCACCCCGGCGATCTCACACTGGAAAACGCCGACGGCAGCCGGATGCTTGCGGGGCTTCACTTTTTGCCGGTCGAGCGCGCGATCCTCGCCGGACACGCCGCGCTCCGGAGCAGTGTCATCCTCGTGCAGGGATATCATTCGGCAAAGGACATCGACGCGGGTCCCGTGATCGGTATTTCAGGAAAATTGCCGCTCGACTTGGAGGGGCACTCCGTCGCCGAACTGCAACAAATTTTCGACGCGCGCCGCCCCGGGGAAAAAGCCGACGACTTGTTGCGCGCTCTTGCGCGGAAAAACGTCGAAAAACTCAAAACCACAGGCGATCACATCGTTTTTCCCGCCGCGACAGACGATTTCGCCCGCGGTGCCTATGCCGTTGAGGATAAACAACTTTGGTACGACGGAGAAAAAGTTTCCGTCGTCGAATACCGGAATGACGGCATCGCGATCCACCGCAGTTAAAACCGCTCCGCGCGGGATTTTTGCCTTTTCGCTTCTTTTTGGGGCGATCTGCGGCATCGCCGCCGTCCGCGGTCATCTTGCGGAATCACTGCTCTTTTTCGGCGTGCTTGGCGGTATCATAACGTATTGTTATCCAAAGCGTTTCATTTTGCTTTCCCTCGGCGCTTTCGCGCTCGGCGCCGCCTCTGCAAAAATTCAGCTTCTTTGCGAAAAACCGCTTCTTCCGGCGTATGAAAAGGTCACCGTGCGTCTCGTGGATGCCAATCTGACGCAGGCGCAGGGGGTGGATGCTCCGACTTTCATCCGCGGGACTCTTTTTCGCGGCGATGAGGAAATTCCCGTCGCCGTTCGTTTGCCGCGCGGCAGTCGCGCACCTTGTTACGGCACGGTTTTGCAGGGCTTCGCCAACATCTCGCCGCCGCCTGAAAAAGGTTCCTTTGGGGCATACTGCGCGGCGCGCCGTTTCCGCGGCATCGTGACGTTCCGTACCTTCCGCGAAATAGGGTACGATCCCGGCGCGTGGGGCAAATTGCTCGCGTACCGCGATCTTCTGCTCGGGCAAGTTACGGCGTCGATATCTTCCGATGAAGCGCGCGCGATCGCCGCCGCGCTCCTCTTTGGCGTACGGGGCGGTATCCGTGGCGAATTGCGGCAGAAATTCCTCGATGCGGGGACGATCCATCTCTTTTCCGTTTCGGGGATGCACGTCGCCGTCGTCGCGGCGATCCTGCTTTTTCTTTTGCGTTTCGCGCCGTTGAAAATGCGTTATTTTAGCGTGATTTTGCTCCTCGGCGTCTACACGCTGGCGACGGGGGCAAATCCGCCCGCCGTGCGCGCCTTTTGTCTTATCGGGATGTGGGCTTTCTGCCGCGGTTTCCTGCGCGAGATCCCCTCCGTGGAAGTGCTCGGCATCGTCGGCGCGGCAATGCTTGCGGTCAACCCCGCATTGGTCGGCGACGTCGGGGCGCAGTACTCTTTTTTTATCACCGCGCTTTTGATCGGGCTGGGCGAATTTCGCCGCCGCGAGATCGTCCCTGCCGAAAAATTGCTGATGACGGGAAAAGAGCAAAAGCGTTTTCAGCGGCGGATGCGTTGGCGCGGCATTTTCCCCGCGACATTGATTTTTTGCACGGTCGCCTTTGCGGGAAGCATTGCCATCACGCTTTTTGCCGGAAATGATCTTCGCGTCGGGAGCATCGTCGCCAATCTGGTTTTTTCCGTCGGTGCCGTCCCGCTTTTTGTCGCGGGGCTCGTCGCCGCTGCGATCCCGGGATGCGCGGCATTTTTCGGAAACCTGCTCCTCGCGGCGATGCACTGGTGCGAAGCGTGCGGAAAAATTTTTCCGCATCTGGATTACGGCGTCCCGCCGGCGTGGCAGGCGGCACTTTATATGCTGATGCTGCTTGCGATGTTTTTTGCCGCGCGCAAGGAAATCAGGATCGCCGCTTTTGCAACGGCGGCGATCCTGCTCGGCGTATGGCTCTGGCGCGCCGAATCGACGCCGGACAAGATCGCCTTTTTTCAGAGTGACAGTCAAACTCCCGGGTGCATCGTCATCGTCGAAACAAGTTGCCGCCGTGCGATTTGCGTCAATTTGCCGGACTTTCGCGGACAGGCGGAACTGGAAAAATTTCTGCATCAATGCGGCGTGACGAAAATCGAAAAACTCTTTTTGACCGAAAACCGCCGCCGTGCCTGCGGATGTCTCAAATCTCTGCCCAAAACTTTTCGCCCCGGCAGGTTGATTTCCGTCGCCGGCGATGTTTCCAACACATTCCGCGATTTTTTGGAAACCGACGTGCGGTACAATGATCTGGAAACGTTGCGCGAGGGAGAAAACGGCGGATTTCTGATCGGGAAAGAGGATTTTTCGCTTGATTATTTCTGTGCGCGTGATAATGTAAGAGTGGAACTTGTTTTGCTGTCCGGCGATACGGGACGCCGCGTTTCGTGCCGCGTCGACGGTAAAACACTCTTTGAGGTCGAGAAAAAATGGGCGAAAAATCCGAAAATATGGAGTTTCGATGTCCGCCGTTGAAGAAGAAAAATTGAAGATCTGTCACGTGATCACCCGGATGATCGTCGGCGGCGCGCAGGAAAATACCTTTTTGAGCGTCGCCGGTCAACGCGAAATGGGACACGACGTCATTCTGGCGACGGGACCTGCCGAGGGGCGCGAGGGGGATCTGCTCGACGCATGGCGCGAAACGCCGATCCCGGTCATAAAGATCCCGACGCTCTGCCGGGAAGTTTCTCCGTGGCGCGATTTTCTTTCTTTCTGGCGGCTCTACCGCTATTTCCGCCGGGAAAAATTCGACGTCGTCCACACGCACAGTGCCAAAGCCGGTATCGTCGGTCGTCTTGCCGCTTTTTGCGCCAAAGTCCCCGTTGTCGTCCACACCAATCACGGTCAGCCGTGGTCGCCGCGCGACTCCGTCCGGCGCAAAAAATTTTACGTCGCTCTGGAAAAAGTTGCCGCCAAAATTTCGCACCGCATTTACGCCGTTGCGCAGGCGATGGTCGATGAATGCGTCGCACTCGGCATCGCGCCGCGGGAAAAATTCCGCGTCGTTTACAGCGGCATGGCGATCGAAAAATTCCTCAACGCCCGGCGCGCCGTGGCGTTGCGCGAAACGCTCGGCATCCCGGAAAAAGCGCGCGTCATCGTTACTTTGGCGCGGCTTTCGCCGCTCAAAGGATATGAATTTGTCCCCGACGCCTTTATCGAAGCGGCGAAAAAATTTCCCGATCTGCACTTATTGATTTTGGGCGACGGCGCGATGCGCGAGGAAGTCGCGGCAAAGATCGCCGCCGCGGATTTGACGGAGCGTGTTCACTTCGCCGGATTGATCGCGCCGCAAGAAGTGCCGGAATACCTCGCGCAGGGGGATCTCCTCTGGCATCTCTCATTGCGCGAGGGATTGCCGCGAAGCGCGGTACAGGCACTCGGTGTCGGGATCCCCGTCATCGGTTTCGCGCTCGACGGAACGCCGGAAGTCGTTCTCAACGGCAAAACCGGTTTCTGCGTCGCGTCCGGATCGGTGGCGGAAGTCGTCGCGGCGACGGAAAAACTTTTGCGTGATCCGGCTCTGATGGAAGAAATGGGGAAAAACGGCAGAAAACTTGTCGCGGCGCGTTTCGACTGGCGTCAAATGGCGCAAATTCTTGCTGACGATTATGAAAAATTACGCTTGCACAAAAAGCATTGAGCGTTTATATTAAGAGACCTCAACCGGGCGATTAACTCAGTTGGTTAGAGTGTTTGCTTTACACGCAAAATGTCGGGGGTTCGAGTCCCTCATCGCCCACCATCCTTCGCTCGCCGGAGGCGAGCTACGGATGGCAAGCCATCGGCTTGACAGGAGTACCCGCAGGGGAAGGATGTCCTCCATAGCGCGAAGCGCGACGGAGGACCATACGCTCTGAAAATTCGCATCAGCAAGCCGCAAAAAGTCATTGCGTTAGGCAAGGACTTCGAAGGCTGTCCCGCCGTAGCCTTGGCGGAGGCGGACGCGTACAGATCGCGGATACATCGCCGACCGCGCCCAAAAATCATTCCTTTCAGTACGGTAAATTCGTGGTACAGTTTCATATTCCCCGCCCTCTGAACTAAAAAACGCTGATTTTAAGCAATGCTCTTAGTTGTTGCCCAAAAAAAACGATTTTTTGAGCAATTAAGGTTGACGTTGCGCAAAAAACGCGCTATATTGAGCATTGGGTTTGAATACAACAATCATTTTTTATTGAAATGTGCTGAAAATGGAAAAAAAAACATTGGCTTTTCTTCCTCCATCGGTGGAACTTGAGACAAAAAAAGTTTTGAAACGTCTAAATGATGCCAATCGGGAATTGGCGTTGCTGAACGGATTTTCCAGAACGATCCCCAATCAGTATGTTTTAATTCGAGCATTGAGTTTACAAGAAGCAAAAGACAGTTCGGAAATCGAAAGCATCATTACAACAACGGATGAACTGTACCAGGCAGAACTTTTTGATCGGGAAACGATTTCGCCCCAAGCAAAGGAAGTCCGCAATTACGCGGAGGCTCTTTTGCAAGGGTACGAGCAAATAAGCAAGGGCGAACTGCTCTCGATCAATAATATCTGTGCCATTCAGCGCGTATTGGAAAAAAATGATGCGGGGATTCGCAGGCAATCCGGCACGACCTTGAAAAATGCGGCGACGGGAGAAATCGTTTATACTCCCCCGCAAGATTATGATACGATTATTTCCCTGTTGGGCAATTTGGAACAAGTTATCAACGCGGATGATTTTTGGCCGGACATTGATCCTCTGATAAAAATGGCCGTCATCCACTACCAGTTTGAAAGCATTCATCCTTTTTTTGACGGGAACGGCAGAACGGGGAGGATTATTAATGTTTTGTACTTGGTTCTGAAAAAATTACTGGATGCCCCGATCCTTTATCTGAGCCGCTATATTATCAGCTATAAGGGAACTTATTACAGATGTTTGCAGGAAGTCCGTACACAGAACAAGTGGGAAAACTTTGTCCTTTTTATGCTGGATGCGGTTGTGGAAACTTCTCAAATGACGGCTGAAACGATAAAAAAGATAGATGAATCTATGCTGAAAACGAAAAGAATGCTTCGGGAAAAATTCAAGTTTTACAGCAGAGATCTTGTTGATGCGCTTTATTTGTTTCCATATACCCGGATTCAACACCTGCAACGAATTCTGCATATAAGCCGTAATACCGCGACATCCTATTTGAATAAAATGGCGGAATATGGGATATTGGCAAAAATGACCAGGGGAAAGAATGTGTATTTCGTCAACAAGGAGTTGTTTTTGATTTTATCCACAATTCCTAACAAAAGTGACAACGAAACGATGGAGATCGTAACTGATAACGGGGCCCGGTAAAGCTGATTGAAACTCCAAGTTCAGAGAAAAGAAAAACGACTGTAAAAGCGTTTTTCTATCTTGACCGCGTGTAGGTACACGCGATTTGAGAAAAGTTGTAAGTCGTTGAGAATCAACACTTGTTTTGAAAAAGGCAACGAAAAAAGCCCCGAATTTCGTTCAAGTGGTAGGCGGTTGAATAAAGTCAGGGGAAATTCTATGTTTGCCAAACGGAATAATGTCGAAATCCCTTGCTTTTTGCGATTTTATAACAATATGTTATAACGAGGGCGAAGAAATGCAAATTTTTTGCATCTTCGACGGGGTGGTTCAAATAAGGCAAATTTTATACATACAAGGGAGTTTTTTGTGGCCAAATTCATCAGCGAAATCGGTAGCGGCGGTCAGCCGATCGATGCGACCGTGATCATCAAAGGAGCAACTTTTTCCGGCAATACGGCGGCGCAGGGCGGTGCGATCGCGAGTGAAAACGGTAAGTTGACGATTTCAGGCAGTACCTTTACCGCAAATTTTGCGGAAGCCGGCGGCGCGATCTATACGACGGGCGGAACTGTGGAAGTTTTGCATTGCCAGTCAATGCATCAATAATCAACTATTATTTAGGGATAAGTTCATAACCACCACACCATAATAGACCCTTCGGAAAATTCTCCAAAATGGTTCTGATTTTCGCTTTGAACGGAAAGCCGACTTCTGAATAGAGAATAAAAAAGCGGCAAGATTTCTCCTGCCGCCCGACTGCAGTAGATGATTTATTAATTCAGTTGCGTTTATCATCAATCAGATATTGACGGTAACCATAAGTGTTGGAGTTTCCAGCCTGAATCAAATCATCTTCAATATTTTTGATAACATCAGCTTTATTGTCAGCATCATTTGCAGGAAGGACTTCTGCCACAACCAGCAGTTGGGAACGTTTGGTTGCTTCTGTTTCCGTGGAGAATGCCCAGCCGAGCAACGGAATATCTTTCAGAATGGGGATTCCTCCGGAAACTTGCATGACACTTCGTTTTTCAATACCGCCGATAACCAATTTGGTCCCGCTGTTGGAAATCATAAATTCCGTATTGATCTCTGCCCCCTGTTGAATCTGCGGAGAGCCATCAGAGGTATAGCCTATCAATGATGAATTGTTGATTTTCACTTTGAGCGTGGTTGCCTGAGTATTGATGGACGGAGTCATTTTAACTGAAAAACCGAATCGGTCAGTAGCTTCCAAATTAACAGTATTCCCTTTCTTGACTGGTGCATCCGGTTCTGTAATGGGTGATGATTTGGCAACAAAACACTGGGTGAATTTTTCTATTTTGCCTTCTGCATTATTGCCGATGGTAATTTCTGAAGTATGCAGTATCTTGGCTTTCCTTTTGCTTGTCAGAAAATCAATATATTTAGTGTTCCATTTGGGGTTGAACTGAAAATAAGTGGTTTTGTTCCATTTTGCTCCTTGTGCAAGATAAAGTCCGTTATAATTTTGAGAAAATCTGCCTCCGGTACCGAAAAGATCAATTCCGTCATTGTTTTTCCATGACTGAAAATCCAACCCCAGTTTGGTATCGTTTTCTGCATAGAGTTCATAAACGGTAACCTTGGCACGAATACTCGGTTCGATCCTGTCGTATTTGCCGATAACATCCATAATATTCTGCTTTGAGAATGGAGCTGTATTGAAGAAAATCAGATTAAGGTCCGGATCTTCCATCAGCACATCATTGCCGCCGACATTGTTCATTGCTTCATTGCGATTGTACACACCAACATTTTTTACCATTTCCATCAAATCTTCTGAAGAACGGAATTTGGGAGAATACACATAAGTCAGACGCCCGGATCCGGATACCAGTTTCGGCTTATCCAACTCCCGCACAATGGAATCAAAGCCTTGCGCTCCCGGTGAGTCATCAAAGCGGTAGTCTTCGGCGGAAATCAGCAGTAACGCACTGCCATCGGCGTATTTAACAGCGTCCACATTGGTGTTGTTTTCGTCAACCCTACGGGTTTGGGCAATCGAACGGATGTAAGAGCGCAATTCATACGGATCGGTATGTTTGATTTCGTATGCCTTGGTGATAACATCGGGGTCGGCATTATCACGGACAAAGTGAACAACCCGGGTGTCATCTTTGACTGCAACATTAAGGCGGGCATCGATCCGGCTGTTGGCATATGGGGCAGAAGCTTCGCCAGCAAATGCAGTAACACTGCTTAACAGAGCCGCCGCCAGAAGATATTTTGAACAGTATTTCATAATTTTATCAATCCTTCTTTTGATTATTTGCTTACAAGTTTATCGAATTCAGCAACCGTACCGGGTTCCATATTTTCATTGAATACCACAGGAACGGCACGGACTGTAACAAAGAAGCGGTTGATTTCGGTATTGGTGGTAGTCGTACCAAAGATGTATTTCAACACCGGAATTTCGCAGAGGAAAGGGATACCTATGGTTTGTTCCACATCACTTGAACGATTCCAGGATGCAAGAAGCTGTTCCTGATTGAAAGTTACTACTGTTTGAGCTGAAATGTTTTCTGTCTCTGTCAGTTCTGCGCCGAGATTATTTCGTTCAACCACATTGTTGTTGATGATTTCGCACTGAAAATTGATGCAGCCATTCTTCCCGGCAGTAATGACCGGATTGAAAACTGATGCTGTCAGAGAAGAATCACCGCCAGGTGCAACTGCCGAAGCATGATTTTCATCTTTGGTGATATTCTGGTATTCCGGAGCAAAATTTACTTTGAATTCACGGTTGCGGTTATTGGTGATTATTACGCTTGCACTGCTGCTGATAGTTGCTTTGCCATTCTGCTGCAGAAGTCGGAGAAAACTCAAATCAAAGGCTGGCGCAGTATAGAATCCCCCGAAGCCCCAAGTGGCGTTTCCTGCAATAGCAGCACCGTTTCCGAGCATTTCAATAAGATATTCAGCTCCTTTAAGTTTCAAGGCACTGTAGCCGGCTCCGAGAAGATCAACTCCAGGACCATTTTTCCATGACAGATAATCAATGCCGATATCTTTGAGATCGCTGTCCCGCACTTGATAAACTTTCAGTTCCAACCGCACCTGCGGAATCGGTTTATCCAACCACGCAAGCTTTGACTTGATATCCTCCACTTTTGCCGGGGTATCTTTGAAGTAAAACATATTGCGTTTGCTATCCAGTCGCATATCGCTGTCTGCTTCTCCGCTGGAAACTTCCCCTTTGACAATAATATCAAGCATCTTTTCAGTAGCCCGAAACTGCGACTGATACACGCCATATGCAATACCGTCACCAGTAATATTAGAAGTTTTGGCAACCTTTACCGGACGGTCAAGCGCTGTAATAAGTTTATCGACGTGTTCGATCATGTCGATCCCGGTCGAGACGATAAGCATCTGGCGATTACGCTCGTTATCCTCTACGGTTGAAACATTGGATTCTTCACTGTAGCGAACAACCGCACTGCGGATGAAGGGGGCTACATCTGCCGCTTTGGTATGTTTTAAGGTGTAAATTTTTGATGCCATATTCTTTTGCGCATCATCTTCAATAAAAGTGATTTCCTGCACTTTTTCTTCAGCATTTACCGCAAAAGGTAAGCTGATTGCACTTGCAGTTGCCAATATGGCAACACATTTATGAATATTCAAATTCATACTTTTCTCCTGTTGGTTTTGATTATTATTGCATTTTCTGTTAAAATTGCTTCAATGTCCGGATGATTAAAATTTTGTCACTATCCCCTCCGGATGAAATATGTTGACACAAAAGTTAGTCTTGCCTAACTTGCTGAATAAAAAAATTGGGGGCTTACAAGCGGCTGCTGATTTACTCATAAGCCCCCGCTTAGGGAGACAATTTTACTGAAGCATTTTTGTTCCGATATGCAATACCATCCCAAGCTGATAGACGATCAGCGTAGCAACATAGGCAAGAGCGAACAAAGCTCCGGCTTCGACAAACGCCATCTTCCACGAGTTCAATTCCCGCTTGATGATCGCCAGCGTTGCCAGACACGGAATCGAGAGCAGGCAGAAGAGCATTATACAGAATGCTTGCAGCGGTGTATAATGTTTCACTAATTGCGCCCGCAGTCCTTCTGATTCTTCATCAGCTTCACCTTCGGAATAAAGAATACCCATTTGAGCCACAAAAACTTCTTTTGCCGCCAACGCTCCGATAGATGCCGTAGTTATTTTCCAGTCAAAGCCGATGGGAGCAAAGAATGGTTCCAGAGTCTTGCCGACTCTGCCGGAAATAGTATGTTCCAGTTTTTCAGCAAGTTGAGCATTTTCAAGAGCAGATGTGTCGCCACCGGCTTTCTGCACTTCGGTGATTTTGCTGTCATAATCAACGGAAAAATCCTTCTTTTCCGGGTAGGTATTGCAAATGTAAAGCACGATACTGGTCAGAAGAATGATCGTACCTGCTTTCTGCAAATACATCCGTCCACGATCCCACATATGAAGCATCAAACTTTTGAAACTGGGCATACGATATGGCGGCAGTTCCATCAGGTAGACTTCTCCATCACCTTTAAAGAGAGTGGACTTCATAATTCTTGCTGCAATCAACGCCACCAGTACACCGATGATATAAATCATCCACATCGTGAATGCCTGATACTGTTTGGCAAAAAATGCCGGAATGATCAGAGCGTAAATAGGCAATCTTGCTCCGCAGCTCATAAAAGGCAGAACCATGATAGTAATTTTGCGGTCGCGCTCTGATTCAATAGTGCGGGTTGCCATGATTGCAGGAACGTTACAGCCGAATCCGAGAACCAGCGGAACAAAGGATTTTCCCTGAAGTCCGAATTTACGCATAACTCCATCCATAACAAAGGCTGCGCGGGACATATAGCCGGATTCTTCCAGAATGGCTATGGCAAAAAAGAGGAACAGAATGTTGGGCAGAAACACAATCACTCCGCCAACACCGGCAATGATTCCATCAATGACCATACTGCGGATAAAAGGCAGCGTTTCCGGATTCCAGACATTACCGACAACTCCGCCGAACCAACCGAAGAAATCTTCAATATAGCCCATCAACGGATCAGCGCAGATAAAAGTAAACCAGAACGTAGCGTACATAATTGCCAGAAACAGCGGAAATCCCAAAAACTTATTGGTGATAATCTTGTCGATTTTATCGGAGATTTCCCGGCGTTTTTCCTGACTGAAAGATATTGCATTATGACATGCCCCAGAAAGCATCGCATAGCGGCGGTCTGCCATAAAGGTGTCCGCAATGATCGCGTGTTTGTTTTTAAGATGCAGAATTTGAGCATCCACCTCTTCCCAGACGGACTTCATCGCCTCAATTTTCATCGCGCTGGAATCTTTTTCCAGTAGTTTAATGGCAAAAAAGCGGGAGGGAATATGGCTGTATTTTTCAATATTCAGAGCATCGATTTTTTCGGCAACGGCATTGATCGCATCGTCAAAATCTGCACCGTAAGAGAGCATCGGCATACCATGGTCATCCAATTTTGCCAGAGTATCGACCATTTTTTCTTTAAGCACTTGTACTCCGCGAGAGGTGTTACCGACAGTTTGGGCAATCGGGGCTCCAAAATATTTCTCCAGCTTGGGAATATCAAATTTCAATCCTTTTTTCCGGGCATCATCACTCATATTGAACGCCAGGAGCATGGGAATATGAAGTTCTGCAAGCTGGGCGGTAAGATAAAGACTGCGTTGCAGAATGGTGGAGTCAACTACATTTACGATGAGGTCAATACCTTTTTTCGTCAATTCCTCAAAAACGACAGCTTCTTCCGGAGAAGAACTGGAAAGCGAATAGACTCCGGGCAGGTCGATCAACTCTATTTCCATATCATTTAATGTAAATGAGCCGGATTTGCTTTCCACGGTTACGCCGGGATAGTTGCCGACGTGCTGCCTTGCACCAGTCAGAACATTAAAAATACAGGTTTTGCCGCAGTTGGGATTACCGGCAAGAACAATGCGGAATTTTTTACTCATCGTTGGCATCCTCCGTTTTTTTCAAGCATGATACAGGCCGCATCATCTTTGTGCAGAGCCATACTGGCTTCCATGACTTTTACCCGAATCAATCCGCCAAATGGAGCGTGCGCCTCAATGAGCAATTCAGTTCCGGGAACGATTCCCACGTCCGCAAATTTTTTACGCCCGCGCGACTGAGGCGAAATTCCGACGACGGTTGCTTTCGTACCGACCGGCAGGTCGGCCAGAGAACCTTTGGAATCTGCGCAACCGCAACTGCAACATTGTTGTCTCATAACATTTCTCCTTCGTATTTAAATTATTACAAATAATTAGCCAAGACTAATTCGCATCTCAAAAAAAAGAACAGAGTAGCAAGAGAGCACTTGAAAAAGGTTTAATCTCCTGATGCCCATATCCATAATACGGCGCTTTACTGCAACTTCTCCGTGGACTTTCACAATGCGGACAGTCTCTCCGATTTTTACCCCTTTCAGAGTTTTCATTCGTCATTCAGCCTTTCTTTATTTATTGTATTGAACCGCCGAAGCAGTGTTATACCATGATTTTTCTTGCCATTTCTTCGCTGATGGCGACTCTCGCTCCTTTCACACTGACGATTACGTTTCCACCGAACGAAGTGATAGCGGTAACATTTCCTCCGACGACAAAACCGAGATTTTCAAGATGTTTCTTGACCTCCGGATTACCGCCGATTTTTTGACTGTATTTTCTTTGCCTATACCGGCAAGTGCTAACGGCATCATATATTCACCTCCAAGCAGTTAGCGTAGGTTAACTCATTGTCTTAAAAAACGGTCAGCAGTTACCCACTGTTGACCTGCGCATATAATATAGTTGCCTTCGGGTAACTTTGCAAGGCGGTTTCTGAAAATTTTTCATATAAATTCAGTAAAAGGAATGCCCGCATATTGGGGGGGGAGCGCTGTAAGGAAAACCCTGGTTGACTTGATCTATGGAATGGTGGGCGAATTCTTCCCTGAGACCTCGCATCTCCGTCCAGGACAGACACCATGGGGTACCGTTGACGTCAAGGAGAAAGGCAACTGCGGAAAAGCCATTAGAGACACGAAACTGGTCCCCGTCACACTTGACCTGGTGAAGGTGGAAGGGGCAAAGGAGCGGGCGGAAGGAAAGAAGGTGTCGGAGGTCAAGCGCGAGACAGCCGTCCGCCTATGCCGTCAGGCATACAGCCAGGGCGGCTGCCTGACGCTTTCAGAAGTGGCCGTACTTATAAAAGAATCATCGGTGGCGACAGCAAGTAAATACATTCGTGAATACGAAGCGAAAACAGGCGAAGTCGTGCCGTACCGTGGTACGATCCACGATATCGGGCCAACGCTGACGCACAAGCGAATCATCATACAGAAGCTTTTCATTGAGCAGCAGACTGTACAGCAGGTCATGCGCGAAACATGCCACAGCAGTCGGGCAATAGAGCGATACATTACAGGCTTCAAGCAGATTCTTCTCTGCCACAAGAAAGGAATGCCACTCGAAGAAATAGCTTTTGCTGTCCACAAGACACCCAGGCTTGTCAATAAAATACATGAACATTGTAGACAAATACAAGGACAAAGGCTATATTATTGGCAGGCCTATGAATTTTGAAGTAAAACAACTAGCTTCCGGTGAAATTTATGAACCTTACAATAATGCCAAAAATTAGCCGATGGCAAGCACGAGAATTGTCCTGTGGGTGGCAAATGCCCTTATTTTCTATCCTAAAATGGTGGTGAAAACGATGTCTATTCATGAATCCGGCGAAATGTATCTTGAAACGATCCTGATACTTTCCAAAAAGAATAATGTTGTTCGGGCGATTGATATTGCCGAGCATATGGGATATTCAAAGCCGGCTGTCAGCCGTGCACTTGAAAAACTCCGGGAGGACAAGTTGATCATCACCGACCGGGATGGGTACATTGCGTTCACGGAGAACGGACGCTTGCTTGCCGAAAAAGTGTATCACAAGCACGTTCTTCTCACCAAATTTATTATGCATCTCGGTGTCGATGAAGAAACTGCATCCGCCGATGCCTGCCGTATCGAGCACGTTATCAGTGATAAAACCTTTGAGGCAATGATAGAGCACGCCAAGATGGGGCAGAAATAAACTTAAGCCACGCAAGAATGATCAGCTTTTCTTCCGTGGTTTTTTCCTTTTTAGGACATCGGAATACCGTCCTGCCCGTTTTTGTCAGTTGTTTTCAAGCAGGCGGACAGCAAATTCTCGTGCCGCTTTCAAATCAGCTTCATCGGGCTTGCCTTTGTGCATAGGACCAAAGGAACCACGGCAGTAAAATTCATCTTCAAGCAGGAGGATTCCAAACTCATTCAAAACCTTTTTCATCGGCTTTTTCATGGATTTCATCATAGCGGAGGTGCCAAAGCAGGCGATCTTAGCCATGATCTCACCATGCTCAAATTCATGATTATTTTCAGAGTAAAGGATATGATGCTCACCCAATCAATGGAAATGATTTTGAACTTCGAAGAGCAGACGGACAAGGTGCACATGTTGAGATTGCATATCCAGATCGGCGGGGAAATATGCGCTGAAAGCCAACCAATCAACAAGCGTCGGCGCGGGAAAAACCGTCACGACGAAGCAGCTTTTGCTCGAAAAAGGCACTTACTACATCGGTATCGCGGTAACCGACAAAAAAGCGGTGTCCGCCGACTATACGGTCAAAGTCGACAAATCGACGGTCTTTTTCACCAAAGGCAACAATAATGACGACACGGCAAGCACGAAACTTGCCGCAACGAAACTTGCCAAAGGTTACACCGTTAGCGATTGGGTCGGTTTCGGCGACGCGAAAGACTTCAAGCGCGTGACGCTCACGAGCGCGGCGAAAGTCGTTTTCACGGTAAAGTCGGGTGATGCGGTGAAGTTCACGGTCAACCAAATCGTCAACGGCAAGGTGAAAGCATTGCAGACCGTCACCGTCAAAGCGGGACAGACGCTTAACACCAAAGAATTGCTCCTTGAAAAAGGCGATTATTATCTTGGTATGGAATCGACCAACGCCGATTACAGTATTTCGCTCAAAAGCGACAGCCGTTTCTTTCCTGCCGCGACCGACAACAACACCTGGAAAAACGCGACGCCGATTTCCGGCGACACGCTTTCCGGCTGGGTGGGCTTCGGCGACAAGGCGGATTTCTGGAAGTTGCAGTCGCCCGATGCGGGCAAACTGAAACTTGATTTCGACGAGAAGACGCTCGATGCGGCGAAGCACAACGAAATCAAGATCACCTGTCTTGACGACAAGGGCAAAAGCGTTTCTCTCGTCTGGAACGGCGACACGATGCAGAGCAAAAGGAGATCACTTCCTCCGTCTGCTACGTCGGCATCACTTGCGCGAACGAAAATAAATTCGACACAAAGTACAAGATCACAAAAGGCTTCTTGGCATAAAAGCGGCAAAATCCCAGCCCGGTGGCTCGCCCCGCCGGGCTTTTTTTATATCCCCACCACCCGTTTCTGCTCCTCCCAATCGGCGGGGATGTTGGTGAACATCAGACTTTTGGCATTGACGGGCAGATCGCCCGTCAACGCCTTATGGACGATCTCCGGCGAGAGATATTCCAGAAGATCACTTGCAAAATCGTGTTTTGCCGTTATATTTTGCTTTGTCAGGCGGTGCAACAAGTCGGTCACGAGGATCGGCTCACTGGCTAATGGCTGATATAGCATCGAAAAAAGTTCCCCAAAACTTCCCCGTTTTAGAGGAAAACTTCCCCAAAAGTTCCCCGTTTTGGTCATGTCGCGTTATGTAAGAGGATGTGCCATAACGTGCTATTTTAAGTAAGGGAAGCGGGGAAAAGAGCCGTTTTTGAGCTGAAAAACACGATCTCCGGCATCCTCTCATCGCCCACCATCCTTCGCTCGCCAATGGCGAGCTACGGATGGCAAGCCACCGACTTGCCAGGAGTACCCGCAGGGGCATCAACTATATTATCACGCGACGGAGATTTGGCAGGAAAACGAAAGGAAACGACAATGAATCGCTTGAAAAATTTTTTCATATTCGCTCATCTGATCGCGGTTTTTTGTATTCACGCAACGGAGGAAATGCCGACTTGTCCGGAGGTCTTTGCCGCATTGCCGACGGTTTGTGCCGTGGATCGCGAGTATCAGATCATGATCCCCGTCCGCGCTGAAACGTTGATGTGGGCAAAAGTCGGGGATGAGTGCTTTTATGACGAATCCAACGGCATTATGCGTTCCGCGACTCAAGTCCACCGGATCACGGTGCCGGCAGAACTTTTGGACCGCGAGAAGCGTTACACCATTCATTGGCGGAAAATCATTCAGCGCAAGCCGTATTTCACCCAGACGGAAAACGAGGAATCTGCCTCTTTCGCCTTCCGTCCCGTCGCACCGGATGCCTCGGAACTTTACATTTATCAACTGGCGGATACCCATTCGTTCATTGCCGAACCCATCCGTGCCGCCCGTTACTGGCAACAGCAGGGAAAGCCGCTGGATCTTTTAGTGATGAACGGCGATATGCCGAATGACTGCGGGACGCTTGAAAACATCGCCGCACCTTATCAGGTTTCCGGGGCGGTTACCCGAGGCGAAATTCCCGTCATCTATGCCCGCGGCAACCACGATCTGCGGGGCGTGCTCGCGGAAAAGTACGCGGAACTTACGCCGTCGTCGCAGGGGCGCACCTACTATACCTGGCGGGTCGGCCCGATATGGGGCGTTTCTCTGGATTGCGGCGAAGACAAGATGGATGATCACCGCGAATACGGTCATACCGTCTGCTGTCACGCTTTTCGTCAGCGGGAAACGCGATTTTTACAGGAACTTGCCCGAAAGAGCGACGAGGAGTTTGCCGCATCGGGTGTGAAACTCAAAATCGTACTTTGCCACGTCCCTTTTGCGGAAAAGTCTCTGCCGCCTTTTGATATCGAAGAAGATACTTATCGGGAGTGGTGCCGGATATTGCGCGAGAGCGTGAAACCGGATCTGATGCTGTCCGGACATAAGCATCGATGCTATGTGACGCTTCCGGGGGAGGAAAAAGATCACAAAGGTCTTCCCTGTCCATCAGTGGTCGGCTGTAAGCCGGAACGAAGCAAAGACCCGGCGGCGCGGCACTATGTCGGGACGGCGTTGCATTGGCGGGAAAAGAGCGGATTTGAAGTCTTTTTCACCGACGATGCCGGGCGCGTGCGGGGGAGTGCCGTCATTTCTGAATAGCGGCGGTTTTTCCGCTTGTTTTTTCAGAGGATCTCCACGACTTTGCCGGAGGCGTCGGCGCGGGCGCGGAATTCCAATGTGACGACCTGATCCTGTTGCGCGTTAAGTTGCCACGGATCACCGCCGAAAAGCCGGGCGCAGGGGAAACTCAAATCGATCCCCTGCGGATGACGGGCGAGCAGTTGCAATTCCTCCTCCGGCAGGAGTTCTCCGTTGCCGAGCCGTTGCAGCAAAGGCACGATATCGACGATGTTTTTGCTGCCGACGCGGATTTTCAATTCATCGCACAGCAGCACGTCGTTTTCATCGACGCTCCCGTTGACGAAAAGATTGGCGTCGTAAAGTTTACGGCACGAGGAAACGACGATCTCGTTTGCCAGCGGCGCGAGGTTGATTTCGCCGAAAAGCACGTCGTAACGACAATGCTGGATTTTCATCAGGATCTGCTCGTTGCTCATATTTCTCTCCTTTCTCAATAGATCGCTTCGACGCGGAAAACCAAATTTTCACCCTCGACGTCGCGGCAACGCCGGACGCCGGTGATCTCGTACTCCCTGTCGGCAAACAAGATGCGGTCGCCCGAATGCGGGGAAGCGGTCGGCGGCATCAACAGCGTGATGCGGTTTTTGACGCCGTGACGATCGTCGGCGAACTCGTCGGTCTCGCGCACGATCCGCGCGGCGGTTCCCGTCGAGGTGAAATGGACGCTTCCGCAGGAGGGCGGCTCCGGATGAAGCAACGTGACGTTTTGAGGAAATGAGATCATAAAAAACGCTCCTTTATTTGCGGATTTCGGGAATCCGAGGTTCCATTTGAGGAAACGATTGTCAACCTTTTCGGCAAAAAGGATGGCGCATCGCGCAAAAAATCTTGCAAAACGCCCTCGCGCGTGTTATATTAAGACACACGGAAAATCCCAAAAATATCTTTTGTATATTTTGCCATAAAAAGGAGTTTTGAAAAATGCGCAAAGTGCTGATCCCGACAAAATTGGACAAGCAGGCGGCGGCGATCCTGACGGAGCGCGGCTACAATGTCGTGCTCGATGCGACGACCCCGCTTGACGAGCAGATCAAAAACAATCCCGACGCGGAAGTCCTGATCGTCCGCAGTGAAAAGGTCACCCCCGAAGTGATCGACGCGCTTCCGCAACTCAAACTGATCGTCCGCGCAGGTGCCGGTTTCAACACGATCGACATCAAATATGCGCGGAAACGCGACATCGACGTGATGAATACCCCCGGCGCCAACTCCAACGGCGTCGCCGAGGAAGTCGTCGCGATGATCCTCGCCGCGTTCCGCCACGTCGTGCCGGGCGACATCTCGACCCGCGCCGGTTTGTGGGAAAAGAGCAAATTCATGGGCCGCGAACTCACCGGCAAGACCGTCGGCATCCTCGGTCTCGGCCATATCGGTCAACTGGTCGTCAAACGGCTCGCCGGTTTCGAGACGAAGTTCCTCGGTTACGATCCGTTTCTTTCGCCCGCGCTCGCCGAAAAACTCGGCGTCAAACTCTGCACGGTCGAGGAAATTTTCGCCCAGGCGGACTGCATCACCTTGCACATCCCCGAAAACGACGAGACCCGCGGTATGATCAACCGCCGGCTTTTCGATTTGATGAAACCGGGCGCGATGCTCGTCAACTGCGCGCGCAGCGGCATCATCAATGAGGACGATCTGCGCGCCGCCAAGGCGGAAAAACCGATCATTTTCTGCAACGACGTCTATCCCAAAGACGCCGCCGGCGACAAGAGCGTCAAGGACATCGCCGACATCATGCTGCCCCACCTCGGCGCGAACACCTTTGAGGCGAATTTCAACGCCGCCTGCCGCGCCGCGGAGCAGACCTGCGATTACTTTGAAAAGGGTATCACGAGCGCGGTCGTCAACAAGGCTCTTCCCGACGGTCTCGACGCGAAGTACCAGAAACTCGCCTTTGCCGTCGCTTCGCTCGCCAAGAGTTATCTCGGCACGGGCAACGTCTCGCGCATCGAAACCAGTTTCTACGGCAACCTCGCCAAATTCGGGCCGTGGCTGACCGGCGCGATCGCCGCCGCGATCTCGGCGGAATTCGCGGATCAGGCGCCGAAAGACGCCGCCAAGGCTTTGGAGAGCGCCGGCATCGAGCTGGTCAACCGCGACGTCGACAACACCAAGAATTACGGGGAATCGCTGACCGTCGATCTGCTCGGCGGCACCGATCCCATTTACCGCATCAGCGTCCGCGGCACCATCGCCGAAAATCGTCTGATGATCTCGCGTATCGGCAATTTCGACGGTCTTTACCTCGATCCCTGCGGCAATCACCTCTTTGTCGAATACCAGGACGCCCCCGGCGTCATCGCCGGCATCGCCGGGATCCTCGGTGAAAACAAGATCAACATCGTCGACATCCGCGCGCCGCAGGATCTGGGATCCGGCCGTTCGCTCTCGGTGATGACAACCAATGTCGCGGTGCCCGAAACGCTGGTCGCCAAGATCAGCGAGGCGGTCAAAGCCTGCCGCGCATTCCAATTCACGTATAACGCCTGATGAAATTCGGTCTGATGATCGGCTCTTCCCGTCGCCGCCGGTTCGACGCGCTCGAACCGGAGGACGACGTCGCATTCCGTCCGCAGGGGCGCACCGATCATCTGATCAAGATGAATCTCATCCCGCTGATGGGGCGGCGCAACGCCGCCTTTGACCGCATCACGGAGTTGCTCCGCGCGGAACTCTTTTCGCTTTCGCGTCAGGGGCGGCGGTCGATCTACTTCTACGCCAAGCAGTTGCTCCGCCGCATCGCCGGAGATACGGAAAAGATCATTTCGGTTCTTTCCAGTCCCGATACCAAACGCCGGGAAGAAAGTTTCCTGAAATTCGTCCGCTTGCTCGATGCGGGCGCCGACGCGCTCGAAAGTTTCGTCGGTTTCGAGGCGGAACTTTCACGCAACAGCGAGGACATCCACGATTTTTCCCCGTTGCGCGACGACAGCGAATACGCTTCGAGCGAGGAGGAAATGACCGCCTCCGAAATCATGATGGTCAATCAGATGCGCGCCTTTTTCGACCGGGTTTCCCCAAAAGTGGCGCGTTATCGCGAGTACGTGAGCAAAAGTTTGAGCAAGTCCAACGCGGAGCGTTACCGGCGCAGTCACGAGTTTTATCTCGCGTCTTTCCGCGCGGAAAATAATTTTACCGAATCATCCACCCCATAAAACGGATTTGAAGATGGCTATTTATCGAATTGAGATCAGTCCGCTCCCGCAATGGCGCGACGCCCGCGGCGAGAAGTTGTCCCGTCAGATTTCGGAACTTTATCACGTCGATTGCGGCGACGTCCGCACGCGCAACGTCTACACGATCGACGCCGATATCACGCTCGACGAGGCGGAAAAACTCGCGAAACTGCTCTGCAACGACGTCGTGCAGTTTTATCAGGTCGGCGACCGCAAGTCGGCGAATTATCCCGGCGAACTCGCCGGAAAATTCCTGATCGCCGTCGGTTTTCTCCCCGGCGTGACCGACAACGTCGCGCGCACGCTTCGCGACGCCGCTTCCGACGTGCTCGGGCGCAAGTTTGCGGAAGATGAATTCGTCGCTTCGAGTGTCGAATATCTCCTCAACGGCGACGCGACGCGCGAACTCGCCGAAAAGGTCGGCACCAAACAGCTTGCCAACTTGCTCATTCAGAGCGTCCGCGTGCTTTCCGCCGACGAGATCGCCGCCAACGGCGTCCCGCTCAATCTGCCGCGCGCCGGTTCAACCGAAAAGGTCGATGTCCGCACGATCGACCTCGAAGTTTCCGACGAGAAGTTGATGGAGATCAGCCGCGAACGCACGCTCGCGCTCTCGATCGACGAAATGAAATCCATTCAGAACTACTTCCGCACCGAGACGGAGCGCGCCGCGTATCAGTTGACCAAACAGCCGACCGACCTCGAACTGGAAGTCCTCGCCCAGACTTGGAGCGAGCACTGCAAGCACAAGATTTTCAGTGCCGAGATCGATTACCGCGATCTGGAAAACGGCACGGCGAGCCATATTTCCAGCTGCTACAAGACTTTCGTCCAAAAGGGCACCAAGGAACTCGCCAAGGAACTCGATTATCTGGTTTCCGTCTTTAAGGACAACGCCGGAGTCATCGACTTCAACGCCGACTGCGACATCGCCTACAAGGTCGAAACGCACAACAGCCCCTCCGCGCTCGATCCCTACGGCGGCGCGATGACCGGCATCGTCGGCGTCAACCGCGACCCGATGGGTACGGGTCAGGGCGCCGAACTGCTCATCAACGTCTGGGGTTACTGCTTCGGCTCGCCTTTCTGCGACCCCGAACTCGTCCCCGAAAGTCTTTTGCATCCGCGCCGTCTGCGCGACGGCGTCCATCAGGGCGTCATCGACGGCGGCAACCAGAGCGGCATCCCCTACGGCAACGGCTGGGAATACTTCGACGACCGCTACATCGGCAAGCCGCTCGTCTACTGCGGCACGGTCGGCGTACTGCCCAAAAAGATCAACGGCGTTTCCGGCGCCGACAAGACGATCGAGCCGGGCGATCTCATCGTGATGGGCGGCGGCCGTATCGGCAAGGACGGGATCCACGGCGCGACTTTTTCCAGTGAGGAGTTGCACAAGGGAAGCCCCGTTCAGGCGGTTCAGATCGGCGACCCGATCACCCAGAAAAAACTCGGCGACTTCATGATCGAAGCGCGCAACCGCGGTCTTTACCGTTTCATCACCGACAACGGCGCGGGCGGGCTTTCTTCCAGCGTCGGCGAAATGGCGGAAGTCACCAACGGCTGCCGCATCGATCTCGCCAAGGCACCGCTCAAATACGCCGGTCTTCAACCGTGGGAGATCCTCGTTTCCGAGGCGCAGGAGCGGATGAGTTTCGCCGTGCCGCCGGAAAAACTCGCGGAATTTCAGGCTCTCGCCAAGGCGCGTGACGTCGAAGTTTCCGTCCTCGGCGAATTTACCGACGACGGGATTTTCCACGTCCTGTACGACGGCAAGACCGTCGGCGCGTTGAGTATGAAATTTATGCACGAGGGACTGCCCAAGATGCATTTGACCGCGACGTGGAAAGCGCCGCATTTCGACGACCCCGTTTACAGCGGCCGCGACCTCGCGGATGATCTCGTCAAGATGGTCGGACGCATCAACATCGCCAGCGACGAGTATAAGGCGCGCCAGTACGACCACGAAGTCAAAGGTTTGAGCGTCATCAAACCGTACGTCGGCGTCTGCCGCGACGTCGCTTCCGACGCGACGGTCACGATGATCGCGCCGCTCTCCACCGAGGGTATCGTGCTTTCGTCGGCGATTTTGCCGCGTTACAGCGACATCGACACCTACTGGATGACCGCTTCGAGCATCGACCTCGCGGTGCGCCGCATCCTCTCGGTCGGCGGTTCGATGAGCAAGATCGCCGGATTGGACAACTTCTGCTGGCCCGACCCCGTCAAGAGCGAAAAGACTCCCGACGGCGAATACAAACTCGCCCAGCTGGTGCGCGCCAATCAGGCACTCTACGATTTCACCAAGAAATACCGCGTCCCCTGCATTTCCGGCAAGGACTCGATGAAAAACGACAGCACCAAGGGCGGCCGCAAAATTTCGATCCCGCCGTCGCTGCTTTTCAGCGTGATCGCCAAAATGGACGACATCCGCTGCTCGCAGACGCTGGATTTCAAGCGGGAAGGCGACCTCGTTTACGTGCTCGGCACGACCAAAAAGGAACTCGGCGGTTCGGAATACTTCAATATGCTTGACGCCGTCGGCAACGACGTGCCCAAAGTCGATGCGGACGCCGCGCTCGCGCTCTACGGCAAAGTGATCGAAGCGACGAAAAATCATCTCGTCAACGCGCTGGCGACCCCCGGCCTCGGCGGTCTCGGCGTCACCTTTGCCAAAATGGCGATGGCGGGACGGCTCGGCGCGGCGATCGACCTCGCGGCGATCCCGCAGGAAAACTGCGGTGCCGCCGACGTGCTCTTTTCGGAATCCAACGCCCGTTTCGTGGCGACGATTTCCCCCGACAAGCGCGAGGCGTTTGAGAAACTCTTTGAGGATCAGCCGTGCGTCTGCGTCGGCAAAGTGACCGATGCGGCGAAACTGGAATTTTCCGGTATGGGCGCCGGATTTGAAGTTTCGTTGAACGATCTTCTTGCAAGTTACAAGGGGGCGCTTGATCAGATCTGAATCCCCCCGGCAGGCAACCTCAAATCACGGAGGTTCGACGATGGAAAAGTGCGAGGATGAGCAACGCCAGAAATCCGATTTTCTGATTCGGGAAAATCTGCGGCTGGTGCTGAAAATCGCCAATGATTTCCTCGGTCGCGGCCTGCCGTGGGAGGATCTCGTTTCCGAGGGCAACCGCGGTCTCGTGACGGCGGCGAAGCGTTACGACCCCGCCAAGGGAGCGAAATTCAGCACTTACAGCGCCTGGTGGATCAAACAGGCGATCCGTCAGGCGATCGCCGAGCAGGTGCAGGCGGTTCGCGTGCCGATCGGAACGCAACAGCACTGGCAGCGGATCCGGCGTGCCGAAAAGGAATTGAGTTGCGATTTGCACCGCGCGCCCACCGATGAAGAACTGGCGAAAAAATGCCGCTTGTCTCTGGCGACGATCCGCCGTCTGCGTCACGCCCGCCGGCTGAATATGCAGTCGCTCAACGCCGCGTTTGATACCGATGACGAAAACGGCGCGGAGATCCTCGATTTCATCGCCGACGAGCGCACGCCCGCGCCCGACGAATTGCAGATCCGTCTTGAAGATATCGACGAGTTGCTGAAACTTTTATCGACGCTTTCCGAAAGGGAGCAGAGGATCCTGCGGCTCCGTTTCGGGCTCGACGGCGAGCCGATCCGCACCTTGGAGGAGGTCGGCGTCGCCATCGGATGTACCAACGAACGCGTCCGGCAGTTGCAGAATATCGCCCTGAAAAAATTACAGTCGCGGATGAGCAAGGCAAAATGATCTCCGACGCTCTGAAAAAAATTTACCGTCTCGCGGGGGAAGCGGTCGTCCGTTACCGGATGATCGCGCCCGGCGAACGCATCCTCGTCGCGCTTTCCGGCGGCAAGGACAGTTGCGTGATGCTCGACGTCCTCGCGCACCTGCGCGAAGTCGCTCCGATCGACTTCGAGATCGTCGCGGCGACGTTCGACCCCGGTTATCCGGAGTTCGACGCGGCGTGCGCCGGAAATTTCTGCCGCCGTTACGGTGTCGCGCATCACATCGTCAAGTGCGACGTCGATGCCATCATCAAAGAAAAAGAGTGGCAGAACGCGCCGTGCGTCCTTTGTTCGCGGCTCCGGCGCGGGCATTTGTACAAACTTGCGCACGAATTGTCGTGTGACGCGTTGAGTTTGGGGCAGCACCTCGACGATGCCGTCACCTCGTTTTGGATGAGCCTCTGCCGCGGGCAGGGATTGACGTCGATGGCGCCCGTCGTGCCGCCTAAAAGCGTGGCGGCGGTGCGCGTCATCCGCCCGCTGATCCTCGCCCCCGAAGCGGCGGTCGCGGCGGCGGCGGCGGAATTGGCTTTGCCCGACGGCGGGCACTGTCCTTTTGAGGAGCAGTTGCGCGGCGGCGACCGGCATTATTTCCGTTCGCTGATCGATACGCTCGCGGAGCGGATCCCCGACGTGCGCGCCAACATATTGCGCTCTTTTGCGCATATCGAACCCGACCACCTCGCCGGAGGTAATGTCGTACATAAGGAGTATGAAGATGCTTTGTGACCGATGCAAAAAAAATGAAGCGACGATCCACATTGAGACGATCCACAACGGCAAGCGCGTCAAGACCAACTTGTGCGCCGAATGCGCCAAGCACGAGGAAGCGCAAGGCGCGCTCGCCGCGCTCGGCTTCAATCTCGCCGAAGTGCTTTTTCAGAAAATGACGGGCAACGCTCCCGGCGGCGCGGAAAAGGAAAAGGACGCACCGGGGAGCGACATCGTCTGCCCCGTCTGCCAGTGGACGCTCGAAAAGATCAAAGCCCACAACGGTCAGCTCGGCTGTCCCCAATGCTACCAAAGTTTCGCGCCGCTGATCGAGGACG
Source organism: Victivallaceae bacterium (assembly GCA_016292515.1). Lineage (GTDB taxonomy): Bacteria > Verrucomicrobiota > Lentisphaeria > Victivallales > Victivallaceae > UBA1784. The sequence continues at coordinate 26,434 of JAEDIJ010000005.1, forward strand.
TGATCTCCAAGGTGCAAAAAGGCAAACTTCACGTCGGCAAGCGTCCGGGCGTCATCCGCGCCGATCGGGGTGCCGACGAACTCAAATTGCGGAAACTTAAAAACCTTCTGTCGGAACTCGTCCGCCGCGAGGAGTACGAGGATGCCGCCCGCTGTCGCGACGACATCCGCCGTTTGGAGGAAAAAATGGCGAAGCCCGCCAAAAAGTCCGCCGCGAAGCCGAAACGGAATGTCAAGGCGAAAAAGGAGGAAAAGTGATGACTCCCGAAAAAAGCGTCGATTTCCTTTTGGAAAATCAGGCGAGTTTTCTCGCTTTGGCGGATGCCGGATGCGACATCGCCGTTTCCAGCCGGATCCGGCTCGCCCGCAACCTTGCGGGGACGCCTTTCCCGAGTTCCGCCGATGCCGACTGCCGCCGCGTCGTTGCCGACCGCGTCGTTTCCGCCGCCAACAGCCGCAGTTTCGGCGGGAAACTCCATCTTTTTGAAATGGAAAATCTCCCTCCGCTTGACCGCGAGATCCTCTTTGAACGCCATCTCGCCAGCCGCGAATTCATCGACCGTCCGCAGGGAGCCGCGCTCCTCGTCCGCGAAGATGAAAGACTTTCTCTGATGATCAACGAGGAGGATCACTTGCGCTTGCAGGCGATCTCCCCCGGATTCTGTCTGCGCGAATTGTTTTCTTCGGCGAGCCTCATCGACGACCGTCTGGCGAAAAAACTTGATTTCGCCTTTGACAAAAAACTCGGCTACCTGACAAGTTGCCCCACCAACGTCGGCACGGGAATGCGCGCTTCGGTGATGCTCCACTTGCCCGCGCTGACCCTTTCCGGGCGCATCGGCGCGACGATCCAGGGGATCAACAAACTCAATCTCGCCGTCCGCGGAATGAATGGCGAGGGGAGCGACAACCGCGGTAATTTCTATCAGGTTTCCAATCAGTCCACCCTCGGCGAAAGCGAGGAGGAGATCATCGAGCGTTTTTCCGCCGTGATCGACCAGTTGATCAACTTCGAGCGCAACGCGCGGATCCAGTTGCTCGAAAAAGACCGCTACGGCTGGCTCGATTTCGTCGGGCGCAGTTTCGGGATGTTGCGCTACGCCTACAAGTTGACCGGAAACGACGCGCTCAATTATCTTTCCGGCTTGCGCGCGGGCGTCGATATGAAACTCTTTGACCGCCTCGACTGCGCGACGGTCAACGCCTTGTGGCTTTCCATCCAGAACGCCCATTTGCAGAAATTGACCGGACATATTTTAACGGGCAACGACCGCGACATCCAGCGCGCCGCGCTCTGCCGCGAAAAACTGCGTACCGGCGCGTAGGCGTTACTCTATGATCTCCAAGGGATAGGGGATCGATTCCAGAAACGCCCGTCCATAACTTTTGGTCAGCAACCGCGGGTCGAGGCAGGTGATGATCCCACGGTCGGTGCGGCGGCGGATCAGCCTGCCGACGCCCTGCCGGAATTTGAGGACGGCTTCCGGCAGATTGTACTCCCCGAAAGGACTTTTGCCCTGCTGACGGATGCGGTCGATGCGCGCCGCGATCAGCGGATGGCTGGGGACGGCAAAAGGCAGTTTGGTGACGATCACCTGACTCAACGCTTCGCCCGGCACATCGACCCCCGTCCAGAAACTGTCGGTGCCGAAAAGGACGGAGTTGACATCGCGTTTGAATTCCCGCAACATCTGATAACGGGTGAGTTCCCCGCCTTGGACGAGCAGTTGCCAGTTGCGTTCGGCAAATTCGCCGCGGAGCGCGTCGGCACAGCGGCGCATCTGCTGATAACTGGTGAAAAGGACGAAACTTTTGCCGTCGGTTTCGGCGATGAGTTTTGGCAGTATTTCGATCAGCGCGTCGGCAAATTCCGGCGTCGAGGGATCGGGAAAGCGGCGCACCGCGCGGAAACGCGCCTGACTTGCCGCAAAGGGGGAGTCGAGCCGGAGCGATTCGCCGTTGGTGAAGCCGGAGCGCGAAAAGTAGTAGTCAAAGTGCTTGCGGACGGTCAGCGTCGCACTGCACAGAATAACGGGAAAGTCCTGATTGAAAAGGATTTCGCCCAATACATCGGCGATGTTGAGCGGCGTTCCGTGGAGCGAGATCTGCGCGCGGTCGTTCTCCGCATAATAGACCGTATCGGGCAGCCGCCGGGTGCGAAAAGCGTCGACGGCGTCGATGATCTCGCGGCAGCGGTTGACCGCGCTTTCCAACTCCGTGCGGAGACTCGGCTCCTCCTCCTTTTGGACGACGGCCGAGAGGTCTTCGATCAGCGCGCTCAACTGCGTCTGAAAATTCGGACTGTCGTCGATCGGACGGTTGACGGCAAGCGCGCTTTCATGGCACTGTTGAAGCAAATTTTCATAGGGGGCGAACCAGCCGTAGGCTTCGTCGCGGCAACTGGCGACGGCGGCGCGGAGCGCGGGATTGATGCCGTTGCGGACGAGGAGTCCGCGGATGTTTTCGGGATTGTAAAGTTTGTTGAGGGCGTGCAACACGCCGACTTTGGAAATATGAAGCCCTAAATGTTCGGCGGCATTGTCCTCCAAGGTGTGCGCTTCGTCGATCAGTACGGCGCCGTAGTTGGGCAGAAGCGTCCCCGCCGTCCCTTCGCCGCAACGCATCGCGAGATCGGTGAAAAAGAGCGCGTGATTGGCGACGACGATGTCCGCTTCCTCCCATTTGCGTCGCGCGCGCATATAGGCGCACTCACGGAAAAATTCGCACTTGCCGCCGAGGCAGTTGCCGACTTCGCAGCAGACGAGATCCCACGTCGCGGAATCGACGCGGAAGTCGGGATTGTCGCGTTCGCCGCTTGCGCCGTTTTCGAGCGCGGAAGTGATCTTCGCGATGTCGCCGACAAGGGAAGGCAACGGCAGAAGCGCGTCGCGTTGCTCTCCCGTAAGAAGTGCGAAACGCCTGCGGCACAAGTAGTTGCGGCGACCTTTGGCGAGCGCGGCTTTGATCGGGATGCCCATCACTTCGCTCAAAAAGGGAATGTCCTTTTCGATCAACTGCTCCTGCAAATGGATCGTTTCCGTCGTGATCAGCGCACAGCGGCCCGCGAGGCGGGCGCGTTCAAAAAGCGGGACTAAATAGGCGAAACTCTTGCCGACGCCGGTCGGCGCCTCGATACAACAGTTGGAGCCTTTGGCGAGCGCGCGGGAGATCGCGAGCGCCATTTCCAGTTGCTGGGGACGTTCCTCGCCGTCCGGCATCGCGCTCTGCAACGGGCCGCCGGGGGAAAAAAAGGTGCGGCACCCCTCCTCCAAAGTCGAAATGTCGGGGCGTTCGTCGACCTCGTACTCGACTTCGCAATCCGCGATGTCGAAGTCGGCGGCGAAGTCGTCGACGGGGAAATCAGTCTCGTCCATCATCGGAAAACTTAAAGTTCGACGCGCTTCGGATCGTAGAGCATGCCCTGGCAGTTGTCGCACTCGACGACTTCGCCCTTTTGGAGCTGATTGAGCGTCTGGGCGGTGACGCGCATATGACAGCGCGTGCAGATGCCGTTTTCGACCGCGCAGACGGGAGCGCCCGACTCCGGCTTTTTCATCAGTGCCTCGTAGCGGCGCAGGACGTCGGGAATGATACCGTTGACCTTGGAGGGACGTTCTTTTGTCAGCGTCTCCACTTCCTTTTTGAGCGTGTCGCCAAAGGCGACGACGTCGTCGAAATCGGCTTTGACCATTTTGAGCGCGGCGGCGTTTTCCCGTTTGATGCGGTTGAATTCGCGCTTGGCGTTTTCCAGTTCGTCGAATTTGGCGAGGATCGCTTCCTCGATCTCGCCCGTCTTGCGCTTGTTGTCCTCGATCGTCGCGAGCATCGCCTGATATTCGGTATTTTTTTTGACCATCGCGGACTGCTGTTGCAGTTTGCGGTTGTCGTCGTCGAGTTTCTTGATGTCGGACTCGCCCGCTTTGATTTCAAGTTCGATTTTTTTCACGCGGCTGGCGGCATCGTCGACCGCTTTGAGCAGGGCGTCGCGTTTGCCGAGGAGTTCCGTGAGGTCGCCGCGAAGAGAATTTTGTTTCTGTTTGTCGGTGAAAATGCGCAGGTCGCATTTCTGCAATTCGAGAAGTTTGCCGAGCCAGGGGTGTGCCATCGTGAAGATCTCCTAAAATAATTCGTTGCTGTCGGTCGCGCGGTCGAGACCGAGTTTCTGCCACGCCTTGGGAGTGGCGACGCGCCCTTTGGGGGTGCGCACGAGATAACCGCGCTGAATGAGAAAGGGTTCGTAGACTTCCTCGATCGAGTCCTCCTCCTCGCCGACCGACACCGCGATGTTTTTCAGCCCGACGGGGCCGCCGCGGAAGTTGGCGATGATGACTTCGAGGATGCGCAAGTCCATATCGTCCAGACCGTCGCTGTCGATTTGGAGCATCTGCAACGCGTCGGAAGCGACTTTGCCCGTGATCTTTTTGTCGGCGCGCACCTGCGCGTAATCGCGGGCGCGGCGCAAAAGATTGTTGGCGATGCGCGGCGTGCCGCGGCAGCGTCCGGCGATCTCCAATGCGCCCTCGTCGTCGAGTTCGACGTCGAGCAGATTCGCCGAGCGGCGCAGAATTTTGCAGAGGCTTTCCGTTTCGTAGTAGTCGAGCCGGATATTCAAGCCGAAACGCGCGCGCAACGGCGACGAGAGCATTCCCTGCCGCGTCGTCGCGCCGATCAACGTGAAGCGGGGAATGTTGAGACGCACCGAACGCGCCCCCGCGCCCTGTTCCAGCATGATGTCGATGAAAAAATCCTCCATCGCGCTGTAAAGGTACTCCTCGACGGCGGTGCTGAGGCGGTGGATCTCGTCGATGAAAAGCACGTCGCCCGGTTCAAGGGAGGTGAGCAATCCCGCGAGATCGCCCGGTTTCTCGATCGCGGGGCCGCTCGAACTTTTGAGATGGGTGCCGCGCTCATTGGCGATGATGTAGGCGAGCGTCGTCTTGCCCAGTCCCGGCGGGCCGCTCAAAAGGATGTGATCGAGTGCTTCGTCGCGTTCGCGGGCGGCGCGCACAAAAAGTTCCAGTTGCTCCTTGACGCGCTGCTGTCCGGGAAATTCGGCAAAGGTGGGAGGACGGAGCGAGTTTTCGCGCGCCGGGTCGCGTTTGTTCAGGGAAGAAGTGATAAATCTTTCAGTCATCTTCGTTTCGTTCTTGCTTTTAAGAGGTCTGTGTGTTACTTTATATCATTGCGAATGACATCAAATCAATTGCTCTATATAAAAGATAGCGCAAAACTTGCAATTTACCAGTTGTAAAACTGAAAAAATCGAAAGGATATGAGATGATTTACGATCCGCAGCTGATGAAGTTGTCCGCCGACGCCATCCGCGTACTCTCGGCGGAGGCGATCCAAAAGGCGAAATCAGGCCATCCGGGAATGCCGCTCGGGTGCGCGGATTTCGCCTTTACGCTTTGGAGCAAATATCTGCGCTTCAACCCGGAAAATCCCAAGTGGATCGGCCGCGACCGTTTCGTTCTTTCCGGCGGTCACGCGTCGATGTTGCTCTACTCGATGCTCCACCTTTTCGGCTTCGGCTTGACGATGGACGACATCAAGGAATTCCGCCAGTGGGGAAGTCTCACCCCCGGCCACCCCGAATACGGGCACACCGACGGCGTCGATATCACAACGGGCCCCCTCGGCAGCGGGTTTTCCTCGGCGGTCGGTATGGCGATCGCCAAACGCAATTTCGCCGCTTCGACCGGATTGGACAAGAGCGGTCTCTTTGACGCGCAGAAAATCTACGTGATCTGCGGCGACGGCTGTATGATGGAGGGTTGCACGCAGGAATCCGCTTCGCTTGCGGGCCATTTGCAACTCGACGAATTGATCGTTTACTACGACTGCAACCGCGTTTCCATCGAGGGCAGTTGCGACCTTGCCTTTACCGAAGACGTCGGCGCGCGTTTCGCCGCGCAGAAGTGGCGCGTCATCGAGATCGAAAACGCCAATGACATCGCGCAGTGCGACGACGCGCTCCGTCAGGCGCAGCAGTCCGACGGCCGTCCGACGATCATCATCGGACACACGACGATCGGTTACGGCGCGCCGACCAAGGCGGGGCTCGCCAAATGCCACGGCGAGCCGCTCGGCGAGGAGGAACTTGCCGGACTGCGCAAAAACCTCAACTGGGAGCTGCCCGCTTTTACGATCCCCGAAAAGGTGAAAAGTTTCTGCGCGGAGCGCGCCAAAGAAAACATCGCCGCCGCCGCGCAGTGGGAAAAGGATTTCCAGAACTTCCTCGACGCCGATCCCTTGCGCGCCCATAAAGTTTACCAGTTCCTCGGCCGCGAAGTTCCGGCGGACATTCAGCAGAAAATCGCATCCGGCGTGCCCTACGACAAGCCGATCGCCACGCGCGCCGCAAGCGGTGCGGCGTTGCAGGTCGCGGCGGCGCAGGTGCCCTCGCTTCTCGGCGGTTCCGCCGACCTCGGACCTTCCAACAAGACCGTGATCAAGGACGGCGGCGACTTCACCGCCGCCAATCCCGCCGGACGCAATCTCCACTTCGGCGTGCGCGAGTTCGGTATGGCGCTCGCCGCCAACGGTATGGCGCTCTACGGGACGGCGATCCCCTACTGCGCGACTTTCTTCGTCTTTGCGGACTATATGAAACCCGCGATCCGGCTGGCGGCGCTTCAACATCTGCACGTGATCTACGTCTTTACGCACGACAGTTTCTACGTCGGCGAGGACGGTCCCACCCACGAACCGGTCGAGCAGATCACGATGCTCCGCTCGATCCCCGGCTTGACGGTGATCCGCCCCGGCGACGCGCACGAAACGGCGCAGGCGTGGGCGTATGCGTTGCAGGCGGACGGTCCCGTCGCTTTGCTGCTCACCCGTCAGGATCTCGCCGTCTACGATGAAAAAACGGCGGCAAACGTCGATGTGGCGCGCGGCGCATTCGTCGTTTCCGACGACGAGGATTTTGAACTGGCGCTCCTCGCGACGGGCAGTGAAGTCAATCTCGCGCTCGGCGCGGCGGAGATCCTGCGGCGGGACGGCAATAAGATCCGCGTCGTTTCGATGCCGAGTCAGGAACTCTTTCTCGCGCAGGATTTCGAGTATCAGGATAAAGTCCTGCCCTTTGACTGCGAAGCGATCGTTTCGATCGAAGCCGGTTCCACCTACGGCTGGCACCGCTTTGTCAACGCGGGCGGTCTCGCGATCGGGCTTGACCACTTCGGCGCGTCGGCGCCCTACAAGGTGCTCGCCGGAAAATTCGGCTTCACGCCCGAAAGCGTCGCCGAGGAGATCCTCGAATTTTATTCCGCCGGCGGCTGTGATTGCGGCTGTGAGGACGAAAATTGCGACTGCGGTTGCGAAGAGGATCACGATCACTGTGATTGTGATGGCGATGCCTGTCACTGTCAGGATCATAAATAAGGAGATTGGACTATGGCGGAAATTTTCAAGGCTTATGACATTCGCGGCGTCTACGGCGTCGATCTCGATCCCGAGATCGCCGAAAAGATCGGTCGTGCCTACATCACCTTCACCGGTGCGAAAAAAGTCGTCGTCGGTCGCGATATGCGCCCGACTTCCGAGCCGCTGTTTCAGGCGCTCGCCAAAGGAATGATGGCGCAGGGCGCCGACGTGATCGATCTTGGACTCTGCTCGACGCCGATGAGCTATCACGCCAACGGATTTCTGCACGCCGACGGCAGCGTGATGATCACGGCGAGCCACAACCCCGGCGAGTGGAACGGTTTCAAACTCTGCCGCGCCGACGCCGTGCCGATTTCCGGCGCGACCGGCATCATGGAGATCAAAAAGATCGTCGAAACGCAGAGTTTCGCCCCGTGCAGCACGCCGGGAACTCTCTCGACGTTTGACATCGCGCCCGAGTACGCGCGCTTCCTGCGCAGTTTCGCCAAGATCGACCGGAAACTCAAAATCGTCGTCGATTTCGCCAACGCGATGGGGTCCGCCGAAATGGCGGGCATTCGCGATCTCTTTGACGTCGTGCCGCTTTACGAGGAACTCGACGGCACGTTTCCGAATCACGAGGCGAATCCGCTCAAAACGCACACGCTCGACGCAATCCGCGCCAAGGTCAAGGAAGTCGGAGCCGATTTCGGCGCCGCTTTTGACGGCGACGCCGACCGCTGCGGTTTCATCGACGACCGCGGCGAGATCATCCCGATGGATCTCTTTACCGCGCTGATCGCGCAGGATATCCTTTCCAACGGGCCGGCGACGATCCTCTACGATCTGCGCAGCAGCCGCGCGGTCAAGGAGTGCATCGAAGCCAACGGCGGCAAGGCGATCCAGTGCCGCGTCGGTCACGCTTTCATCAAGGCGCAGATGCGCGAAAACGACGCCGTTTTCGCCGGGGAACTTTCCGGTCACTACTACTTCAAGCAGAACTGCACCGCCGAGTCGCAGGGGCTTTCGCTCGTGATGCTCACCAACTTGCTCTGCAAGAAAAACTGCGCGCTTCACGAATTGGTCGATCCGCTCCGCAAATACGCTTCCAGCGGCGAAGTCAATTCCAAGGTCGCCGACGTCAAGCCGATCCTCGATACGCTGCGCCGCCGCTACGCCGACGGGCATTTGTTTGAACTGGACGGCGTCAGCTGCGAATATCCCGACTGGTGGTTCAATGTCCGCGCTTCCAACACCGAGCCGCTGTTGCGGCTGATCGTCGAAGCCGACACGCCGAGTCTGATGGAAGCCAAGCGCGACGAATTGCTCAAAATCATCCGCGGGTAATGCGTTGCGCGCGCGGCGGCAAGTGAAACTGAAACGCATCGTTTTACTTTTCTTTCTGATCGGTACGGCGACGGCGGAGGCGGCGGTCGAGATCGTTTCCCGCCGCCCGGAAAACCACCGCGTCGTCCGTACGCTCAATCAGGAGATCGCCGCGCTTTTTCCTTTCCCCGGAAAAGAAAAAGCACCGCGGAATCTGCGGATCGTTTTTGACCGCGACGCGCCGAAAAAGATCGCGCGCGTGGAAACGCACCGCGCGATCGAACTCGTCATTTGCGACGATGAAAACTGGATGCGCGACAACGACGTGATGGAGCAGTTGTCGGGCGCGCTTTTTGCCCACCGCGCCGGAAGTGAAAAAAATTTGCGCCTGCCCCGCTTCCTCCTCGCCGCGATGCGCGGAGAATTGCGCGGCATCGCCAATTCCCGCAAGATCAACCGTTCCAATTACCAGATGTTTTTTTTGCGCGCGCTCCTCGGCGCCGGACGCAATATCGATTACAGTTGCAGTGCGACAAGCGGCAGCTTCCCCCCGGTTGAGATCTATCAGGAGGAAGCGGCGGAAATTCTCCTTTACGCCGTGCGCCGCCGCGACCTTTTGAACGCCGTGGGAGATGACATCCTCCGAGGGGAAAGGGTGACGGAAAAACTCCTCCTGAAACTCGACGAAGTCGCCCGCGCCGAGGGCTTTGCCAGTGCCGACGAATTGCTTTTTGACGCGGCGAATCAGCGCGCCTGGCACTTGTTTGCGCCGCGTCCGGCGGGGCTTTCCCGTCGCGTTTTCGCCCGGCTTTGCCAGCGCGAGATCGAGGAACTTGACGATTTCGGCAAGCCGACCGGGCGGCGCGTTCCCGCCGATCTCGAAGTCTGGTGTGCGCTCTCGATGACGCGACCCGACGTCGAGGAAATGCGGAAAAAATTCCGGCGCGACTTGCGCGATTTCCGCCGGGGCGAAACTCCGGAAGCGCGCGCGGTGATCGACCGGCTCGCCGCCTTGGATTTTTACCCCGGCGACCTCGAAGCGATCGCCGCCGCCAAAAAGGAACTTGCCGAGATCTGGGAAAAACGGGAAAAAGCGGAGACTTTTCTCACCGAAACCGAAGCGCGTTTCGGCGGGCTCGGTGCTCACGCGCCCGCCCGGATCGACGCCGTCCGTCACCGCAATGAATTGCTTTCGCCGCGCGGCAAAGAGTTTCTCGACCGCGTCGAAAAACTCTACTCCGGAGAATAGCGCGTTTTGCTTGCAGACGATGCGCTTTGACGCTATATTATAAGCGTTGTCCATTTCATAAAACAAAAAGAGGTGAAATATGGCGGAAAAACTCGACGCTCTGCAATACCATAAAACGCTCCCTGCCGGAAAAATTTCGGTCGTTCCCACCAAACCTTGCGAAAGCGCGAAAGACCTTTCGCTCGCCTACACCCCCGGCGTCGCCCAGCCCTGTCTCGCCATCAAGGACGACCCCGAAGCGATCTGGGAATACACCAGCAAAGGCAATTTCGTCGCCGTCGTCAGCGACGGTACCGCCGTCCTCGGTCTCGGCAACATCGGCCCCGGCGCCGGACTGCCCGTGATGGAGGGCAAGGCGGTGCTTTTCAAACGCTTCGCCGACATCGACTCGATCGGCATCTGCCTCGACAAGGTTTTCAATGAAAAAGGGCGCACCGACGCGCAGAAACTCATCGCCGCCGTCGAGACGCTCGAACCGAGTTTCGGCGGCATCAATCTCGAAGACATCGGCTCTCCCGCCTGTTTCAAGGTCGAGCGGGAACTCAAAAAGAGAATGAATATCCCCGTTTTTCACGACGATCAGCACGGCACCGCGATCATTTCCTACGCCGCGATCAAAAACGCGCTCAAACTGCTCGGCAAAAAGATCGAAGATTGCCGCTTCGCCGTTTCCGGCGCGGGTGCCGCGGGGATCTCCTGCTGTGAATTCTACATCAAGGCGGGCGCGAAACGCGAAAACTTCCTGATGTGCGACAGCAAAGGAGTGCTCCGCAAAGACCGCACCGATCTCAACGAGCAGAAACTGCGTTTCGCCGCCGATACCGACGCGCGCACGCTCGCCGACGCCGTCCGCGGCGCCGATATTTTCCTCGGCTTTTCCGCGCCCGGCTGTCTGACGCCGGAAATGGTCAAGACGATGGCAAAAGATCCGATCATTTTTCCGATGGCGAATCCGACGCCGGAAATTTTCCCCGACGTCGCCCTTGCCGCCGGCGCCGCCATCGTCGGCACGGGCCGCAGCGACTTCCCCAATCAGATCAACAATGTTTTGGGCTTCCCCGGCATTTTCCGCGGCGCGCTCGACGTCCGCAGTACCGACATCAACGACGAGATGAAACTTGCCGCGAGCAACGCGCTTGCGGAACTCGCCGAAGCGCCGATCCCCGCCGACGTCCGCGAAAAACTCGCCGCCGCTTATCCGGAAGATGCCGCCAAAGGGATGTTCGACAAGGTCGGTATCCGACGCGATTACGTCATTCCCAAGCCCTTTGACAGCCGCGTCGTGCCGCACGTCGCCCGCCGCGTCGCCGAAGCCGCTATCGCCACCGGCGTCGCGCGCATCAGGATCGACGATTTCGATGCGTATGAGGCCGCCGTCGCCCGCCGCATCGCCGATCGGTAAAAAGTTTTTCGTTCTTTGTGACATTTCCTCCCCGTTCTGCCTTGCAAAACGGGGTTTTTTGTATTATGTTACAGCCGAAAAGCAATTTTGGAGAGGAGTTTTTATGGAAAGTCTCATTGTTCAGGGCAAGTGCATTCAGGGCGGCAAGGTCGCCGTCGGCGGCAATAAAAATGCCGTCTTGCCGATGATCGCGGCGACGATGCTCACCGGTGAAACCGTCACTTTGCGCAACGTGCCCGATATTCTCGACGTCCGCACGATGCTCGACATCGCCAAAAGTCTCGGCGCGGAATACACCTTCGCCGATCACGTATTGACCATCCGGACGGCGAATGTGCTGACCAGCACCGTCGGCCGCGCCGAATGCGCCAAAAACCGCACCAGCATCCTTTTCGCCTCGGCATTGATCGCCCGCACCGGAGAAGCGATCCTTTATCCCCCCGGCGGCGACGTCATCGGCCGCAGGCGGCTCGACGGCCACTTTTACGGCTTGACCAAGCTCGGCGCCGAGATGATCGAAGACCCCGAAGTCTATCACTTCAAGGTCAAAAAGTCGTTGCGCGGCCGCGAACTTTTTCTCGACGAATGCAGTGTCACGGCGACCGAGCAGATCCTGATCGCCGCTTCGGCGGCGGAGGGGACGACGACGCTTTACAACGCCGCCGGAGAACCCCACGTATGCGATCTCGCCAATATGCTCAACCAGATGGGCGCGGATATTTCCGGCATCGGCAGCAATACTTTGGTCATCAACGGGAAATCGTCGTTTCACGGCGTCGATTACACCGTCGTCAGCGACCACATCGAGGCGGGGAGTTTTCTCGCCCTCGGCGCGGCGGCGGGCGTCGGCGTCACCGTCACCGGGACAACGCCGCGCCACTACTGGATGCTGCGCCGCGTCTTTGAACGCATGGGCATCGAGGTCATTCTGAAATCGAACGAGATCGTGTTGCCCGGCGGACAGACGCCGGAGATTGTCTGCGATTACGGCGGTCATATCCCGCAGATCTCCGACGGCCCGTGGCCGCAATTCCCGTCGGATATGATGAGTTGCACGATCGTCGCCGCGACGCAGTGCCGCGGCACGATGATGTTTTTTGAAAAGATGTTCGAGAGCCGCATTTACTTTGCCGACCGGTTGATCAGTATGGGCGCCAACGCGATCGTCTGCGACCCCCACCGCGTCGTCATCCGCGGTCCCGTCGCGTTGCACGGCGTCGAAATGACCAGTCCCGATATCCGCGCCGGAATGGCGATGGTCATCGCCGCCGTCTGCGCGCGCGGCGAGAGCAAGATCAATCACGCCGAGATCATTTACCGCGGCTACGAAAATCTCGTCGGCAAACTGACGGGGCTCGGCGTCGATATCCGCGCCTGCCGCGATTGACCGGATTTATTTGAAAAAACGCTTGATTTATCGGCGGAAAAGAATTATTTTATAGAAATCAGGAAAACACCGGATTTACCGGTACTACGTAAGGAGATGAATTTTATGAAAAAGCAATTCAGTACGGCGGCACTCTGCTTCTGCGGAGCGGCGATGCTCTCTTTTGCGGCGTTGAATGCCGCTGACGCCCCCAAGGCGGAAGTTCCTCCCGTCCAGCCGGCTCCGGCGGCGCCCGCCAAAGCGGAAGCCGCTCCGGCGGATCCCATTCTCGCGTTGCCGGAAGTGATCGCCGAAGGCAAAGGCATCAAAGTGACGCGCGAAAATGTCCGCGAAGCGTTGATGAAAATGGTACCCGGCGGTCAGCTTCCGCCCATTCCGGCGGAGCAGATGAAGCAATTCGCCGCCGGTCAGGCAAGAATGATCGCCTGCGAGCAGGCGATCGAAGCCGAAATCCAAAAGGCGAAGTTTGTTCCGACCGATGCCGAAATGAAAGAATTCCTCGTCCGGGCGATCAAAAGCCAGCCCGGTTTGGAGCAATCGCTCATCGCACAGGGCAAAAAAGTGGATGATGTCGTTCAGGAAGTTCTCGCCGACTCCGAGGAGAAAAAGGCTATTGTTTTACAGATCTTCATCGATAAGATCATCATAGGCAAGGAAGCGACCGAAGCGGACGCCAAAAAATTCTACGATGAAAACATCGACAAGGTGACGATTCCCGCCGACGGCGAAAAGACGTTGCGCGCGTCGCATATTTTGATCATGGTCGATGCCAAGGCAACCGATGCCGACAAGGAAGCGGCTGCGAAAAAAGCCGAAGAAGTCCTCGCCAAAGTCAAGGCGGATCCCGCCTCCTTTGAAAAACTTGCAGCCGAAGTGAGCGATTGCCCGAGCGGCAAACAGTCCGGCGGTGATCTCGGGCCGTTTGAGCCGGAGCGGATGGTGCCGGAATTTTCGCAGGCGGCCGCCGCGTTGAAACCGGGTGAGATCTCCAATGTCGTCAAAACGCAGTTCGGCTATCACATCATCCGCCGCAATGCGCCGCAGGGTGCCAAAGTGATTCCCTTTGCCGAAGTCAAGGAGCGCATTGTCACGATGCTCAATATGAAAGCGAAACAGGAAGCTTTCAAAACGTATGTCGAAAAACTCGAAAAAGACTACGAGATCAAGATCCTGCTTCCGTTGCCGCAAGCACCGAAGAAATAAAAATCAAATTGTTTGATGCGCCTGCCGCCGTCCGAAAGGATCGCGGCAGTTTTTTCCCCCTTAAAATCTACGATTTTCGGGGGAGCCCCCGCGCTCTCGCGAGTCCGTTCCTCGCTTCGCTCCGGTACTCCCGGCTTCGCGTAAGGTAGTTTTTACTTTTTGTTAAAATCCCCCTTTCCCCCTTAAAATCTCCTGCGATGGCAGAGATGAGTTATGAGAGATGAGAGATGAGAGAGTCCCGCGCAAATCAATACATCGCGCCGCGGGCGCGAAAAGGACGCGATACAGTGGGATTTTGGGGAGGATTGGGAGTTGTGGGAGATGTGGGACAATACGCTCTCGCCTGCAATCTCTGACGTAAGAGTTACAACTTGCGTTTTGTGCCAGACCTCGCAAATTTGCCTTATCTCACAATTCCCACAGTTCCCACAACTCTCACCATTCCCATTGCCCCGCAAATTTCGCGGTATCCGCGAGACAGACATCGGCGTGGGGAGTGTCGCCCATCGGGGAGTCGGGCGGGCGGCTTGTCACGGCGTAGCCTTGGCGAAGACGGAAGCGCGAAAGCGCGTAGCATTAGCCCGCGTGGGACGCAGGTCAATTTGCAGTAACAAATATAGACGCCCGCGGAGATTTGCGGGGATATTCGTTTAGGGCGCGGACAAAGCGTAAGTTCCGCAAATATCCGCGGCAGGGTACAAAATCCAGCCTGTGGCTGGTTGAGGGTGTCAAGAGGGGCGAAATCAGCCCCTCTTGCTCCCATACGGCATTACTGTTGCCACATCACGGGGAAAGTGCGGAGCAACGGTTTTCCGGTCGGCACGTCGAGGGGGTCGTTGTGATCCACCAAGCCGGTACGCCGTGAGAAAGGCCAGAAACAGAGGAAAGCGCGTCCCACTAAATTCCGGCGGGGGACGGCACCGAAGAAGCGGGAATCGCCGCTGAACAGCGTATTATCGCCCAACATAAAGTAGTGTTTTTCGGGGATGGTGTATTCATTTTTTCCGTAGACGATCTGACCGCCCATATCGGAATTGTGTCCCTGATAGCCGCCTTTGCCGGAATAGACTTTGGCGAAACGGGGGTCCAGCTGCTGGATCGGGAGGAATTCCTTTGCTCCTTTAGGGCGCACGAAAAGTTGATCGTCCGCCAGTTTGACGGTATCGCCGGGGAGAGCGACAAGACGTTTGATGTAATAGGCGCCGCCGTTTTCGGCGAGCGGTTTCCCGTCGGCGTAACGAAGACCCTCGGTCGTGAAGACCATCACGTCGCCGCGTTGCGGTTCCCGCCAGTAGAGGCTGAAACGTTCGACGAAAAGGTGGTCGCCGATGACGACATCGCCGTCGGCAAGGGGCGTTCCGGCGGGGTAGACACGGCTTCCGTCCAAATGAGCGTAATCCACGACTTTGTCGATATCGCCGGGAAGATCATATTTTTTTCCGCCGATCACAAAGGAGACGCAATCGAAGATGCCTGGCTGATATTGGACTGCCGTCAAAATTCCGGTATTTTGGATCGTCGCTTTGGCTTCGCGCGCGCCGAAAAGCACCGCTTTCAGCAACGGATCCCATTTGGGCAGATCGTTGCGGAAGTGAATTCCGTAAAGCGTTGGCTGCATAGAACTTGTCGGAATTCTGAAAGGCTGAAAAAAGAGTGCGCGCAACCCGAAAGCGACCGCTCCGACGACGAGGAGAAGATCGAGCAGATTGCGCAACGTGCCGTAATTGCCGTGCAAGGGGAAATCCGCCATTTTTTGCTTGGCGGCGGCGACGGCTTCGCGCGGTTCGGCGGAATCTTTCAATTCCGCGAGGATCGCGTCAAAGGATCGTTTTTCCTCCGCCGAAAGCAGATCGTCTTCGTCCTTGCGCAAGGCGGCGAGTTCGCGGTAGTATTTTTTCTGTTTCCGGCGGTCGAAATAACGCATTTCTACTCCTCGTCGTTGCGGTAGGTTGCAAGTTTGGAGTACTGGAAACGCCGGATGGACTTGAAAGTCGGATACGGCCCTTTGTCGATGACGGCGGTCTTGACGTACATCGTGCGGTCGATGTTGCCGTGCGGCAGCATCGTGTAGATCGCCGCGACGCCGAAGTAATTGATGAAACGCTGCCAGTTTTCCTCGAAATCGCCGATGGTATAAGCGCCGTTGAGTGCGATCGCGAGCATTTTTGCAGCATCAAAAGTCTGGGTTTCGCACGCGCCCGGCTCATAATTGTATTTTGCCAGAAAATCGGCGCGGAACTTTTTCGCCTCGTAAATCGGATTGCTTTCGGAGAAAAACGAAACGAAAACGCAGTCGCCCGTTTTGTCGAATTTGTCGAGTTCGTCGAGGAGATCGTTGTCGTCCCAGCTGTCCGGGCCGCAGATGATCCCGTTGTAGCCGCGGTTGCGTAAATCCTTGATGATCTTGGCACTTCGCCTGCCGGGAGAGGGGACTAAAATCGCCTGCGGATTGCCGGAAAGCACTTTTTTGATCGCGTTGACGTAGTCGTCGCCGTGATATTCGACGCTGTCGATGACGTTTCCTCCGAGATCGCGAAAAGCCTCGGCGACGGCGCGCGCGGTGTTGCGTTCATACTCGGCGCCCGGCTCCATATCGGTCATCACGCTGATGCGCAAAAGCTGGCGCCAGTACCAGAGGAAGCCGGCGATCGCTTCCGCCTGCTGGGTATCGGTGTAGACGTTGCGGAAAATAAAGGGATTCGCGCCCATTTGATCATCGGCGGTCGAGAGCGGAATGACCGTCGGCAGTCTGGCGGCGCCGGCATCGTCGAGCAAGGAACTGACTTCGCTCGTATTGTATCCGGCGATCAGAGCGACGGCGCCCTGATTGACGGCATCCCGGACGGGGTCGTTGCTTTTGGTGCTGTCGATGACGAGCAATTCCACCGGACGGCCGTTGATCCCGCGTCCCCGGTTGAAATCGTCGATCGCCATTTCGGCGCCGCGCACCATCTGTTTGCCGTAGACGCCGTTGACGCCGTCGAGCGGCGCGATGATGGCGAGGCGGACGGCGGCGCGGGTCTTGGCTTCGGGATTGATGCGCAACGGAAGACCGGTGTGGCAACCGGCGAACAGAAATGCCGCCAACGCGATCAGCGAGAGAAGAACGTGTTTCATCGCGTTTTCCCTTGAATTAACTGACGATCGTGCCGGCTTCGGGGTCGCCCGCGATCACGCGCAATATCGCGTCCTCGCCCGCGAAGTCGAAAACGACGATCGGCAGATCGTTGTCGCGGCAGAGCGAAAAAGCGGCGGCATCCATTACGCGCAGTTTTTTGTCGAGCGCTTCGTCAAAGGAAAGTTGCGCGTAACGCACGGCATTGGGGTCGCGCATCGGGTCGGCGGAGTAGACGCCGTCGACTTTGGTCGCTTTGAGAACGGCGTCGCAGTCGGTTTCGAGCGCGCTGATGACGGCGGCGGTGTCGGTGGTGAAGTACGGTTTGCCGGTGCCGCCGGCGAAAATGACGATCTTGCCCGATTCGAGCGCGGCGATCGCGTCGTCGCGGTTGAAGCGGCTGACGACGCCGGCGATCTCAAAGGATGCCTGCAACAGGACTTTTTGCCCCGCCGCGTTGAAGTATTCTTTGAGTGCGAGGGCATTCATCACGGTGGCGAGCATCCCCATCTGGTCGGCGTTGACGCGCTCCATGCCTTCGTTGGCACCGGAAACGCCGCGCCAGAGATTGCCGGCACCGACGACGATGGCGACTTCGATGCCTTCGTCCAGCACCTGCTTGACCTTGGCGACGACACTGCGGATCGCATCCGCCTGATAGCCGTGCTCCTGATTGCCTTTGAGTGCTTCACCGCTGAGTTTCAGCAAGATCCGGGAAAATTTGTACTTCATCGCTCGCACCTTTCTACTGTAAAATCGCCGTTTCCGACTGCATTTTTGGGTTTTATCTGAATTTCCGCGCGGCGGCGGCGAAACCTGCCGCCGAGTTGGCGATCACCTTTTCATCCACGCAAAAGGCGATCCGGATATATCCCGGCACGCCGAAACCGCGGCCGGGGACGACGAGGACGCGTTCCGCAAAGAGCGCGTCGACGAATTCACGTTCGTCCGGGACGGGGCTCTTGGCAAAAAAGTAAAACGCGCCGCGCGGCATCGTGAATTCGATCCCGGCATCCGTGAGGACTTTTGCCATCGCCGCGCGGCGGCGGCGGTAGACGTCGAGATCCACTTGAGCGTCAAGGCATTCGAGCAGGATCTGCTGACCGAGCGCAGGCGCGTTGACAAAGCCCTGGATACGGTTGCAGAGGATCAGCGCGCTCATCACCTTGACGGCGTCGCCGATCTTGGGCGAAAGCGCGATGTAGCCGAGCCGCTCGCCGGCGAGCGAAAGATTCTTGCTGAAACTTCCGATCACGACGGCATTTTGAAAGAGTTCAAAGACCGGCACGATCTCCGCGCCGTCGAAGTTCAAAAAGCGGTAGGGCTCGTCCGAAACGAGGTAGATCGTCCTGCCGAAACGCCGCTGCATTTTGTCGATCAGAGCGGCGAGTTGCGTCAATTCCTCGCGGGTGTAGATGCGCCCTGTCGGGTTGTTGGGGGAATTGATGATGACGGCGCGGGTCTTTGCCGTGAAAGCCTTTTCCAGCGCGTCAAAATCAAGTTCAAACGTGAAGTCCTTGGTCGGGACGGGTACGAGTTTGCCGCCGAAATTCGCCGCGTAAAAGTTATACTCGACAAAGTAGGGCGCGGGCACGACGACTTCGTCTCCGGCGGAAAGCACCGCGTGAAAGAAAACGTTGATGCCCCCCGCCGCGCCGCAGGTCAAAAGCAAATGCTCCTGAGTCAAATCGCATTTCTGCTCGGCGGCGACTTTTTGGGCAAGCGCACTGCGCAACGCGGGATAACCGGCGTTGGGCATATAGCCGATCGCAAATTCCTCACCCGCCCGCGCGGCGCATTTTTCCAACGCCGTCTTCACTTCGGGCGGCGGCGGCAGATCCGGGTTACCGAGACTGAAATCGTAGACGTTGTCGGCGCCGTAACGCTTTTTCAACTCGATCCCCGCCTCGAACATCCGGCGGATCATCGAACCGCCGCCGACGTAACTTGCGATCGTTGGATTGAGCAAATCGTCAGCCACGATTTTTTCTCCTTACTTCGTCGGCACTTCGATCTTGTCGAAGCCGGTGAAAGGACGCAACACTTCGGGGACGACGATCGAGCCGTCCGGCTGCTGGTAGTTTTCCATGATCGCGATGAGCATCCGGTCGGTGGCGGCGGTCGCGCTGATCGTGTGGACGAGTTCGCGCTTGTCGCCGTCCTTGTAGCGGATATTCAACCGGCGCGCCTGGAAGTCGAGCAAGTTGGTGTTGCTGGTGACTTCGCGGTAGCCGTTGAAGCAGGGGAACCACGCTTCGATGTCGTATTTCTTGTAGCCGGGCGCGCCGAGGTCGCCGACGCAGACGTTGACGACGTGGTAGGCGAGTCCGAGCTGTTGGAGGATCATTTCCTCGTTTTCAAGGCAGAATTCGTGATATTTGACCGACTCCTCGGGACGGCAGAAAATGATCTGCTCGACCTTGTGGAACTGGTGCACGCGGAAAATCCCGCGCGACGCCCGCCCGTAACTGCCCGATTCCGTACGGAAGCAGGGGGTGAAAGCGGTGTAGCACAACGGCAGTTTCGCCCCGTCGAGCACGTCGTCCGCGTGATAGCCGACGAGCGTCTGCTCGCTGGTGCCGATCAGCGCGAGGTCTTCCTTGGCGAGATTGTAGGTCTGATCGGCGAAAAAGGGCAGATAACCCGTGCCGAAAAGGGTGCGCGCTTTGGCGGCGCAGGGCGTCATGAACGGCGTGAATCCGCGCGAGACGAGAAATTTCTGCACCCAGAAAAAGAAACTCTGGGCGAGGATGGCGCCTTTGCCTTTCCAATAGTAGAAACCCGCCTGCGCGACTTTGGCGCCGCGGCCGATGTCGAGGATGTCAAGCGTTTCGCCCAACTCCTGATGATCCCGGATCTTGAAATCAAAGGTCGGGATGGTGCCGACTTTGCGCACTTCGAGGTTGTCGGCGTCGGTTTCGCCCTCCGGCACGTCGGCACTGAGCAAGTTGGGCATCAAAGCGACGATGTCGTCGATCTTTTTCTGCAATTCCGCCTGGGTGGCTTCCTTTTCGGAGATCTCGCCGCGCATCGCCTTGACGCGCTCGCGGGCGGCGGGGTCGGCGGCGCACGTTTTGCTGAGTTTGTTGCGCTCGGCGCGGAGCGTTTCGATCTCACCTGTCACCTTGCGGCACTCGGCATCAATTTCGAGCAACGCCTTGACGTCGACGTCGAAACCGCGTTTGGTGCAGTTGTTTTGGATCATTTCCGGATTGCTCCGGATAAGTTTCATATCAAGCATTTTCTCTTTTCCTTTCCCGGCAGATCAGAATTGCGGCATCGGATAGTCCGCCATAAAGGCCTGGACTTCTTCGCCGAGCTTACGCAACGCCGCTTCATCCTCGCGGAGCGCGACGCCGCGCTCGATGAAGTCCGCGACGCGCACCATTTCCGCTTCTTTGAGACCGCGGGTGGTCACCGCCGGAGTGCCGATGCGGATGCCGCTGGTGACAAAAGGCTTTTCGGGGTCGAAGGGGATCATATTCTTGTTGACGGTGATGTGCGCCAGATCGAGCGCGTTGGCAACCGCTTTGCCGGTCGCCTGCTTCGGGCGCAAGTCGATCAGCATCAAGTGGTTGTCAGTGCCGCCGGAAACGATGCGGAAACCGCGCGAGGCAAGCTCGGAAGCGAGTTTCGCGGCGTTGAGTTTCACCTGGTGCTGGTAGCGTTTGAAATCATCGCTCAACGCTTCCTTGAAGCAGACCGCCTTGGCGGCGATGACGTGTTCCAGCGGGCCGCCCTGCAAGCCGGGGAAGACCGCGGAGTTGATCGCTTTGAGATACTGCTCGCGGCAGAGGATCAGACCGCCGCGGGGGCCGCGGAGCGTCTTGTGTGTCGTCGTCGTCACGATGTCGCAATAAGGCACCGGACTGGGATGCTCGCCCGCCGCGACGAGACCGGCGATGTGCGCCATATCGACCCAGAGGATCGCACCGACCTTGTCGGCGATCTCACGCAGACGCGCGAAGTCGATGATGCGCGGATAGGCGCTCGCTCCGGCGAGGATCATCTTGGGCTTGTTTTCAACGGCGAGTTTTTCGACTTCGTCGTAATCGATCATTTCGGTCTCGCGGCTGACGCCGTAGGCGACCATGTTGTAGAGTTTGCCCGAGAAATTCAGCGGGTGACCGTGGGTCAGGTGGCCGCCGTGGTCGAGGCTCATCGCCAGTACCGTGTCGCCCGGCTGGCACATCGCCGTGTAGACCGCCTGATTGGCGCCGCTGCCGCTGTGGGGCTGAACATTCGCCGCTTCCGCGCCGAAAAGTTTCTTGACGCGCTCGATCGCGAGCGTTTCGACTTCGTCGATATGGGCACAGCCGTTGTAGTAACGCTTGCCGGAGTAGCCCTCGGCGTATTTGTTGGTCATTACCGAACCCTGCGCCGCGCGCACCGCGCAACTGGCGAAGTTTTCACTCGCGATCAACTCGATGCCGTCATTCTGACGCGCCGCTTCGCGGTCGATGATCGCCGCGACTTCGGGGTCGGAAACGCGCACCGCGGCGATGTCGTCGTAACTGGCGATCTCGATCTTGTTGAGCCGGCGTTCGTGACGGGGATCGCCGCTGAAAGGCGTCGCAAGCCACGTTTTGAGGATCGATTTCATCTCGTCGGCGGTCGTGAAGTCCGCGGGCAGCACAAGAAGATTGGAAGCGTTGTGCTCGCGGCTCTTGGCGGCAACGGCATCGCTGTAAGCGACGCACCCGCGCACGCCGTGGAAACGGTTGCCGACGATCCCCATGCCGACGCCGGAGCGGCAGATGAGGACGGCGGCGTCCGCTTCGCCGAGCGAGACCGCTTTTGCCGCCTTGGCACCGAAATCCGGATAGTCATCCGCCGGATCGACCGCATAAGCACCGCAGTCGATCACGTTGTGACCGCTTTCACGCAAAATGGAGGCGATTTCTTCTTTGATCGCGAAACCGCCGTGGTCGGCGGCGAGGGCGATGGCAAGTTTACGATTGGCGATTTCTTTCAACATTTTTTCACATCTCCTAAATTTGGTAGAATGATCGCGTTAAAGCAGTATGATATAATATATATCATAAGCGCGCTTTTTGCCAGTGCAAAAAGCGCGCTTGACGGGAATTTCAACAACGATTGTGGGATCAGCCGAAAATTTCTGTGCTCGCGAGCATTTCCACCGCTTCGCCCGCAAGTGCCTTCTCCGCCGCTTCCGCGTCGGCGAAACGGAAAATCAACGCCGCCCGCTTCGCATCCGCATAGGGAAACGCATACATATATTCAACCGACAAATTATGTTTATCAATGATGCTCAACACGTCGGCAAGCCCGCCCGCGCGGTCCGGCACGCTCAACGCGAGCACATCCGTCAGTTTGACGACGAATCCCGCCTTTTCCAACACGCTTTTTGCCGCCTGATCGTCTTTCACCAGCATCCGCAAGATCCCGAATTGCTGCGTGTCCGCCAGCGAAAGCGCACGCATGTCGATCGAATTTTCTTTGAGCACTTTGCAAACCGCCGAGAGCGCACCCGGCCGGTTTTCCACAAAAAGCGAAATTTGTTTGAGCATTTCCCGCGACTCCTCTCTTGTCTTTGGTGCAATATAGTGCGAGATCAAGAAAAAAACAAGCGCGTTTTTACACTTTCGGCAAAGAAAGCAAAGAAGAGCGAAATGGGAGCAAGAGGGCCGCTCACGCCGCGCCCTCTTGACTCCCCAAGCGCCCGCCACAGGCGGGACTTTGTACCTGCCGCAGATATTTGCGAAACTTGCGTTTTGCCCGCGCTCGGAACGGCTGTCCCCGCAAATCTCCGCGGTCGTCTATATTTGTTACTGCAAATAGTCCTGCGTCCCACGCGGGCTAATGCTCCGCTCTGCCGCTCCGCCCGCCCGACTCCCCGATGGGCGACACTCCCCACGCCGATGTCAATCTCGCGGATACCCCCGCGAAAATAGCGGACTTGCCACGCAGATGGAAAATTTGAAACCGCGAATAAACACGAATCAACACGAATGAAAAAGGGAAAAAATATTAGTGTTTATTAGTGTGCATTAGTGGTTTCAAAAAAACAAAAAAAGACTGTCGCATTTGCAACAGTCTCTGGAAAAGAGTGGCGAGAGAGACGGGACTCGAACCCGCAACACCCACCGTGACAGGGTGGTACTCTAACCAATTGAGCTACTCCCCCGCTAAAAAGTTTTACAGCCTTTCAGCGTGTTCTATAATATAACTCCGAAACGACGGTTTTCAAGTAACCGCCGTGAAAAAAGTCGAAAATTTTATTTTCTGCCGAGATCGAACATCGCGAGGTTGCCGTCGCGCAGTTTTTCCGGGAAGTTTTCGACGATCACTTCGTGCCACAAATCGACGCTGATGTTTTCCAGATGCTTCGAGAGCGCGCCGAGGATGAGGACGTTGAGCGCCTTGGGATTATTTAATTCCTTGACGGGCACGTCGTCGGGGGTGATGAGTACGCCGCCCCGGCGGAGTTTGCCGAGGACGAGTTCCACCTGATCCATTTCCAGCACGGCGAGGATGTCGCATTCCCCGTCGGGGACCATGGGACTTGCGACGTTTTCACCGAAGCGGACTTCGCTCGACACCGAGCCGCCGCGCTGGCTCATTCCGTGGACTTCGCTCTTTTTGACGTCGTATCCGCTGCGGAAAAGCACTTCCGCGAGGATATCGGTGACTTTGAGGACGCCCTGACCGCCGAGACCGGCGACGATGACATTTTGAACTTTTTGAGAAGCCATGGATAACCCCCTTGTCAATTTCCCATTTTCTTACTGCGGACGGCGGCGATAACGCAGGGGCGGCGCACGACGATCACGCTGGTGCGCGTCGCGGCGAGACACTCCTCGACGAGCGATTTGAATTTTTCCGGTTCGGCGGTCGAGTCGACGACGGCGACGAATTCGACGCCGATGCCGCAGACGATATCTTCGGGCATCAGCCGCGGCGCGGGATCGACGTGATTGAGTTTTTTGCCGGTGCCGGGATTTTCCTGCATGCCGGTCATTGCGGTCGTGCGGTTGTCGAGGATGATCAACAAATGTCCCGTTGCCGGAGTATTGTAGACCATTTCGACGACGCCGTTGATGCCGGTGTGAAAGAACGTGCTGTCGCCGATGACGCTGACGACGCGGCGCGCTTCCTTTTCGGGAAGCATTTTGCGCAAGCCGAGTCCGACGGTGACGCTCGCTCCCATGCAGACGCAGGCGTGGATCGCGTTAAAGGGCGGCATCACGCCGAGCGTGTAGCAGCCGATATCGCCGGAAACCAGACAGCCGAGGTCGCGGAGCGTTTCAAAGGTCTTGCGGTGGGGGCATCCGGGGCAAAGTTGCGGCGGATGCGGCGCGACGGCGGGCGCCGGAGCGGGAGTCGGGTCGTGCGCCAGAAGTTTGCGGACGCGGTCGACGTTGAGTTCGCCGAAGCGGAATTCCTCCTCGGCGGCGTCGATCTTGATGCCGAGTGCGCGGACGGCGTCGGCGAGGTAGGGATCGCCCTCCTCGACGACGACGAGCCGTTTGACGCGGCCGGCGAAATCGCGGATCGCTTTTTCCGGCAGCGGATGGGTGAAGCCGAGTTTGAAGATCGACGCTTCCGGCGCGGCTTCGCGGGCGTGCTGATAGGAAATGCCGCTTGTGATGATACCGAGTTCCGACGAATTCAAGGTGATCTTGTTGTACTGATTCTTTTCGTTGATCTCGCGCATCTTGGCGAGGTCGCCGCGCAGTCTGCGGTGGGCGAGCCGCGCAAAGGCGGGCACCATCACGTTGCTTTTGGGATCGACGGCAAAGGCGCCTTCGCGCTTGGCGTCGGGAGCCGCCTTGCGCCGTTCGACGACGCACTTGCTGTGGCAGACGCGCGTCGTCATACGGAAAAGGACGGGACTGCGGAATTGATCGGCGAGCGCGAACGCCGCGCAGAGGAAATCGTAGCACTCCTGCGAATCGGCGGGCTCAAACATCGGCACGCCGGCGGAAACCGCGTAACGGCGGTTGTCCTGCTCATTCTGGCTCGACGCCATTCCGGGATCGTCGGCGCTGATGACGACCAGCCCGCCCGGAGTTCCGCTGTAAGCGATCGTGAAAAAGGGGTCGGCGGCGACGTTGAGTCCGACGTGTTTCATCGTGACGAGCGAGCGTCCGCCCGCGAGCGCGACGCCGATGGCGGTTTCGAGCGCGCATTTTTCATTGGGTTCCCATTCGGCGGAGCCGCCGAGTTTGGAGAAGTCGTCGAGGATCTCCGACGACGGCGTGCCGGGGTAGCCGCACCCCAGATTGACGCCGCAGTCGAGCGCGGCGAGGGCGACTGCCTCGTTCCCGCTCAAAAGTTGTTTTTTCATTCCTTATTCCTTTCGATCTGACCATTCAGTTGATCCATAATCGCATCGAATTTTTCCAGTTCAAGGGCGACGGCGTTGGCAAGCTCCTCCGCTTCGGCGGCGTCCGGCGTGTAGCCGGGATCATCGAGCATTTTGAGCGTTTCGGCGAAGCGGTGCGAGAGCGTCGCACATTCATTCAGATGCTGTTTCTCGATCGCCGAGGGATCTTTTTCGGATTCGGCGAGGAAATCGAAAAACGCCTGTCTTTCCTCGACGGCGTCGAGAATATCGCGGCGTATCGGCGCTTTGATCTCGTCGTCGTCGCGGTTGTAGGTTTCGAGATGCTCCTCGAAATGCTCTTCCAGCATCGTCTTGAAAATTTCTCTCTGCGCGTCGTCGGCAAAAGCGGCGTCGCCGAAAAAATGTTGAAAAAATACCTCGAAATCGGTCGCTCTGCCGTAGCAGGCGTCGAGGATGAAAGCCTCCATTTCAGCGGGGGTGAAAGTCGAGCCGATCGACTTCAAAATCGCGCCGACGTTTGCCGTGTCGCCGCTTGAAAGCGTCACGAAATCGGGTACGCCTCCGTCGTCTTCGGAGTCCTCATTCATCCGCGAAAGCGGCACCAGTACCGCGTGACCGCTCTCGGTGTGGATGGTCAACCCCTGCGAGTCGCGGACGTATTCGTCGAGCGAAGCGGCGGCTTCGGGAAGCGTTTCCCCGGCGAGGAAGATCCCCCACGCGAGTTGCTCCGGGATATCGAGATATTCCTCAAAGCGGTCGAAAACCTTTACGATCGCCGCATCGAGCGCGGCGACCGCTTTTTCGCGTTTCGCCGCCGAACGGTTGTCCGCCGCGAGAAATTCGACGTCGAAGATCCCCTTGTTGAAATCGACGACCGTCAGCATCAAGGCGTCGCCGAGCGAAAAATCGTGATTGCGGTAAAATTGCGCGAGGTCGAAAACGGTGAGCGTCACAGGTTCACTGCCGGAGCGCGATTTTTTGAGATGAGCATTCGCCGTGGAATCGGCGATCAGAAAATCGAAAAGCTGTTCCGAGCCGAGGAGAAGATGATAGTGAAAAATTTTGCCGAGCGGTGCGGTGACGTTTCTTTGCCCGACGGGAGATTGCGCGAGGCGCAAAACGGCTTCCGATGGAAAGACTTCCGGCGCGGCAAAGGGGGCGAAACGGTGCCCC
This sequence comes from Victivallaceae bacterium, assembly GCA_016292515.1. Taxonomy (GTDB): domain Bacteria; phylum Verrucomicrobiota; class Lentisphaeria; order Victivallales; family Victivallaceae; genus UBA1784. The sequence continues at coordinate 52,967 of JAEDIJ010000005.1, forward strand.
GGCACGAGGATGCCTTCGGCAATCTCCCACTCGTCGGGGGTGATCAGGAAACGGCGGCGATCGAAAAAGCAGTCACGCCGCACCAAGACGTCCTTTTCCGAAAAAAAGCGGTCGTCGCCGTCGAGAATGCGGTAGATGCGGTCGCGCGTCGCCGCCGAGACGTTGCCGCACTTCTTTGCGATCTCCGCGACGGAAAAAGTGCCGCCGGCAACTTCCACGGCTTTTTCAATGTCGTTGATCGAAATATCTTCGCGTTTCGCCATTATTTCCACCCTTTTGAAAATTCGACGAGCAACGTGTTGACGTGATCCGCCAAGGCGTCTTGCTCCATATTTTTGAGCGCGTCGATCGTGATCGCTTTGTCAAGCGTAAAATTTCCGCTGCGGATGCGCCGCAGTGCGGCAAGCACGCCGCCGCAACCTAATTTCGCGCCGACGTCGTGGCAAAAAGTCCGCACGTAAGTCCCTTTGGAGCACGTCATCGTGAAATCGACGTCGGGCAAGGCGACGCGCGAAACGTCGATTTGAGAAATGACGATCGGTCGCGCTTCGCGTTCGACTTCCACGCCTTTGCGCGCGAGTTCGTAGAGTTTTTTGCCGCCGACTTTGACCGCGGAAACCATCGGGGGCAACTGCATTTGCTCGCCCGTGAAAGCCGCCAGCGTTTCGCGCACGAGGCTTTCCGTGATGCCGGAGATGTCTTTTTCCGCGACGATCTCGCCGTCGAGGTCGTAACTTGCCGTTTCGACGCCGAGCCGGAGCGTCGCCTGATAACATTTGTCGTCACCGCTTAACTTGTCGCTGAAAGAAGTGAATTTATTCAGGACGAGGATCAGCAGCCCCGTCGCCGCCGGGTCGAGCGTGCCGCAATGACCGACTTTGGGGATATTGAAGCGGCTGCGCACGAAATTGACGACGTCGAAACTCGTCCAGCCGGCGGGTTTGTCCACCGGCAGAATGCCCGACGCCTCAAAAATCGGCAGATGATGTTTTTTGGGATTGTAACGCATAAATATAATATAGCACCGTTGCTCCAAAGGTGCAAAACGCCTTTGAAAAATAAATGCCGCCGGAAACGCGGGAAAACGCTTCCGGCGGTGAGATTTCTTTTGCAGTGCGCGTTTAGAGCGTACTGGTTCTGTCGTCGGTGATCTCCATATCGTAATTGATGTCGCGGACGCATTTGTTGAGCAAGTCGACCGTGAAAATTTTCTGGTCGATGACCTGCTCGTATTTCGCCGTCGGATTCCAGCCGGATATGCTCCCCGCGGCGAGCATCGTGTAATAATTGCCGGAGTTGGTAAATTGCCCCCACGTCGTTTGCAGGATGCCGAAACCGCCGTTTCGGAACGCCTTTTCGCCGAGCGCGGGCGTCGTGTCGTACATCCAGCCGGAATTGACGACGTCAAAGCCTTCCTTGCGGAGGAAATCGAAGATCGGAAATCCCGGCACGCCGTCCTTGGGCGCGCGGTAGTGATGGTCGGCAAAACGGTATTCCCAGTAGCCGATGATGATGTCGCGATCCAGCGCGGCGCGGAGTTTGTCGCAGTTTTCATCGCCGTTGGCGGTCGAACCTTTCCACGCGGGGGCGTCGCGCCGTACGAGCATGTCGTGCCACATCAGGATCCGGCAGTTGCGTTTGGCAAAAAGTTTCTGGAAATAGTTGAAATGATCCGCGACCTTTTGCCAGTATTTCCCGTCGGCGCGGCAAAGGGAGCAACTTCCCGCATTGTACGCTTCGTCGCCGCCGACGTGAAAATAGGGCGGGCAGTCGAAAAGTTCGTAAAGTTCCAGCGCGCAATCCTCGATATACTGCCGCGCGGCGGGGTTGGAGAGACACCACGTCCAGCCGCTCGGCTCAAAGAGCGGCGCGTATTCGGGATGTTTGTCCAAGAGTACGTGTTTGCCCCCGTTGATACCGCCGCAACCGGCGTGTCCGAAAATCTGAAACTGCGGGATCAGCGTGATGCCGAGCGTTTTGCCGAGCGCGACAAGTTTTTTGATCTCCGACTTGGAATATGCGCCGTCATAGGCGTATTCCGGATGGCGGTCGAATTGGATATTGCCCACAAATTCGAGGACGAAATAATTGTATTTATAGTAGGCGGCGAGCCGGAGCGCGCGTTCGGCTTTCCAGAGCGGTTGCTTGTTGGCGAGCATAAAGTGAAACGCGCGGAATTTCAGTTGCGGGAAATCGTCGATTTTGACTTGCGGAATGACGAAACCGCATCCCGTCGCGACGCCGCGCTCCGGCTCGGCGAGTTGCCGCATCGAGCGCAATGCGTTGCGCACGCCGGACAAGGATGATGCCGTGATGACGATCTCCGCCTTGGTCGTATCAAGCAAATATCCCTCATCGGAAACTTTTTCGCCGCCTTTTTCACAGATGACTTTGGGGGCGATGTGCCAGTATTGTTTCGCGTCATTGGCGACGAGCGCGGCGACTTCCTCCGCTTTTAACGGTGAAACGATCTGAAACGTCATCCCCTCTTTCAGCGGCGTCGCGGCGCGGGAAACAACTTCGATCTTTTGCGGCACGGGAACCACCCGCGCCTCGATGTCCCGGAAATTCTCCGCGCCGGCAATGACCGCGGCGCACAGCAGGAAAAAAGTCAGAAAGTGTTTCATCTCATCCCTCAAAGTCAATATGGCAACAAAACTGTTTCTTACTATATCGCTTTGTCGCGGGAATTACAAGCAAAATGCCGCGGTTTTCACGCGCGATCTCCCCAAGTGAGCAAAGAGGACTCAAAAACTTCGTGGGCAAGCGTTTCGTCGCGCACAAAAAGTTCCAGTTCCGTTGCCATATACTCCCCCATCCGGCGGAGTTCGTCGCCGAGCGACCCCGCGATATGCGGCGTCATAAAGACGTTGGGCAATGTGTAAAGTTCACTTTCCTTTTCCGGCGGTTCGGGGTACTGCACGTCGAGCAGTACGGTGAGATCGGGACGCTTTTTCAACACTTCGATCATCTCTTTTTCGTTGATCTGCCGTCCGCGCCCCGTATTCAGAAAAAACGCCCCCTCCGGCAGCAGGGAAAACAGTTTGCCGCCGATGCACCCCGCGTTGTCGTTGCGGTCGGGCAGGTGATTGCTGACGGCCTGTGAGACGGAAAAGGCTTCTTCGAGGGAAATTTTGCGCTCCGAAACGACCGACGGGATGCCGATGACTTCAAGATCGTATGATTTCAGTTTTTCCGCCACCAGCGTCGCGATCGCCCCCGTACTGCCGAGCAAGGTCACGGTCGCCCCGTTTGCTCCGCGCCCTTTGGGACGCGAAAACCATTTTTCCGGACTTCGCCCCGTGCGGACAAGCTGATAAAAATTTTTCAACCCGAGCAAGATCGCCGCAACGGTATATTCCGCGACCGGGATCGCATTCGCCCGCCACGCGCTCGACAAACGCACTCCGCTTGCCAGCAACTCCCGGGCAAATGCGTCCGTCGCTCCCGCTCCGTAGAAAAAACAGCGCAGCGAGGGGAAAAAACGCCGCCACTGATCTCGCGTCAACGACGGAACTCCCCACGTCGCAAAAATGAATTCGACACGGGAAAAATCCCTTTCCCCGAGATCGGCGACCGAAAAAAGTTGCTCCGGCAATTCCACGCTTTGACGGAGGCGTTGCCGCACGTCAGCGGGATAAACGGAAAAGATCTGCGAAGGACTTTCTCCGAAAAAGATCGCTTGTTTCATACTGGCACTATACCTACATTTATGGAGAATGAGGGGGCGCTCATGCCGCCCCCCCCTCAAACTCCCCCAAGCACCCGCGAAGCGGGATCTGTACCTTCCGCAGATATTTGCGGATGAACGTTTTTTCGCACACCGAAACGGTTGTCGCCGCAAATCTCTGCGGCCCGTCTATATTTGTTCCTGCAAAATGACCTGCGTTCCACGCGGGCTAATACTCCGCGCTTTCGCGCTTCGTCCGCCCGACTGCTTGATCTGCGACTGATTTTGCAGAAAACCGAGCACACGCGGAATAGGATTTTTCAAGCGATTCAAAAATATGCCTTTTTTGCGGATTCCACCGCTTTGCGCAGTTGCGCCTTGAAATCCGCGAGTTCGCCGCATCCGGCGGCAATCGGGATGACCGGAATGTATTCGGAAGCAAGTTCCTCTTTCAGCAATTCGAGATTTTCCTCTGCGGCAGGCAGATCGACCTTGTTGGCGACGATGATCGCCGGTCGCTTGGAAAGCCCCTCCTGATAAAGTTCCAGTTCCGCGCGCAACTGTTTCAAGTCGTCGATCGGATTGCGGCCGTCAACGCCCGCGGTGTCGAGCACGTAGACCAGAAGTTTCGTCCGCTCGATATGACGCAAAAAGGCGTGTCCGAGCCCGACGTTGTCGTGCGCCCCCTCGATCAGTCCGGGAATGTCGGCGACGGTAACGCGCCCGTAATCCTCGTATTCGACAACACCGACCATCGGATGCAGCGTCGTAAAGGGATACGGCGCGATCTTGGGCCGCGCGGAACTGATCGCCGAAAGCAGCGTCGATTTCCCCGCATTGGGAAATCCGACCAGCCCGGCGTCGGCGATGGTTTTCAATTCCAGTTGAAGCCGCCGCTCCTCGCCGGGGAAACCGGGTTCCCACTGACGCGGCACGCGGTTGAAGTTGGAAACGAAACGGGCGTTGCCGCGTCCGCCTCTGCCCCCTTGGGCGACGAGGACGCGACTGCCCAGAGTGTCGAGATCGGCGAGCATTTCCCCCGTATCGGCGTCCGTCACGACCGTACCGGCGGGTACGGGGACGGTGATGTCCTCGGCGTTGCGGCCGTGAAGATTGGAACCTTTGCCGCCGGGACCGTTTTTCGCCTGATAGCGGGTCTGGTAGACGAGCGCGGCGAGATTCTGTTCGTTGGCGACGGCTTCGAGATAAACGCTGCCGCCGTTGCCGCCGTCGCCGCCGTCGGGACCGCCCTTGGGAACATATTTTTCACGATGGAAACTGCAACAGCCGTTGCCGCCGTCGCCCGCTTTGACGCTGATGATGACGCGATCTGCAAACATAAGAGCATCCTTTCTACAAAAAAATCCCGGTAATTCACGCCGCAAAAGGGCAAATTGCCGGGATCAAAACCAAAAAAGACGATCGTCCAAAAGGCTTAATCAGCCATCGGGACGATGTTGACTTTACGCTGGCTCTTGCAGAATTCGACGGTGCCGTCGCAGAGAGCGAAAAGCGTGAAGTCACGACCGCAGCCGACGTTGAGACCGGGACGGAACCGGGTGCCGCGCTGACGGACGATGATCGAACCGGCGGAAACAGTCTCCCCGCCGAAAGCTTTGATACCGAGGAATTTCGGCTGACTGTCGCGGCCGTTGTGACTGCTCGATTGACCTTTTTTATGAGCCATGATGATTTCTCCTTATATCGACAACTTCAAATCGTTTTTACCATTGACGGATAAATAAGATAGCACCACATCAACGATTTGTCAAATTTTTTCGCAAAAAAAGCGGATCTTTCCGCGGTTTTGTTGCTTTTTCGCCGTTTTCTGTGATATATTAAGCATTATGATGAAAAAGCTCACACTTTTTACCCGGTATGCGGCAAACGGCGCGTCGAGCCGTCTGCGGCAATGGCGTTGGCGCGAAAATTTGGCGACGCTCGCCGATCCCGTGGAGGTGACGCCCTTTTTCAGCGAGAACGCACTGACGTCGTTTTACGCGACCGGCCGTCATCCGGCAAAGGAAGTCGCCGCGGCGTTTTGCCGCCGTTTCGGCGCGTTGCGGCAAAAAACGCCCTGTGCCGTCATCGAATACGAGGCACTGCCCGGTTTTCCCGCGTATATGGAGCGCGTTTTTCTGCGCGGGACGCGCTACATCCTCGATTTCGATGACGACGTCTGGACGAAATATGAAAAAAATCCTTTCCTTCGCGGGAAATTCGACGCGCTGATCCGCCGCGCCGCCGGAGTGACGGTCGCCAATCGCGCGCTACGGCAAAAAGTTTCCCCGCTCAACCAAGAAGTCCTTTTGTTGCCGACGCCGATCGAAAATTGTCTTTCTCCGCAGGAAAAATATCCCGTTTTCACGCTGGTCTGGATCGGCTCCGGTACGACGCGGCGACTTTACCTCGAACCCTTTGCCCCCGTATTGCGGCAACTCGCGGAAAAATTGAAGTACGAGTTGCTCGTCATCGCCGACGCGGAGCCCTCGCTTCCCGGCGTGCCGTACCGCTTTGAGGCGTGGAGCCCGGCAAAAGAATCTCTTGTCGGTCGCGCGCACGTCGGCATCATGCCGCTTGCCGATGATGCTTTTGCGCGCGGCAAGTCCGCGTATAAATTGATCCAGTACCTCGGAGCGGGGATCCCCTCCGTCGCGTCCCCGATCGGAGAAAATAATTTCGTTCTCCAAGAGGGCAAAACGGGATTTTTCGCTTCGACGCCCGATATGTGGTGCGAAAAGATCATTCAGCTTGCCACGGACAAAATACTCTGTGAAACTATGAGTTCCGCCGCGAGGGAGGATGCCCAAAATTACACGCGCGCCGCGCTTTGGGGAAAATATCGCGATTTTCTCTGCCGCGTGCTGGAAATAAAGTAGGAAACGGCCCTACTCATTGAGGAGCAGTTTCCCCTCGTTGATCTGCTCGTTGAGGTATTGTTGAAGCAGTTGCGCTTCGCGAAAAGCGACAAGTTCCATTTTGAGCGCGTCTTTGATTTTGGCAAGCGGAATGAACCCCGGCGGCGTGCGCTTTTGGAGTTTCAAAATGAAATAGCGTTTGTTGCGCAAAATGACGGGGCTGATCTCGTTGATTTTCATCTGCGCCGCGATCTGCCGCAAGGCGGTGAGATCCGCGGCGGAAAGATCTTCCTGCCGCGCTTTGCCGTCGTCGCTCTCCTTGGCAAGACGCTCGAAATTTTCCCCCTGCATCAATCGGGCGTGATAGGTTTCCGCCGTATCGGCATCGTCGGAAGCGATGACGCCGAAAACAATGTCTTCGGCGGTGCGGAAACGCCCGATATTCTGACGGTAAAAGTCTTCGATCTCGTCGTCGCCGACCGAAAAGGCGGCGTTGCCGTAATAGGAGACCAAAAAGAGGTGAAGCACCGCTTTGCGGATGAAATCGGGATCGTCGATCTGCTTTTTCAATTCGCTTGCGGTCACGTCGTCGAGTTGCGCTTCGGCGATGTAGCGGAGCGCGGCGGCGCGTCCGTCGCGGTATTCCGGCATCCGGGCGATGTCGTCGAGGATGATGCCGCAGCAGAATTCTTCAAGGATCTTGCGGAGCGCGGCGCGCCGTCCGGTGAGGTCGCCGACCGCGAGGTCGCCGATCGTTTTCAACTGCTCTTCGACGGCGGAGCGGGGGATCGGCTGACCGCGGAATTCCGCGATCGGGTCGGGAAAGGTTGCCGCCGAAAGCGGCAGCAAAGTTATCAGGAGCGCAAAAAGGAAAAAATTTTTCATTTTGCCGGCGCCGGAGCGGCTTTGGGAAGATTTTTTTCTTCCTGCTGAATGAGCCGTTTTTCCGCTTCGCGGCGTTGCGCGATGCGCTTTTCATAGTCGGCAAAGTATTTTTCCAGGGCTTTCGTCGAGTTGGTGGAAAGCCCCGCCCGCGTCGCCGTCAATGCCGAACTCATCGCTTCCGAGGTGTCGGCGTGCTCCATGGCAAGGAGCAGACTTTTCGCGTGGCGCAACTGATTGACCTGGGCGTAAAGTTGCGGAAGCGTGTTGTTTTCGGGATATTTTCTGCGGCATTCGCGCAGAATTTCCAACGCGCCGTTGATGTCGCCCGCGTTGATTTTCTGCTGTGCCGTCGCGACCGTCTGATTGCATTCCTGGACTTCGATGATCTGGGTGATGAAAGTGTTGCTCGGATCCATCGCGAGAAGTTTGCGGCCCTGCGCCATCGCCGAATTGGCATCATTGCTTTTCAGACTGTGAAAAAAGCGCAGGACAAGGTCGTTGCGGCTCCGCGGCAACTCCGGATGCTTTTTGCATCCCGCCGCCGCGAAGATCAATCCCGATGCGATGACAAGCAGACAACTCTTTTTCATTTCGATCCTTTTTGCAATCTATTATAACATATCATAGATCGGGCGGCTTTTCAATTTTTCACAGCCAAAAAATCCCCTATGCCGTCGAAGTTGGCAAAAATTTTTTGTCGGAAACTTGAAAAAATGAGATTTCACGTTATGTTAAATGAAGAAAAAGTGGTAACATTACCAGAAATTCTTCATTTGATTGAGGTATTATGAATATCGAACGCCCCGTTTATCTCCAAAAATTGAAAGACCGTATGCATGACGGGATGATCAAAATCATCACCGGATTGCGCCGAAGCGGAAAATCGTATCTGCTTTTTGAACTTTTCCGGCGGTATCTTTTGGATTCCGGCATCCGGTCCGACCATATCATCGGTTTGGAATTGGATATGCACAGCAACAGAAAATACCGCGATCCCGACATTCTGCTTGCCTATCTTTCTGAAAAAATGAATACGGACGGGATGTACTACATTCTCCTCGATGAAGTACAAATGCTGAAAGATTTCGCATCTGTCCTGAATGAATTGCTTCATTATCGCAACGCGGACGTGTACGTGACCGGAAGCAATTCAAAATTTCTTTCCTCCGATGTGGTGACGGAATTCCGGGGACGCGGAAACGAGATCCGGATTCTGCCGCTCTCATTTTCCGAATACTTTTCCGCATTTCAGGGAAACCGTGACGAGGCTTGGCAGGAGTATCTGACCTATGGCGGACTTCCCCATATTCTCGCCATGAAAAACGATGAGCAGAAAATCGAGTATCTCCGGAATCTGTTTGAGATGACGTATATCAAGGATATCCAGGAGCGCAACAAAATCCGGCATCCCGCGGAAATGGAAGAACTTTTGGATATCCTCGCATCCGCCACCGGTTCTTTCACCAATCCGCTGAAACTTGCCAATACCTTTTGCTCCAAACGCGGCATTCCTTTTTCGGAAAGTACGATCGCGCGCTATTGCAAATATCTGGAAAATTCTTTTTTGGTCAACAAATCGCTCCGCTATGATATCAAGGGAAAAAATTACATCAATACCCCATTCAAATACTATTTTGAAGACGTCGGTCTGCGTAACGCCCGCTTGAATTTCCGCCAACAGGAGGAAAATCACATTATGGAAAACATCATCTACAATGAATTGCGGTATCGCGGATTTTTCGTCGATGTCGGAGTGGTGGATATTCGGGAAAAGCAATCTGACGGAAAAATGGCGCACAAACAGCTTGAAGTGGATTTTGTCGCGAATTCCGGCAGCAAACGCTATTATATCCAGTCGGCTTTTGCCTTGAATTCTCCGGAAAAGGAGATGCAGGAAAAGCGTCCGTTGTTGCGATTCAATGATTCATTCAAAAAAATCATTCTTGTCCGGGAGAGCATCAAGCCCCGCCGGGATGAAAGCGGGATCGTCACAATGGGAATATTGGATTTTCTGCTGTCGCCGGAGAGCCTTGAAATATAGCTTTGAATGAAGAATTTTCGGTAAAGTTACCGGAAATTCTTCATTTGCCCTGCGGCGGCGATGGGATCTACTCGATGTTTTCGATGTCGCGGATGATGACTTTGCCCGTCATCGGATTGCGTTCGTAGGTCACCAGGATCTTCGCCTCGCCGGTGATGACGTCGTAGTGGACGTTATCCTTGGCGTTGGATTTCTTGTCCAGATCGAACTTGCCGATGGACGCCGATCCCGTCTGATCCGGGTGATCCGACGAAACGGCGGTGCCGTCGCCGACGTCCCTGATCGTCTGGGCGATGATCACCGCATAAAAGACGGTGGGCGGCTCCACTTGGGAACTCTGATCGGAACCGGTGCCGGTTTCCGACGGAGATTTTTCCGAATTCACCGTGACCAGATTGAACGTACGGCCGATCAGTCTTTCCTGCGAAGCGTCGTCCGTTTCCGAATTGGTGAAAAGATCCCGGATGCTGGAAATCGCCAGAAGCTGGGAGCGGCGGTCGATGTTTTTCGCCTCGCCATCCGAAAGATTTTCCAGCGCGTTGGCGAGGTCGATCGTATATTCTTTGTTGATGCCGGCATAGGTGTTGCCCGCGCTGTTTCGGACAAAATCCACCGCCTTTTCGTCGGGAACGTTGCGGAAAAGCGCCTCCAGGAGTTTTTTGTCGTTGCCAAGCCACTCGTTGCTCATAAATTCCACGTTTTCGCCCTGATAGCGGATCGTGTAGGGATCATCGAGGGTACTGCCGAAGTACTGCCGGAGATTGATCTTGCCGTAAGAGTGACTGCATCCCGTCATTTTGATCCAGTCGAGGATCCCCGCGTCGCCTTTCTGGTAAGAGGTCCCGCTGTTGGAATTCCAAGCATCCATATTGTCAAACACTTCTTCGGCGTTTTTCAGATTGATCGTCTGGAATTGTGCGCCGCGGTGGATGAAACCGAGTTCCCACGGGCTTTTCATCGGTGCGTTGCGGATCACCGCCGTCGAGATCATGCTCTCCGCGGAACTCCAACCGGGATCCGTCACCGTTTCCTCGTCGCGCGAGTTGTCGCCGCTTTTTTTGGGCGATGCGTCGCGGTTGACGTTGCCGGGGAGCGCGCGCAGTTGATCGATCAACGCCGCCGTCGTCGTCGCGGAAATTTCCGCGGTTCCGCCGCTGATCGTCGCGCCGGATTCCGTGATGTCGGCATTCGTCGAATCGCTTTTTTTCAGGAAAACGAACTTCGGATCCAAAGACCAGTCCGTTGCGTTGTCGGAGGCATTGTAGACGACATTCAGATTCTGCCGGGGGTCTTTCGCTTCGATGCCGCCGACCAGGAATTGGAAAGTATCCGTCGAGCCCGGAGTCAACTCCAACTGATATTTGTTGTCAGTTGTGATCGTGATCTCGGCGGGGTTGCTTTTGCGCGGATCGAAATCGGTGTAGTCCACGTTGACGCTCTCCCCGTCCTGCTGACTGGAGAGGATCATATTTTTGGGGAGCAATTTGAAAGATTTGATGGTCGGCTGAACCTTTTCCACCGTGATGCCGGTGATCTCGATCCGGTATTCCTGACCGTTGTACTTTGTTTTCAACTCCTCGGTATCGACGCTTTTTTTGAGGATCTCCTTGATCTCGTCACTGCCGAAATCCCAAGAGGGCGCGGGCGTTGACATTTTGAAAACGTCGCTCTCCTTGACCGTACCGATCTTGTACGCCGATCCCTCGGAAAAATCGGTGATGGTCACTTCGGAAGCGTCCCAGCGGATCTCTTTTTTGGCAAACGACTCGCTCATATCGCTTGCCGTGATCTCCTTGCTTTTGGTTTCTCCGGACTCGGCTCTTGTCCAGACGCCGTCCTTGTTTACCATAATGTTGTACTGGAAGGTGATTTTCGGCTCCAACACCATTTCGGCGGTGCCGGAATCGATGCCGCCGGTCAACTGATAACCGCTGGCAGAGAGGTTCCCCGATGCGTCGTCGTTGCCGTAGATGTCGATCAATTCGGCACCCCAGACGATGTCCGCCGCGGAGAGCGAGACGGTGTTGGCGTCCAGCGAGAAACCGCCGACGACGCCGTAAAAGATCTCGTTGATGTAAAGCGTCTTTTCATTGCCGGTGTAGGAGGGCGCGTTGCTGGTACTCCAACTCGCATTTGCCACATCCGAGGTCGGGATGGAGTCCTTGTCGCAGTAGTCGTTGAAATTGGCGGCGATCTGATGGCGCAAACCCGACAGATCGCTGAAACTTCCGGCGTCGTCGCCGATCACCCGCAAAAACGGCAATCCGCCGCGATCCTCCGTCGTCTGTTTTCCCCCGTTTGCTCCATCGCCGTTGTCGTAGAGGACTTTGCCGATGTAGCCGTTGGATTTCGGCAAATCTGCGCGGGCGGTGAGCGTTTTTTCGATGAAATCCGTTGCGTTGTCCGGCGTTTTATCGAGTCCGAAACGGATCAGCCAGGGGTCTTGGTTTGCCTCGATTTTCCACTCCGTCAAATTGAAACGGCGGAACTCGCCGGGGGCGACTTCGCGAAAATTCGGCGTCGTGCCCTCGACGAAATTGGCTTCCAGCCAAGCGCGCTCTTTATAATCGTTTTTGGAAGAGGCAAACGCTTGGGAAGCGTAGAGATCCATAAAATAGGCGGAAACTTCCGACACATTGTTGAAAGTCATGAATCCGATCTTGTCGTTTTCGGAAAAGGTAAGTTCGCCGATCTCCTGCCCGAAACGCGCTTTTTGCGGGGTGAAACTGTATTCCTCGCTTTCGGCGATCTCCGTAAATTTCGTCTGATTCTGAACTCCGCCGAGCAGCATCTGGTAGAGATTGATGCGGTTCAAGGTCAGTTTCGGCAGCACCTGATAGGCGTAACGGCCGATGATGTTGCCGTCGTTGTCGTGGACATAAGCCCATTGCGCCAGACTGTGAGCCCCGTGATAGGGAGCGCGCACCCCGACATCCAGCCGGGAATAATCGGTCAACCCGGCATCGGAAGTGCTGGAAATGCGCTGATAGCCCCGCAGAAGTTCGCAATAGACGCCCTCGGCGTCGTCCGAACTTTGCACCCGGGAAAAAACGGCGCTGAAATCGTGCGGCGGATAATCATTGTTGATATTGGCTTCGTACATCATCACCGCGCCGGCGACCAGATTGGCGGTCGAGCGCGCCAGAAGCCGCGCCTCGTTGCCGTTGCTGCGGTTTTCCGCGATCCGGCGCGAAAAAAGGGAACTGCCCATAAAGGCGATGCCGAGCAGCATCAAGGCGGAAAGGATGCCGAGGGCGAAAAGCAGTGCGACGCCCCGGTCGGAAAGATGTTTTTTCTGAAAAGAGAATTTTGCCGTCATCATTAGAAGTCTCCGCTCATATCATAAGTGCGATGCGTGCCGTCCAGCCAGACGATCCGGCGGAAAGTCCGCGAAAACTGATTTCGCAAACTGGCGCGCTGATCGGCGTCGTCGCTGTTGATGAAATTCTCGTAATGGTTGCGGTCCATCAGTGTCAATTCGATCTCGATCGCTTCGGGACGCGAAGCGTTGGCGGCGTTCAAGGTGTCGCTGCTTTCGTCGCCGTCTTTGATTTTCTGACTGGAAGTGTATGCGCGCACCTGAAAATCCACGACGTTGGTCGCGATGCGCGACACTTTGTAAGAGCTGTTTGAAACAATGTTGCTGAAAGAAGTATCGGTTTTATCGTCAAGCAAAGTCGTCACACCTGCCGCGCCTTGGGTGTTATTCGGGAAATATTCCGCAAACGTCGTGCCGTCGGCACTGGTTTTCGCGCTGACGACCAAAACATAGTGATCTTTGTCCGGATCGTCGCTGTATGAACCCCCATTCAGATGGACGACCTGGATCCCGACGAAACAGGCGGGGACGTCGGGAGAATTGCTGACCAGTGCCGGAGAATCGCTTTTGGTCACAAAATAGAGCCGACTGCTTTTTTCGCCGTCGGGATCGGGTTTTTCGCCGTCGTTTTTCAACTCGAAGTAATCGGAACCGACCCGGGCGTTGTCAAGTTGCGGATTGACCGTCGCCGACATCAGCAAGTTGGAAATGAAATCAAGTGCCATACGCCCTTCCTCCGTTATTTCGCTTTTTTGGGTGTTGGAGACCCAAAGTTTCTGCGACGCGGAAAAAAGCCGTACCACCATCATGCTCAACAGCGCGAAAACCGCCATTGAAACGATCAATTCGACCAGGGTAAAGGAGTGTTTTTTCAATTTCATTTTGCCGCTCCGTCACTCGTGCGGGGTAAAAGTATTGCTCAAAAAGACCATCCGGAAAGTGCGTTTCGTCCTGCCGTCGTAGGGCGCGCCCGCCGGATAACTCAACTCCACGTTGAGGACTTTGACCACGTCGGAAACATTTTTCCCCCCCGCAGAGCCGAAGGAATCACCCTTGGCGAGAAGTTTGAAACTGTTGCCGTCAACGCTGAATCCGGCGCCTCCCGACTGGGCGAGCGGCAACGCGATGACTTCACTGCCGGAGGAGTCCGTGCCGGACATCCCTTTTTCCGCATCCAGAATACGGATCACGCAGCTGAAATCCTCGATGTAGTCGCTCCCTCCGGCTTGCTTGATCGATTTGTGGTAGATGTAAGTGCCGTCGGATTTTTCCTCGATGCGGACGGCGGAATTCAACGCGTCATGGGTTTTGCTGTCCGCGCCTGCGGTCTTGATCTCCGCAAGATCGTTCTTGCTTGCGTCGTTGACCAGCGTTTGCAGATAGACAAAAGCGTACTCCGCCGCTTCGACCAGATTGTTGGCGTTTTCCGCTTCGCGCGTCGCTTTGAGCCCCGCGGGGAAAAGCGTCAGCACCGTCGATAAACCCAGCGAGATCACGAGGAGCGCGAGCGCGACCTCGACCATGTTGAAGAAATGTTTTTTATTACTCATCGCTGCCACTTCCGCTATTGGGATCCGGTCGGGTGAAATAAACGGTCTTGCCGCTTAAACGATTGACGTGAAGGATCATATAATCCGTGTTGCTGTCCGCAAAAGTGAGGTCCGTGCCGTTCGCGGTGCACGCGGAAACAAAGAGGAAGATATCCGACCGGGAATCCAGACTGCCGTCGGGCGCGAAAACGACCGCGCATTTGCGCAACGTGTTGCTGCTGTCCCGCTTGATGTCGCTGAGCGGAGAACGGAGCGTGCTGGTCGTCTTGATCGACCATTCTTTTTTCTCTCCGTCTTTGGGAACGTCGCTGTAACTGGATGTGACTTCGGTGATCCGGGCGCCCTCGATCGGCTTGCTCCAACTGGAATTCGGCGCCCACTTGTCAAAATAGTAGTCGGAACCGCTTTTGAAAAGGAACGCGGCCCGGGTGCTGGCGAGGCGGTACTGATCGGGATTGGCGGCAAGGTCGTCGGAATCTCCTTCAAAATTGAAATTATCGCTTCCGTTGATGATGACAAGTCCGACGTAACTGCGGTTGGCGATGGCGATGGCTTGCGCCTCCTCCAACTGGCGTTTGATCTGGTCGGTGGCGGCGGGGGTGGTCTTGCCTTTTGCCAGCCGCGTGAAAGTCGGGACGGCGAGGGAGACCAGCAATCCGATCAATCCCATCACCACCAGCAACTCGATCAAGGTGAAATGCCGTTTTTTCAGCGTCATAAAAAAACTCCTGAAATATATACTTTAATCTATTATACCCCATTGTCGCGCAAAAGTCAACCGCGAACGAAAAAAAATACAAGATTTCCCCCTTAAAATCTCCTGCGCACCCGCATGTAGGGTGCGCCCCGCTCCGCGGCTTCGGTCGATTTTTTGGGGAACCCCCGCGCTCTCGCGCATCCGTTCCTCGGTGCTTCGCACCTCCGGTACTCGCGGCTTCGCGTATGGTAGTTTTTACTTTTTGTTAAAATCCCCCGTACCCCCTTAAAATCTCCGGTAACGTCAGAGATGAGTTATGAGAGATGAGTTATGAGAGAGTTCTGCGCAAATCAATGCATCGCGCCGCGGGCGCGAAAAGGACGCGATATAGTGGGATTTTGGGGAGGATCGGGAGTTGTGGGAGATGTGGGACAATACGCTCTTGTCTGCAATCTCTGACGTAAGAGTTACAACTTGCGTTTTGTGCCAGACTTCGCAGGCTTGTTTTATCTCACAATTCCCACAGTTCCCACAACTCTCACCATTCCCATTGCCCCGCAAATTTCGCGGTATCCGCGAGACAAACATCGGCGTAGGGATTGTCGCACATCAAGTAGTCGGGCGGACGACGCGCGAAAGCGCAAAGTATTAGCCCGCGTGGGACGCAGTTCAATTTGCAGTAACAAATATAGACGACCGCGGAGATTTGCGGGGACATTCGTTTAGAGGGCGGACAAAGCGTAAGTTCCGCAAATATCCGCGGCAGGGTACAAAGTCCCGCCCTGGCGGGCGCTTGGGGAGTCAAGAGGGCGCGGCGTGAGCACCCTCTTGTACCCGCCGCGTGTAAAATTCTTGCGCGTCCCGTGATAACTTTTGCGCAAATTGCTTGAATTTTTTCCCGACCGATATTATATTTCACCAGACCACTAAATTCAGGAGGTAAGATTGTGGATTGGTATCTCGGCGTTTGGAAAAAATATGCGGTTTTCAGCGGACGTGCGCGGCGGCAGGAGTACTGGATGTTTATCCTGATCAACGTGATCGTATCGGTGATCGCCTTGATCCTCGACGGCGCACTGTCGACGTCGGTTTTTTCGCCGATCTACGATCTGGCGGTGTTGCTTCCCCAGTTGGCGGTAACGTTTCGCCGTTTGCACGATACCGGTCGCAGCGGCTGGAATCTCTTGTGGTATCTGCTTCCGTTGATCGGCGTGATCGTGATGCTTGTTTTCCTCTGTGAAGAGGGCAACAAGGGGGATAATAAGTACGGAGCCGATCCCAAAGCGGAAAATCCGCAAGCGTAAAATTTCCACCGTAAAATGAAAGTACTGGTGATCGGGGCGGGGGCGGTCGGGCTTTATTTTTCAAGCCGGCTGGCGCAAGCGGGAGCGGAAGTCGCGGTCGTTTCCCGCCGGGATTACGAGGTCGCCGTCCGGCAGGGCGGATTTGAGATCACAAGCGACCGCGGGGAATTTTTCTTCCGGCCGTCGGAAATTCTGCGCGCGCCGGGGGAATATCAGGGTATCGCCGATTGCGTCATCGTCGCGAGCAAACTGTTGCCCGGCGTGGACCGCGCGGCGATGTTGCGCGAGTGCGTGCGCGACAAATATACCGCGATCATGCTGATCGAAAACGGCATCGATATTGAAAACGAGGTCGCCGAAGCGTTTCCCGACAATGAATTGATCAGTACGGTCGCCTATATCGGGGGATCGCGTCCGGCTCCGGGGCGGGTCTTGCAGACCGGCGCGGAAAAACTGGAATTCGGGAAATATCCCTCCGGTATTTCGCCTTTGATGAAAGAACTTGCCGCGCTGTGGGAAAAAGCGGGTATTCACTGCGCCTTGAAAGAGGAAATTTCGCTCACGCGGTGGAATAAACTTCTCTGGAATTTGCCCTACAATACGGTTTCCGTGCTTTCCGGCGGACTGGACACGCGGGAAATGTGTGCGGACGACGAGTTGGAAACACTCTGTTTCGATCTGATGCTGGAAACGGTCGCGGTCGCCAATGCGTGCCAAGTTCCGCTGACGCGAAAACACGCGGAAGCGCAACGGGAATTGACGCGGAATTTCCCGCCTTTCAAAACGAGTATGTTGCAGGACGTGTTGAGTCATCGGCACGTCGAAGTCGAAGTGATTTTGGGCAATATGCTCCGCTTGGCGCGAAAACACCACATCGCGACGCCCAAAGCGCAGGCGTGCTACGCCCTTTTGCGCGCTTTCGACAAAAAAATAAAATAATCCGGCACAAATACATCTATGACGTTGAAAAAGGTGATGCAGGAGGCATATCAAGCCGGATTACCTCCCCGCGCCATCGCCGACCGGCTGATCCGCATCTGCGGCATCGACGCCGTCAGCGCGGAAAAACTGGTTTCCGCCTTTTTTGCAACGCAAAAAGCCCCCCAAAAGCGCGTTTGAGCGACGCGATCTCAAAAATCGCCCAATAAACGATCGCGGAAATAAAATCCGCAAATCCATAGTCCTTCTTGTCGCGATCCTGATATTTGCATCCGGTAATCAAAGTGCAAAAACGGCAAAATTTTGCTTTTTTTGATTTTTTGTGTCAGAAACAGCTTTTTTCGCAACAGTAATGGCAGGTAAAACTCTTTTATGCGTCGCATGAGGCGGCGCGGGAGAACTACAAACAAGGAGAAAATGATGAAAAAATTTTTACTGGCGGCGGTGTGCCTGATGTTCATCGGAACGGCGTGGGCAGGGTCGTGCCGAAATTGCGGTTGCAATACCTACAAAAAGAATGTTTATCAGTGTAAAAAATGCCGGAGATTCTTTTGTGATCAATGCCGGGAGGAGAAGGAAGAAACAAACAAGAAAGAACGAAGTCTTGCCGAAGAAATGGTGAGTCCGTATGCGATGGCTTTCCAGGCGATAACAAACGGCATCGACATCATCTGTCCCTGTTGCGGTGCGGAAGGGAATTGGCACCCTAATAGAGGCATGCGCGGCGACATCAGAATGATCCAAAGAGCGCGATAATTTTTCAATCGAAGGCGGAAACAGGACAAACGGAAACGGCGTATCTCACTTAGGGATGCGCCGTTTTTTTATCTATGATTGCGATATGATTTTCTTGTAAAATCAATAGAATATGCTATAATAAAAACCGGGAGGACAGGCGGTCGGATGCCGCCGCTTTTTTTTGAATGCAATTCCGCGGGGAAAACACGGTTTTTTACGGGATCCGGCTCCTGAAACGTTGCGGGAGCGGGGCTTACGGCGACGTCTATTACGGCGAGGACGCTTCCCGTCGCCGCATCGCCGTCAAAATCATCGACAAAGTCCGGCTCGGCGATACGTGGAAACGCGAATTGAAAGGCGTCGTCAATTACCGGAAAATCACCGATGATTTTCCCGAATTGCTGAAAATTTTTTACGTCGGCGAGGACGAAGAGAGTTTCTTTTACACGATGGAAGCCGCCGATTCCCGCGAAACGGCAACCTATCATCCCGACACGTTGGAGGAAAGATTGCGCGGCGGCGCATTTCCGCCGGAAGAACTTTTATCTGTTGTCACGGCGAATTTTTCAGGGCATCAAAACGCTCCATAAAGCCGGATTTTCCCATCGCGACATCAAGCCGGCAAACATCCTTTTTATCAACGGCAGACCGAAACTCGGCGACATCGGATTGACCGCTTCCAACGCCACGATGTTGACGCAGGTCGCCGGAACGATGGATTTCCTGCCGCCGGAAATACGCAGCGGGGGCGGCGACGATCTTGCCGACGGCGGATCGTGCCGGAAAAACGATTTCTACGCCTTCGGCAAAGTCATTTACTGTATCGCGACGGGAAATTCTTCCGACCAATGGCCGCTGATGCCCGCCGTTTCCGAAATGACATACAGTCAGAAGCTTTTTCTGCAACTGGCGATGCAATTGTGCGACCGGGATCCCGTACGGCGGCTCGATGATGTGCAAAAAATCGCCCGGGAAATTTCCGCCATCGAAAAAAATCTGCTCCGCGGCGAAACTTTTTCCGGGCGTTTTTGTTTTTATTGCCGCCGTGCCGGAACGGCGTTTTACAGCAATGTCATTCATTTTTTCCGCTGGTTCCGCCGCCATTGGCTCGTCGGCATCTGCATCGCGTTGCTCCTCGCCGGCGGTGTCGTGAAAAGCGTTTATTTTACAGCGCCGGAAATTCTGGCGGCGGCAAAGAAAAAATTGTATCACAGTTCCTTGGGGCACTTCACTATGGAACTGCCGTCGGATTGGATGAGTGCCGAAGAATTCCGGGAAAAAGTGCAGAAGATCCCCGAAAATCAACGCAATATCTTTGCTTCCACCCGAGCAAAGGAAATGCATACGCTCCCCGATACCGAAGAACTTTTCTGCGGGGATTGGCTGATAAAAGAAAAGAGCATCACGGAACTTCCCTTTGTTTTTATCATGCAGGTCTCCGACAGCAGAGCAACGGAAATCTATGAGCGGTATCTTCGGGAAGACAAAGCCAATGTCGGTATCCATACGGGGGATGGTGATGTTGCAGACAAAAGCGCGCGTATCCGGCAGATGGTGGACGGGGAACCGGGCTTTTACCTGATGGGAGAAAATGGCCAGCAATATGGTTTCACCAACTACGCATATATTTTCCGCCACAGCGGACACTGGTACACCATTTTCCTGACGGAACCGAATGCCTCGTTTCCGAAACGGATGAAAGAACTTATGCAAATGGTCGATTCGCTGAAATTTGATAAGGATTTTTAACGGATCCGTGTCAGATTTACGGATTTTCAGGACAGTTTGCTGTGGAAAGCAAAGGAGCTGATCGTTATGTCCTATACAACCAATATGTCACTGTTGGCGCGTGTCCGCGCCGGAGATGAAATTTCATGGAGCGATTTCTATCGCTGTTACGCTCCGCTGATCCGCGAGGTCGGCACGACGTGCGGCGTGCGCGGACACGACAGCGACGCACTCGTCGTCCTGGTCATGGAGGAGATTTTTCAGAAAAAGATTCTGGAAAAATATGATCCCGACCACGTCCCCAATGACGTTTGCTTTAAGTACGATCCTCAAAAAGGTCGCTTCCGCTATTTTCTGCGGGGCGTTGCCCGCAATTGCGCCCGCAATCTCTACCGGAAATACCGGAGCGTTTCCATTGACGACGAAATGCATCCGATGGTCGCCGATCCCGTCGACGAATGGGAAAGCATTTGGGATCGCGAATGGGAGCGGCACATCCTCGCGCAGGCGATGGTCGAATTGCGCAATCACGTGCAGACCAAAACTTTCGTCGCCTTTGAAATGTACGCCGTAAAGGGCGATCCCGTGGAAAAGGTCGCGAAATTTTTGGACTGTTCCGTCGATTCCGTTTATACGGCAAAAAGCCGGTGCATCAGGGAATTGAAAAAAATCGTCAGAAATCTGGAGGAGATATGAAAGAGCATTATACGGAAAACGAGCTGGAAATCTACCGGCACGGCAAAATGTCGCTGCTCGGACGCATCCTCTGCTCCGCGCATCTGAAAAAATGTCCGGAATGCCGGAAAAAAAATGGAGCAACTTGACCAGGACGACCGCTTCGTCGACCAGTTGCGGCAAAGTATGCGCGTTTACGGCGACGTCACGTGCGCCGTCATCCATCCGGCAAAAAGCACGCAAACGACGGACTTCTGACGCGGGAGTTGATTTTCACGGCATTGTGGAGTATATTATACTTCATTATGAAATCGAAAATCATCATCAGAACTATGCCGGGATGCGCCGCGCCCGTGATCGTCTGTCCGGAGTGCAAAGAAATTCTTTCGCCCGCCGACATCGAGGGCTTCTGGAAGTGTCCCTACTGCAATTTTGCGTTTGACCGCGACGCCTTGTTGGAGGACTTCGTTTCCTCGCCGCTTCTGCAACGCTGGGCGGGCGCCGCTTACAGCAGAATGTTGCGTCCATGAGCACCGCGTGCTTCGATTGTCCGCGCCGTTGCGGCGCGCTCCGTCCGGAATTGCCGGAAAACAATTCCCTTATCCCCGGTGTCTGCGCTTCGCCGCTGCAACCCGTCGTCGCCCGCGCCGGACTCCATTTTTGGGAAGAACCCGTCATCAGCGGGACGCGCGGCTCGGGCACGGTCTTTTTTGCCGGATGCAATCTCCGGTGCGCTTTTTGTCAGAATTTCGAGATCAGCGCGCTCCGCAAAGGTAGCGTTGTCTCCGTCGCGCGGCTCAAAGAGATCTACCGCGAACTCATTTCGCAGGGGGCGCACAACATCAACCTCGTCACGCCGACGCACTTTTTGCGCGCCGTGCTGGCGAGTCTCGACGAAAAACTCCCCGTGCCCGTCGTTTACAATTCCAACGGATATGAAGCCGTTGAATCCTTGCGTCTTCTGGATGGCAAAGTCCAGATATATCTGCCGGACTTGAAGTATTTCGACGATGAACTTGCGCGCCGTTACAGTCAGGCGCCGGATTACTTCGCGACGGCGACGCGCGCGATCGACGAAATGTTCCGCCAGACGGGTCCTTATGAGATCGGCGAGGACGGTTTGCTCAAACGCGGCATCGTCATCCGGCATCTGGTTTTGCCGGGGCATCTCGCCGATTCGATGAAAATCATCGACTACGTGAAAAACCGTTTCCGTAAAGGCGACGTCCTTTTCAGTCTGATGCGGCAGTATCTTCCCTGCGGCAGAGTGCTGAAAGGGGAATTTCCGGAATTGAACCGCAAACTCAATTTCCGCGAGATCAGACGCATCGAGGACGCGCTTTTCCGCTCCGGCATTGAGGACGGTTTTTTGCAGAACGGCTGTGCCGCCGATGCGAAATTCATTCCCGCTTTTGACGGGACGGGCGTCGCGCGCCTCTAAAAAAACAATGGTGCGAAGCACTTAAAAAATCCCGCGCAAGCGGGCGCTTGGGGAGAGTGCGAGAGGGGCGGCGTGAGCCCTTTCGCTGATCGGGCGTTATGCGATGTTTCATTCAGAGGGGGCTGGTTTCGCCCCCTCTAAAACTCCCCTCAACCCGCCAGGGCGGGGCTTTGTACCTGCCGCGGATATTTGCGGATGATCGTTTTGCCCGCGCTCTATCCAAATGTCCCCGCAAATCTCCGCGGGCGTCTATATTTGTTACCGAAAAACGACCTGCGTCCCACGCGGGCTAATGCTCCGCTTTATGCTTCGCCCGCCGACTGCTGAATGAGCGACACGCCCCCACGCCGATGTCAGTCTCGCGGACGCTCTCCGTCGCGCGAAGTGCTATGGGGGGGCAGGCAGTGGCGTAATGGGTAAAAGACAAAATCACGCAATGATGACGCGTCCGTTTTGTCCGTAAAAGTCCGTAGAGGATGACAACGCAGTTGCCCTCGTCCGACTGATCAGATCTGCCGGATAAAGCGCACTTCGACGAGATTCATCATTTTGACGTCGGCGCAATCAATGTGCGGGACGCGCAACGCGATTTCGGCTTTGGTGTTTGCGGGGATTTCGATCTCCCCCAATACGGTCGCCGCCGAGGGGTGCGTGCCGTTTTCCAGCATCCGGTCGGGCGTCAGATGTTTTTGTGCGACGCTTCTGCCGTCGAGGAGAATTTCGACGTCGCGGCCGCCGTACCACGGGCGCGCGTGATACGCCATAAAGGTGACGACTTCGATTTGGTAACGCCCGCCCTGCGGAAAAAATGCGTCCCAGACGATCCGGTCGCCGGGATTTTCCCAATTGCGCAACGTGCCGTCGGTATCAAGCGTCATATGTCCCGTGTCGGCGTGTGCGACGCCGTCGACGCCGAGCGTCGAAGATGATTTCCCGCCGTTTTCCCCCTCAATGATCCTGCCGAGGGCGGGCGACAGCGCAAGTACGCCGTTTTGCGGACAAAGTTCCGGCGCGATCCGGGGAATGCCGTCGAGTTTCACGCGAACGAGCGGCAGGAGCGTTTGCGCGATATTTGCGGTGTGAAGCGTCAGCGTCGAATCTTTTTGTTCAAACGGCACATCGGCGGAAACGACGCGGTTGAAAATGCCGGAAACTTCGATTTTTTCCTGCTTTTTCGTCAGAAAAAAATTGAGTGTGTCGCCGTTTGTCGTCGTACAGCCCCAGTCGAAACCGGAGGGGAAAACGCCCGGTTCACTTCCCGAAATGACGCAGGGGGGCAGCGTCTGCTGCCACCGGGCGAGTTCTTTAAGTATCTTGACCGTACCTTCGGGGAAGTCTCCCTCCGGGCGCGGCCCGATGTTGACGAGCAAATTGGCATTGCGCGAAGCGAGAAACGCCATTCTTTCGGCGATCAGTCGCGCCGGTTTCCAGTCCTCGTCGCCGTATTTGAATCCCCACGTGTGATTGAGGGTGATCGGCGATTCACAAGGGATGGTCTGGCGACAGCGCATCACCTGATTGTCGCCGAGGCTCTGAAAGTCGCCGCATCCGTTGCCGATACGGCTGTTGATACGGCATTGCGGTTGCAGTTCCCGGACGAGATCGCGCAGTTTTTCGCTGTACTTCGGCGCGATGTCAAGCGGGCAGTCGCACCACAATTCGACGACTTCGCCGTAATTCGTGAGGAGTTCTTTGACTTGCGGCAGGACTTTGCCCTCGAAATAACGCTTGAAATCTTTTTGGGAGAAATCGGGGAAATCCCAGTCGTTCCCCCACGACATCCCCTGATGATTTTTGGGATAAAGCGGTCCCGGGTCGCCGCCGTCCATTTCGTGCCAGTCAAGATAATGGCTGTAATAAATGCCGAGTTTGACATCGTATTTTTTACAGGCGGCGGCAATTTCCGCCAGCACGTCGCGCCCGAAAGGGGTCGCGTCGACGATGTTGAAAGGGGAAACCTTGCTCTTGTACATCGCGAAGCCGTCGTGATGTTTCGCCGTAAAGACAATGTAGCGGAATCCCGCGTCGGCAATCATTTTCATCCATTTGTCGGCGTCGAAAAGCGCGGGGTTGAATTGCCCGGCAAGTTGCGCGTATTCGGCATTGGGGATCCGGCAGTGCGATTGGATCCATTCTCCGATGTAGGAGACTTCTTTCCCCTGCCAGATGCCGCCCGGTATGGCGTAGAGTCCCCAGTGGATGAAAACCCCGCACCGGAGTTTTTCAAAGCGTTCGTCGGGTGTCATCATTTTCCCCTAAAAAGAAACGATGGTTTTGACGCAACTCCACAGCGGACTGTCAAGCTGGACTTTTTTACGCGAACTCGTCGCGAGCGCGATCGGCACGTGCGTGAATTCTCCGCCCCAGTGACCGACGATCATATCGGTGCGCCCCGCCATCGCCGCGTGGGCGGCGTTGTTGGCGAGCAACGTGCAGAAAACCGCATCCTCTCCGGCGGCGCCGACGCTGCGGATGGTGTAGCCGGGGTCGATGTATTTGATCGTCACGTCGACGCCGTTTTTTTTCATATAACGGTCGATTTCCGATTTGAGCAAAAGCCCGATATCGTCTTTCAGAATGTTGCCGGAAGCATCTTTGCGCACGACTTTTTTCTTGAAAAGTTCCTGCCCCGCGCCCTCGGCGACGAGGATGACGGCGTGATGTTTCTTTGCCAGCCGTTGAAGCAGATGCGGCAAAAGCGCGTGATCGCCTTTTTCCAGTTGGAATTTCTCCTCCGGGATCAGACAGTAGTTGGCAAAGGGATTGGCGAGCGCGGTAAAGGCGGCGATCCAGCCGGAATCGCGTCCCATCACTTTGACGATGCCGACGCCGTTGTAGGCACCTTTGGCTTCGCTGTGGGCGCAGGAAACGAAATTTTCCGCCGTCCGCACCGCGGTCGTGAAACCGAAACTCTGGTCGATGAAGCTGATGTCGTTGTCGATCGTCTTGGGGATGACGATGACGCTGATCGTAAGTTTCCGGCGTTTGATCTCCTGGGAAAGCGCGTGCGCGCCGCGCGCCGTACCGTCGCCGCCGATGCAAAAGAGCAGATTGATATTCATCCGCGCCAGCGTATCGACGAGGACGCCGGGATCCTCCGCGCCGCGCGACGAGCCGAGGATCGTGCCGCCGTCGTGGTGGATGCCGTCGACGAGATCGGGCGTGAGCAAGAGCGGCTCCAATCCGTGCTCCGGATTGAGACCGCGGTAACCGTAGCGGATGCCGTAGATGACGGGGACTCCGTAGCGGTTGAGCGAAAGCACGAGCGCGCGGATGACGTCGTTCAAGCCGGGGCAGAGTCCGCCCGCTGTCAGGATCGCCGCTTTGCTCCACGCGGGATCGTGAAAGATCTTTTTGCGGACGCCCGCCCGTTCAAAGGCAAGCGGTTCCTCTTTGCGCGCAATGTTCGCGGCGATCGCCGCGGGATCGCTCTCGTAAGTTACGCGTTCATCTTCGCCGATGAAATGCATGTCGCGTATGGGATTTGTCAATGTGCATTTGCCCAGTTTTCCGATCCGAAAATCCGCTTGTGTCATTGTATTGTCCCTTGATTTTGGTTTAATTGGCAAGCCCGCTCTTTAAGAAAGCCTCGATGAAGGCGTCGAGGTCGCCGTCGAGTACGCCCGCGGTGTCGCTCGTTTCGACGTCGGTGCGCAGATCCTTGACCATCTGGTAAGGCTGTAAAACGTAACTGCGGATCTGACTGCCCCAGCCGTTTTCCGACTGTTCGCCGCGCGCCGCCGCCGCCTGCTGACGGCGTTTTTCCATTTCGGCTTCGTAGAGGCGCGCTTTGAGCATTTTCATCGCGGTCGCGCGGTTTTTGTGCTGGGAACGCTCCGCCTGACAGCAGACGACGATGCCGGTCGGGATATGGGTGATGCGCACGGCGCTGTCGGTCGTGTTGACGTGCTGACCGCCCGCGCCGCTCGAACGGTAGGTGTCGATGCGCAACTGCGATTCGTCGACGTCGATGTCGATGTCGTCGTCGATTTCGGGAAAGACTTCGACCGACGAAAAACTCGTGTGGCGGCGCGCGTTGCTGTCAAAAGGCGAAATGCGCACGAGGCGGTGGACACCGCGCTCGGCTTTGAAGTAGCCGTAACCGTATTCGCCCGTGACGTGGAGCGTGACGCTTTTGATGCCCGCTTCTTCGCCCGGTTGGAGATCGACGATCTCGTCTTTCCAGTTGCGGCGTTCAAAATAACGGCGGTACATCCGCAGAAGCATATTCGCCCAGTCGCAGCTTTCGGTGCCGCCCGCTCCCGCGTGGATCGAGCAGTAAAAGTTACTGCGGTCGAAACGGCCGGAAAGAAAACTCATCACTTCGAGTTTGTCGAGCTTTTTCTGCAAACCGGCGATCTCATTGCCCGCTTCTTCGAGGAAATCGGGGTCGTCGGCGGCGAGTTCCGCCATCGCCGGGAGATCGTCGATCTCGCTTTGGAGTTTGGCAAAAGGTTCGACGACGTTGCGGCAAGCGGAAAGTTTCGCGACCGTGTTTTGCGCCGATTCCTTGTCATCCCAGAAATCGGGTGCGCTCATCGATTTTTCCAACTCGGCGAGTTCGGCTTTGCGGTCGTCGATTTTCAGGAAATCGTGCAATAGCGCGATGCGTTGCGCGAGATCGTGCGACGCGGCGTGAAGTTCATCAATGGTCATGCTTGGCTTGCTCCAAACGCCACATATCGTCGAGCAGACGCTGGATCGTCCCGAGACAACTGCCGCAGGCACCGCCCGCTTTGCAGTAGTTGGTGACGTCCGCCGCCTTGTGGAGATCGTTTTCCTTGGCGACTTTGAGGATCTTGACGTCGGTCACGCCGAAGCAGTGGCAGACGATCTTGCCCTCGTGATCGGAATCTTTTTCAAAGGGATTGGGCTCGCCGCGGTAATCGGCGATCGCCGCTTGAAGTGCCTCCATTCCCATCACGGAGCAGTGCATTTTCGCTTCGGGAAGACCGCCGAGCGCGTCGGCGATGTCCTGATTGGTGATTTTCTGCGCTTCGTCGAGCGTCTTGCCCTTGACGAGTTCGGTCAGCATCGAACTCGACGCGATCGCGCTCGCACAGCCGAAAGTCTTGAATTTGACGTCGGCGATTTTGCCGTCCTTGTCCAGTTTGAAAGTGAGTTTCAGCGCGTCGCCGCAGGCGGCGTTGCCGACTTCCCCGGTACCGTCGGGGTTTTCCACCTCGCCGATATTGCGTGGATTCATAAAGTGATCCATCACTTTTTCCGAATAATCCCACATATTTTTTCTCCTTGTCGAATCAGAGATATTTTGCGAGCATTTCCTTCACTTCGGCGGCGACGGTTTCCGCCGCGTCCGCAAGGGAAAGTTTGGCGGCATCCTTGCTGCCGCGGTGCTTGTACTCCGTCTGATTTTCCGCGAGCGTCTTGGGCGAAACGACCAACCGCAGCGGAATTCCGATCAAGTCGGCGTCGCTGAACATCGAGCCCGCTTTTTCGCCGCGGTCGTCGAAAAGGACTTCGACGCCGAGATCGAGCAACTCCTGATAAAGTTTTTCGGCGGCTTCGCGGACACCCGGTTTCTGCGGGTCGAGCGCGCAGATCTCGACCTGATAGGGGGAAATCGACATCGGCCAGATCGGCCCCCAGTCGTCGGCGGAAAATTCAATCACCGAAGCCATCGCGCGGCCGACGCCGATGCCGTAACAGCCCATCACCATCGGATGACTTTTGCCGTCGCGGTCAAGATAATTGCAGTTCATACTGCTGGAATACTTCGTGCCGAGCTGAAAGATGTTGCCGACTTCGATGCCGCGCATCATTTCAAGGGGTTCGCCCGTTTTCGGGCAGGGGTCGCCCGCGCGGACGCAGACGATGTCGCCGACGACGTAATCGACTCCGGCGAGGTCGCGCCCGGCGTTGAAGTTCTTGAAGTGGAATCCCTCCTCGTTGGCACCCGTCACCAGATTGCTGCTTTCGGCGGCACTGCGGTCGAGGACGATCCGGACTTTTTTGCCGTCGATGCCGCAGGGGCCGGCGAAACCGGGCACGGCTCCGGCGGCGAGGATCGCCTCGTCGTCGGCGAACTTGAATTCCGGCACTTGAAGCAAATTGGCGAGTTTCGTCTCGTTGACTTCAAAATCGCCGCGGACGACGGCAAAAATCAGCGAATTGTCGCGCAGATCCTGATAAAAGACCGCTTTGGCGGTATCTTCCGGCTTGACGTTGAGCAGTTGGGCGACCTCCTCGATCGTCTTGCTGTGGGGAGTCGGCACTTTTTCCAGCGGGAGCATCGGCTTTTTGTCGAACTTCCACGCGGCGACGGCGATCTCGCGGTTGGCGCGGTAACTGCGGTCGGGCGAAGCGAAGATCGTGTCTTCGCCGCAGTCGCAGATCGCCATGAATTCGTGCGAAACTTTGCCGCCCATCATCCCGGAGTTGGACTCGATGCTCAAAACGTTGTCCAGACCGATGCGGTGAAAGATCTTTTCGTAAGCGGCGTGGGCGCGGAGATAGTATTTTTCCAAGTCCGCCTGATCGACGTGGAAACTGTACGCGTCTTTCATCGTGAATTCCCTTGTGCGGATCAATCCGGCGCGCGGCCGCGCCTCGTCGCGGTATTTCGTCTGCAACTGATAGAGCATCACCGGCAACTGCTTGTAACTTGTGACCTCGGTGCGCACGAGTGCCGTGACGCATTCCTCGTGCGTCATCGCGAGCAGCATCGGCTTGTCGTTGCGGTCGCTGAAACGGAGCAATTCGGCACCGACCGTTTCATATCTGCCCGATTCCTGCCACAACTCGGCGGGGAGGACGACCGGCATCAAAATTTCCTGCCCCTCGATCTTATTCATTTCCTCGCGGATGATCTTTTCGATCTTGTCGATGACGCGCTTGCCAAGCGGCAGGATCGAATAAATGCCCGCCGAGACCGGACGGATGTAACCGCCGCGGATCAGAAACTGATGACTTCTTGTTTTGGCGTCCTTGGGCACTTCTTTGAGGCGGCGCCCGACCATTTGACTCATTTTCATAACTCGAAATCCTTCAAAAAATTACGCTTCGCGCTCGACGAATTCCCGGTGCAGCGCCTTGATCGCCGCATCGAAGTTTTCGCGCTCGATGATGAACTGCATATTGACCTGGCGCATCGACTGATCGAGCGCGAGGATGTTGATCCCGACACTGGCGAGTGCCTGTGCCGCCCGCGACAGAAAGCCGGGGAATTTCATATTGCTGCCGAGCACCGAAACGATCGCGATCGGACAAGTCTTGACGCGCGCGCTGGGCAACTCCGCGGCGAGATCGTCGATCATTTCCTGCAAGTGCGCGCTCTTTTGCGGCACGTAGTGCGTGATCGTGTTGGCGTTGGTGTTTTTGGCGATGTAGACCACCTTGTGCCGCGCGAAAACGCCGAGCAGACGGTAGTCGTAACCGACCGCGCCGACCATTTCGGGGTCGAAAACTTCGACGGCGACCAGATCCTTGCGGCCGCAGATCATATCGACGCGCGGCGACGGCGAAACGTAGTCGCTCGAAATCAGCGTGCCGGGATTGCCCGGGTCGAAGGCGTTGTCCACGCGGATCGGAATGTGGTTGCGCTCCATCGCCTTGGACGCCATCGGGTGGATCGCTTCCATCGCCATATCCGACAACTGGTCGGCGATGTCGAAATTGGTGTGCCCGATCTGCCGCACCTTGTCGATGCCGATCAGTTTGGGGTCGCCGGTCGAGAGGTGGAATTCCTTGTGGATGATCCCCTCGCGCGCGCCGGTGACGACCGCGAGCTTGCTGAACGTGATCTCGCTGTAACCGCGGTCGAATTTCGCCATCACGCCGCCGGCGCATTTGGCGTAACCGGTGACGATCGGCATGCACTTGGAGAAATCCAGCCCTTTGAGGTGGGACTGGATCGTTTCCTCCATCGTGCCGGTCTCCTGATCTTTCCAGCCGGAAAGATCGACGAAAACGGCGTTGACACCGTGCGCTTGCAGGATCAAGGCGGAGTTGAATGCGCTGTGCGCTTCGCCGACGCTGCTCAAAAGTTCACGGGCGGCGGGGAGATAACTCTCCTTGTTGAAGTGTCCGAAACTGCGCAACTGCATCAAGTTGAGCAGACAGTTGCGGATCCCCGTCATGCGCTCGTTGACAAAGGCGTCGGCGCGCGCCTGATCGAGCCCGAACTTTTCAAACGAACGGTTGAGCGTGATCATAAAAGCCGTCGTCGCGTCGAGTTTTTCCTGCCACTCGCGGTTGTTTCCGGCGGCGAAACTCCCATAGATGCCGGGGTCGCCGGTCTTTTTGTTTTCAAGCAGTAAATTGGTGACGCCGCCGTAAGCGGAAACGATGAAAATGCGGTTGTACAAATCCTGCTTCGACCGATTGCCGATAAAGATGTTGTCGAGCAATTCACCGAAGCGGCTCATACTGGTGCCGCCGATTTTTTCTACGGTGTGGATTCCCATAGTCCGAAATTCCCGAAATTAAAATTCCTCGATGCGGAGTTTGCGCACCGGAGAGAGATTGAAAGGCAACACGCTGATCTCGTCGAGTGCCTTGACGACGGCTTTCTCGCTGGCGGGGTGCGTCAATACGACCAATTCGGCGCAGTTCGTGCCGTTTTCCGGCTGAATGACGCTTGCGAGGTTGATCTTGTGCGAAGCGAGGATCTGCGAAACGCTGGCGACCACGCCGGGTTCGTCGCTGACCGTAAAGCGCAGATAGTAACGCGAAACGATCTCCTCCATCGCGGCGAGACGGTCAAAAAGTTTTCCCTCGGTGAAAGCGGGGAGACGACGGACGGAGCCGGTCAAAATGTTGCGGCCGATGTCGACGAGATCGGCGACCACCGCGCTCGCCGTCGCCGCGCGCCCCGCGCCGCGACCGTAGAAAAGCGTACGGCCGACCATATCGCCCTCGACCATCACGCCGTTGAAAACGTCGGAAATGTTGGCGAGCATCGCCTTTTTGGGGACGAGCGTCGGATGTACGCGCATTTCGACGGCGCCGTCGTTGTTTTTGATGATGCCGAGCAATTTCACGCGGTAGCCGAGCTCGTCGGCGTTGGCGATGTCGCGGCTGTCGAGATCGCGGATGCCTTCGACGTGAACGTCATCGGCGGCGAACCATTGCCCGTAGGCGAGCGAAGCGAGGATCGCCGTCTTGTGGGCGGTGTCGAAACCGTCGATGTCGAGCGACGGATTGGCTTCGGCATAACCGAGCTTCTGGGCGTCGGCGAGGACGGTGTTGAATTCGGCGTGCTCGCGCTCCATGCGGGTCAGAATGTAGTTGCAGGTGCCGTTGAGAATGCCGCAGATGCGGCCGATGCGGTTGGCGGCGAGACCTTCGCGAAGCGATTTCAAAATCGGAATACCGCCGCCGACACTCGCTTCATAAAAGAGATCGACGTGATTTTTTTCCGCCGCGGCAAAAAGTTCCGCGCCGTGATGCGCGAGCAACGCCTTGTTGGCGGTGACGACGCTTTTGCCGGCATTGAGGGCGTCGAGAATGACTTTTTTGGCAAACGTGGTGCCGCCGATCAATTCGACGACGACGTCCGCCGCCGCGATCGCCTGATTGCAGTCGGTGGTGAGTACGCCATCAGGAACCTTGACGCCGCGGTCGCGGACGATGTCGAGGTCGGCGATTTTTTCGAGTTTGAGTTTCACTCCGGTACGGGTCGCCATCAAATCGGCGTTTTTGACCAGAATGTCCGCGACGCCGGCGCCGACGGTGCCGAACCCGATGATACTGACTTTGATTTCTTTCATAATTTCCTCTGACTTTGGTTTCAGACAGTAAGACGCAATATGCTGATTTTATAATATAGCACCATAACGCGCGCGCGTCAATCCCCCTTAAAATCTCCTGCGCACCCGTAAGAGGGTGCGCCCCGCTTTGCGGCTTCGGTCGATTTTCGGGGGAGCCCCCGCGCTCTCGCGCATCCGTTCCTCGCTTCGCTCCGGTACTCGCGGCTTCGCGTAAGGTAGTTTTTACTTTTGCTTAAAATCCCCCATGCCCCCTTGAAATTCAGAGATGAGAGATGAGAGATGAGAGAGACTCGTGCAGATGTCAGTCTCGCGGACGCCGCCGCGAAATTTGCGGGGCAATGGGAATGGTGATCCTCCGTCGCTCTGCGAGCTATGGAGGACAGGGATTTGTGGGAGTTGTGGGAGTTGTGAGATAAGGCAAACCTGCGGAGTCCGGGACAAAACGCAAGTTGCAACTCTTACGTTAGAGATCGCGGAAGAGAGCGTATAGTCCCATATCTCCCACAGCTCTCACTCCTCCCAAAAATCCCACTGTATCGCGTCCTTTTCGCGCCAGCGGCGCGATGCATTGCTTCGCGTAGTGCGATCTCATCTCTCATCTCTCATCTCTTAAAAAAGACGCTCATTACGCGCGGCAAAACGCCGCGACAGGCGGAGATCGCCATGCCGTAGTTGGTGATGGGGACGTGATACTTTTGTGCGGTCTGTAAGCGGGAAAGGATCTCGCGGCGGCCGATCATACAGCCGCCGCATTGAATGACGAGAGCATAGTCGGAGAGATTTTCGGGGAAATCGTGACCGGAAAAAACGTCGAATGACAAATTTTTTCCGGTTTTCTGGCGGATGAGCCGGGGAATTTTGACGCGGCCGATGTCGTCGGAAGTGGCGTGATGCGTGCAGGCTTCGGCGATCAGAATTTTGTCGCCGTCTTGAAGATGATCGATTTTTTCCGCGCCGGAAGCGAGAATTGAAATGTCGCTCTTGGCGGCGGCGAGGAGAATGGAAAAAGTCGTGCAGGGAATATCCCTTTGCGTGTTGGCGACCATGAAGTCGACGACCTGGGAGTCGCAGACGACGAGATCGGGGGAAACATTGAGCTTTTTGAGGGCTTCAATGTATTGAGATTCCTTAACGACAATGACGGCGGAATCGCCGTCGAGCGCGTCGCGGATCGCCTGAACCTGCGGTAAAATCAATCTGCCGCGCGGAGCTTGGATGTCGATCGGTACGATGAGGACGACGAGACTGCCGGGGGCGATGAATTTGCGGAGCATTGGCGGATTTTGGAGGAAATCGTCGGGAACGACTTCGATCAAAGCCGTTTTGAGCGCGGATAATATCGCGTCGCGCGTGTCGTAAAGGGCGGAAACGGAAAGAATTTGCGAAATGCCTTCCGAATGAATGACGGTTGAAAAATCTGTATCAGCGGGGGCTTCATCCCATTTGTTGACGATGACGATAATGGGAATTTTGTGCTCTTTGGCGGAAGAAACGATTTCCTTTTCCGCCGCGCCCCAAATGCCGGGGGTGGTAACGAGTAAAGCGACGTCGGCGCGTTGAAAGATTTTGCGGGTACGTTCGACGCGCAGGGAGCCGATGGCGGAATCGTCGTCGAAGCCGGCGGTATCGAGAAAAACGACGGGGCCGAGGGGATGGAGTTCCATGGTTTTTTCGACGACGTCGGTGGTAGTTCCGGGTTGAGGAGAAACGATCGAAACGTCCTGACCGGAAATTTTATTCAGCAGCGTCGACTTGCCGCAATTGGCTCTGCCGAAGAGCGCGATCTGCAACCGCAAAGATTTCGGTACTCCATCCATAATCACCTCGCATTTTTCATAATATACAGGTTTTTCACAAAAAATCAAAATAAAATCCCCAGTATTTCAAAAATCCGCAATTCATGCCACACCCCACGGGCGTGGGGAAGACACGACGCCTTTGAGGCAACGCGCGCGGTGTTTAGAAACACCCCCACGGGCGTGGGGAAGACCCGCCATAGGCGTTAGCATCGGCGGACTCGGTGGAAACACCCCCACGGGCGTGGGGAAGACTTTCTTTTCTTTATAAGGGGGATGCAAGGGGGAGAAACACCCCCACGGGCGTGGAGAAGACACAGCGTTGCATCCTGTTCGGGAAATTACAGCGGAAACACCCCCACGGGCGTGGGGAAGACTCTCGCACTCAATACCTCTTGCTTTTAGCCACGGAAACACCCCCACGGGCGTGGGGAAGACATTTCATCGGCACTTATTTCAACATTGCCGATAGAAACACCCCCACGGGCGTGGGGAAGACATCGCGGAGAACGCCGTCCAAGTGCCGTATTTGGAAACACCCCCACGGGCGTGGGGAAGACACGCCTTAACTCAGGTGGC
>JAEDIJ010000023.1 GCA_016292515.1 Victivallaceae bacterium
TGGAGCCTACATCCGGACTTGAACCGGAGACCTCATCCTTACCAAGGATGTGCTCTACCGACTGAGCTATGTAGGCAATTTCACAAAAAAGTGGTACTCGGGGGGGGACTTGAACCCCCAAGGATCGCTCCATATGGACCTCAACCATACGCGTCTGCCAGTTCCGCCACCCGAGCACTTGCAAATAGCTCACCGCACAACTTTTCTGCGCGAGATGTACTTAATATAGCCCGCTTTTTCCGTTTTTCAAATGATTTTTATCGGATTTTGCAAAAAAAACATTCTTTTCCACCGCTTTGAGCCGTTCGGGGAGCCTTGTATGGCGCGGTTCGACGCGGATATTGTGCACCGCCATATTGAGCGCGCGACGCGAACCGACGAGGATCAGCAGTTTGCGGGCGCGCGTCATCGCCGTATAGAGCAGTTGCCGTTGCAGCATCATATAATGCGCGTTGAGCAGCGTCATCACCACGCAGGGAAATTCGCACCCCTGCGACTTGTGGACGGTCACGGCGTAGGCGCGCACGAGCTGCCCCGCTTCCTCAAAGGAGTATTCGACCGTGCGCTCGTCCTCAAAGGTGACGAAAAAGCGTTTTTTCGAGTTGTGGATCTCGCTTAAAATGCCGATGTCGCCGTTGAAAACGTTTTTGTCGTAGTTGTTGGTGATCTGCATCACCTTGTCGCCGCGCCGGAAATCGCGTTCGTTACGCTGAAATCCTGGCGTCATCTCGGCGCCGTTGAGCATTTTGCCGAGATAGTCGTTGAGGGCGACGGTGCCGCATTCGCCGCGGTTCATCGGCGTCAAGACCTGAATTTCGCGCATCGGATCGAAGCCGAAACGCGCGGGGATGCGCTCGGCGACGAGTTTGCCGATGACACCGCGCGCCGAAGCGGGATCGTCCTGCTCGATCCAGTAGAAATCGTGCAAACCGGGTCCCGTCGTCAAGTCGGGCACGTTTCCGGCGTTGACCTGATGGCTGTTGACGATGATCTCACTCCCCGATCCCTGCCGGAAGATCCGGGTGAGTTTCGTCACCGCAAAAAGCGGCGAGCCGATGAAATCGCGCAACAATCTTCCCGGTCCCACGGAGGGGAGCTGATCGGCGTCGCCGACGAGAACGAGCGACATTCCGGGGCGCAACGCCGAAAAAAGCGCGACGCCGAGCGGCAGATCGAGCATCGACACTTCGTCGACGATCAACAAATCGCACTCCAACGGCGTCTCCTCGCCGAAATGGAAGCCACCTGAAACCGGTTCGTACTGCAAAAGGCGGTGAAGCGTCATCGCCTCCTGTTTTGTCGCCTCGGCGAGCCGTTTGGCGGCGCGTCCCGTCGGAGCGGCGAGCCGGACGCGCAGATTCGCCTTGCGGGCGCGTTCGACGATCTCGCTGACGACGGTCGTCTTGCCGACGCCGGGGCCGCCGGTAATGATCGAAAGCGGCGATTTCGAGACCGTTTCGACCGCCTGCAACTGCTCCGGCGCGAGGACAAGTTTGCCGTCGGAATTCTTTTTCATCCGCTGTCCGGAAAAATCCGCCGCCGCGGCAAGTCGGGCGACAAGCTCCGGCAAGCGGGATTCGGCGCGGTAAAGATGACGGGGATAGACCAGATCGAGATCGCGGCGCAATTTCCCCGAAGCGAGCGCGGCTTCGACGCCTTTTGCCGCCGCTTCGCCGGGAACGTGTCCCACTTCGGCGACGCGACCGATCAATTCATCGTAAGGCGCGCCGACGTGACCGTTTGCGGTATAAAGCCCCATCACATAGAGCGCGGCGGCGAGCAACCGCTTTTCGGATTCCGGCTCGATGCCGAGTTTCCGGGCGAGCATATCGGCGCGGGTGAAGCCGATGCCGTCGATCTCCTCCGCCAGTTTGAAAGGGTCGTTGCGCACGATGTCGGGGGCATCCGCGCCGTAACGCCGGAAAAGCCTTTCACAGCCGGCGGGCGAGACCCCCAGTCCCTGCAAAAAGATCATTCCGTCGCGCCGCAGGGAATTTTCGCGCCAGACGCGGGCGAGCGATTCTCCCTTTTTTTTGCCGATGCCGGGAATTTCCAGAAGCCTTTCCGGGTGGTGATCGAGGACGTCGAGCGTGTCGCCTTGAAAGAAATCGACGATCTTTTCGGCATAGGTGCGTCCGATGCCGGGGACGCTGGAAGCAAGATAATGGCGCACGCCGTCGAGCGTGCCGGGCAGCGTGATGATCCCCCCGGTCGCCTTGAATTCCCGCCCGAACTCGCGGTGAGATTCAAAATGTCCGGTGAATTTCCCCCATTGCCCGGGGTAGAGAGCGTCGAAATTGCCGCAGACGGTAAGTTTTTCCCCTTCCCGGTCGCGGATGACCAGCACCTTGAAGCCGTTTTCCGGGCTTTCGTAACGGATGCCGAGGATCTCCCCCTCGACGGTTGCGGTCGATTCCGGTCGCTCCACGGGAAAGGGTTTCCTATTTCATCAGAAGGCTCATGATCGCCTTGTGCGCGTGCAGACGGTTTTCCGCCTCGTCGAAAACGAGCGAGCGTTTCGGATCATCCATAATTCCGGCGGAAACTTCCTCGCCGCGGTGCGCGGGCAGACAGTGGAGGAACTTCGCGTCCTTGTGCGCGACGGCAAAAAGTTTCTCGTTGACCTGATAGGGGATGAAAATTTTCATCCGGCGGGCGCGTTCTTCCTCGAAGCCCATACTGACCCAGACGTCGGTGTAGAAGTAATCGACGTCTTTCGCCGCCTTGACCGGATCGGGTTCCCACGAAACATTGGGCGCGCCCTCCATAATGTCGGCGCGGGGAGCTTCCTCCTCGGGAGCGGAGATCACCAGTTCCATCCCGGTCAGACGCGCCGCGAGGATCATCGAATTGGCCATATTGCTTCTGCCGTCGCCGTAAAAGGCGAGTTTGACCGACGAATCGCAGCGGCCGCTGTGTTCGCGGATGGTCAGCATATCGGCGATCAACTGGCAGGGATGATACTCATCGGTCAGCGCGTTGATGACGGGGATCGAAGCGCAACGCGCCAACTCCTCGACGTCGCTGTGGGCAAAAGTGCGGATGACGATGCCGTGCAGAAAACGGCTCAAAACGTGCGCCGTGTCGGGGACGGTTTCGCCGCGCCCCATCTGCATTTTGGACTGATCCAGATAAAGCGGATAGCCGCCGAGTTCATGGACGCCGACCTCGAACGAAACGCGGGTGCGGGTCGAACTTTTGGCGAAAATCAAACCGATGCTCTTGCCGAGCAGCGGTTTTTCGGCCGTCGTGTAACGGTCGCGTTTGAGTTTGGCGGCGAGGTCGAGGATCACTTCGAGATCGTCGCGGGTGATGTCGCGCAAAGTAAGGAAATCTTTTTTCATCGTTATTTCTCCTCGATGGATGCCGCAAATTCCTGCAAGCCGGCGGCGATGGATCGGATCGCCTGCTCCGCGTCGGCGCGGGTGATGACCAGAGGCGGCACAAGCCGCAACACGGTCTCCCCGGCGGTCAGCGTGACGAGGCGGTGTTTCAACAGGATCGACTGCAACGCGCCCGCCGGACGGTCGAGCACGACGCCGATCATCAGTCCCTTGCCGCGGACGCCCTTGACAAAGGAATAAGGTTTCACGATTTCAGTGAGTTTTTCCATCAGGAAAGCCCCCTGCTCGCGGCAGTTCTCCAAAACGCCGTCCTCGTCAAACGCCGTCTGCACTGCGAGCGCGGCGGCGCTCGCCAGCGGCGTACCGCCGAAAGTGCTCGCGTGAGTTCCAACGGTCAAAACGTTCGCGAATTTCTCGCGGACGATGAAGCCCCCCATCGGAACCCCGTTGGCGATCGCTTTCGCCATCGAAAAGGCATCGGGGACGACGCCGAAACTCTGAAAAGCGAAGCGGGTGCCGAGGCGACCCATTCCGCACTGGACTTCGTCGCAAAGCATCAGGATGTCCTTTTCATCGCAAAGGGCGCGCACTTTTTTGAGGTATTCGGGATCGGCGGGCAAAACGCCCCCCTCGCCCTGCACCATTTCGAGCATCACCGCGCAGACGTCGGGCGTCAACGCCTTTTCCAGCGCGGCAAAATCGTTGAAAGGCACCTGCTTGAAACCGGGCACTTCCGGCTCAAAACCCTTGCGGTACTTGGCGCGCCCCGTCGCCGCCAGCGTCGCGAGCGTTCTGCCGTGGAAAGAATCTTCCATCGTGATGATCGTGTTGCGGTGCGAAGCGTTGCCGTATTTGCGGGCGAGTTTGATCAACCCCTCGTTCGCCTCGGCGCCGGAATTGCAGAAAAAGACGCGACCGGCAAATCCGGTTTCGCGGACGAGTTTTTCGGCGAGACGGGGCATCACGCTGTTGTAGTACAAATTGGAAGTGTGGACAAGCGTCTGCGCCTGCTCGACGATCGCCTTGGTGACTCTTTCGTTGCAGTGACCGAGGTTGCAGACGGCGATGCCCGCCGCGAAGTCGAGATATTCGACGTTTTCGTCATCCCACAAATGCGCGCCCTTGCCGCGCACGAAAAGCTGTTTCGGGGCGTAAGTCGGCAACACGTATTTCTGATAACGATCCAGCGTTTCCGATAAAACCGTACTCATTTTCACATTCTCCTTGATTTAACGGATCCCGACCGCCTCGCGCACCTTGCTCAACAATTTGTCGGCGGCGGCGCGGGCGCGTTCGGCATTGCGGCTCAACAACTTCATCATTCCGGGGATGTCGGCGGCGAGTTCCGCCCGGCGACGGCGCATCGGCTCGAAATGAGTCCAGATCTTTTCAAACAACGCGAGTTTCGCGTGGCCGTAGCCGTAATTGCCGCCGAGGTAGTTTTCGCGCATTTTCTGCACTTCTTCGGGGGTGGCAAAAAGTTTGTAGATCGCGAAAACGTTGCAAGTGTCGGGATCTTTCTTTTCCTCCAAACCCTTGCAGTCGGTCACGATATTCATCACCGCCTTTTTGATCTCCTTTTCGGTACCGAAAATCGGGATGACGTTGCCGTAACTCTTGGACATTTTCTGCCCGTCCGTACCGGGGACGATCGCGACTTCCTCGGGGATGTAGGCTTCGGGGATCGTCAGGATGTCGCCGTACTCGTTGTTGAATTTGATCGCGAGGTCGCGGGTGATCTCCAAGTGCTGTTTCTGGTCTTTGCCGACCGGCACGAGGTTGGACTGGTAGAGCAGGATGTCCGCCGCCATCAGCACGGGATAGGTGAAAAGTCCGACGTTCGCCGAAAAGCCCTTGGCGAGTTTATCCTTGTAACTGTGCGCGCGTTCCAGCAGTCCCATCGGGGCGACCGTGCCCAAAATCCACGACAACTCGCACACCTCGGGAACTTCGCTCTGGCGGAAAAAGACGGTCTTGTCCAGATCGACGCCGCACGAAATGAAATCGAGCGCGAGATTGATGACGTTCTGCCGCAACGTTTCCGGTTTCGGCGAAACGGTCAACGCGTGGTAATCCGCGATGAAAAGAAAACTCTCTCCCTTGTCCTGCAATGCGCAGACTTGCCGCATCGCGCCGAAGTAATTGCCCAGATGAGGCGTGCCGGAAGGCTGAATTCCTGTCAAGATCCGCATATTTTCAAAATCCTTATATGATAAAACGACAATTGAAAATATAATATAATGCGCTTTATGCCAGGATGCAAGAAAAAAGAGTGAAAATTATCGCAAAGCCGGCGCAGCGCGACTACAAT
The DNA here is from genome assembly GCA_016292515.1 of Victivallaceae bacterium. GTDB lineage: Bacteria > Verrucomicrobiota > Lentisphaeria > Victivallales > Victivallaceae > UBA1784. The sequence continues at coordinate 5,656 of JAEDIJ010000023.1, forward strand.
TTTTTGATTTCGTACGGGATGGAGCGCGTATCGCGGATGTCGCGGAAATTGTCGCCGTCGCGGTAGTCCGGTTGAAGCGCGACTTTGCCGCCGCCGCCCGGCAGATCGATCGCAAACGTCGGCACGGCGAGACTGGAAAGCCGCGGCCGGAAAGCGCGCAAAATCTCCAATCCCCGCTCAATACCGGTCGCGAAATGGCGGACGCCGCGCACAGGATCGACGTGAAAGAGATAATGCGGCTTGACACGGTGGGAAATCAGTTTGCGGAAAAGGGCTTCGAGTTTCTCCGGAGTGTCGTTGACGCCGCGCAAAAGTACCGTCTGATTGAGGACGGGGACTCCCGACCGGATCAACCTTTCGCACGCCGCCATCGCCGCGTCGGTCGCCTCGTTGACGTGATTGAAGTGGGTCAGGAACCACAAGCCCGGCACGCTCCCCAAATAATCGGCGATCTCCTGCGTCACGCGCTCCGGCAACACGACGGGCATCCGGCTGCCGACGCGCAAAACGGAAACGGAGGGGATTTCCCGCAAAACGCCGATGATATGGCGCAATTTGTCAAAAGGCAGCATCAGCGGGTCGCCGCCGGAAAGCAGCACTTCGTGGATTTCCGGCGTCCGGCGCAGAAATCCGGCGACGTCGTCAAGTTCCTTTTCCGTCAGGTCGCCGGGGTGATCGAGGTCGTTCGTCCAGAAACGCTTGCGGAAACAGAAACGGCAGTGCATCGCGCAACGGGAGGTCATCAACAATACGACGCGGTCGTCGAAACGGCGGATCAGACGCGGCACGGGCATCTGCCGCGCTTCGGCAAGCGGATCGAATTCGCTTTCCTCGTCGGCGAGTTCGGCGCGGTCGGGGAAAAGTTGACGGCGGACGGGATCGTCGGGGTCGGAAGGGTCGATCAAAGACAGATAATAATCGTTGGCGAGAAAGGGATAACGCGCTTCGACTTCGGCGAAATCAGCGGGGATCGGCTCCGGCGAGATCGTGCGCAACGCCGTTGCCGCACTGTGATAGAATTTCATTTCAGCGCACCGCAGACCGGAACTACTCTTCCTCGGGAAGCGTTTTGACCTCGATCCAGGAAACACAGCGGCGGTCGGTCGCCAAAACGGTGATCTCATATTTGCCGTAGGTGAAGCGGTCGCCCCGCTTCGGCAATCCGTTCAGCTGATCGGTGACCCAGCCGTTGACCGTGACCATTTCGGAATCGATGGCGAGATCGAAGTAATCGCAGAAATCGGCGAGTTCGACGGCGGCGTCGACGCGCACGACGTCGTCGGCAATGCGGCGGAAAGGCTCGACGACGTTGTCCAATTCATCCCATATCTCGCCGACGAGTTCCTCCAAAACGTCCTCCATCGTGATGATGCCGTAAGTGCCGCCGAATTCGTCGAGGACGACGGCGACCTGCGCCTGTTTTTGTTGCAGTTTGCGCAAAATGGAACTGATCTTTTCGCCGGTCGGCACGAAAACGGTCGGGGAAATGATCTCTTCGAGCGGACGGCTGGTCACGCCGGTACCGGCATAGAAATTTTTGAGGTGGATGACGCCGACGATGTGGTCGATGTTTTCCTCGTAGACCAGCAACCGGGAAAATTTCGTTTCCGAAAAAACACGGGCAATGTCCTCCTTGCTGCTGTCGCGGGGGACCGCGCCGAGTTTCACGCGGGGCGTCGCGATATCCTTGGCGTCGCGTTCGGAAAATTCGATCGCGTTGCGCAAAAGTTCACCCTCGTTTTTGTTGATGCCGCCGTCCTGCTGGACTTCGTCGACGAGCATCAGCAACTCCTCCGGCGAGACCGGCTCCTCCTCGCTGATCGGCAGAATTTTGACGAGCAGTTTTTTCCAGCCGGCAAAAAGGTAGGTGATCGGCGCGCAGATCCACATCAGCAATTGCAGAAAAGGCGCCGAAATGCGCGTGAAACGCTCGGAGCAGTCCTTGGCGATGCACTTCGGCGTGATCTCGCCGAAAATCAGCACCACCACCGTCACCACGACGACGGCGACCGTCGCGCCGTAAGTCCCGAAAAGCTGAACAAAGAGCACCGTGCCGGTCGAAGCGAGGGCGATGTTGACGATATTGTTGCCGATCAGGATCGTCGACAGCAGAAGATCATAACGGTCGGCAAGCCGGCAGACCCGCTGCGCCGAGCGGTCGCCTTTTTCGGCATAAGTTTTAAAGCGCGTCTTGTTGAGGCAGGAAAACGCCGTTTCCGCGGCGGAAAAAAACGCCGACGCCGCCAAAAGTGCCAGCATCAGCAGGATCGTGAGCGATAAACCGGATGTCATTTGAAAAAAGTTTTTCTCCTGTAAAAAATCATTCCTTTTAATATATCACGGAACGCATTGATTTACAAGCGGAATGACAAGTCAGCGCACAAAAGGATTTTGCGCGATGTATTCTTCGAGAATCGACGCGGCGAGCGCGACCATTTCGACGCAGGGACGTTTCCGATAGTATTCCGGAGTTCTTTCCGCGGAAACGGCGGATTCCTTCCTGCCCGGTTCGATGCCGAGCAATTCCCGGCAGACGATGGAACCGGTCTCCTGCCGGAAACGCTCCGCGAGTTCCCGGATCCGGGCGTATTGATCGTCTTTGCCCTCCTTGCCGATCTCTTTCGGGGCGTAGAGGATGTCGGCGACGAGCGTCATCCCGGAAACGGCGCCGCAGACTTCGCGCATTCTGCCCACACCGCCGCCGAAACCGCAGGCAAGCTGAAAGAGTTGCCCCTCCTCCATCCGGCAGAGATCGGCAAATGCGCCGGAAACCGCTTGCGCGCAGTTGGCGCCGGCAAGAAAGAGATTGCGCGCTTTTTCCACGTGATCCATTGATTTCACTTCCCGTTGAAATAATTTTTATTTAATCGCGCAGGATCGGAGCGAACTCCTTTTCCGTTTCGCGGGCGGCGGCGAGACTCCAACCGGTCATCAGGAAAAATCCGACGAGCGAACTTCCTCCGTAACTGATGAAAGGCAACGTGAGTCCGGTCGGCGGCAGCAAAGCGAGATTGACGCTGACGTGGATCAGCCATTGCAGCGCGATCCAGAGCGCGGTCCCTTCGATGTAAAGCCGGCTGACCGGAGTCAAACCGCGGCGCGACGCAAGTTTCAGAAACTGCACGATCAATATGAGCAGAAAGATCCAGATGACGCAACTTCCGACGAAACCGAGCGTTTCCGAGAGCGTCGCGTAGGCGGAATCGTTGTACGCCAGCGGCAGATAAGCATTGCTCCACACCGCTTTGCCGAGCCGCGAACCGAACCAGCCGCCGCGGCTCACGGTCAACTCGAACTGCATCACGTGCCAATGCGCCCCCGCCGTGCCGTCGGCGAAAAAGCCGGCGATCCGCCGCCAGGCGTAGGGACGGCTGAAAACGTAAAAACTTCCGGCGGCGCACGCCGTCGCCAACAACAACAGCATACTGACGACCTTGCCGCCCGAAAGAAAGAGGAGCATCAAAAAAATGGCGACGTAGATCAGTGCGGTCGTGAAATCCGGTTGCAGAATGATCGGCGTCACCCAGACCGCGACGACGAGGAGCGCAAGCGGCAGCCGGAGCCGGGAATTTTCCTGCGTCAGTGCGGCGCACAATGCCGCGAGGTACGCGCCTTTGGCGATCTCGGCGGGTTGCAGACTCAACATCCCGAAGCGGTACCATCCCTGCATCCCGTTGATGCGGCTGCCGAAAACGCCGAGCAACGCGAGAAAAAGCCAGAAAAAACCGGTCGAAAACCACACGATCCGCGCGCCGCTCAACAGCGGAAACGGCAAAAAGTGCGCGATCGCGAGAAAAATCAGCGCGACGCCGAGATGCACCAGTTGGCGGATCACCGGCTCCATCGGAGAATTCCAGGTGCCGGCACCGCTTAAAATCGTGAGAAGACCACTCACCGAAAGCAGAAATGCAACGATGATGATGATCGTTTCGTTGGAGAAAAGATGACGTTTTTCTTTCATCTTGCTTCGATCTCCTCAAGGGAAATATCCAGCACCACATCCTGTCCGTTTTCCGGGGCTTTCAAAAGTTGCCAACTTTCCGGGATCTCGGTCTGATAGCGGTCAAGCAGAATACGGTAACATCCGTCCTTGCCGCGCAGGATGTTTTCGTACTCCGCTTCCAGTTGCATAACGAAATCGCGACGGGCGGCGGAAACGGCGACGATGCGTTCACGACGGTAGCGGATGCGGACGGGGAAACCCGCACGCTCCAATTCCTCCAATTTGACGGCTTCCTCCGGCGAGAGGCGCCGGGCGATGATCCGGGAATCGTCGACCTCGACGGGACGCCGCAAAATGGTGGATATCTCCTGCTCGCATCCCCGGCTCCACCCCTCTGCCGCCAGCAGTTCAAGGTGCGCCTCGTCCCACGCGATCGGAACTTTGTTGCGGTCGAGCAAACGGCCGCGGATCGCGGGGATCACCCCTTCGCGCCCCGCCAGGATATCGGCCTGTTGCATATATCCGGCGCGGGCGGGTCCCGCGAGGTAAGCGGCGCGGCAAAGCGCAATGACCGCCCAGATGAAAAGAGCTCCCCAGAGCAACACGCGGCGGATCAGGAGTCCCATCGTTTTTCCTTTTCAGCGGCACATCCGGCGAATCACTTCGTTGAGCAATTCGTAGTTGAGCGGCATTGTCAGATAGGCCGTATGTCCGGCGAAATCCAGTTTGCGGCCGTCCTCGTCCGGAAACGCGGGCGAGATCAACACGACGGGACACGTCTGCACACTGCGGATATCGGCGATCAACGCGCCGGGAGCGCGGTCGGCAAAAGGCGACGTGACGATCGCGGCGTCGAAAGACTTTTCGCGCAATTTTTCCAGCAATTCCGCTTCGGTGCGGACGACGGTCAACTCCTGATGATAGGACTGCATCACTTTTGCGAGGACCTCGGCACCCTCCGGCTCGCCGTCCAGAAGCAGAACTTCAAGAAGTCTGTCGTCCACCGCTGACGGCGCGCGCGAAAAAAGCGGCATCGTAGGCAACGCGGTGATCCCGGCGCGGTCGTAGATCGACGCGCCGGCGGGCAGAGAAAGCCGGAAACAACCATTTTTTTGCCGCATCTCGACGGCGATCTCACACCCGACGACGCTCGCCGTCTGGCGGACGATCTCCAACGCGATGTCAAGCGCATCCTCCTCGGTTTCCGGCGAAGCGTTTTCGCGCAGGGAAAGATGAAGTTCAAAGAAAAGTTCCCCGCGTTCGTCGCGGGTTCCCTTGAAAACGACTTCGCTCGCCGGTGCCGCCAACCGGCACGCCGCGCGCAACAGCACGCTCAACAAATAGGCGAGAAGTTCGCGATCGGCGTAGAGCCTGCCGGGGATGTCCGAGGAAAGTTCGCTGACGAGCAACACTTCGCGCGAGCGCGCGACCACCCGCGCGCTCTCCAAAAGATCGTAGAGGAAATCCGCCGTGTCGAAGCGGTCGGGTACGGGATCGTTCCACCGTTTCCAGTCGAGCCGGTTGACATCGACCGCCGCCTCCATATCGCGCGCGAGCGCACCCTGACGGCGGATGGATTTGACCAGAAGATCGCGGTAGTACTTTTTCCCGGGATCGGCAATTTTATCCATTTCCGCCAACTGGATCAGCAACTGCCCTTTGAGGATGCCGAGCGCGCGCCGCGCATCCGGCAGAATGATATCAAAGGCGCGGCGTTTCAGCGACTCGAAACGGTCGCGTTCGCGTCCGGCTCTGGCGGCGCGCGCCGCGGACTGCCGGTTGCGCACCAGTTGATTCTGCTGCCGGTCGCGTAAAACGTTGAGCGAGATCTGCAATGCGGCGACATCTTCATCGCTGTCGGGACTCGGCATCAGCATTTCCGGCGTTTCGTTGCGCGAGAGAGCCTCGGCAAAAGCGACGGCTTTTTCCAGCGGGCGCATCACTTTGCGGGTAAAACAAATTCCCAGCACGATATTGACGACCGATACGGCGATCAAAAGAAAAACCGTCGCGGGGATCAATAAAAGCGGCAACGCCTCGCGCCACGACCATTCGCCGACACAAAGATCTTTCCACGCCGTGAGGATCGTATTCCAGCCGAAATAAGCGATCAGCAAAAGGACGCTTCCCGCCATAAAAGCGGCGGTCATCCACACGACCACTTTTGACCATCGGCGCAGTTTCATCGTTTTTCCCCGTTAAAAAAAACGCCGGAAATCACTTTCCGGCGTATCCATTCGTTGACAGTTGGCAAAAGCCCCGAATCAATAGGTCGGACTCGCCATCGTGCTTTCATCGTAGATGAAGTTGTTCCAGTCGTGCTCGACGTCGACGACCCACGCGGGCGTCATGATCGGCCCGTAACCCCAACCGTAGCCATTCGGATCGCTGTGGCAACCCGGCAGCGGAACGAGAAAAGTGGCGATATCGACCACACCGACCACTTCGCGGCCGATGAACCAGAAAACGCCCTTGAGCGAACCGTACGTGAGACCGGCGATGCCGCCCATTTCGGTCGTAACGTCGTGCCACTTCATCGGGATCTCCAACACGCCGAAAGCGACGTTGGCGACGCCGCGGCTGAGTTTCTCGATCGGATAGACGACCCACGGCTTATCGTCGGCGGAAAGACGCGCCGTACCGCAGCAGAGAACCGCCAAAATGGAAAAAGCGAAGAAAAATTTACCGAATTTCATTTATGACTCCCTCTAAATATGGGTTTTTCATGGTTACACTTTTCAAATATAACGACTTTCGGCAAAAATGCAAGCCGATTATGAAATAAAATGGAAAATTTTTTAGTTTTAAGTTATAAGTTTTTAGTTTACAGTGCTTGGTCGGGGGCGCTGCCCCCGCACCCCTCAATGCGCAAACGCATCGCGTTTGCTTACAGAGCGACACAAAACGGCAGTACGCGATTGTTTCGGCAATGCGTACTATTTTTTGCTTTTTTAAGCCCAAGCGATGCTTGGGCGCTGTCGGAGGGTCAGGGAGCCGAAAGCTCCCTGCATAGCACTTAAAACTTAAAACTTATAACTAAAAACTAAAAAACCGCCGCACTTTTGTGCGGCGGTTTTGAGGATCCTATCCCTTAGTGGCGATGCTGTTTCGCCTCGCGACGCTTGATTTCGCTGGGTTTTTCATAGTGCCGGCGATTGCGCAGTTCTTTGAGGGTGCCCTCCTTGTCGAGCTTTTTCTTGAGCCGGCGCAACGCGCGGTCGATCAGCTCGCCTTTCTTGACGCGAACTTCGGTTTCCATGTTTTTCACCCCCTTTCGTCGTGATTTTCTTTGAGCGTGTCATTTAATATAACACCACATATACCATTTTGCAAATCACTCCCAGGCTCCGTCGAAGTTGAAAGGGGTGATTTCCGGGGCTTTCCAGTTGGCGCGGCGCAGATCGTAGAAATCGAGCGCGCCGGCGAGGCGGGGGATCGATACCACGGGCTTGGGATAAATGCGCGTCAGATGATCAAAACGGTCGCAGACGGCTTCAAATTCGTTGCCGCGTTTGTCGTGAAAGAAGCCGTTGACGGGGATCGCCGCGCGGCTTACGAGAAGTGCCGGACGACCGTGCCGGTAAAGTTCGACGGGGATCACCGCGTGCCGGAGCAATTCCTCCACCGAGGCGCGTTCCAACTCGATATGCGCCATCGCCTGCTCGATGCCGAGCCCAGCGAGTTCCCGGAAAGCCATACTGTTGGTGGCGGGCAGCGGAAACGAGGCAACGAGCGTTACCTTGTCCCGGCAGTCGTCAAAAAGCGCAAGCGCGTAAAGCGACGTGATGCGGAAACGCGTCACCTTGCGTTCGATGGCAGCGAAAATCGCCTTGCGCAACGTGGCAAGATGCTCCTCCGGGCAGAACTCCGGCAGGATCGCCTCGGTCGCCAATTTGTTGAGTTCAAAGACCGACATCGCGCGGCGGGCGCGGCGATTGGCGGGTTCCGCGCCGTCAAAGGCGAGCGCGACGGTTTCGACGCTTTTTTCCGGCAACGCGGCGGGCGTCATCGCCAAGTAATCGCGGCGGAATTTTTCCAGCGCGATCCCGGTGTCGCCGATCACCTGCTTCGGATCGAGCGAAGACGCGACATATTGCCAAAATTCACGGCGAACTTCTTTCAAAAGCGGCGCCGGAAAGAACCAGTTGCCGGAAATTTCCGCCGTCCAATTGCCGAGTTCAAAATCGGGATTGTCCGAATGGGCAAATTCCCTGCCGAGCTGATTTTCGTCGCAACCGGCATTGCGCGCCGGCGCGAGTTCCAAAGTTTTTTCCCACGCTTTCAATGGCGCGTTGAGACACTTGACGACAAGTTTTTTGCCGTCCAACTCAAAACGCAAAGCAAGTTTCGCACGGCGATCCGGCAACGCCGCCAGACGCCGGGTGTAATCCGCGACGCTTTCGCCAATCTTGAAAACCTGACCATTCATCGCCACGGGCTTGTCGCAGCAGACAAAAATGCGTTCGCCCTGGCGCGCCCGCGTCGCCGCGCGGTTTCCGACAAAAATTTTCGTCAGCGTCACGGCGACGCCGTCGTCGCCCGTCGGCGGCTGGACCCGCAGACGGTCGCCCAGACCGACGCGGTTCGTCGCGGTAAAACCGAAACCGTTGTCGCGCACGCTCTCCACCGTACCGCAACGCAGTCCCGACGCGCCGAAAGCATCCTGCCGGATCAGATTGCGCGTCGACTCCGCCGTATAAAAGCCGTGCGACCAGCGGCGGCCGTAAGCGTGGCTCAACTCGTTGCGCGCCTCGGCAAGACGCCCCGCGATCTCCTCCTCCGGCAGATCGAGCAGTCTGCGGTACGCCGAAGTCACCGCCGAAACGTAATCGCTCTGCCGGAGCCTGCCCTCGATTTTGAGCGATTCGATATGCAGTTTTTTGAATTGCGAAAGCAACTCGATCCCGCAGAGATCCTGCGGCGAAAAGAAAAATCCGTTGCCGCCCTTGGCGAAATAGCGGCGGCGGCAGGGCTGTTTGCACTTGCCGCGGTTGCCGCTCGCGCCGCCGAGGAAACTGGAAAAATAACAACTTCCGGAGAGCGAACAGCAGAGTGCACCGTGGACAAAGCACTCCAATTCCAGTTTCGTCGACGCGCGCACTGCCGCAAGTTCCTTCATCGTCATCTGCCGTTCGAGGACGACGCGCTCGACGCCGAGCGTTTCGGCGACGCGCAATCCCGCCGAGTTATGAAATCCCATCTGGGTCGAAGCGTGAAGTTTCAGTTCTGGGAAATACTCGCGCGCCATCCGCAAAACACCGAGATCCTGGACGAGAAGCGCGTCCGGCGCGAGGTCGCTCAAAAGGGCGAGCGTTTCGGCGACTTCGCGCAATTCGCTCTCCTTGACGAGCGTATTGAGCGTCACGTAGACTTTTTTGCCGTTGCGGTGCGCGTAGTCGATGATCTTGCCCATCATTTCCGGCGTGAAATTTTCACCGCGTTCGCGGGCGTTGAATTTCGCCAATCCCGCGTAAACGGCGTCGGCTCCGGCGTCGAATGCCGCGAGCGCGCAGGCGGGACTTCCTGCCGGAGCGAGCAACTCCGGGATAAAATTTTTCTGCATAAAGATCACTCCAAACGAATGCGGGGATCCGCCCAGGCGTAGGCAAGATCAGCCAAGAGGTTGATGACGACAAAGACGAGCGCGCTCAAAACGATGATCGCTTTGAGCAATTGGATATCCGAGTTGTAGAGCGCATCGACGCCGGCAAAGCCGAGTCCCGGTATCCCGAAAAAGGATTCCAGCAGAAGACTTCCGGTAAAGAGAAACGGGATCGTCGCACTGGAACGCGTGATGATCTGCAACGCCGCATTGCGCAAAAGGTGGCGGCCGTAAACCGATGCCGGCGACGCGCCTTTGGCTCTCGCCGTGCGCAGGTATTCGCGGCTGGACTCCTCAATCAACACCGTGCGGTAGAAACGCAGATTTCCGCCGATGCCGCAGAGGATGCCGACGACGACGGGAAGTCCGAAATTGCGCCAGGATTCACACCCCCACAACGGGAAAAGATCGAGGTAGTACCCCAAATACCACTGGGAAAAGATGATGACGACAAGGTAACTCACGCTCATTCCCGCCACGGCAAAAAAGACCAGAAGCCGGTCGATCAGCCGATTGCGGAAAGCGACGGCGAGCAATGCGAAAAGCAGAGAAAAGAAAAGTTCTCCGAGAAAGATCGGCACCATCAGCGCAAGCGACGGTCCGATGCTCCGTTTGAGGATGTCGGAAATCGGTTCGCGGGTCGTGATCGTCCGCCCGAAATCAAGCATTTTCACATACGGCTTGCAGGATTGGATGGTCAGGATCTCCCGCATCGCCCGAAAAAAACGGCTGTTCCAGGGATTTTCCTGCAAACGGTAAAATTCGACGCTTTTGACGGCACTGCCCCGGACGGGGAGCACGACGCGCCGATCTTTTTCCTCCAACGGAAGTACTTCGACCGTGCCGTCGGCAAACGTGATCTCGGCTTCGCCTTTTTCCAGCGGGAACTGCCGGACGCAGACATCGTTTTGCCGCACGAACGCTTCCGTGCGGCAGCGGCGGCCGTAAAAAAGCGGCAGATCCGCGCCGAGTTCGCGCCGCAACGATTCGATCTCAAAAGGTTTCGCCTTGTCTCCGAGCACGGCGGCGGCGGGGTCGCCCGCCGCAACGTCAAAGAGCAGAAATGTCAACAGCACGACGCCGAGCACGACGAGCAACGAATAAAACAATCTTCGGCAAATATAGTAAAACATCTTATCCTATTTCCTCGGTGTCAAAGACGGCAATCCCGCTTCGGCGCGACGGTCGCAAAACGCCTGCCACACCTGCGGATCGCGCGACAGGATTTTCAACAGCGACGTCGGCGTCGCCGCGAGACGCGCGCCGGTCTCCGGCAAACTCCAATTGTTTTCCGCCAGCGCATCAAAGAGCTGGGCGATATAAAGCGGATATTCCGCGTGATCCACCGCGCAGAGCGGACGCCGCAATGCGGTGAATTTTTCGCGCTCCGCCAGCGCGATCGACATTCTCAATTTGCGCAACGCATTCGCACGGTTGCGGTGCTGACTGCGTTCGGTGCAATCCGTCGCGGAAAAATCACTCCCTATCAGGCGCACCCGGGCGGCACTTGAACTTTTGTTGCGTTTCTGTCCGCCGGGACCGCTCCCGCGGCAGAACTCCAATTCACACCGTCGGGAAAGTCCGGCATCGTCCGCCAGCAGAATTTCGTCGCGATCTTTCAATTGCCCTCACCGTAAAAAAAAGCGACCGGCTTGGATGAAGCCGGCCGCAGTCAAACACGGATCATTCCATACGTCCGAAACTCGGAATACCGCGCCGGCGTTCGGAAGCCGCCGGATTGTAGGCGGTGCCGTCGGATTTCACCAGCCGGCAGGTGAGGAAAATCAGCAGATTGCCTTTTTCCGATTTGGTGTAGCGCGACTGGAAAAGCCTCCCGATCAGCGGAATGTCGCCGAGCAACGGAATCTTGTCGTTGACGATCCGGGAAACATCGGTCGTCACACCGGAAAGGATGACGGTCTCGCCGTCGCGGATCATCACTTCCGTCGTGACTTCACGATCGTCGAAAATCGGCATCCGGTAGTATTCGCCGTCGACGTCGCCCTCTTTGCCGTAACTGCGGGCATCGTAGGTTTTCCAACCGGAGAAGAGCCGGATCGGGAACTTGACGGGGATGTAAATCAAACCGTTTTCCAGGTCGCGGATCTCCGGCGTGATGTCAAAGGAAAGTCCCAGTTTTTGCAGATTGTCCAAGGTCGGTTGGGCGTCGATGTCGCTCAAACGCAGACCGTTCTGGACGTCGCTCGATTCGATATCGGGCATTTCCCAGTCTTTCGGGAAGTACTGCTCTTTGTACATACCGACGTGCGCGGTCATCTTGTCCAGCGTCGTAACGCGCGGAGAATAGAGGATATCCGTGCTGTCCGCCCAGTTGAGCGCGAACATCTGCGCGCTGATTCTGAGTCCGTCGGAATTCTGCCAGACGAAATTCAGATTGGCGTCGTTCTGCACCGAGGAGGGCGCGGTCGCGTCGTTTTCCATATTGTCCGGCTTGTAGTAGCGCAACAGATCGTTGCTGCTGACATCGCGGGTGCTCCAAGTGACGCCGTTGGGATCGGAAGCGGTATTCAAGCCGAACTGCCAGTTGAAAGCAAGTTCGTCGAGGTCGTTCTGCGTGATCTCGATGAATTTGATCATGATCTGGATCATCGGGGTCTTGACGTCGTACTGCGGCAGGACTTTTTCCTCGATCATCCGCAGGTTTTCGGCGGTATTGATCGCCACCAGACGGTTGATCTTGTTGTCGTAAAAGAGTTTCGCGCCGTCGGGGAAAGTGACGCCGCTGGCTTCGCATTTGGCGCGCAGATCGCTGTCGCTGTCGCCCTGGGCGATATCGACGGCAAAGAGTTTCGCTTCCAATTCATCGAGCGCGACGTTGGGGGGAGCGATAATCACGGCATACTTCTCGATGCGGTAACGCAGATTCGCTTTTTGGCAGAGTTGACGCAAGATCGTCAGCAACGTTTTGTTTTCCAGATCCATATCGATTTTTTTGTCGAGCAAAGGATCACCGGTCAACGCATCTTTGCCGGAGTCGTTGGTCGAAACATAGACATCGCTGCTGCCGGCGGCAGGCGCGGTGCTGTCGCTGACGGAAACCGTTTTCACCGGACGGCGCAAGAGGAAGTTGACGCCCCGTTTTTCGGGATCGTACTGCTGGGAAACTTCCGCCAGAAATTTGACCGCATCGGCGATGCTCGCCTCGGCGAAATTGACCTTGGGAATGACGATGCTCTCAAGCTTTTTATTCAACTCATCGTTGTCCTGAACCGCCTTGGCGACCGGCTTGCCGTCTTCCAAAAGGTTTTCAGCGGCTTCGCTGTTGGCATCGGGACGGAAGGGGATCGCGTTTTTCCACTCGGTTTCAGCGATGAGATCGCGGCGGCTGTCGGTATAACGCCGCAAGCCGATCTTGCCGATCTGATGATTGATGCTCTGGATATTCTGCATCGCGTCGCTGTGATAAGGCGTGATCAGGAGCACTTCCTGGAATTTCCGGAGCGCGCGGCTGTATTCCTTGGCGGCGACGAGACGGCGTCCCTGCTCCATCAATATCTCGATCTGATAGGCTTGATTTTCCTTGTTGGGCAAAAGCGTCGTTTCCGAAACAGCATCGCGGGCGGCGGCGAGATCGCGGCGTTTTTCCAGATAGGCGATCTTTTCCTCCAAAGTGCCGGACTGCTCCGGGCAGAATTTGATCGCCTTGCGGCAGAGGGCGATCGCCTCTTCGAAATTGCGCTGCTGGGCGAGATCCTCGGCTTCATCCATCAGCTCCACCGCCCAATTGTAGTAGCAGTTGGCGATCTGCTTGTCGCAGTATTCGATCTGCTGGGCGAAAACCGGCGCATTCGAGTGAGGTTCAAGCAGAAGCTTCACGTCGATGTAAAGTTTGATCGCCTCTTCATAACGTTTTGCGCCGTAGAGGTCATTCGCCTTGGTGACCAATTGATTCGCGTTGCGCGCGAATTCCTGATAATACATCTCGGTGCGTTCGATGGTCTGCCGCATTTCGGGGGTGGTGTCAGCCGCAAAGGCGACCGCAGCGGAACCCAGGAAGAGGGAGAAAATCAACTGACTTTTATTCATAACGTTTTCCTCCGGAATTGATTAGCGGTTGAAATCCGGAACACCCGGAGTCTGATTGCGTTCGATCGGCACACCGTCGTAACTCAAAAGCCGCGCCGTGACGAAAAAGAGCAGATTGGTCCGCTCCGCCTTGTCCCACTGGGACTGGAAAAGTCTTCCGATCAGCGGAAGATCGCCCAGAAGCGGGAGCTTGTCGACGCGCGAAGTCGTCAGACTCTGGACGAGACCGCCGAGCACGACGGTTTCGCCGTTGTCAAGATCGACGTCGACCGACATTTCGCGGCGGGCGATGATCGGTTTGAAAATGGAGAAACGCTCGCCGGGCACGTGCATCTGACCGCTGACCGGCACGCCGTTCTGATAATTGTCGTAGTAGAGATACATATCGTAACGGTCATCGCCGAGATACTGGCTGATGTTGGGCTCAAGATGCATACGGATCGTCCGGTTGTCGGCGAGCACCTGCGGCTTGACTTTGAAATTGACGCCGATCGGCGTGCCTTCCTCGGGGAAGTTCGGCACCGGCGGCGTAATGGTGGTACTGCTCGTCGTATCGCCGGTATCGACTTCGACTTCGAGCGTATCCCAGCTGTCGGGGAAGTAGTAGGTCTTGACCAATTTGACTTCCGCCTCGACGTCATTGCTGGTGACGACCTTGGGCGCGGCGAGGTTTTCCGTACGCTGATTCTGGTCGAGCGCGTAGACGGAGAGCGAGATGTTCAGCGGATTCTCCGAGCCGAAAGGCAGACTGCTACCGCAGAGCGCGGGGAAAATGTTGAGTTTGTCGATCAGCGCGCTGTTGTTGGAGCCGCGGATCGCGGCGAGCACACCCTTTTCCACGGTGTTGATCCCCTGATTGATCAACCAGCCGATCTTTTTCTTGTCGGCATCCCGGACGTAGGTTTCGCCGTAGACGTCCTGAACGATGTTGCTGCCGATGCCATGCCGGATGTAACCATCTGAAGAACTGCCGAACTGCCAGTCAAAGCCGAGTTCCTGATAATCTTCTTCCTTGACTTCGATGCACTTGACTTCGATCATGATGAGCGGCTTGTTGGCGACCGTTTCCAACTGACGGAGCAAAGTGTCGAGCTGTTGCAGATTTTCCGGCGTGTTGCGCACGATGAGCATTTTCGCCTGACTGGAATAATTGATCTTGCTTCCTTCGGGAAAGTTGATGCCGCGTTCGCGGAAGTAATTTTTCCAATCATCCTCGGAGGCACTCTTGGACGCATTGCCCGCCGATGCGGTGCTTGCCGCATTGGGATCATCCGACGCCGCGGGAGCGGAATCCGGCGCGACGTAATTGCTCAAACTCGACGGCACCGAAAAGCGGCGGGAAACCATCTCGTCGACCTCGGGGCCGATCATAATGCCGTCCGCATCGACGCGGAACTTCAAACCGGTCTGCTGGCAGATGTAACGCAACACGACATTCATCGGGATGTTGTTGAGCGTCAGCGACACTTTCCAGTTGGCGCCGGAGGGGAAACTCTTGCTGATCGGCACGGGGCGGTGGTCGGGGGAATAATTCGCGCTCTGTTCCGAAAGGTCATCGAGCACGGCGTCCACATCGGCATCGATGTAGTTGACCTGCGGAAAAATGATGTTGTCCATCCGGGCGAGGGTGCGATCACCGTCCGCCGTCTTGACGTGTCCCTGTTCCTGATTCATCGTGCTGCCGGCGATCTGCGGGAAAACCGGTTCCGCCCACTGCCAGTCCGCCTTGGCCAGAATGCCTTCCCGGTCGGTGTTATGACGCGCGAAACCATGCGCGTAATAAAGATTGTAGAGCCGTCCGGCGAGTCTGATCGCTTCGGCGTTGCAGGGATCGATCAGGAAAATCTGCTCGATGCGGTTCTGCGCCTCCTGCAACTGGCGGTTTTTGATGAAAACCTGCGCTTCCTGCAAGAGTTGACGCACCTGCTTTTTGTCCTTGTCGACCTGCGGATCGAATTTTGAAATCGTTTTCGCGTCATCCAGTTCGGCGTTGCGCTTTTTACGGCTGCAATACTCGATCAGACGATCGGCGGTACGCTTTTCGCCGGAAAATCCCGAATCATTGCCGTCGGAGAGAACTTTTTTCGCCTGCGTCGCCAATTCGATCGCCGCCTGATAGCGTTCATCGGACGCCGCGTTGCGCGCATCCTTGATCAGCAACTGAAACCACGCGTCGCGGATGTTATAATCCAGATCCTTGGCGAAGCGGGAAAGTGAAGCATACACCTCCGCTTGGATCTGTTTTTGCTCCTGATCCAACTGGCCGGCAACTTTCCGGACAACGGCAAGTTGCTCCTGGTAATCCTTGGGCGAACACTCTTTGGACTCCAAAGTCTTCTCTACCGCATTGAGCGCGTCGCGGAAACCTTTTTCCAAAGTTTTCCCCTGCTCCAAGCGAACGCCGGACGCTTCGCAGTTGCTCCCATCGGGCAAGCAGACCTCATCTGCCGCAAAAGTCGCGGCAGGAAGCAACAATGCGAGCAATGCCGCCATCCGGAGAGAAACAGCTCTTTCTGTTTTCATGGATACCCCTTTACCTTTTTATTTTTACCGTTTTCTGGTGTTCTTTGAATTTTTATCGGCGTCGCCGCCCGGCAGGGCGTCGCTGCTCTCGGCAATGCCGCTTTGGGCACGCATATCCGCGGGGATCCGGCTTTCGCTGGTCACCGTAATTTCTTTTTCCTTGGCATCGGGATCCAGGGCTTCAAGGATGACTTCCTTTTTCTCTCCGTCAAAAGACTTCACTTTGTACTTTTCCCTGCCGATCACGTCGTTTCCGATCGTAAAGGTATCGCCGGCACGGACTTCCACCTTGAATGCGGGATCGGTGATATCCTCCAACACCGCGCGCTGGTCGCTGCTGAACGTCGGCTGACCGACTTTCATCGTGATGATCTCGGGATTTTCGCCCGTCGTTTTCTCTTTGAGCGTCAACGAGGACTCTTCCTTGCCGTCGGCGGTGAAAACTCTTTCCATATCAGCCACCACATAATGACGGCCCGCGACGACGACTTCGTTGTTGAGCCGCCAGAATTTCGTTCCGCGCCGCTCAATCTCGACCTGCGCTTTCCAATTGCGTTTGTCATCGCCGCTGGCAGTGAGTGCCTTGAAACTGACCGGCAACTGGATCAGGTGAACATTGGTGAAAATGACCCGGTGCCAAAGCGGCGGATGGTCGCGGGGCACATTGGGTTTCGTATTGCAGGTGTATTCGTAGAGATTGGAAAATCCGTCGCCGTCGTCATCGAGCAAAGCGTGCCCATCCAAGGCCTGATTGATGTTGAATTTGCTTTCCCATTCATCGGGCAAGCCGTCGGCATCCTGATCGAATTCCGTTTTTTCGAAGCGGCCGTTTTTCGGACGCTCCGGTTTGGGAAGCATCTTATCGCACTCGGGGCAGTGCTTGTCGTCAAAGTAATAAGCCGGGATCATTTTGCGGCAGAAAGGACACATCGCGACCCCGGGGAAAATCACGAGATCGCTGTAATGATTGGAGCAAAGCGCGGCATTACGCGCAGGCGGGGCAGACCAGCGGAGCATCGACGACTGAATGCGTTTTTCCGTCTGGAAGCGTTCGCTCGCCGGATCCGCTTTTTCGTAATCGGCTCTCATCCTCGGCAGACGGAGTTTGTCGTCGGAAATCTCGCGCGTCTCATTGATCGCGGAAATGGCAAAGAGCATCGCCAGGATAACCAGCAGGAAAACTCCCAGCAGAATCACTTTTTCATAATGGCGTTTGATCAGTTCCACAGCCTTAACTCCCTCATTTATCGTTTTTCACCATCGCGGGTGGTGAGATATTCGACATCAAAAATCGCGCGGCATTCCCCGTTGCCGCCGAAAAGTACTTTGCCGTAATCGCGACGCTGATGGATCGGCAATTTGAGTTCGGCTTCGCGCGCCGCTTCCTCTTCGCGCTGTTTTTCCGCTTGAAGTTTGCGCTGACTTTCCAAGCGGCGCTGTTCGCGGCGGCTGAGACGCGAAGTGTCAACCTGACCGGCGGACTCGGCACTCTGACTGGTCTGGGGATTGATCTGCTCACGCGCTTTCAGATAATCGGCGTCGTTGGCGTAGAGATTGAGCGATTTGATCACGTAGAAACGGTGTTCCTTTTCCGTAGCGGAAGCGAGTTTTTCGGCGAAGTCGCGGATCGCGCCGAGCGTACCGGAAACCTCGAAGACATAGCGCACGACGTGGATATTGCCGCGCTCCTGCAAACTTTCACTGAGGCGTCCGGGCTCCGCCGGAATGCCCTTGTCGATGGCAAAAGCGTTGAGCGAAGCGATCTGCGACTGCTTCATCCGGCGCACCATATCCCCGATGATGTCGAGATGATAAACGATGAACGGACAGTCATCCTCGTTGTACTTTCTCTGGAAAACCGGCTCAAAACCGAAATTCTGCGCTCCCGTCTGGATTTCGACGAGACGGCTGAAACGCTCGCGGCAGTTGTCGTAGTAGCGTTGCATCATATCGATGTTGGACAACCGGTAGGGAAGTCCCAGCGCGACCAACGCGAGACGGTCGGCATCGTTGCCGAATTCCACATCGGGGAAGACTTCGCGAACCGCCTTTTTGAATTCCTCGGTCGCCTCTTTCCAACGGCCGTCCATATTGTATTTGTCGCGGAAATTGGTAAAATCGGTATTGGCGTTGCTGTCGGCATGCACCGACGCGCGGTAATCCTCGATGAATCTTTCCCGTTCTGCCGCCAGTTTGCTCTCATCCTTCAAATTGAGCAACGTGATCAGAAACCGGTCGGCGGCGTGCTGATAGGGACGATCGCAATAAGCCAGGAATCTTTCCACGCCCTGCCGGTAGGTTTCCGCATCCTCCCGGATCGGACGCTGATTTTCCTTGACCGGTGCCGGCTTGGCGCGGCGCAATGAGCGGATGCTGCTGGCGAGATCCTCCGTCTTGGAATTGGCGGAACCGACTTTGAAAATAAGATAGCCGCTGTAAACCAACAAAACGAAAACGATCACGGCGGCGATCGCCAGTACCGTGACAAACAACTGATTCTTTTTGACGAAACGGTTCACGATTTTCCCCCGTTATTTTTGAATCGGTTTTTTCAGCATAACGATACAAGTGAAAGCGCCGGTATTGTTGCCGCCGACCGTACTCATATCGGAATTATCCACATCGCGCACTTCCTCGACCCAGCTGCAATTGCTCAAACTGCGGCGGAAGTCACTGTAAGCGGGACGCCCCTGAAAAATCAGGGTATATCCGGAAATGCGGAGTGCCTTGACTTCCGACTGCGCCAGCACCTGATCGATGGTCATCCCGTTTTGAACCGTCGTGCTCCTTCTCGCTTCCGGAGTCTGTTTCGCGTCGGGATCGGCGACACCCTCGATCGAAGTGATCCACATCAGGTCGGGCGTGATCTGCTGAATGCTCCGGAGTATATTGCACCAGGACGACTGCTCAAAGAGCCAATTCTCCATTTCGGAAAATTTGTCCTTTTCGCGATTGGTCTTGTTCAATTCATTTTTGATCTGACGACCGATCTTCTTGGCGACCGCAAGTTTCTCTTCGGTCTGGTCGACGCGATCCTGACCGATCTGCGCCTGTTTCTGCATTCCGAAAGCGAAAAGCACCAACCCGACCAGCAACGCCGCCGCCGAAGCGATGAAATAGGGTTTCTGCCGGTCGAGCCGCAACTGGTTGCGGATCTCACGCGGCAAAAGGGAGATCTCCACGGGACTGTCGATCACTTCGTGAAGCGCAAGACCGATCAACTCCTGAAATCCCGGCGCGACCTCCTGCAATTTGTTGCGGTCGACGGTCTCGGCAATGTTGATCGCGCTGAAAGTATTGAGATAATCGACGGCGATGTGCAGTTTTTCCTGAAAGAACTCATTGGCGCCGGGCATTACGGAAGTGCCGCCCGAAAGCAACAGCAGCGTCGGCTGATTGCCGCGGTGCTGCGCCCGCCAGACGTTGATCGAACGGCTGATCTCGCCGTGAAGCCGCGTCATCACATTGCGCGAAATTTTCGAGATGGTCGCCGTCATTTCCGAATCGGAATCCTCGTACGCGCTTCCCGATGAAACGAAACCGTGACGGCGTTTCAGCTCCTCCGCCTCCTCGACGGTCACGTCGTACTCCTTGGCGATCTGCGCGGAGATCGCATTGCCGCCGATCGGGATGCTGCGCAGGAAAACGCGGTTGTGATCGGCGATCACCAGACTGCTGTTGCGGCTGCCGATGTTGAGCAGGATCGCGCACTGATTTTCGTCGGCGAGCTGCGTCGCCTTGGCGGCGTTGAAAAGTTCGATCGGCGCGATCGAAACGGAAGCGACCTGAAAACCGGCGTCCTCGATCGTCGTCGTGTAAACCGTGATCTGCTCGCGCTTGATCGCGACAAAAAGTGCTTCATATTCTTCGCGGTCGATCTGAGTGGATTCCAGCTCGCCCTCGGCGTTGGCTTCCTCGACCGTCTCGCTCCAAACGTGATGGACCAGCTGATAATCCCATTCGACTTCGCTCATCGCGCAGGGAACAGCCTGCTGCGCTTCATATTCGACGATGCGGTTGATCGCTTCGCGGTTGCCGAGCGCATCCGGCAATTTGCTCAAACGCAAAAAGGCGGAACTGGCGGGCAACGAGAGCCGCACGCGCTTTGCGGTGAACTGGTTTTCCGCGATCATCTCGTTGAAAATACGGCGAAACATCGCATTCGTGAGATCGCTCATACTGACGCCGAGATCGTTTTCGGTCACCTCGGGGGTTTCCAATTTACGGCAGGCAAACTTCGTCAGCGTCAACGCGCCGCCGGCCGCAACGGAAAACTCGGCAATTTTCAGACTCTCGGAGCCGATGTCTACCGTCAAAATGGCACTGTCTTTGGTCATTTTCCGCATTCGCCTTTATGTTATTCTTTCACTAAATCGTAATTTCCCGGAGCAATCAACGCCCACGGGGTTTTCTCCCGCGGGAAAACGGCGTCCTTGATCACCGTTTCACTGGCAAGCGTAGCAAAATAAAGTGCCTGCTTCTTGGGCGTGTCGTTGAAATTGAAATACGCGCTTCCGAGTTCGGCACCGTCCGACGCGCGGAAAATCGCCTGCGCCCGGAAAAGTTTTTCCGTATATTTCCCGCCGTTCAAAGGCAGATAACGGTCAAGCAACTGCGGCGCGATGAACATAAGCGCCGTATGCGGTTTGCCGTCCAGCGGGATCGACCAGAATTTGCAGCTGCCGGTAAAAAGTCCCGCCGTTTTCTGCCGTCCGCCGGAGCCGTCCATCGGAACTTCGACGGCGACGTCGAGCGTGACATCATCGACCCAGCCGCCGCGCAACGCCTTGACGTGCCCTTTTTTTCCGACGCCGGGGACAAAGGAAACGATGATCGCAATCCATTCGCGATTCGCCTTGTTGGAAACGTTGCCGTGCAACGAAGTCTTGGAACGGAATTCGACCACCGGAGCGGGCAAGACTTTCAGCTGGACTTCCATCCCGCCGAATTCCACCGCCTTGGGAGCGGCAAATCCGATCGCCGCGACCGCCGCCATCACTGTGGTCAAAAACCGTTTCATCATTCTTTACCTATTTCGCCGGAGCTTGGGTTTCGGCGGGGATGCTCTCCATCGCCTGCGAAAGCGCCGACTTTTTCTGCCCGACGCCGCGACCGATCAGCACCGCCAGAAGCAACGACAGCACGAGAAAGATCGCGGTCATCCACACGGTGGCGCGCGTCAGATGACTGCCCGCCTTGCCGCCGAATGCCGATTCGCCGATGCCGCCGAAGGTCGCGCCCATCCCGCCGGATTTGGACGGCTGGATCAGGATCAGACCGATCAGCAGCAACGAAACGATCGCCACTGCGATATAGAGGAAAATACGTACCACTTCCATAAAGGAAACCTCAGTTTTTACTGCCGGCGACCGCTTCGCGGATCAACTTCGCGAAACTGTCGGCTTTGAGCGCGGCGCCGCCGATCAGACCGCCGTCGATATCGGGCTGCGAAAGAAGTGCGCGGGCGTTTTCCGGCTTCATGCTGCCGCCGTACTGGATACGGATCGCTTCCGCCGCGTCGGTACCGAAAACTCCGGCGAGCTGACTGCGGATGAAACTGTGCGCCGCCTGCGCGATATCGGGGGTCGCGGTCTTGCCGGTGCCGATCGCCCAGACCGGTTCGTAGGCGACGATGATCTTGGCACCGTCTTCCGCGCTGATACCGGCGAAGCCCTCGGTGATCTGACGGGCGAGCACCTCCTCGGTGCGGTTGCCCTCGCGCTCGGCGAGCGTTTCGCCGACGCAGACGATCGGGATCAGACCGGCGGCGATCGCCGCTTTGAGACGGGAATTGACGGTCGCATCCGTTTCGCCGAAATACTGACGGCGTTCGCTGTGACCGATGATCACGTACTTGACGCCGGTGCTGACGAGCATATCCGCCGAAATTTCACCGGTGAAAGCACCGCTCGGTGCCCAGTGGATATTCTGGGCGCCGACGCCGATCGCGCTGCCGGACGCGGCTTCGATGACACTGGAAATCGTCGTAAACGGCGGACAGACCACTACTTCGACCTCGTTGAAATCGAGATCGGCAAGTTCATTTTTCAACGCCTCGACGAGAGCCTTGCCCTCGGCGGCGTTTTTGTTCATTTTCCAGTTTCCGGCGACGATGATTTTGCGACTCATTTTCTCTTTTCCTGACTTTTTTATATAAAAAACAGAGATCTTATTTTAACCGAAGTATACTACTTTGGCTCACTAAACATAACACATCTTTTCACATTTTACAAGTCAATCGGCATAGAAAAGCAAAAACTTCTGATTATTTTTTTGTCTTTTTCGTCATCAAGGCGGATCCGTAAATCGACCTGACCCACAGAATTCCGAGGCTCCACCATCCCCGGTTGACGCGTCTGATCTCCAAGTCCTCCACCGCATCGTATTTGTGGCGGCGGCGGTAGTTGTCGAGCATCCGCGACATATAAGCCGGCGTCACATAATTGGTAAAGGTATCGTAGTCGCGCTCATTGGGATGCCACGGCTCCCCCGACCACAACGGGATGCAGTAAAAGAGGTAAAGCCCGTTGATCTCGCCCTTGACGTTGGCGACGACGGGATTGCCCGCCGAACTTATCTGATCTTCATAAGGTTTCGTCGCGACCAGCTTCGACGTCGTGCAACCGCAAAGCGCAAACAATACGGCGAAGCCGAAAAGCAGTTTTTTCATCATCGCGACTCCGGTAATTTCGCCAGTTTTTCCTTGATCGAAACGGCGAGACGCTCCACGCATTGATCCATCGCCGCGACCCGCGCCTCAGCGGAGGGTTTTTCACACTTTTCCTGCGTCTGAAACATCCATCGACTGCTGTTTTTGCCATTCAGAAGTGTCACATCGGCAACGAGATAGGCATTCTCGTCGCACCAGTTAAAACGGTACAGCACCAGATTGCAGCGCGGCAGGGGCTTGTCGGTAACGGCATCGGGAACTCCCGACGCCAGCGCGCGCATCAGCATCAAGTCGGGATTGGAGATCCAGCGGGAATACTCCGCCCGCACCGTCTGCGATCCGCGGCACAGCAGAAAACGGCGGTCACTGCCGGAAAGGTTGGAAAATCCGGAAAAACTGATCGGCCGCGAAAATTCCACTTTCACCGGAGCCAGATCAAATTCCTGCGGCCGTCTGTAATTCGACGAAAAGGAACAGCCGCCCAAAAGAAGCGCGGACAACGCCAGAAAAAAACATCTCATTGTATCAACCCCTTTGTTAATGAATTTGAATACGTCTGAAATATACTACGCGCGCGCAAATTTTTCAAGCGGATCGCCGCCGTTTTATTTTTCCGGCAGGATCAGAATGTCGCCGATCTGCAACACGCTCTTTTCGGAAAGCTGATTGACGCGACGCAATTCCGCCTGCGAAACGCGACAGCGGCGGGCGATGACGGAGAGCGTATCGCCGGGGCGGACGGTATAGGTTTTCGCTTCCGTCCGGCTCTTTTCCCGCGCCTCTTTGGCGACGGCAAGTTCGCGCCGCAGGGCGGAAACCGTCCATTGCTGACGCTGGACAAGTTGAAGCAGTCTGGCGTTTTCCGCCTTGTATTTTTCGATCTCGGCGGAGGAAGCGGACTCCGGCGGCGGCGCGGACGGTGCGGCGATTTCCGCTTCAAGGCGGCGGCAATTGGCTTCGTAAAGCGCGCGATCGGCGTGATCCTGCGACAAAAACTTCAACCCCTGACGGTAAAAATAGATCGCGCCAAAGGGTTCGTGAAGCGATTCCTCGTAGAGCGCGGCAAGCGCAAAAGCGGGTTCCGGCGCGGCGGGATATTTGAGCGCGGCATAACGGAAAAATTTCTCCGCCAATTGAAAATCGCCCTTGTCGCGGTAGTCGCGCCCTTTGGTCATATAACCGCTCTGGCTCACCTCTTTTTCGCAACCGGAAACAAGAAAAAGCATCATCAACAGCATCAAAAGTTTACGCAACACGGCGATCCCGGCGACCGCGGCGGTTTCCAGCCGCAGGACGTAAGGTCCCAGATTGACGCCGACCGCGCCGGATTTTTCCAGAAGTGCGAATTCCTCCGGCGAAAAACCGCCCTCCGGCCCGACGAAATAAGCGACACCGCGGCAATCGGCGAAAGCGGGAACTTCCGCCGGCGCGATACTGCCGTAAACAAGCGCGAGTTGCTTCTCACGGGCGTCGCGCAGAGCATCGGCAAAATCCTGCGGCTCCGCAAATTGCGGCAAATAGGGATTTTTGGACTGTTTGCAGGCTTCGCGCACGAGAAGTTCCCAGCGCGGCGTCGGCTCCGACTGCGCGACCGACCGTTGACAGCGCACCGGATGGATCGCCGTCACGCCGAGTTCCGTCGATTGCTTCAACAAATCGTCCTGCTTGTTGCGGCGCGGCAAAGCGCAATAAAGATGGATATCCTTTGCCGGCGGCGGCAGAAATTCGACTTGCTCCATTTGAAGACGCTTTTGCTCAACGACGACCGCGTGCCCGCGATGCCCCGCGCCGTCAAGCACTTTGACCGCGTCGCCGACCGACGCGCGGAAAACTTTGAAAAGATGCTCCGCCTCCTCGCGGGGAAGTTCAAAAATCGCCCCCTCATCCGGCATCGGCGAGAGAAAAACCGTGTGAACGATCATAATTTCACCTGTTCAAAGGAAAATGTGCGCGCCGCGGGATCGCAGGTGATCTCGACCATCGACGCATTGCGCGTCACCGAACCGGCACAGCATTCGCCGCGCCCCGCCGCATCGACTTTGAGCCGCGGCCGATGCACGTGCCCGCAAAGGACGAGATCGATCGCCCCTTCCCGCATCTTTTCGACGATTTTCCGCTGTCCGAAAAGCCGGTGGCGCACCCGCAGGATCGGGTGTTCTTCGATCATCGGATAGTGCGACAACAATATCCGCGGCGTCTCGTGGGGCGTTTCGCTCCATTTGACGACCGCCGCCAAATCTTCTTTGCTGACGAAGCCCCACGAACACAGCAGATTGCTCGGACGGCTCGTATTGAGCAACATCAACTCCACTCCCGCTTCACGCCGGATCAGCGGGAAATCCGCGAAACGATCACGACCGCCGGAAAGAAACTCCACCGCGTGATGCACCGCTTCAACACATTTTTTGCGCGTCACATAACAATCGTGATTGCCGGGAAGATAATAAAAAGGAATTCCCGATCGCACCAGCGGCGTCAACACGGCAAGCACTTTTTCAAACTCCCCCGGTTGCCCCGAACTCGTCAAATCCCCCGTGCAAACCGCCACATCCGGACGCATCGACAAAATGTATTCGACCGCCCGTTCCAATTTCGACAGGTCGTGACGGAAGCGACGACGGAAACGGTAATTGAAAACACCGACCCAACGCTTATCGAAATAAGCCATCCAGTCTTCCGCCGGGCCGCCGCCGTGAGGATCAGAAAAATGTACGATTTTCACAATGCGTTTTCCTTTTTCCTATAATATATCACACACATCGCGTGCGCGCAAGGCAAGATGAGAGATGAGAGATGAGAGATGAGAGATGAGAGATGAGAGATGAGAGATGA
>JAEDIJ010000006.1 GCA_016292515.1 Victivallaceae bacterium
CGTGATCGTGGTAGAATTTGTAGATTTTGAGCGCGGCATCCAAACCGGTGCCGGATTCCTCGCCCGCGAAGTTGACATTGCCGGTCTGCGTGCCGCCCATATCGGTGTAAATCGCACCCAAACCCGCCTTGACCGCGTTTTCAATGATCGCGAAGTACCATTTCTGCACGTCGGGGTTGTTCATGTCCAGCACCGGGTGGACGCCGCCGTAGGCGTAGATCGAACCGTCGGGATTGCGGAGGAAGAAATCCTTGCGGGCGTGGACTTTTTCGCCGTCGCCGTGCGTGTAGTCCGCCGCCGTCCACGGACGCGGACGCATCCCGTTGGCGCGGATGAGGTCGTAGGTGGCGTTTTTGGTGCGGTCGAGGCTCTCGATCGGACTGGGGCAAAGTTGCAGATGGAACTGCTGAAATCCGAGTTTGCCCGCCGCTTCGATCGCCTTGCGCGGCTCGTCGCCCGACAGCGTGTTGGTGTGGCTTGCCGTCGGCACAGAGGGGATCTCGCGCAAGTTGGCGGCTGTGCGCAGATTGTGACGCTGGAATTGGTACATCGCCATCCAGTCGTTATGCGGATTTTCCTTGCCGGCGGAAAAACCGTGCCACATATATTTCGTCGTGATCGGCGCTTTACGTCTGCCGACGGTGACGGAAAGGTTTTCCTTGATCGCTTTGGCTCCTTTGCCGACAGAGGGATTCACCTCGACCACCTGCGGTGCTTCGGTGAAACTCGAATAGACGCCCTGCGGCGCGACGATCCAGCTGAAAGGCTGTCCCGCCGAGAAGAATCCGTAACTGCCGCAAGTCTGCGCTTTTTTGCCGGAATAGTCGAATTCCGCGTAACCGCGCGGCCCTGCGTAGCAGGCGAGACGTTTCACCTGATGTCCGGCGAGCGTTTCGCCGAGGCGGATCTCCGCAGGAAAATCGATCGTCTGCAAGTTACCTTTGTATTCGATGACGTTGATGCGGTCGGCGACGCAGTCGTAATGACGACCGTCGAGGTCGAGCGTACCGGCTTTGAACTGCCAGTCGTATTTGCCGCTTTCATTGCTGAAATGAAGCAAAAGCGTGTCGCCGGAAACTTCCGCGCCGTCGAAATGCCAGGAAACGAGTTTGGATTTGACCGCTTTACGCATATTTTCGACGGCTTCCGCGCCGACGAGATTCTGCTCCATCGCGCCGAAAAATTTCATTTTGGGCGCGTCGGTGAAATTCAGTTGCGCGATTTTCTGACCGGGATAGGTGACGGCAACCGCGCCCTTGTCGCTGATGACAAGTTTCGTGCCGTTGGCAAACGTGGCGACGTTGCCGTTGAGCGTAACGCCCTTGACGTCGGCGATCTCCCATTTCACGGCGTCGATCTTGACGCTGGCTTCGGCGATCTCTTTTTGCGGAACGATCGCGCTGTGCTCCATCAGTTTCGCCGTGTTGACGGGGAGACTGGCGGAGTATCCCACCATCGCCGCCATCAGCGGCTGACCATAAGCCCAGCTCCAAAGCTGACGCAATCCCCGCGTGCGGTTCCAGTCAAAGGCGAAATAGACGACTTTGCCTTTACCGATCGATTTTTCCGCAATGTAGGCGCCGAGTTTGTCGCCAGTGGGGGAAAGGAGGTAGGAAAGCACTTTTGCGCCGGGAAGCGGCTGTGCGATGTGAGTGCCGTAAAAGACGGGGAGTTTTTCCGGCAGGAAAGAGTAGACTTCACCCTCCGGACGGCTCGCCGCAAAAGTTTCGACATCGTCGTTGAGGATGTCGCCATCCCAGGTGACGGGAAGGAGTTCCTGCAACGAATCCGGCACGTCGCAGTTGAAAAAGACCACACCGCCGTTTTGGACGTATTCCTTGATCTTTGCGATGCGTTCCGGCGTGAAAAGTTTTTTCTGATTTCCCGCCGGGATCGCGGTGAAAAGCACGGCTTTGTAATTTTTCAGATTGGCGAAACTGGGCGTGATGCCGTCTTTCGCTTTGGGTTCGACTTTGTCGCTCAAAAATTGTTTGATCGACGCGCCGCCGAGACCATCCAGATAAACGCTGTTGACGCAGGTCGCGCGCAATCCCGCCTTTGCGTAGATCGCGGCGCAGTCGTTGGCGACCCAGGGGCGGTTGCCGTGAAAAAGGAGAAATTCCGGTTTGCCTTTTTCGCCTTGAACCGGCAGGTTGATCCGGACGACTTCTTCGCCGATGCGTTCGGCATTGGCGACATCGCCGATGCCGTTGTCGGGATTGAAAGCGGCATCATCGGTAAAGAGGATCGTGTCGATGCGCGAGTACCCGGATTCCGCTTTGAGGGTGATCGTGTTTTCCCCTTCTTTGAGCATAACGGGCTTTTTGCGTTTTTCCCAGGTGTAACCGCTTGTGCCCGTTTTGTCGCCGAAACTGCCCGCACCGACGCCGTTGAGCACGATTTTGGTTTTGCGGTAACCGCCGCCTTGGGAATTGGAACGTACGTACATCGTGTACGCGCCAGCCTTTTCCACTTTGAACGAGCCTTTGGCGATGACCCCTGTCTGCAAATTGGAGTAGAGCATTTTCAACTCCGAGGCTTTGCCGTCCGGAGTGATCATCCATTTTCCGGTGTCGTTGAGTTTTTCCGCTTCGATTTTGAACGTCGCGGCGGAAAGTGCTCCGCACAGCGCAATGCCGAGCAATGTCAAAAATTTTTTCATTCCCGTTTTCTCCTGTTCTTTTTATAGGTGAAAAACACACGATACTTATAAAATAGCACACCAAAGAAAAAAAAGAAATCGGAAAAAGGGATAAAATAGTTTTTTTACATAAAAAAAGGCTGTCGCAAAATTTTTGCGACAGCCTGAAAGGCGATCGTAACTTAATCGAGCGATTCCATTTCTTCAACGGCGTCGGTCACTTCCGCCGCGTCGTTGGGAGGCGTGAAAGTTTCGTCCTGCGTGAAAAGGATCGAGTCGAGACGGCTGATCGCGGAAAGCGGGGTCGCTTCCAACGCAATCTTGTCGGTCAGCTCGACGGGGAGCAATGCGCGTTTCCACTGATAGGTCGGCTTGCCCTTGACGGCGACTTTTGCATCGCCGAATTTGCCGATGCTCTGACCGTTGATCCTGATCTGCGTTTTGCGGTAGCCTTCGCCGAAGTCGAGCGTGCGGACCCAGACGTAGTATTTGCCGGCAGAGGGAACTCCGTAAGTACCGGTCGCGCTGTTGGCGGAGCCGCCGCCTTTGACGAATTTTTCCGAAGTGGCGACTTTGCCGCCGACCGCACTGCCGTCGCCGCCGGAAGTCCAGGCGGTTTTGTTGGGGATATTTTCACCCTCGATACGGAATTCAATGGCTCCGGCGAGTGCGCCCGCCGCGATCAACGAAGCGATCAACAGTTTTTTCACTTGGTTACTCCTTATTTTTTAGACGGGATCAGTCGAGCGATTCCATTTCTTCGATGCCGTCGGTCACTTCCGCGGCGTCATCGGAAGGTTTGAAATTTTCATCCTGCGTCAAAATGATCGAATCGAGGCGGCTGACGTTGGAAAGCGGGATCGCTTCCAGTGCGATCTTGTCGGTCAACTCGACAGGGAGCAATGCGCGCTTCCACTTGTACTCGGATTTGCCTTTGACGGCGACTTTGCCGTCGCCGAATTTGCCGATGCTCTGACCGTTGATCTTGATCTGCGTCTTGCGGTAGCCTTCGCCGAAGTCGAGCGTGCGGACCCAGACGAAGTATTTGCCGGCGGCGGGGACGCCGTAAGTGCCGGTTCCCTTGTTGGCTTCATCGTTGCCTTTCTGGAAGTTCTTGTTGGCGGTCGCGACGCGCTGTCCGACTGCGGAACTTTGTCCGCCGTCCGCCCAGGCACCCTTTTGGGGGAGGTGCTCGCCCTCGATGCGGAATTCAATGGCACCGGCGAGCGCGCCCGCCGCGATCAACGAAGCGATCAACATTTTTTTCATCGTCAAAATCCTTTCTTTTGTTTGGGATGAAGTTACTCTTTTTTCGAGAGTTTTTTTATTATACCACATTTTACGGGATTTGTCAAGATTGGAATGATGAGGAAAATCGACCTCGCTTGCTTTTTCGCGGATTTCGCTATATATTGGAGAAAGATGAGGAGGAATTTGCCATGAACCGTTTGTTGCTTGCGCTGGTTTCGTTGCTCGGTGTTTGCGGATGTGAAAAAGACGACATTCCGTTGCCGATGCCGCCGGAAGCAAAATTGATCGACGTCCGTTCGCAGGAGGAATACGCGGCGGGGCATCTCGCCGGAGCCGTATGGATATCGCACGGCGAAATTTCCGGAAAGATTGCCGATGTCGCGCCCGATCGTTCGACCCCGGTCTACCTTTACTGCCGCAGCGGCCGCCGCTCCGGCATCGCCAAAGACGCATTGACGCAAAAAGGTTACACAAAAGTCTACAATCTCGGCGGGATCGGCGATGCCGCGAAAACTTTGCAATTGCCGATCAAAAAATGAGCCGTGCATAGATAAACGCAACTACCTTTCCCTCCCGATGCGGAGGGATTTTTTTTGTAAAAAAATGAAAAAATAGAGAAAAAACGCTTGTATTTTGGAAAAATATGGATTATATTTGTGTTGTAATGGAAATTTTTGGAATAAAAAAGAAGGGTGCGGCTCCGGAATGTTGAGCTTCTGCGGAATGGATTCCTGCCGGGTCGACGGCGCGGGCCGGGTGCGTCTGACGACGCCGACGGTCGAGGATTTTCTGCGCCGTTGCGACGGGGAAGTCGTGCTTTTCGGTTTGCCGGAGGGCGCGGTCGCCGTTTACCCGGAGGAAGTCTATCAGGAAATGCGCCGCCGGGAACTCGGCGATCTGGATGCGGTCGGAGCGAGTTTTGCCGCCCGCCGCTCGTTGCGCCGCTTCGGCTCGATGGCAAGCGCGGCGAAAATCAGCAGGCAGGGCAGGGTGACACTGCCGGAAGTCCTGCAACGTTTTGCCGGTTTGCTTCCCGGAAGCGATGCCAAAGTCGTCGGCGTCGAAATCGGCGTCGAAATTTGGGCGGCTGACCGCTTTGAGGCGGAAATGACCGATATTTTGCGCGCGGAAAAAAACAAACGTCAATTGGAATTAAATCAGGAGGAGGGCGTTTCAAATGAACCGTAATGCTTCACCGCTGGTCAAGATTCTGCTTGTCACGATCTTTTTTGCCATTACGTTGCTGCTGTCGGGCGTGCGGCTTCATCACGATGCACCGCAATCGTTGACGCTCGCGCAGGAAACGGCGAAAAACGTTTCGCGGCACTTTGCCGAAGACAATGCTTCCTGGGGGCGTCTGGCGGAAAAAAATCCGCTTCTGATGTTGCGGTTGACTTCCCGCTACTGATTTTTTACATTTGATTTGCAGAAAAGGGAACAGCGTGCTATTTTTATAAGGAACGGGGACGCTGTTTTTTTATGCTGGACTTTTTCGGACAACTCAACACACTTCTCACGCCGGGCGATCGCTGGAAGCGTTTCGGCATCGAGAGCGCGATGTTTCTTTCCGCCGTACTGGAAATGGCGGGCATCGGCGTTTTTGTCCTCGCCGTCAAGGTCTTCTTGCAAGGGGAAACTTCGCTTGCCGGGGCGGGGTGGCTTCTGCTCTTTCTCCTGCTGCTGATCGGCAAAAATCTTTTTGCCTACGGGATCGTTTCTCTGCAATCGAAATTCGTCTATCGTAAACAGCAAGCGTGGTGCGCCGCGCTCTTTGATCGCTATCTCCACGGAGATTTTGCCGGAATGCGTCAGCGGGGCGGCGCGGATTGCGCCTTGTCGCTGTCGCGCGTGGCGTTGCTCTGCGAACGGGCGTTTCTGCCGGCGATGCAGTTGATCGCGGATGCGATGCTCTGCGTTGTGCTGATTTTGGCGTTGGCGGTTTACTTGCCTTATATTGCGCTTTCCGGGATATTCTTTTTTGCGGCGATGACCGCGATCGTGCTGATGATCTTTTACCGCCGGAACCGCCAGCTCGGCGCGGCGGCGGGGACGCTCGACCTCGACGCGGGCAAACTGGCGGCGCAGTCGCTCGACGCGTTGGAAACTTTGCGCGCTTTCGGCGGAGAAAACTTTTTTTCGCAACGCTATGCCGCTTCTCAGCAAAGACTTCTGCCGTTGCGGAAAAAACTTTATGATTACGGGCAGGCACCTCGGCTGATTCTGGAAAGTTCCGCACTGATCTACCTTTTCGGACTTCTGGGGGCGATGATGCTGTTGCAAGTACCGCGATCCGTGATTTTGCTGGATTTCGCCGCCTTGATCGCCGTCCTCGCCCGACTGCTGCCGGCATTCAGCCGGATCCATTACGGCGCGACGTTGCTGCGGCAGTATCAGCCGCTTTGGAGCGATTTTTACCGCGATCTCAAAACGATGCCGACGGAAAAAATTTCCGATACGGAGGGGGACTTCGTGTTTTCTCAAAGCGTGGAGATCCGCGACCTCGTTTTCGGCTATCGGGATTGCGGAAAAGTTTTCAACGGCTTTTCGTTGACGGTAAAAAAGGGGGAATGCGTCGGCGTTACGGGACGCACCGGAAGCGGCAAATCGACGCTTTTTGCGCTTCTGCTCGGCTTTTACGCGCCGGAATCGGGAGAAATTCTCATCGACGGGAAGCCTTTGAGAGAAAGTCTTGCTTCATTCCGGCGGCAGGTCGGCTTCGTGCCGCAGAATGTTCCGCTTTTTGAAGATACGCTCCGGCATAACCTGACGCTGGGGTACGCGGCGTCCGACGAGGAGATTTGGCGCGCGTTGAAACTCGCCCGCATCGACGATTTCGTGCGGAGTCTGCCGGGAGGACTGGAATACCGGATCGACCCCGACGGCAACAATCTTTCCGGCGGTCAGCGTCAGCGGCTTGCCATCGCGCGCGCTCTCTGCCGGCGCGACGTGAAACTTCTCCTGCTCGACGAAGCGACGAGCGCGCTCGACGCGATGACCGAAGCGGAATTTGCCGAAACTCTCGCTTTTCTCCGCGGTAAAATGACGATCCTCGTCATCTCCCACCGGGAGGGCGCATTGCGAAGTTGCGACCGGATCGTCGAGATAAACCAATGAAACTCTCGCTTTTTTGCGAAAAAGAGTTGCATTTTTCAAAGAAGTGTGTTATTTTAGGTAAATGCAATTCTCTGTTTATGTAAATTAAACCGATATAACGGAAGGAATTTTGATTATGGCTCACATGAAATCGGCAATCAAGCGCATCCGCACCAGCGCGCAGGCGAATTTGCGTAACCGTTCGCGCATCAGCAAACTCAACACGCTGGAGAAAAAACTTCGCGCGGCGGTCGCCGCCAACGATGCCGCGGCGGTGGAATTTGCCAAAGATTTCGTCAGCGCCCTCGATAAGGCGGCGAAAGTCGGCACGATCCACGCGAACCGCGCCGCCAACAAGAAATCGCAGGCGGACAAACTCATCAATTCGATGGCGAAGTAATTTTTTCCATCGCATTGTGAAAAAAAGAGCCGGAAATTTTCCGGTTCTTTTTTTTGTTTCGCGGCGGTGTCCGCGAGACCAATACTTCACGCCGAGGGCGCGAAATCGGGCAACTGGGACAAATAAGACCGGTAAGACCAGTAAGACATACGCGCTCTGTTATCGCAGGCTTGTCCCAATCGTCCTACTTGTCTCAGTCGTCCTCATCGCCCCGTGAATTTCGCGACGGTGTCCGCGAGATAAACATCAACGTGGGGAGTGTCGCCCATCGGGCAGTCGGGCGGACGGCGCGCGAAAGCGCAGAGTATTAGCCCGCGTGGGACGCAGGTCTATTTGCAGTAACAAACAGACGAGCCCGTGGAGATTTGCGGGGACATTCGTTTGGAGTGTAGACCAAGCGCAAGTTCCGCAAATATCTGCGGCAGGTACAGATCCCGCCTGTGGCGGGCGCCCGGGGAGTCAAGAGGGCGCGGCGTGAGCGCCCTCTTGCGCTCATCGCGCCAAAGTGCGCCGATACTTAAAACATCAAAAAAAGCATCACTGCCAATCCGGAAAAAATCGGGATGCCGAAATTGTCGTCGATGTGAATGACTTTTTCAAAAAATTCCGCCAATGCGCCGATGACCGCCGCGATCAGCGAGGCGGCGCCGAGCCGGGGCAAAGCGACTTCGCTGAAAGAAAAGAAGATCCCGAAAGCCGTCGCTCCGATCAAAATAAAGGCGATCACGCCCTCCAAAGATTTGCCGTTGGCGAAGCGGATGCGTCCGAAACGTCTGCCGATCAGAGCCGCCGCCGTGTCGCCGCCGAGCATCAGAGCTATGCAACTTGCCGCAAGGGGTGCGGGAAAGAGGATCAGTACGGCGCAACTTGCCGCCAGTACCGGCGGGCCGCCGCTGATGACCCAGTCCGTCGGCTTGGGGGGCTGACGCAACATATTGTGAAAAAAGAAATCGTACAACTTCTGGACTTTTTTGTTGCCGCGCGCGTAAGCGTGTTCGACGAGGACACTGCCGACGGCGAGAATGCCGAAAAAGATGGCGAGCTGCCAGCGGTAAGCGCGGAAAAAAATCATCGCGACCGGCATCCAGAAAGAACTCAGATGTACCAGTTTGCGGCGCAATTCATCTTGAAAGGGGATCTCACTCATTTGTTTTTTTCTCCGAGAAAACGATGGATTTTATCGAGCATACTGCAACCGGCGGCACGGCCGATCTCGTAAGTCGTTTGCATTCTTTGGGGGTTATGCTCCACTTTGCCGCTCGGCAGCGGGGCAGGGGGGCGGATAACGAGGATCGCTCCCGCTTTTTCCTTTTCCTCAATGCGCTGTAATGTATCGTTGTAGCGTTGAGGGCGGCTTTGCAGCGCGCGGTAGATCTCCGGCATTTTTTTGAAAAAGGGACGAAAGAGCGGCAGAAAGGGCGACGGCTTTTTGCGGTATCCCTCCGGGCGCGTCAAAATGACGACGTTGCGGTCAAAGCCGAGTGATTCAAAATAGTCGAGCGGAATGGAATCGGAAATGCCGCCGTCGAGATACTTTTTGCCGTTTCTTTCGACGGGACGGCTGACGCAGGGCATCGACGCCGACGCGCGGATCCACTCCATCGTGTCGCCGTCCACCCGGTCGCAACGGCGGTAGCAGGGATTTCCCGTTTCGACATCGGTCGCGACGACGTAAAATTCCGTCGGGTTGCGGCGGAATTCTTCGTCGTCAAAAGGATCGAGCGTTTCCGGGATCGCGTGGTAGCAGAAATCTCCGCCGTAGAGATCGCCGGTTTTGAGAAGCGATGCAAGACTGCAATAACGCTTGTCGCGGCAGAAGCGTTTGTTGTAGCGGATCGCCCGTCCGATCTGGCGGGATTTGAAATTACAGCCGAATGCGGCACCGGCGGAAACGCCGATCACGCCGTCGAAATCGAGGCAATTTTCCAAAAAAACATCGAGCACGCCGCAACTGAAAAGTCCCCGCATCGCGCCGCCCTCGAGAATCAATCCTGATCTCATGGTTTTGTCCTTTCCGGCTTATAGTATACACGATGACGCGGCAGGAATCAATCCGCGTTTCGGGAAAAAGATGGATTTTTTATTGCGGACGGTGTATTTTATGAAGAAAACGAAAAATTCCTGTGAGGTGCGTTATGTATGAAATGACCAATGTGATCCCCTTTGTGGATGCCGGAGCGGACGGAAAACTGAAACTTCACAACGCGGTGGCGATGATGATGAATTGCTGTCAGTTTCAGGAGTATCAGGAGGAAAAATTCTGCGCTTATTTGCGGCAGAATCATCTGGCGGTCTTTCTCTTTTCGATCCAGTTGGATATCCTGCGGATGCCGGAATTCCGGGAAAAAGTGAAAACGGCGGTCAAAATCTACGGCTGCCGTTCGATCTACGGTTTGCGGCAGATCACGATGCACGATGAAAAAAATGATCTCTGCCTGATTGCCGACGCGACCGGAGCGTTTTTCGACATCGAAGTGCGCAAGGCGGTGAAACTCGTGCCGGAAGCCCTCGGTGTCGTCTACGACGAGCCGCTTCCGATGGAGTGCCTCGGCCGCAAGATTCCGATCCCGGCGACCGAGCCGGAAAAATGTCCCGCGCTTACGGTGACGCGCTCCTTGCTCGACCCCAACGGACACCTGACCAGCCACGGTTATTTCGCTCTGGCGGGAGATGTACTGCCGACGGATTTTACCTTTGACCGCGTCCGGATGGAATTCAAACAGCAAGCGGCGCCCGGCGAAAAAGTGACGCCGTTTCTGTACCGCGACGGCGAAAGCCGGATCGTCGTCGATATGCGGGGTGAATCCCAGTTGAGTTGCGCCGTCGCGGAATTCACGACGCGACCGCACTAATTGCGGTAGGGTGTGCGCAAAAAGTTGCCGGTGCGGCGGCGGATGGTGAGGAAATAAGGCACGGCAAGTAAAATGCAGGTGACGACCCAGCTGAGCACGTCGCCGAGGCAGACGCCGCGATATCCCCAGATGCGTCCGAGCACCACGCAGAGCACCGAGCGGAAAATCAGATCGCTGAATCCGGAAAGCAGCGGCAGAAAACTGTACCCCATACTCTGCAAAGCGTTGCGGTAGATGAACATCAGTCCTAAAAAGATGTAAAAGGGCGAGCGGTAATACATAAAATCGCGCACGTAGGGCAACAGGATATCGACCTGATCCTTGCCGACGAAAATTCTCGTGAAAGCGGGGTAAAACGTCGTCGTGCCGACGTATCCGATGACGGCGAGCGCGAGGATGAAGTAGCTCGCGTCGGTACAGCCGTTGCAGATGCGGTCAAAGCGGCGGCACCCGTAATTCTGGGCGACAAACGCGCCGACCGTCGCGGTGACCGCGTAGATGAAGATCGTGAAAAGGCGATCGACCTGACAGGCGGTCGCGAATCCGGCGACGGCGACGTCGCCCAGGGTGTTGAGCGATCCCTGCATCACGATACAGCTGAATGCGATGCAAGTGGACTGGATGCCGAGCGGGATACCGAGCCGGAGATGCTCTTTGACCTGATAAGGTTTCCAGTCGGCGCGTGCGAGCCGCAGTTCGGGGAAGTGATGCAGTGTGAAAAAGGCGCACAGCATACCGGAGATCACCTGACTGATGACCGTCGCATACGCGACCCCTTGGATGCCCCAGTGGAATTTCAGGAGAAAAAGCAGGTCGAGCGCGACGTTGAGCAAGGTCGATACGATGAGGAAATAAAGCGGCGTCCTGCTGTCGCCGAGCGCGCGGAGCGTGGAGGAAAAGACGTTGTAAACGGCAATCGCCAGATGACCGAAAATGATGATGACCAGATATTCCCGGCACCAGTCGTAGAGTTCCGCCGGAGTTTTGAGCAACGTCAGGATCTTGTCCAATCCCAGCAATGCCGCCGTGATGACGACGAGCGCGGTGACGGTACTCAAAAGAAGCGACGTCGTCATCGAGCGGCGGACGCCCGCCATATCCCGCGCACCGAATTTCTGTCCGGTCAGAATGGCGAAACCGCCCGTGAGGGCAAAGATGAAACTGAAAAGGAGAAAGACCGTCACCCCCGACGCGCCGACGGCACCCAAGGCGCGCCAGCCGAGGATATGACCGACGATGATGGTGTCGGTCATCCCGTAAAAGAGTTGCAGGATCATTCCGATGATGAGCGGCAGTGAAAAACTGACGATCAACCGCAACGGACTGCCCCCGGTCATATTTTTGAGCATAAAAAAGAAGCCTCCTTTTGTGGCGTTGATAAAAAATACTCCGCTTTCCGGCTTTTTCAAGAGGCATCGTGTCAAAAAGAGATTGCTTTTCAACGAAAAAACGGTATATTATGGGAAAAGAGGAGGAAAAAAATGAAAGTTGTCAGCAAACAGCGTAACAGCCGGATGTGCGTCATCTGCGGTCTGGACAATCCGAGCGGCGTCCGCGCGCCCTTTTACAATATGGAGGACGCAAGCGTGATGAGCCGTTTCCGCTTCCGCGCGGAGCAGCAGAGTTATCCCGGCAGAGTACACGGCGGGATCATCACGGCGATGCTCGACGAAATGGGGTTGCGCGCATTGTGGGCGAAAACGCTCGACGAATCGCAGTTCGGCGTGACGATCTCGCTCGAAAGCCATTTCCGGAAACCGGTTCCCTACGAGTGCGATCTCCTGGCGCGCGGCGTCGTCATCAGCGACACCAGCCGCTTTTTTGCGGTCGAAGCGGCGGTGATGGATCTTTACGGACATATCCTCGCCGACGGTGTCGTCAAGTACATCAAGCTGGATGCCGAAAAAATTTCCGCCGGAGTCGACGTGCACGAGCAGATGCCTTATCTGATCCCCGACGACGTGAAAGAAATTCAGTACAAACTCTGATCTTCCCCGCCCGGCGTTGAAAAAAGCCGCTTGGAGTGATATATTATCTCTCTGTATAAATCAATAGATTTCAAGGGGGATCTTATGACGCTTCGAGAGTTGCCCGTCGGCGGCAGTGCCGAAATTCTCGCCGTCGGCGGAAAAGGGGCGTTGCGCCAGCACTTCCTGGATATGGGGATGATCCCCGGTACCCGGGTGAAACTTCTCAAATACGCTCCGATGGGCGATCCGATGGAATTGCTGATCGGCGATTACAATCTGACGCTCCGGCTCGCCGATGCGGAGCATATCGAGATCCGCCAGATCGTGGAAAGTGCCAAAGAAATTTCCGTTGCAGATGGTCTTCCCGCCAATCAGGCGGTTCACCCCGGCTTCGGCGAGGAGGGCAAATACCACGCGGCGCAACCGGGGGATAAAAAGGCCGCCTTTCCGGAGGGAACGCTGCTTCGTTTCGCCCTCGTCGGCAATCCGAATTGCGGTAAGACGACGCTTTTCAACGCATTGACCGGTGCCAATCAGCACGTCGGCAATTTTCCCGGTGTCACCGTCAGCCGCAAGGACGGCCGCATCAAAAAACATCTTTTTACGCAGGTGACCGACTTGCCCGGCATCTATTCGATGTCGCCTTACAGCGCGGAAGAGTTGGTCACGCGCAAATTCATCCTCGGCGAAAAACCGCAGGCGATCATCAATATCGTCGATGCGACCAATATCACCCGCAGTCTCTATCTGTCGATGCAGCTGATGGAATTGGGGATCCCGATGGTGCTCGCCCTCAATATGATGGATGAAGTGCGCAACAACGGCGGCGCGATCCTCGTCAACAAACTGGAAGCGGCACTGGGGATCCCGGTGATCCCGCTCTCCGCCAGCCGCGGCGAGGGCATCGACGAATTGGTCAGCCACGTCTTGCATATCGCGCGCTATCAGGAACCGCCAAAAAGACAGGATTTCTGCGACGTCGGGGAGCACGGCGGTGCCGTCCACCGGGCGATCCACTCGATCATCCATCTGATCGAGGATCACGCCGAGGAAGCGGGGATCCCGCGCCATTTTGCGGCGTGCAAGGTCATCGAGGGGGATTCTCTGATCCTGCAAAAACTTCACCTCGACGAAAACGAGCGCGATATGCTCGAGCATATCATCATCCAGATGGAAAAGGAGCGCGGTTTGGATCGCGCCGCCGCCATCGCGGATATGCGCTTTTCCTTTATCCGCAAGATCTGCCGCGAGACCGTGCGCAAGCCCGTCGAGAGCAAGGAACACCGCCGCAGCCGCGCGATCGACGCCGTGCTGACGGGGAAATATACGGCGATCCCCGCATTTTTCGCCATTATGGCACTTGTCTTTTATCTGACCTTTGGCGTGATCGGCGCGTTTTTGCAGAGGATTTTGGAGTCCGGTATCGGTTTCTGTGACGAGAAAATGAGATTCTTTTTGCTGGAAGCCGGGGTGAATCCCACCTGGCAAAGTCTGGTGCTCGACGGTGTTTTCGCCGGCGTCGGCAGCGTTTTGAGTTTTCTGCCGATCATCGTGACGCTTTTCTTTTTCCTCTCGATGCTGGAAGACAGCGGCTACATTGCCCGCGTCGCGTTTGTGATGGATAAACTTTTCCGCCGGATCGGACTTTCCGGACGGAGCATCGTGCCGATGCTGATCGGTTTCGGCTGTACCGTTCCCGCCGTGATGGCGACGCGGACTCTGCCGTCGGCGCGCGACCGCAAAATGACGATCCTTTTGACGCCCTTTATGAGTTGCTCGGCGAAACTGCCGATCTACGCTTTCTTTGTCGCGGCGTTTTTCCCCGGGCACGGCGCATTGGTGATGACGCTTTTGTATCTTATCGGCGTCCTTTTTGCATTGCTCATCGCGCTGATTTTCAAAAAGACGCTTTTCCGCGGGGAAGCGGTTCCTTTTGTGATGGAATTGCCCAATTACCGGATGCCGGGATTCAAGAACGTCTGCCAGTTGCTCTGGGAAAAGATCAAGGACTTTCTGCAACGCGCCTTTACTGTGATCTTTCTGGCGTCGATGGCGATCTGGTTGCTCAGTACCTTTGATCTGCACTTGAATATGGTCGCCGATCCGGGAATGAGCATTCTGGCGAAGATCGCCGGATTTCTGTCGCCCGTGATGGCGCCGCTCGGATTGGGGGATTGGCGCATCTGCGTTTCGCTGATCACCGGAGTCAGTGCCAAAGAGAGCGTCGTATCCTCGCTCAACGTCCTTTTGGACAGCGGCGTCGATCTGCACGTTTATCTCACGCAGTCGGCGGCGGCGGCGTTGCTCGTTTTCACTTTGCTCTACACCCCCTGCATCGCCGCGATCGCCGCGATCCGGCGCGAACTCGGCGCGTTATGGGCGGCGGTCGTCGTCGTCTGGCAATGCCTTCTCGCCTGGGGCGCGGCCTTTGCGGTCAAACTTGTCGTCCAGTTGTTTCAGTAGCAAAAAAAAAGGATTTTTTTCGCCGTACGAGGTTGAAAAAATCCTTTCGCAGAAGTATATTTTCGCCATTATGGAATATATGCAGAAAATCATTTATATGCGCCGTCAGCGGTTGTTGCTGATCGGTGTGATCGTTTTGTTGCTCGCGATTTTTTTGCCGGTGACGATCCTCTTTTTGACGACGTCGCCGAAGGCGCCGGCGGAAGTGAAAAATGCACCTGTTCCCGTCGCGCCGCAATCCGCCAAAATGGTCAAAGGCTTCGGTTTTGTCCGCGGCAGTTCGATGATCACCTTAAAAAACAAGTACGCCGGGTACGTCAAAAAAGTCAATTTCTACACCGGGCAGAAAATTATGTGCGGCGACGTCATCATCGAGTACGACGATCTCGACTGGCGTCTGCGCCTCACACAGGCGGTCAACGCCGTGCGGGAACAGCAAAAAGTCGTTGAAGCCAAAGAACTTGCGCTTCAATTGAAAAAACTCAATCCGCTCCCGTCGGAATACCGCAACATCAACTGGAAACAGATGGCGGCAAAGGAAAAACTTTTCCGGTTGAAAAAGGAGTTGGACGCCTACGAAAAACTGCACGAGACCAAGGCGGTTTCCGATTTTTCCCTGCGCGAAAAAACGCAGGATTACAGAGACGCCGAAGCGGATATGAAAAGTATCGCCGA
This sequence comes from Victivallaceae bacterium, assembly GCA_016292515.1. Classification (GTDB taxonomy): domain Bacteria; phylum Verrucomicrobiota; class Lentisphaeria; order Victivallales; family Victivallaceae; genus UBA1784. Next base: position 15,346 of record JAEDIJ010000006.1, read on the forward strand.
CGATATCAACATCATCAATCAGGGATTGGGCGCACTTTACATTGCCATCGCGGAAAAGGAGTTGGAGGACGCGCGCACCAAGCTGGAAGACTTGAAAAAAGTGCAGAGTCTCATCGAGGAGGACGGCAATCACTACCGGATCGTTTCGCCGCGCAACGGCGTTGTCGTCAACAACTCCGACACGGTCAACGCCTATAACGCCGCCGCTTCCAACGTCGCGGAGATCCACTCGTTCAACAACGGCAGTTACGTCTACTGCTATTTCGATGAACGCGATATCAGTTATGTGGTCGAGGGCAAATCCTACCGTTTCCGCACCACGCAGTTCGACTGCACGAAAAAAGGCTATCCGATGGTGCGGCCGTACGAAGTCCAAAAGAACCGTTCCTCGTCGGGCGACCGTTCGCTTTATCTTGTGAAATGCCAGTTGGTCTCATCGCCGATCCCGTTGCGCATCAATTCGACGGGGCAGATGGAGATCGACATCAAGTAAACTGTTACTTGATCCGGAAAAACTTCATCGCGTTGTCCGTCGTGAGACGGGCGATATCTTCCACATCTTTTTGCAGGACTTCCGCGACTTTTGCGGCGATGAGCGGCAGATTGCCCGGATGATTTTCACTTCCGCGCAACGGCACGGGGGCGAGGTAAGGCGAATCGGTTTCCAGAAGCAGACGGTCAAGCGGGATCAAAGGAAGTTGTTTCCGGATGTTTTCCGAATTTTTGAATGTCACCATTCCCGTGACGCCGAAATACGCGCCCAATCGGGCGAATTGCGGCAGAAATTCATTGCCGCCCGTATAGCAATGGATCTCAAAACGCCCGCCGCGCTCCGCAAAAGGACGCAATAACTCCAACGCGTCAAGATAAGCATCATCACTTTCTTCCCGGTCGCGCAGATGAACGACGGCGGGCTTGTCCCAATCGAGGGCGAGAGCGAGATATTCGGAAAAAACTTCCTTTTGGAGTTCGCGACTGGAAAAATCGTAAAAATAGTCCAATCCGAGTTCCCCGACCGCGACGACTTTTTTCTCGTTGCGGAAAAGGGAAAGGTCGTCGCCGTTTTGCCGGTAACTTTGCGCTTCATGCGGATGAATGCCGACGGCGCACCACGAATCAGCAAAATTCTGGGCGTATTCCAATGCGCGGGTACTTTCCGCCAGACTGCCGCCGACGGCGAGCGTGTAAAGCGTTTCGCCTTTTGCCGCCGCTTCGATTTTCGCGCGGTAGTCGGCGACGGAGATTTCTCCGGAGTAATGGAAATGAGTGTCGAAAAACGTCATAGCAAAAAGAAAAGCGGGGGCGATTTCCGCCCCCGCATCGGGATGGTTTTACAGCGTCGCGGCGATGACCGCCTGACCGTGCCGCTTGAATGTCTCATCCGGCACGTGAATGGCGACTTTCAACTCCGGGAATTGCTCGCCGAGGAGTTTCTGCGCCGTCTCGACGATGATCGTGCCGCCGTTGCCGGAGGAAACACGACCGAGAAGGAGCAGATTTTCCAAGGCGTAGAAATCCGCGTAATGGGCGATCGCGTAGCCGAGGTAAACGCCGATCGTGCGGTAGATCGCCGCGGCGCGCGGATCGTTTTCCGCCATCGCTTTCTGCACCATTTTGAGTTGCTCCGGCAACGGCATTTTGCCGAAGTCGAACCCTGCCGCGGGGGCAAGTCTGCCGACCGCCTGCTGTGAGAGGAAAAGCGCACCGACGCCGGCGTCGCCCGACCACTCGTCGCAGGGGGCGTCGTTTTCACGGTAGTCGATCGGCGCGAACGCGAGTTCATTGAGGTAATCGGTCAGACTTCCATCGGGCGTGACGTAGCCGACCGCTTCGCTCGTGCCCATCGCCAGACCGATGAGAGAGTTGCGTTTGAGGCTGATCGCTCCGGCGAGCGCGGTGACTTCGCCGTCGTTGAGGACGACAAAGGGGACGCCGGGGAATTCCTTGGCGATCTCCAAAAAGATCGGACGCACTTTGGTCGCGAAATCTTTTTCGGGGATGCCGCGGAAAAGCGACGCGATGCGCGGCTGATTGTCCACGTAGACACCGGCGGCACTGCCGCCGATGGCATCGACGCGCGGCAACTTGGCGGCGGCGCGGCGCAGAGAATCAAGAATGCCGTCGTAATGGTATTGGATGTCGCTCTGGAAATAGGGATCCCAGACGACTTCCTCGCTGTGGACGGTTTTGCCGTCCTGGACGGCGGCGCATTTGCGGTCGGAACCGCCGAGGTCGAAACCGATGCGGCATCCGTCGAAGTGACCGCCGAGTTTCACGGTGATCGCTTTCCCTGCGGGGGCGGCGTCGAAACTGCCCGTGACGATCTCGAACGTCCTGTCGTAGATGCGTTCGCCCATCACCTGATAGTCAAAGGCGCGTGCGCCGTCGGGGCTGTAAATCTTGGCGATCTCCGCCGCCGTCGCGGGGGCACCGTAGATACCGACGCGATAGCCGCCGAAACTCCAAAGCATCATCTTGACGATGCGCTCGATGTAACGCACGTTGAGCGCGGTGTTTTCCGCCGTTTCCGCGAGGATCGCGGTATCGAAACGCGAGATGGCGCCGTTGACGCGTTCCAGCGTCAAGGCGACGCGCTGACGGTTTTTGTCGGCGTCGGCGAGTTTGCGGTATTCGCGGTTCCAGAGCACGGCGGGGACGAAGCCCTTGTCCAACTCCGGAGCGACATAATTTTTTAACTGGATCACAGCCATTTTTCCGCCCTTAACGATAGTTTTCCCATTTGCGGTCGTGGGCGAAAACCCAGTCGTAATACTCCCGCATCGTCAATTCGGCGGCGGCTTCCTCGTCGAGAATGACGATCGCGTGCTGATGCAGTTGCAGCGCGCTCGCCGTCACCATCGACGAAACAGGACCCTCGATCGCCTTGGCGGCGATGGCGGCCTTGCTCTTGCCGGTGATCAGCAGCAACGCCTGTTTGGCGTCGAGAATGGTGCCGACGCCCATCGTGAACGCGCTCATCGGCATCGATTCGGGAGGATTGAAATAGATCGAATTCTGCCGCCACGTTTCCGGGGTCAACGCCTTGTCACGGGTGCGCGAGGCGAAGGAGGAAAGCGGTTCGTTGAAACCGATATGACCGTCGCGGCCGATGCCGAGCAATTGCAGATCGACGCCGCCCGCCGCCTTGATCGCTTTTTCATAACGCTCGCCCTCGGCGGCGTAATCCTTGGCGAGACCGTCGGGCAGATTGGTTTTCGCCTTGTCGATGTTGATGTGATCGAAAAGGTGATGATTCATATAGTAACGGTAACTGTTGGGATCATCGGGGCCGAGCCCGATGTACTCGTCGAGGTTGAAACTGGTGACTTGGGAAAAATCGACTTCTCCCGCCTGATACATTTTGACGAGGTCGGCGTAGACCGCCTCCATCGTGGCGCCGGTGGCGAGGCCGAGGTTGCACGCGGGTTTCGCCTTGACGAGATCGGCGATCAGCTGCGCGGTGAGTTTGACCGCATCCGCGGTCGTCGGACGAACGATGACTTCCATAATAAAATCCTCCAAATAAGGGTTGTCGATTGCTTTTGCTTAAAAATAATTCACTTCGGATGCGTTGTCAATCGGATTTGTCAAAATCGGCAAATCATTTGCCGAAATATCCATGATTAAAGGATCATTTTTACGCCGGGGACGGCGGCGAGTTCCCGGCTGATTGCGTTGAGCGTGATGCGGTCGGGCATCATCATTTTGGCGCAAAGTGCCTGATATTTTCCCTGCTTGGATGTTTCCTTGCGTTCGATTTCGGGATTTTCGCCGAAGCGGAGAAAGACGCCTTTGAGATCGGCAACGGTCTCTTCCAACTGATCGGCCATCGCAATGATGCGGAATTCCCATTGTGCCGGAAATTTGATCTCCTGCTTGGGAGCGGGCGCGGGTTTGAAAGGGACGTTCATCATTTCCCCCAGTACGGCGAAATTTCGCGCAACCGCGCGATGATCGGCACGAGTTTTTCGGCGGTGAAATCGAGTTCGGCTTGCGTGTTGTACTTGGAAAGGCTGAAACGGATCGTGCCGTGCGCGGCGTTGTAGGGGATATTCATCGCCCGCATCACGTGCGACGGTTCAAGACTTCCCGTCGTGCAGGCGGAACCGCTCGAAGCGCAGATGCCGAATTGATCGAGCAGCATTAAAATCGATTCCCCCTCGATGTCCTCGAAACTCACCGATGCCGTGTTGGGCAGACGGTGCTCCAAGTCGCCGTTGATGCGGATCTTGGGGATCGACGCTTTGAGTTTGGCTTCAAACGCATCGCGGAGCGAAGCGAGATAGCGGATCTCGTCGGGGAGGGCGGCTTTTGCCATTTGGCAGGCTTTGCCGAGAGCAATGATCGAAGCGACGTTTTCGGTGCCGCCGCGACGCATCTTTTCCTGATGACCGCCGAGGATGAGCGGCGTAAAGGGAATTCCCCGCCGCGCAAAGAGAACTCCGACGCCTTTGGGGGCGTGGAGTTTGTGTCCCGATATCGAGAGGAAATCAAATTGATCGCGGTCGACGTCGATCTCGATCTTACCCGCCGCCTGTACCGCGTCGGTATGGAAATAAGCACCGGCTTCGTGCGCGAGACGGCAGAGTTCGGCGACCGGAAAGATCGTGCCGGTCTCGTTGTTGGCGTACATCATCGAAACGACCGCGGTATTGCCGTCGAGCGCGGCGCGGAAATCATCCATTTTAAGCCGCCCCTGTCCGTCGACGCCGATTTTGACGATCTCGTAATTCTGCCGGGCGAGTTCATCGAGATAGTGGTTGATGCCGGGATGCTCCACCGCCGAAGTGATGATTTTCGTTTTGCCGCACGCGGCGCGGACGGCGCATTGAAGCGCGGTGTTGTCGCTCTCGGTGCCGCAACTGGTGAAAACGATCTCGGTGGCGTTGCCGTCCTTATTGCGGTATTTTGCCCCGATGAGGTCGGCGACGGCGCAACGGGCTTTTTCGATTTCGGAAGCGACGCTGCCGCCGAAGCGGTGAATGCTCGACGGATTGCCGTAACGCTCGCAGAAATAGGGACGCATCGCTTCAAAAACTTCCGGCGCGACCCGGGTGGTCGCGTTGTTGTCCAGATAGATCGTATCATTTGGCATTTTTGCTGAATCTCCGCTTTTGCAGTTGTCATTCATAAAATAAATCATCTTTTTTGCAAAAGTCAACCCTTTTTCGGTTGATAAATCGCGGGAAAACGGTTATTTTACGCAAGATGACGGAAAATCGCGTCATTTAAGGAAAGAACGGGGATGATTTATTTCGATCACGCAGCCGGAATGATGCCGCCGGAAGGGCTTTATCTGCGCTACTTCGATCTGGTGCGGGAATTCGGCACCAACAGCGAGGCGGGGCATCTGCTCGGCAGGCGCGCGCGTCAAGCTTTGGAGCATAGCGGCGAACGCGTCGTGCAGATGCTCGGCTTGAACGCCCGCTTCGGCGTGCTCTGGTTCGGCGGTGCGGCGGAGGCGTTTCAGTTTGTCGCATCGACGCCGCTGGTCAAAAACCGCCGCGTCGTTTCCTCGTATTTGGAGCATCCCGCCTTGCGCGCCGCGCTTTCCGGTTCGGCGGAAAGCGTTTCGCTTCTGAAATGCGACGCGCAGGGCGCGTTGATCCTGCCGGAAACGCCCGTCAAAGCGTCGCTGGTCGCCATTCATCAGTTGCAGAGCGAACTTGGCACGATGCCGGATTTTTCCGCGCTCCGCGCCGCGTTTCCCGATGCCGTGATCGCCGCCGACACGATCCAATCGGTCGGCAAAATGGCGTTGCCGCAGGAAGCGTCAATCGTTTTTTGCAGCGGGGGCAAGCTCGGTTCTCCCGCCGGCGGCGCGGCGTTGATCTACGACCGGGAGCATCCGGCATTGCGCGACTTCGAGGCGTTGCGTGCTGCGTGGCGCAAGGAGCGTTATATGATCGACAAACTTTACGCTCCCGAACTTTTTATGATCGAAACGGCATTGGAGTTGAAATTGAAACAGCAGAAACTGGAAAAATTTCAGCTTGATCCGTTGAACCGTTTTTTGCGTGAAAGTTGCGCCGCGCTCGGCGCGGTGGCGACGATCCCGGCGGAAAAAGCGCATGATTCCATTTTGCATCTGCACTTCCCCGGCAAACAGGGGGCGATCCTGGTGCGGATGCTTTCCGACGCCGATATCATGGCTTCGGCGGGGAGCGCGTGCGCTTCCGAGAGCGATCAGCCCAGTCCGGCGATGCTCGCGCTCGGATTTTCCCGCGAGGAAGCATACAGCGGTTTGCGTTTGAGTTTTTCGCTTGCCAACAAAATGAATGAAGCGGAGCGTTTCGTCACGGCATTGGGTGAAGTGCTCCGCCGTTATTAAAAGAAAGGTTTTTACTGCGATGTCCTCATTTTACGATCTCCTGCTCAACATCGGAGCCATTCTCTTCGTGATTTTTTCTCTCGGGTTCTGTATTTTTATTCACGAATTCGGTCACTTCGTCGCGGCGAAGTGGCGCGGACTGCACGTCGATGCTTTTTCTCTCGGATTCCGTCCTTTCTGGCGGAAAACTTTTCGCGGCGTCGAGTACCGGCTCGGATATCTGCCTTTCGGCGGCTACTGCGAGATCCCTCAGATCGACGCGACGGGCGATGTGCCCAAAGCGGCGGACGGTCGCGAACTGCCGCGCGCCAAGGCATTTGACCGCATCGTCACGGCATTGGCGGGTCCCGGATTCAATCTGCTTTCCGGCTTGCTGATCGCCGTCGTCGTCTGGGTGGTCGGGATCCCGCAGACCTCGCCCAAAATGCGCGAGATGACCGTGCGTGTGATCGACCCGACCGGGCCCGAATACGCCGCCGGATTGCGGGTCAACGACCGCATCGTCGAAGTGAACGGCAAAAAATTTCAGTACACTTGGAAAGAATTTCTGGAAGAAAATTTCTACGCCGTCGATCAGATGGAATTGACCGTCCTCCGCAATGGCGAAAGGCATAAGATCGTTTACCGTCCGCGTCCCAATTCCCGCTTGGAAAACATCGCGGCGCCGAGTTTCGCCGTCGTCATCCCGATCGAACTTGTGCCGGAGCGCGGCGGCATCGCCGAAAAAGCGGGCATTCGCGCCGGCGATATCGTGATCTCCGTCGACGGCAGGGATATCCGCGACTTCACCGATTTTCAACTGGCGTTGAACCGGGCGGACGGCAGAGCGGCGGAGATCCTCGTGCGCCGCGGCGATGCGGAGAAAAAAATCACCGTCTCGCCGAAGCGGCTTTCACAAGAGGGCAGGGCGATGCTGATGATCTTAATGTCGGAAACGGGGAACGGTGCTGAAGTCCAACCTGCCGACCCCGACGGTGCCGCCGCCCGTGCCGGGATCCCCTCCGGCGCGACGCTGTTGCGCATCGGCGGCAAAAAAATCACGACTTGCGCCGACGTTTCCGCGGCGTTGGCGGACAATCGCGGGACGCCCGTCGAGATCACCTGGCAGGACGGCACCGGCATCGTTTCCGCCAGCGTGACCCCGGAATACCTCTATTCCTGCGGCATCGATGTCCAGATGATGTCGATCGACCATCCGACGCCGTGGGCGCAACTTGTCGGTACCTGTCAGATGAGCTGGCGCAGTCTCCGCGGCATCGCCGTCGGCATCGGGCATAAACTCGGCTGGACGGAAAAGCAAAGTTCTCTCAAAGTCGGTCATATGTCGGGACCGCTCGGCATCGGAATGGTCTTGTACGACTCGGTGCGTCACGGCTCGATCGCATTCGCGCTTTACTTCGTCGTCGTGATCTCGTTCGCGCTGGCGATCTTCAATCTGCTGCCGCTTCCGGTACTCGACGGCGGGCATATCTTTTTCGGCGTGATCGAAGCGGTTTTCCGCCGTCCGCTGCCGACGTGCGTCATCCGTTATATGTCCTACATATTTATGATTTTATTGCTCGCGCTGATGCTCTTTGTGACTTTTGCCGACGGCAAACGTTTTTATCATAAATATATTCCCGTGGAGAGCAAAAAATGAAGCGGCGTCAAACCCGGCAGATTTATTTGGGCAAAGTCGGCATCGGTTCCGATTTTCCCGTTTCGGTACAATCGATGGCGACCGTCCCGGTCGCGGAAACCGACCGTCTGATCGCGCAGGTCGAAAGACTTGCCGCGCGCGGATGCGATATCGTGAGGATCGCGCTCGACTCGGTCGAAGAAGCTCCGCTTTTTGCGGAAGTCTGCCGCGCCTCGCGCGTCCCCGTCGTCGCCGATATCCAGTTCTGCGCCGCCGCCGCCGCCGCCGCGATCCGCGCCGGAGCGGCGGGCGTGCGCGTCAACCCCGGACTTTTTCACGACGACGCCGAGTTGGAAGCGATGGCGCGTCTCGCTGTCGACAAGGGCGTCGCCGTCCGCGTCGGCGCCAATTCCGGCAGTATCGGCAAAGCCGCGGTCGAAAAGAAAATGGCAAACGGCATTTCTTTTACCGATGCGCTCGGCTCCGCTCTGGTCGAGGGAGCGTTGCGCCAGTGTGAGAAACTGGAATCTTTCGGCTTGTCCGCGATCAAAGTCGCCGTCAAGGCGAGCGACGTCGGCGTGACACTTGCCGCATACCGCGAATTTGCCGCGCGCACCGATTATCCGCTTCACGTCGGCGTGACGGAAGCCGGTACGCCCGCGATGGGGATCATCAAATCCAGCGTCGGCATCGGAACTTTGCTCAACGAAGGCATCGGCGATACGATCCGCGTCAGTCTGACCGCGCCGCCGGAGGAGGAAGTGACCGCCGCGATCCGCATTCTCGAAGCGTGCGGTCTGCGGGAGTCCTCCCCCGAGATCGTCAGTTGTCCCACTTGCGGGCGTACCGAAGTCAATCTTTTTTCTCTCGCGCAAAAAGTCGAAGCGATGATCGACGAGATCAAAGCCTCCGGCAAAAAGATCGCCGTCAAAAAAATCGCCGTGATGGGATGTCCCGTCAACGGCCCCGGCGAAGCCCGCGAAGCCGATTTCGGCATCGCCGGCAGCCGCAACGGCAGCGTCCTCTTTTTTTCACACGGCAAAACGATCGGCGTTTTCAACGAAGACGAAGCCTTGCGCCAATTGCGCGCCGCGATCGAAACAAAATGACGCAATGGGAGCACGAGAGGCTGGTTCGCCTCCGCCAAGACTATGCCGCGCCCGATTGCCCGATGGGCGAGGCTCTCACGCTGATGTTTGTCTCGCCCTGCCGGGCGAAATAAAGGCGGAAACGGACGATAACGGACCAAAAGGTCCGTTAATGTCGGTTTTGTCCGTAAATGTCCGTAGAGGATGACAACGCAGTTGCACTGCTCCCCGACCGGAATGTCGAAATATCAATAAAAAAAAGGCGTTGCCCAACTTGACAACAACCCTTTTTTTTCTGTTTTTTCTTTTTTATTCGTCGATCCGTTTCCCCGTATCGCGCTGGGTGATGACTTCACCGAGGTGGATCAACACGAAGCAGAGGATGCCGGAAACAAATCCGTAGACGGCACCGCAGGTCTGGGCGCGTTCAAAGAGATCGCTGTTGAGCAATTCTTCAAACGGCATATTGCTGCCGCAGGTGCTGACAAAGGTGTAGAAAAGCCACACCACCGTCGACGTGATCATCACGGTCCAGACGCAGGCTTTGCCGGTCTTGGGCGCGTAGAGCGCGATCATCACCGGCAGGAAAACGACGACCAATTGACTTGTCCAGCAGTTGATCATCAGTGCGTAAATGCTCTTGCAGGTAAAGGCGAGCAGGGTCGAAATGATCAGCAGGATGATCGTGACGATGCGGGTGCGGAACAACATGCTTTTGTCGTCGTCGGCGGGGAACCACGCTTCGATGATGTTGCGTACGAGCAACGAGGAACCGGCGAGCAATGAACTGTCGGCACTGCTCATGATCGCCGAGATCAGCGCGGCGAGGAAAAGCGTCATCAGGACGGGGTGGAGATTTCCGAGGATCGTGATCGCCATCCGCGGCATCACCTGATTGCTGTCGGCGATATCGGTGCCGAGAATGAAACGGGCGGTGAAACCGATCGTGATCGGAATGACGCCGATCATCAGATAGAGAAAGCCGGAAAGCACCGAACTTGAAATCGCGACCTGCTCGTCGCGGCTGGCGAGGGAACGCTGGATCAAGTCCTGACCGACCATACAGCCGAGTCCCATAATGATCCACGTACCGATATAGTAGGTCACATCGTTGATCGACTTGGGGCTGCCCCAACCGATCGAGAGATCGCCGGGATTGAGCCGGTCGACGACCGCGTTGAGCCCGCTCGCCTGCGAAATGGCAAAGGGCATGATGATGACAAGTCCGATGATGAGCAAGCCGACTTGAAGCACGTCGGTGAGCGTCACCGCCCACATTCCGCCGCCGACCGTGTAGAGCAATACGACGATAGCACCGATCATCGTGCCCCAAAAGACGGAAATGCCGGTCAGGATATGGAGGATCGTTCCCATTCCGAGCACCTGCGCGGCGATCCAGCCGATGTAGACGGGGAGCATCCAGATCGAAGCGTAGACTCCCGCGCCCTGACCGAAGCGGTTGACGATGATGTCGGTGACCGTCATGCAGTTGTGTTTGCGGAGCAAACCGACGATGAAAATGCCGGCGAGCAAAAGACTGATCGCGCCGCCGAAAGGATCGGCGATGACGCCGCGGATGCCGCCCTCATAGACGGTCGCCGCCACGCCCATACTGGAACCGGCGCCGAACCACGTCGCGAGCAACGTCGCCGTCGCCATCCAGAGCGGCAGGCGTCTGCCCGCCACGAGGAAATCTTTCATCCCGTTGATTTTTCGACTCGACCAAAAACCGATCCCGAGCAGGACGACCATGTAGACGGCAATGCCGACCCACAACATCACTTTTGCCGGGTGATCGAGTTCCATCGATCCCGCCGCTGCGAGCAGAGAGAAATTGTTCACTTCGTTTTCTTGTCCCTATTTTTTTGTTGGTTGATTTTGAGGGTGTAAAAAACCGGCATCACGCCCGAATGGCTGAAGCCGGTTGAACAATCAAGACAGGACGGGAAAGCACGGCGCTCCTCCCGGCGTGCGAAGCCGGTAGTATTTCTGCACAGTTTTTGCGAACTGCGTCATACTGAAACGGGATGCCGCAAACATCATTGATTTTTCCCTGTTTTTATCGTTGCCTTTGAAAAACATCATAATATAGGACTTTTTTCCGGAATTTCAATCCGGATTGTCCTTTGTGTGGCCAAAAAAAGGAAAATTTTTTATTCCACGCACAAATTGTCGTCGATCGCGGTGAAGTTCGTTACCGTGCCGTCCGTACCGAGATAAAGCAAGTCTTCCTGCCGGACGCCGCCCCATTCGGGATAGTAGACACCCGGCTCCACGGTGATGACTTCGCCGCCTGCAAGTTTTTTCGCATTGCGGGAGGAAAGGCGCGGCGTTTCGTGGATGTCCAGCCCGACGCCGTGACCGAGGCTGTGAAAAAATCCGAAGTTTCCGGCGTCGTTGCACCCCGTGAAAAAACCGTGTTTTTCCAATATCGCATTGGCGGCGAGATGGATCTCCGAGGGGATCGCGCCGACGGCGAGGAGCGAGATCCCGCGTTTTTTCGCTTCGCATACGGCGGAATGCGCTTTTTTGACGATATCGGGGGCTTTGCCTTTGACGAGGGTGCGGGTCATATCGCCCCAGTAACCCGTCGTCTGGCTTTTGGGGAAAATATCGAGGACGATCGGCGTGCGGGCGAAAAGTTGCCCCGAACCCGCATTGTGAGGCTGTGCGCTCTGCCTGCCTCCGGCGCAGATCGTGCCGGTCGGGAGCATCCCGGCGCGGAGCATCGCCGCGTCGATCTCGGCGCGCAGGATCTCGCTCGTTAAAGCATTCCCCTGCCAGATCAGTTTGCCGTCGTCGGCGACGGAGGCTTCGCCGAGGACTTCGCGGCCGCGCAGAAATCCTTTGATCGCGCCGCGTTCGCTTTTTTCGATCATCGCCGCTTCGTCGGGCGTCTTGAATTCCCGTTGCGGAAAAAACGCCCCCTCTTTCACGGCGACGGAAATCCCCTCCTGCCGGAGTTTATCCGCCCAGAGGAGCGGAAAATTTCCGGGGACGAGAAAACCGTCGATGCCGAAACGCGCCTTGATGTTTTGAAATACTTTCATCCGGTCGGGACCGCCGAGATCGCACTCCGCGAGGACGCGGCAGTTTTTGCCCGCGGAGGCTTTCGCCCGGTCGTATTCGAGTTCGGACATCACGGCGTAACTGACGCCGTCGACCTGAAACAAAATGAAGTCATCCGGAGTCGAAAATCCGGCGGCGTAGCGCATATCGGGGGAAGTTTCGCCCGATGCCAGCAAAAGAAGCGCGAGGTTTTTCATCATTCAAGTTGCAGTTTGTTTCCGTGAAATGTATATTAAATAATGTAGCCTTTGCCTTGTGATGATACAAATGAAATCGGCAAAATTTTTCAGGATATGCGATGAGAAAACAGTGGTTCGAGTGCGGTCCTTTTACCGTCTTTGACTTGGAAACGACCGGAATGAGTCCCGTGACCGACCGGATCGTCGAGATCGGTGCCGTGCGGGTGGATTCCGACGGCTCCCGGCGGGAATTCAAGACGCTGGTCAATCCGCGCCGTCCGATCCCGCGTTGCGTCACGCAGATCCACCACATCGACGACGCGATGGTGGCGGACGCTCCTTGTTTTGCCGAGATCGGGCGGGATTTTCTCGATTTCGCCGCGGGGTCGGTACTGGTCGGGCACAATGTCCGTTTCGACCTCAGTTTTTTGCAGGAAAGCCTGAATCGCGAAAATCTGCCGCTCTGGGGCGGCAAAACGATGGATACGATCAAACTGCTCCAAAAGACGCATCCCGGGCTGATCTCCTACCGCTTGCAGTATCTGCGCAACATTTTTCAGCTTGACGACGTTTCGGAACTCGGCGCGCACCGCGCGGGCGCGGACGTCGAGTGGACGGTGCAACTGCTTGCCATCGCGGTGGAAAGATTGCTGAAAAATCAGGGGTGATTGCCAAAGTTAACGATGTTTGCATCTTTTGCCGAAAAATGCAACGATCTGCCGGATAGTGGATTTTTTTTGCGGATTTTTATGATATAGTATATGTCAGCAGGAGAAAACCTCAAAAGGAGCGCGAAATCAAATGAAAATCGCCTGTTTCAAGGAAAACATTTCACCGGAAATCGGAGCATACCTTGCCGGATATAACACCATCGATCAGTCGGTGATGAAACTGGATGATCTCTACGCCGTCGGCTTGTGCATCGACGACGGGGAAAACCGGGTTTTGCTGGTGAGTTTCGACTTGCTCGGTCTGGACGGGTGGTTCGTCCGGGAAAACCGGAAAAAATGCGCCGACATCCTCGGCATTCCGGAATCCGCCGTGCTTTTCAGTTGCACGCACACGCATTGCGGTCCTCATACGCGAAGCCTTGCTTCAAAGCCGGAAATGCTCGCTCGCGACTATATGAAAAAATTGAGCGACATCCTTTGCCGCGCCGTGAAAAATCTCGGAAATTTCCGCGAAGTCGTGCCTTATTTTCACTCCGTTTTGTGCGACGAAAATCAGAATCGCCGCTACACTTCGGGCGACAACCGCACGAGCTATACGCCTTTTCGCCGCGAATTTGTGCCGATGCGCACGAATTTCGCCGACAAGGAACTCGGTTCGCTGATGTTTCTGGAACCGGGCTCCGACCGTCCGGTGTACGTCATCGCCAACTACGCCGCGCATCCGCTTGCCGGACACGTGCCGGGATTGGGGTCGCTCCGTATTTCCGCCGACTATCCCGGTGCGTTGCGCGATTACGTTACCGCCAATACGGGGGCGGAATGTATGTTCATTTCCGGCGCGGCGGGCGATCTTGTCCCAAAGGAGGATGAATTCGGGGACGAGGCTTTCCGCTCGCTCGGCATCCGGCTCGGCAAGCAGGTCATCGGCGGCATCGTCGATGCGTCGCGCAGTCCCCACCGTTACGGTTTGGAAAACGCCAAAGTCGCTTCGAGTATTTCGACTTTCACCGCGCCGCTGCGCAAAAAATACCGCAACGATCCCGCGAGGCTTCCCGCCGAATACCTCGGGAGCGATGACGTCACGCTGGAAATCCAATGCGTCGCCGTCGGCGATGTCGTCTTTGTCGGCGTCCCGGGCGAAGTCTGCTGTGAATTGGGGCAGGAAATCAAGTGGCACAGCCCTTTCCGCCGTACCTTTATCGCTTATAACTCGACCGCGTACTTTTCTTACATCGGCCCCGCCAATTTTCTGGTTTCCGGCGGCTACGAGGCATTCAGTCAGCGCATTTCCTCCCGCGGCGGTTTGAAAATGGTCAACACCGCCGTCGACGCCTTGTGCGATCTGCGTGAAAAACTTTATCCGTCGGACGATGAAGTTTATCCCGACAACTGCCGCGATACACTGGTCAACATCGAGCGGAATTAGCAAAAAAAGGGAAAAGGCGTTTTACGCCTGCGCGGCAAAGGATTTCAGCTGCGCGATCTCATCTGCCCATTTTTCGGGGAGGGGCGTTTCCAAAATCAGCGGAATTTCGTCGATGCGCGGATCCTGCGCGATGCGGCGAAACGTTTCCCAGCCGAGATTGCCTGCGCCCAAAGGTTCGTGGCGGTCGAGTTTGCCGCCCTTTTCACAGCGCGCATCGTTGAGATGCATCCCTTTCAAGTATTTGAAACCGATGAGCCGGTCGAATTCCGCCATCGTTTCGGCATAGGCTTCATCCGTTGTCAAGTCGTACCCCGCGGCGTGGGCGTGGCAGGTGTCGATGCAGACGCCGACGCGGTCGTCCCGATCGGTTTTTTCGAGCATTTCGGCAAGTTGTTCAAAGGTGAAGCCAAGGTTGCTGCCTTGCCCCGCCGTGTTTTCAAAAACGGCGGTCACACCGGGGACGGCGTCGAGCGATTGCCGGACGCTTCGGGCGATGCGGTCGATGCACTCGGAATCGCTGATGACTTTCAGCGAACTGCCCGGGTGAAAATTGAGCGTCGTCAGTCCCAGTTGACGGCAACGCTCCAATTCTCCGGAGAAAGCCTTGACCGCGTTGTCGCGTTTCGCGTCGTCGGGCTGGCCCAGGTTGATGAGATAACTGTCGTGCGGCAGGATCTGTTTCGCCTGATAGCCGTTGGCTTCGCAATTTTTTTTGAAAGACTCGATGTCTTTTGGCGTCAGGGCAGGGGCGACCCACTGCCGCTGATTTTTGGTGAAAAGCGCAAAGGCAGTCGCGCCGATCGCGCGGGCATTGACGGGCGCGTTGAAAAGTCCCCCTTGCGTGCTGACGTGGGCGCCGAAGTATTTCATGAGAAGTTACTTTTTGAAAATGAAGTAGACGGCACCGACCATGCAAATTCCCGCCCACAGGAAATTCCAGCGCAGTTTATCCCCCATAAAGTAGACGGAAAAGGGGACGAAAACGGCGAGCGTGATCACTTCCTGCATGATTTTAAGTTGCGCCAATGAAAGATTTCCGGCGTGGCCGATGCGATTGGCGGGCACTTGCGCGCAGTATTCAAAAAAAGCGATCGCCCAACTGGTGAGGATCACGATGATAAGCGGCTTGCTGCCGAGCGTCCGCAGGTGCCCGTACCAGGCGAAAGTCATAAAGCAGTTGGAAACAAGCAGCAACCCGACGGTTTTCCACAGCGCGGGATTGGTGAAGAATTCCATTTTACAGCAATTCCTTGCGCAAACGCTGCAATTCCGTCGTCGCAATGGCGGTGATTTCCAGAAGTTGCTTTTCGGCATCTTCCTCCGGAAGCGCGGTGAAGTAGCCCATCAACTGATTTTCCTCCGCCGTCAGACTCTTGTATTCCGTTGCCGGAGCATTCTGCGACGCGGCGGCGAGCCGGTCGAGGACTTGCTTGCGCAACGCATCCGAAAGCATCGAAAATTCGTCGAGCAGCACTTTTTGATTGCTGGTCATCGCGACGAGTTCGTTGTGGCGGCGGTAAGCGGGACCGAGCCGCGGCGGCGGCTCATTGGCGGTTTCCGCTTCGGCACCGGAAAGAAAAGGCTTCAATGTCGTGTAGATCTTGTCCCAGGTTTCCGCTTTTGCGTCGCGGGCGGAGCGGTTGATGAAGCGGCGCAACATCTCAATGCGCACGTTGGTGACCCGGGAAAAATGATCGTCCGCCGATTTTTTGATAGATTCGTTTTTTTCCTTGTCCATAGTGATCGTTACTCCAATTTTAGAAGTTGATCGATGAGTTCGGCGCGCCGCATCAATTCGACGAAACGCCTTTCTTCATAACGGTTTACGGTGTGCAAAACACTTGCCGCCTTGCGGAGGAAAGTGATGTTTTCCTGCTCCAATGTGGCAACGGAGCCGTCGCTGTAAAGCACGTTGAAAGAATCCGTGTGATTGGCGGGGAAATCAATGACCAAGGGCATCGTGTCGTCGGCAAAATCCCCCCAGTCGCCGAAGTAGATGTAACTCTTTTTTTCCGGCGCGGCGACCGCATTTTCCTTTGCTTTCCTGCCGTCGGGGCAGATCAGCGACGCCGCGAGGTCGGGAGCGTCTTTGAGCAATGTTTCCCAATTTTGCATTTCCGCGGGGAAACTGCCGTTTTTCCGGTGGTATTGATTGAGCGCGGCATAGATGTTCTGCAAATTTTTCTGACAGACGTCGTGTTGATTTTCGGCATCTTCGGAAACGACTTCCGCTTCATTGCCGCAAAGAGCCAATACGCGGAAAACGAGGTTGAATCCCAACATCAGATTTTCGCAGGGGATCGTCATATCCGAAACCGCTTGCAGGGAAACGCCGTTGCTTTCTCTGCGGATGACGCCGAGTTGGTTGCTTTCCGTCGCGGAAAGATTGACCGGGATTCCGAAAACTTCGGCGATCTCCGGTTCTTTTGAAACCGTGCTGAAATAAGCGGCGATACCGTCGGACGGCAGATTTTCGGCGGCGGTTTTGAAAAAGTCGCTTTCTCCGATCGTGGAAAATCCGTCGTCGAACCCCTCGAAGTTTTTGTTGATGACCAACCAACCGCTCTCGTTGTGGACGATCGTGATGTCGTCTTTGGTCAACGTGCCGTTTTCATTGAATTCGTAGTCGTCGCTCAAAAAGCCCTGCAAAAAGGCAAAGGCCTTCTTTTGCCTGTCGGGAATGATGCAGAGGAAACGGTTCCCCGGGAAAACGAGGATCCGCCAGCGCCCGCTGATGGAAGTTCCGATATCCTGCGCGCCGATTTCCGAGTCTTTCAGCAATGCGGTGATCTGCGGCGTGAGGAATTTTTCCAATTGCTTTTGAAACGCTTCCTGCGTGAAATCAAAATCGGCGACGATCGCGGCGGAAGTTTCCGCCGGCATCTCGCCGATGACATCCAAAATGGAAGTATTCTCCTGCGGTGCGACGCTCCACAGCATCCCGCAGGAAGGCTGTTTCAAGAGGTAAAACGATTTGTTGCGGAAAAGTCCGCCGCCGATGGCTTTGGAACTTTTGCCCGTCGCGACGATCTCCTTGACGCCGGAAAATTCCAAAAGCGACTCGGTAAATCCGAATCCGAATCCGAGCAGGGCGCGTTGTTCTTCCGGCAGATCGAGCGTGGCGACGCCGGATTTGAGCTCGTGAAAACAATCGGTGAGTTTCCGGTTGATTTCCGCCGTGCGGCTGACTTCGAAGTAGTCTCCGCCCTGATCCAGATGACGGCTGACTTCCCCGAAATCATCGGCGATCGCGGCGGCGGCACAAGCGCAAGCCGCAAAGATGCCGGCAAAAATTTTTCCTGCGCGGCGGAACATTTTTCAGAGCAACTCCGCGATTTGGACGGCGTTGAGCGCCGCGCCTTTCAGCAACTGGTCGCCGGAAACGAAAAGATCCAGCCCGCGTTTGTCGCGCCGCGAAATATCCTGACGGATGCGGCCGACGAGGACGTCGTATTTTTCGGTCGCGTCGACCGGCATCGGGTAGAGGTTGTTTGCGGGATCGTCGCAGAGCGTCACGCCGGGCGCCTTGGCGAGGATCGCGCGCGCTTCTTCCGGCGTGATCTCGTCGGAAAATTCAAGGTTCAACGCCTCGGAGTGGGCGCGGAGCGCGGGGATGCGGACGCTGGTGCAACTCAACAGCAATTCGGGCAGATGGAGCATCTTGCGCGACTCGTTGAGCATTTTCAACTCTTCCTTGGTGTAGCCGTTGTCGGTAAACGAGTCGATGTGCGGGATCAGACTGAATGCGATCCGGTGGGCGAAAGCCTTGGGGGAAATCGGTTCGTTGTTGAGCACCTGACGGGTCTGGTCGATCAATTCCTGCATGCCTTTTGCACCGGCGCCGGACGCCGCCTGATAGGTGGAAACGACCGCGCGTTTCAGCCCTTTCGCACGGTGCAGCGGCGCGACTGCGACCAGCATGATCGCCGTCGTGCAGTTGGGGTTGGCGATGACGCCGTGGTGAAGTTTGACGTCTTCGGGGTTAACTTCGGGGACGATCAGCGGCACGTCCGCATCCATGCGGAACGCGCTCGAATTGTCGATCATCACCGCGCCGGAGGAGACCACCGCCTGCCGGTAGGCGCGGGAAATGTCGCCACCCGCGCTGAAAAGCGCGATGTCAACGCCCTTGAAGGAATTTTCCGTCATTTCCTCGATCACCACGTCTTCGCCGTGGAATTTCACCGTCTTGCCTGCGGAACGCGCCGAGGCGAGCAACTTCAATTTGCCGACGGGGAAATTGCGTTTTTCCAAGGTCTTGACCATTTCGACGCCGACGGCACCGGTCGCTCCGGCGACCGCGACACAAAAACTTTTGCTCATCGTATTTTCTTCCTTATATTTAGTAAAGATACCCATTCTCGACAAGTATAGGAAATAATATACCGTTTTTTCTTGAAAAATTCAACCTGCCGGATTATATTTTCTTTCATTATGGACTATTTGAACTTCGATTTGACAACTCTCGACGCCGCGGAACTTGCCGCATTGCTGGAATATCACAACCGCGCGTATTGGGAAAAAGGCGCGCCGGAGATCCCCGACGCCCGCTACGACGAGATCGTTGAAGCACTCCGCAAAGCCGATCCCGGCAACCCGTTGCTGGAAAAAATTTATGCTCCGAGCGTCGCTTCCGGCGGCAAAGTCCGCCACGCCGAGCCGATGCTTTCGCTCGACAAGGCGTACTCGCTCGACGCCGTACTTGCCTGGGCGCGTAAATTCGCCCGGAGCGAGGATGAGGAAATGCTCGTTCAGCCCAAATACGACGGCATTTCCGCGAAATACGACGGCAAGGTGCTCGTGACGCGCGGCGACGGCGTTTTCGGCGAAGACATTACCGATAAACTGCCGCTGATCGAATTGGAAGCCCCCGGCTACGTCGGCAAACTCGACCGCCCCGCGCGCGGCGAATTGGTCATCCGCGACGATGATTTCGCCACGCTTTACCGGCATATCCGCAAAAAAGACGGTCAACTCTATAAAAACAGCCGCAACGCGGTCGCCGGCATTATGGGGCTGAAAGAGATCGCCGATATGCTCCTGCAAAAGGCGAAAATTTCTTTGATCGACTACACGCTGATCTCGCACCGTGTCCGGCTTTCGGAACTGCCGTCGCGCTGGGAGGCGTTGAAACTCGCTCTCGCGCAACTGCCTTATCCGCAGGACGGCATCGTCATCAAGTTCGCCGACGCCGCCTTTGCCGCGAGCCTCGGCAGGACGGTGCATCATCCGCGCGGCGAGATCGCCTATAAATTCACCAATATCCGCCGCGAAACCGTTTTGCGCGACGTCGAGTGGAGTTTCGGCAAAAACTGCCTGACTCCGGTCGCCTGCCTCGACCCCGTCGAAATTTCCGGCACGACGATCCGGCGCGCGACGTTGCACAACGTGCAGAATATCCTCGACCTCGGCGTGATGATCGGCGACACTGTCGTCGTCGAGCGGGCAGGGGATGTCATTCCCTACATCGTCGAATCGCGTCCCGGCGTCGACCGGCGCACCGCGCTGATCGAATTCTGTCCCTCGTGCCATACCTCGCTTGTCCGGCGGGGGCCTGAACTTTGCTGCCCAAATGCGGAATGTACCGAGACCCGGCTCCAACGGCTTCTCGGCGCGGTGCGCAACCTCGGCATTGAGCGGCTCGGGGAACCCACTTTGCGCAAAATGATGGCGAAATTCGACATCCGCCACATCGGCGATCTCTTTGAAATTTCCGCCAAGGATTTGTTGCAGATCGAGGGCTTCGCCGAAAAATCGGCATCGTCGATGGTTTCCGAGATCCAGAAAGCGCGCCGCATCGAGGATTACCGGCTTCTCGCCGCGCTCAACATTCCCAATATCGGCCCCAATATCGCCAAACTTCTGCTGGCGAAATACCCCTTTGCCGAGTTGCGCAAGGCGACGGCGGAGGAACTCGCCGCGATCGACGGCATCGGGCCGGAGCGCGCCAATGCCGTCGTTACGGAACTTGCCGCGCAAAGCGATTTTCTCGATGAATTGCTGACCGCGGTCACGGTCGTTGCATCAACGGCGGTCGGCGACGCGCCGACGATCTGCTTTACGGGCAAAATGCCGGAAAAGCGTTCCTATTACGAAAAACTTGCCGAAAAAATCGGGTATCGCAGTGTCGATGACGCCACCTCGACGCTCAGTTTGCTCGTCGCCGACGATCCTGCCGGAAACAGCACGAAACTGCGCAACGCCCGCAAGTACGGTACAAGGATCATTTCCCTTGCGGATTTCCTCGCCGAAGTCGGAGTCAAGGCAACAGCCGATGCCCCCGTGCAGGATGAACTTTTTTGAGTTATAAGTTTAAAGTTATAAGTTTAAAGTGCTATGCAGGGAGCTTTTCGGCTCCCTGACCCTCCGACAGCGCCCAAGCATCGCTTGGGCTTAAAAAAGCAAACGGCAAAATGCCATTCTCGCGGCGCCGCCGCGAAATTTACGGGGCGATGGGAATATTGAGATTTGTGGGAATTGTGGGAGTTGTGAGATAAGGCAAGTCTGCGATGATCACAATTCTGCAGTAATGAGCGCGATAGAGAGCGTATTGTCCCACAATTCCCACTCCTCACATAACTCCCATATAACCACGTTTCTTTCGCGCCCGCGCGCGATGCTTTAAAAACAAACGGCAGTACGCATTGACCAAACCAATCGCGTACTGCCGTTTTGTATCGCTCTGTAAGCCGATGCGACTTGTCCCGCCGTAGCCTTGGCGAAGGGGGATGCATCGGCGCATTCAGGGGTGCGGGGGCAGTAGCCCCCGACCAAGCACTGTAAACTTTCAACTTATAACTTAAAACTCAAAAAAAAGCGGCCATCGAAAAAATTCGATGACCGCAAAAAGGAGCTTTTTTTTAGATTTCGACCGGTTTGGTCTTGGGCAGACCGAGAACTTTGTCCTCGGGAATGCGACCATCGGCGCGGAGCACGTTGATGCGCTCATAACGCTTCATGACATTGCGGACTTTGCGGATCTTGCCGCCGACGCGGAGACTGGGATGCTGAGACATGATTTTTATTCCTTATGATGAAAATGAATTTCAAAATACTTCAATTGTCTTATAATATAGCACGGAATCCGCGCTTTTCAAGCCGCAAATCAGAGTTTGCGCAAAATTTGTAGCATTTGTTTCATCCGCAGTTGCGGCGGATCGCGGTAGTCCAGTTGCGGAGCTTTGCCGCGCACGTCGCGGTAGATGGCGCCGCCCGGATTGCGGAGCATCACGCGCCCTTCGATAACGGAAAAAAGAGTATATCCGGCGCGGGAGGCGAGCAGTTTGAGCCGGGTCACTTCGATCAGGTTGCGCGTGATCTCCGGCAACGCACCGAAACGGTCGGCGAGTTCGGCGGCAAAATCGTCGAGTTCATTTTCATTGTGAAGCGAAGCGAGTCTGCGGTAGGCGTCGAGCCGGAGTCTTTCGCCGCCGATGTATTCGACGGGGATCGCCGCGGCGATCTGGTGCGGCGCGGCGCAGAGGGAAAAACTGACGAAGTCGATGGAAATTTCCACTTCCGGCAGAAATTCCGGCTTTTTGCCCTGCAAGGACGCCACTTCCTGTTTCAAAAGACGGCAGTAGAGATCGAAACCGATCGCGTTGATGTGTCCGGATTGCTCCGCGCCGAGGATGTTTCCGGCGCCGCGGATCTCCAAGTCATGGAGTGCCAGTTGGATCCCCGCGCCGAGTTTGGTACAGCGGCGGATCGCGGCGAGCCGCCGCTTGGCGTCGCTGCCGATCAGTTGATTTTTGGGCAAAAGCAAATAGGCGTACGCCTGATGCTTCCACCTGCCGACTCTGCCGCGCAACTGATAAAGTTCGGCGAGCCCGAAACGCTCGGCGTGCTCGATGATGATCGTGTTTGCGTGCGGCACGTCCAAGCCTGATTCGATGATGGTCGAGGCGACGAGACAGTCGATTTGACCGGTGAGGAATTTCTGCATCGTTTCCTCCAACTGGTTTTCCGGCATCTGCCCGTGGGCGACGGAAAATCTGACGTCGGGAAGCAAGGCGCGCAAATGCGCGGCGCAATCTTCGATCGTCTTGACCCGGTTGTGCAGATAAAAGACCTGTCCGCCGCGGGCGAGTTCCGCCTTGATCGCCGTGACGACCAATTCGTCGTCAAACGGCGCGACGACGGTTTTGACCGGCATCCGCTGTTTCGGCGCGGTGAGCAACGTGCTCAAATCGCGCGCTCCCGCCATCGCGAGATAGAGCGTGCGCGGGATCGGCGTCGCCGACATCGTCAAAACGTCCGCTTCGGCGCGGAAACGGCGGAGCCTTTCCTTATGCTCGACCCCGAAACGCTGTTCTTCGTCGATGATGACCAGACCGAGATTGCGGAATTTGATCCTTTCCGACGCGAGCCGGTGCGTGCCGATCACGATATCGACCGCGCCCGCGGCGAGGTCGGAAATGATTTTCCGCTGTTCTTCCGCCGATGTGAAGCGGCTCAGTTCGGTGACGATAAAGGGGTATTCGGCGAAACGCTGATTGAAACTTTGCAGATGCTGGTGCGCCAGAACCGTCGTCGGCGCAAGGATCGCCACCTGATAGCCCGCCGCCGCCGCGCGGAATGCCGCGCGCATCGCGATCTCCGTTTTGCCGTAGCCGACGTCGCCGCAGAGCAGTCGGTCCATTGGGCGGAGCGATTGCATATCGTGCTTGACTTCGAGCGTCGCGCGTGCCTGATCGGGCGTGTCGGTAAAGGGAAAACTGCGCAAAAAGGATTCCATCATCGCGTCGTCGGGAGGAAAGGCGATGCCGGGGATCGACTGGCGCAACGCCTGCATCCGGAGCATGTCGGCGGCGTAGGAATGCACCCCTGCGCGGGCGTTTTCGCGGTCGCGTTTCCACTTGGAGGCGTTGAGTGCGTGCAGTTTCACTTTGGTGGGCGAGCCGAGGTAGCGGCTCACTTTGTCCGCCTGCAAAATGGGAACGTAAAGGATCTGGTTGTCCTGATACTCCAAAAGGAGCATTTCGCGGCGTACGCCGCCGCTGGAAACGGTTTTCAAACCGCGGAAAATGCCGATGCCGTGATCGACGTGGACGGCGAGATCGCCGATGTCGAGATCGGCGAGTTGAAGATCGGGGAGCGTCGTCGAAGTGTCTTCCGTGACCGCGCCTGAATCGGCGTCGGACGCCGTTTCGTCGGAAGTGATGCGGAATCCGGCACCGACGATTTCATTGAAATGCAGTGCTTCCAGTTTCCCCGGCAAACGGAAGCCCGATTGCAGATTCAAACTCGCACACTCCGTCGATGCGGGGAAAAGGTTCTCTTTTTTGCACCATTTCCGGAGATTTTTCATTTCCTCGTCGTGCCGGGTGAAAATGACGCACTTCTCATCGCCCGTGCGGAATTCGTCGCGCAGACTGTGGCGGAAAAGGATCTCCTCGCTGGCGCGCACGTTGCTGTCGGCGGCAAGTTCCGGCGCGATGCGCGGCAAGATATCCGTTTCCGCGACATCGGGGAGCGTTGCGCTCTCTGCGGAGTCGAAAAAGAGCGTCGCGTTTCCGTCGGCAAGTTTTTGCGCGACAAGAGTTTCCATTTTTTTACGCGCGCCGTCTACGGAGTACCGTTCGAGGTATTGCGCCGACGCTTCGAGGTGGACACCGAGCAGATGCCACTTGATTTTCGCCAGATAAGCGACCGCGTCGGATTTCGCCGCGCCGCCTGCGGTAATGCCTCCGCGACCGATGATTTCGTAGGAATCGACCTTGCCCGTCGAACGCTGGTCGGTGACGGAAAAAAGCCGCATATCGTCGATGACGTCGCCGAAAAATTCGATCCGGCAGGGCGCGTCGGCGGCGGGGCTGAAAACGTCGATCAATCCGCCGCGCCGGGCGAATTCTCCGGGGACGGTCGCCTCGAATTCATCGTCGTAGTCAAGCGCAACGAGTTTTTCGATGAGCGTTTGCGGCTTGATCTCCATGTTGAGCGTCAATTTGATGCGGCTGTCGCGCGTCTCGTCGGGCGGCGGCGCCGCGCCGAAAATCGCGTGCGCGCTCCCGACGGCGAGATCGAAATCGCCGTTGAGCAGACGGTCGAGCGCGCGGGCGCGGCGGCTCTCCCCGCCGGGGAAAAGCATTTTGCCTCTGCCGCTTTCGGGGATGAGGAGGATTTTTTTGGCGATGCCGAATCGTGCCGTGAGCGAAAAAAGATCGGTGAAAAGTGCTTCGGCGCAATTTGCCTCCGGCAACATCACGACGAGTTTGCCTTTGCTCGCCAATGCGGCGCGCAAGACCGGCAACGCAAGAACGTTCCGCTCCACGCCGCGGCGTGAAACAAGAGCCGATGCGCGGTCAGCGAGATAATTTTTCAGAACACTTTGCCAAAACATCAAAAAAAGATTTGATTTTGTTGAAAAACATTTTATATTGGAATTGTAGGACACCTGAAATTGCGTTCCCGAAACGGAAGCGCAGTTTTTTTATATATATTATAGCCGCAAAATGTGTATTTTGAAAATCAAAAATAACTTTTCTGCTTAAAAAAAAGCGAAAATAAGGAGAATAGAGGGATCTATGGCAACGAAAAAAACGAAAACGACTGAAACGAAACCCGAAAAATTGACCGCGCCCGCCAAAAAGGCGGCGGAAAAGAAACCCGCGGTGAAAAAAGTCGAAAAGCCCGCTCCGGTCAAGGCCGCCCCCGCCAAGGCGGAGAAAAAAGCCCCGGTGAAAGCCGTCGCGGCAAAAAAGAGCGCGCCCAAAGCCGCGCCCAAGGCGGAAAAAGTGGAAAAAGCAACTCCTGCCAAAAAAGTTGCGGAAAAGGCACCTGCGGTGAAAAAAGTCGAAAAACCCGCTCCGATCAAGGCCGCCCCCGCCAAGGCGGAGAAAAAAGCCCCGGTGAAAACCGTCGCGGCAAAAAAGAGCGCGCCCAAAGCCGCGCCCAAGGCGGAAAAAGTGGAAAAAGCAACTCCTGCCAAAAAAGTTGCGGAAAAGGCACCTGCGGTGAAAAAAGTCGAAAAACCCGCTCCGATCAAGGCCGCCCCCGCCAAGGCGGAGAAAAAAGTTCCGGTGAAAACCGTCGCGGAAAAGGGCAAATTGATCGATTTCACCGAAACGGAACTTGAAGAGACGGAAAACGATGCCGACGATGAGGTCGTGAGCGCGGCTCCGACGCTTCGCCGTAAACTTGTCATCAAAAAAGTTTTTGCGCCTCCCGTCAAATTCATCCCGCGGACGGAAACGGTCGAGGACGAAGCGGAATCGCGACACCACAAAGAGGCGGTCGCCGAGGAAACCACCCGGATCCGCACGAAAAAGGAAAAAGATTCCGCCCGCAAAAGCGCGTTGGAAGCGCGCGCCACGCTCGGTACCAAAAACGACACGATGAAAGTCTATATGAGCGAGATCGCCCGGATCCCGCTCGTCAATAAAAAAGAGGAAGCGGAACTTGCCGATGCCATTCACGGCGGCGATGACGACCGTCACGAAGACGCACGCACGACCCTGATCAAGGCGAACTTGCGTCTCGTCGTCAAGATCGCGCACGATTTCAAGGGGCTCGGTCTGCCGCTTCTCGACCTCATCAGCGAGGGCAACATCGGTCTGATGCGCGCGGTGGAAAAATTCGATCCCACCAAGGGCGCGAAATTCAGCAGTTATGCCGCCTGGTGGATCAAGCAGTCGATGCGCCGCGCTCTGGCGAATCAGAGCCGGACGATCCGTATTCCCGTGCAGAGCGCCGGCAAGATCAACAAGATCAAGACGGTGCGGATGCGTCTCACCGAGGAACTCGGCCGCGAACCGAGCGATGCGGAAATCGCCGAACATCTGGATTTCAGCGAACGCACCGTTGCCGGTCTGCGTCTGGCGGATCTGCGGACGATCTCCCTGCACGACCCGATCCAGCAGGGCGAAGAGGGGGAATTTCAGGACATCATTCCCGACCGTCACGCGATGACGCCGGATCAGATCATCGGCGACGTGGAATCGGTTTTCCGGTTGCTTGATCTGCTCGACAAACTGGAAGAGCGCGAGCGCAAAATTCTTGAAATGCGTTTCGGTCTGCGCGGCAACCGGCCGCTGACGTTGGAGGAAGTCAGTCAGGAGATCGGGCGCACCCGCGAGCGCGTGCGCCAGATCCAGAATCAGGCGTTGACCAAACTCAAACGTCTGTTGCAGGATGAAGCGGGTTTTTCCGGAGAGAAAGAAGAATAAAATAAGGATTGACGGTTATGAAAGAGATCACGATTTTTTGTCCGATTTACGCCGCGCCCGGCAAAAAAGACGCTTTGCGTGAAGCGTTGAAAAGTCTGGCGGCAAAAACGCAAAAGGAAAACGGCAATATCTGCTACCGTCCGCACGAAGCGACGACGGAGGAAAACAAATTTATGATCTACGAGCAGTGGCGCGATCAGGCGGCGCTCGATCATCATATGCAGCAGGATTATCTGGTGGAGTTCCTCGCGGACAAAGCGGGATTGCTCGCGGACGAGATCCGCGGCACGATCTGCGAGGAAATGAAATAAAAGGTTTTACAAATCCACCGGACGATGCACGTCAACGACTTTGGCGTCAAAGAGTTCCGCGGTTTCGGCGATGTCGGTTTCCGACATCGCCTTTTTTAATGCCTCGGGATCGAGGGAAAGGATACTCTGACGTTGTCTTGTGTGCTCCTGCGGCGCCAGACGGTCTTGCGCGTCCGGCGTCGCGGCGGCGGCCGTTTCCGGTGCGGAGTCCGTGGAGTTGTCTTCATCCGCGGCGTCGTTTTCCAAAGCGGCAACCGACATTTTTTCCGCCGCAGGCGGAAGTTTTTCGGGAATGCATTCCTCTTTGGATTCCGGAGGAAGAGGCGTTTCAACAGGCGCAGGGGAGGGTGCGGCGTGTTCTTCCGGCTCCTCGTCGACGACGATTTCCGCTTCCGGCGGGATCGCGGGCAATTCCGGCTCTTTCACCGCGGGTTTTTCCGGCAGAGGTTCGGGAAAAGCCGCAAGCGCCGCGGGTTTTCCCGTCGGCAACGTGTCGAGAAATTTCAATTCGCCCGCCGTGCGCAGTTGATTGAGCCGCGCCAGTACGTCTTCGATGCGCACGGCGTGGGCTTCGTGCATCGCTTTGAGCAAAAGCGTTTCCAGATAGATCTGCTTGTTGACTGCTTCGTGCAAAACGCGGCCGACGCCGGAAAGGATTTCCAGTAAGATGCGCAGTGTTTCCGCCGGAGCCGCCTTGGCGATCGCCGTGTCGCGCGCGATGATCTCGTCGCTTTCGTCAAGCACTTCGGCGGGATTGCGCAACAACTGGCACAACTGGATCGCGCGCAGTGATTCCAAAAGATCTTCAAAAAGCGTTTCCAGATTTTTTCCGCGTTTGCTCTGCTGATTGATCAACTTGATCATATCGCCCGGCTGATTGAGCAAAAGCGCGCGGATCAGACTTTCCAATTCGTTGCGGTCGGTCAAGCCGAAAAGCGACCGCACCTGATCCGCCGAGATCGCGCGTCCGGAACCGTCGGCAAAAAAGGCGATCACCTGATCGAGCAGAGACTGCGCGTCGCGCATTCCGCCCTCGCCGGAACGGGCGATCGCGCCGAGCGCTTCGGCGTCGATGGCGATCTTTTCCGTTTCGCAGATGAGTTTCAGCCGTTCGGCGATCAGCCGCGTCGGGATCGGTTGCAGATCAAAACGCTGACAGCGCGACAGAATGGTCGGCAACACGAGGTGGACTTCCGTCGTCGCAAAGATGAATTTGACGTGCGACGGGGGTTCTTCGACCGTTTTCAGCAAAACGTTCCACGCCGCGTTGGAAAGCATGTGGACTTCGTCGATGATGTAAATTTTGTACTTGCCGCCGACGGGGCGCGTCAGGACTTCTTCCGCGAGGGTGCGCATTCCCGCCGCGCTGTTGCGGCTGGCGGCGTCGATCTCGATGATGTCGAGACTGCGCTCCTCGGCGATGGCTTGACAACTGGCGCATTTGCAGCAGGGCTCGCCGTTTTCCGGGTGTTCGCAGTTGAGTGCCTTGGCAAAAATACGCGCAAGCGTCGTTTTGCCGATGCCGCGCGAGCCGACAAAGAGATAAGCGTGGGCGGTGCGTCCGGAAATGATCGCGTTGAGCAATGTGCGCACGACGTGCTGTTGACCGACGACGTCGGCAAACGTCTGCGGCCGCCATTTGCGGGCGATGACCTGATATTCGCTCATTTGCTTTGCTCCAACGCTTCGCGCTGTTTGGCAAAAATCTGTTTCAACCCGCATTCCGCGAGGTCGAGCAATTCGTCAAGGCGGCGGCGGTCAAAGGGATTGTGCTCCGCCGTGCCCTGAACTTCGATCAGTTTGCCGGATTCGGTCATAATGACATTCATATCGACTTCGGCGGAGGAATCCTCCTCGTAGCAGAGGTCGAGCATCGCTTCGCCGCGGACGATCCCGACGCTGACGGCGGCGACAAGTTCTTTGAAAGGCGTTTCATTTTGCGGATAAAGCCGCTTGCAGCCGAGCGCGAGTGCGAGCGCGCCCGCCGTGATGCCCGCGCAACGGGTACCGCCGTCGGCGTCGAGGACGTCGCAATCGATGTAGACGGTCTTTTCGCCGAGTTTTTGCAAGTCGGCCGCCATCCGGAGCGAACGGCCGATCAGCCGCTGGATCTCGACGGTGCGTCCGCCCTGCTTGCCCTGCGAAGCCTCGCGTTTCATTCTTTCTCCGGTGGAAGCGGGGAGCATCCCGTATTCGCAGGTGATCCAGCCGCCGGGGACTTTTTGCGCTTTCATCCAGCCGGGGACTTTGTCGTCAAAGGTCGCGGCGGCGACGACGTGGGTGTTGCCGCAACAAAGCAGTGCGGAACCTGCGGGGTGACGCATAAAATCAAGAGTGAAATTCCAAGGGCGCAATTCGTCGTTGGCACGGCCGTCAATTCTGGACATCTGCGGGATTCCTTTGCTCTAAAAACATATAAAAAGAGCCGCCGGAGCAGATTGCCCGTGGCCTGTCAAAAGGTGCGTAGGGCTGCTTGGTTCCCCACCTGACCCGGTTGGCATTTTTGACAACGCACGAGGTCCACCCCGGCGGCAAAAGTTAACATATCACTGTTTTTGGAAAAAATCAAGCAAAGTCGACAATTCTTTGCGCAGATTTTTGCGTTCGACGATGCGGTCGATCAGACCTTTCTGCAAAAGGAATTCCGCAGTCTGGAAGCCTTCGGGCAAACGCGCCTTGGTGGTTTCCTGGATCACGCGGGGACCGGCGAAACCGATCATTGCGCCGGGTTCGGCGAGAATGACGTCGGCGACCGTCGCGAAACTTGCCGTAACTCCGCCGTAGGTCGGATCGGTCAATATCGCGATGTAGGGCAATCCCGTTTCGGCGAGCCGCTGGGCGGCACCGCAGGTTTTCGCCATCTGCATCAGACTTAAAATGCCCTCCTGCATCCGCGCGCCGCCGGAAGCGGTCACCATAACGGCGGGGATTTTTTTCTTCAACGCCGTTTCAAAGAGCCGCGTGATCTTTTCGCCGACGACGGAGCCCATCGAGGCGCCCATAAAGCGGAAGTCCATCACGCCGAGCATAAAGGGACGCTGATCCAAAGTCGCTTTGCCGCAGATGACGGCATCGTTCAAACGGGATTTTTCCTGACTTTCCGCGATGCGGGCGGAGTATTGCTTGGAGTCTTTGAAAGAAAGCACGTCGACCGAAGTCAATTCGGCGTCGATCTCCTGAAACGACCCCTCGTCGGTCAACATTTTGATCCTCGCTTCCGCCGAGAGCGGGAAATAAAAATTGCAGTTCCAGCAGACATTAGAATTGTCCGCAAGACGATCGGTATAGAGCGTGTGACCGCATTTTTTGCATTTGACCCAGGAGCCTTCCGGGATCACCATCTTGTGCTCCCCCGGCTTGGGAATACGCTGTCCGCCAAAAAGAGGCATAACTTAACTCCTTTGCTGCATTTCCTTATAATATAACCGCATTTCGCTTTTTTTGCAATCTTTCCCTTTTGGCGTTATATTGTGAAAAAGAAAGGATGGACTATGATTATCATTGATATTGCAAAATGTACCGGTTGCTTCCAATGCGTTGACGACTGCATCGTCAAAGTGTTGCGGAGAGGGGAAAAACATCCCGTCATCCCGAGAGAGAATGAAAAATTCTGCATTCATTGCCAACATTGCCTCGCCGTCTGTCCGGAGGGCGCAATTTCGGTTGACGGCGTGACGCCCGAAATGATCTCTCCCGCGGGGCAGGGGGCGACGCCCGAAGCGATGCTTTCGACGCTCCGCAACCGCCGGAGCATCCGTCAATTCAAAGCGCAGGAAGTCGATGACGCGACGCTGGAAAAATTGACCGACGCGCTGCGTTATTCGCCGACGGGATGTAACGATCACCGTCTGAAATTTGCCGTCGTGAAAAGCCGCGCCGAAATGGATGCGTTTCGCGCGATCAACCGCAAACAGTTGAATTTTCTGATCAAAAGCGGACTCTTGAAAATCTTTTATCCTCGAATCAGCCGCTATCTTGATGATCTCGATCACGATCTCGTCTTTCGCGGCGCGCCGCATATGATCGTCGCGTTGACTCCGAAAAACGCGCCTTGCGCCGCCGTCGATCCCGTCATTGCGCTGGAAGAGTTTGAACTCTACGCGCAGACGTTCGGTATCGGCTGTTGCTGGTGCGGTTTTGCCGTTTACGCGATCAATTGCAGCCGGGCGATGAAAAAACTTCTCGCCATTCCCCGCGGATACCGCGTCGGCTACGCGCTCCTTTTCGGCTACCCCGCCGTCACCTATCATCGCAGTACGTTGCCGGAAAAAGCGGAGATCCTGTAAAAAAGGGGAAAACGCCAGTCAAACTCTCACGCCGGCGGGCGCGAAAGAAGCGTGACCAATAGGGAATTGTGGGACAATCACCTCTCATCACTGTTGTAAAGGGAGTTTTGTTGAGAAAAATAGGGAGGTGAGCGGAAATACCCAACGCACAAGGTGCAAGGAGGGGACAGCCGTTTATTTACGGCTTTCCCCTCCTTAACCACCCCTTTCCCCGTGCGACTGCAATCGTGGCGGATGTGGATGTTCCCCTTTTTTACTCCCATACGCCTGCGCTTCGTCGTCGCTTTACAAACCGTGCCGTCGCTTTGCTCCTGCTCGATTTGCCGCTCCTTCTCGCTCGCGGCTACCGTGCTCGTCTACGGTCGCTTGCGCAAACAACTGTTTGCGTATTTCCGCATTGCACGCAATGCGTAAAATCGCTCCCATCCGACTGCGCGCTCGTCGGCTACCGACTCGCATCCGACGGCAATCAAAACGTATGCGGTTTTTCTCTCATCTCTCATCTCTCATAACTGAGCCAACGGCGGGGAGCGCGTCAGCGCGAAAAGCAAAGAGGCTGAAAACTGATTTTCAATCAAGATTTCAGCCTTTTTGCGACCAAGCGGGAATTCTGAACGCCCGCGTCCTCTCAAAAATGGCGGAGAGAGAGGGATTTGAACCCTCGATACCCGTGAGGGTATAACGATTTTCGAGACCGTCGCCTTCGACCGCTCAGCCATCTCTCCGCTGCGGTATTGTTTAATATAGCGCACGTTTGATGAAAAATCAAATCCGAAATGCGTCGGATTTTATGAAAAATCGGCTTGAAAAGCATAGCGGGCGATGCTACATTTATGCAAATCACAATTTATGCGCGCGTGTGCGCATAGGGTAATCGTCAGTTTAATCAGGTTGAATGATGAAAGAGTTGGAATTTTACAATACGTTGGAGCATCGCCAGATGCCGTTTCGTTCGCTGGTGCCGGGCAAAGTCGGGATGTATACCTGCGGCCCGACGGTCTATAATTTCGCGCATATCGGGAATTTCCGCGCTTATACGTTTGAAGATATTTTGCGCCGCACGCTGGAATACTTCGGTTTTGAGGTCAAACAGGTGATGAATTTGACCGACGTCGATGACAAGACGATCCGGGATTCGCGAAAAGCGGGGATCCCGTTGCGGGATTTCACGCGCAAGTACAAGGATGCGTTTTTCGAGGACATCAAATTCCTCAACATCGAGCCTGCCGCGGTTTATCCGGCGGCGACCGAGCATATCCCGGAAATGATCGCGCTGATCCAGAAACTTTTTGACCGCGGTCTTGCCTATCAGGCGGAAGACAAGTCGGTTTATTTCGCGATCGACAAATTTCCGAACTACGGCAAACTTGCCCGCATCGACCGCGACAATCAGCGCGCGGGGGTGCGCATCAATACGGACGAATACGCCAAGGATTCAGTCGCCGATTTCGCTTTGTGGAAAGCGTGGGATGAAAACGACGGCGACGTCGTCTGGGATTCGCCGTGGGGCAAAGGGCGTCCGGGGTGGCATATCGAGTGCAGTGCGATGTCGAGCAAATATCTCGGCGAGGCATTCGATCTGCATACGGGCGGCATCGACAATATGTTTCCGCACCACGAGGACGAGATCGCGCAGAGCGAAGGCGCCAGCGGCAAAAAGTGGGTCAATTACTGGCTGCATTGCGAACACTTGATGGTCGGCGGCGAAAAGATGTCCAAAAGCCTCGGCAATTTCTACACGTTGCGCGATTTGAAAGCCAAGGGCTATACGGGGCGCGAGATCCGCTTCGTCCTGATCGGGGCGCATTACCGCAAAAAACTCAACTTCACCTTTGAAGCACTCGCACAGGCGAGGGAAACCTTGCAGAAGTTCGACGATCTCTTTGCCCGGCTGAAAAAGATCGATCTCGCGGGCGACGGCGCGGAAGTCCTGGACGTGATCGACCGTTCCGACGCGGCGTTTGCCGATGCGATGGCGGACGACCTCAACATCGCCGGCGCGCTCGCCGTGCTTCACGAATTGATGCGCAACGCCAACCGGCTTGCCGACGAGGGAAAACTTTCCCAAGCGGGTGCGGAAAAACTGCTCGACCTTTTCCGGAAATTCGACAAGATCTGCGGATGCCTCGCCGTCGATGCGGCGCGTGCCGAAGAAAGTTTCCCGGAGGAGATCGTCGCGCTTGCGGAAGCGCGCGTCGCGGCGCGCAAGGCGAAAAATTTTGCCGAAAGCGACCGTTTGCGCGACGAGATCGGCAAACTCGGCTTTTCGATCAAAGATCTGCCGGGCAACACCTATCAGTTGAAAAAGCTTTAATCTCATACGGGAGAATCACTTATGACGGAATCCAGTTGGAAAGAGCTGAATGTTTTCGCCCAGTATCTGCAAGGCGACAATCTCGCCGGCGCAAACGAGTGCGATGCGTGGCTTGCCGAGTGCGGCGACGACGTTTCGCTTGAAAGTTTTGCCCAGATCGCCCTCAATCACCTCGCCGAGGGTCGCAGTGAAGATGAAGTGCAACTTCTGGTCGACCGCATCCAGGAATTGATCAATGCGTCCGTGAATCAGGCGGCGGCGCCGGAAGCGGCGGGGCAGGTGGTTTCCGGCGGTTACGAGAATTTGCCGAGTCTCAGCGATACGGCGACTTTGGACGATGCCGCCGTGGCGGAAAGAATGCGGCTGATGCTCCGCAGTCTGCGCGCGATGGGGTGCAGTGATTTTCACCTCAACGCGGGTGCGCCGCCCTTTGTGCGCCGCAATCTGGAAGTGGAGCGCATCGACTCCTATATTTTGACAAGTGAAGACGCGAAACGGCTCAATTTCGCGTTGTTGAGCGAAGCGCAGAAAGCGGAATTTTCGCGTCAGCAGGATCTCGGCTGTGCGATCGAGATCGGGAGCGAACGCTTCCGCGTGGCGTTGATGGATACCAAAAACGGCATCTGCGGCAGTTATCGTTTGATCGTGGAGTCGATCAAATCGTTGGAGGAACTCGGCTTTCTGCCGGAAGACGCGACGCATATCCGCCGTCTGCTCGATTACAACAACGGGCTGATCCTCGTTACGGGGCCGATCGGCTCCGGCAAAACGACGACGCTCGCGCGGTTGACCGATCTCATCAACGCGAAACGCCGCGATCACATCATTTCGATCGAGGAACCGATCGAGATCGTCCATCCGTCGAAAAATTGTCAGGTCACCCAGCGGCAGGTGGGGATCCATACCGAGAGTTATTCGCGCGCGCTCAAAGCCGCGCTCCGCGAAGACCCCGATATCATCATCATCGGCGAAATGCGCGACCTGGAAACGATCGAAAACGCGATCACCGCTTCCGAAACGGGGCACTTGGTGATCGGCACGCTGCACACGAGCGACGCCGCCAATACGATGAACCGCGTCCTCGACGTTTTTCCGCCCAATCAGCAACCGCAGATCCGCGCGATGACGTCGGTAAGTCTGCGCGGCATCATCTGTCAGAAACTGATCCCCAACGGGATGGGCGGCGTGGAAATGATCTACGAAGTATTGCTCAATTCGATGGCGGTTTCCAATCTGATCAGCGAGGGCAAGACATTCCAGTTGAAATCGACGATGGCGGTCGCCCGCAAGCAGGGAATGTGCACGTTTGACCAGTGCCTGCTGGAAAAATTCGCGCTTGGACTTCTGACGCGGGAGGCGGCGCTTCCTTATATGAGCGACCCCGCCAACATCGAGCAGCTCAATCGCCAGTGGGCGATCGCGCAGGGACGGAAACACTAACTTTTACGAAAGCGTACTACTATGGCACAAGAACCCAAAATCAACGCCTACTTGCGGCAGATGCTGTCGCTCGGCGGTTCCGACTTGCACCTCTCGATCGACTACCCCGCCAAAGCGCGGATCCACGGCGTTTTGCAACCGCTGGACGACGTGGTGCTGACGGAAGAATCCATCCGCGAAATGATGCAGGAGATCTGTCTTCCCGAGCATCGGTGGAGCACGTTCCTTGAAAAACACGACCTGGACTTCGCTCACGAAATTCCGGACTTGGCGCGTTTCCGCTGCAACTATTTCTACAACTATCACGGTATGGGGTGCGTGTTGCGGCAGATCCCCAGCCGCATTATGACGATCGACGAACTGCATCTGCCGCAGGTCTTGAAAGAGATCTGCGAGATCAAGAGCGGTCTCGTGCTGGTCACGGGCCCCACGGGCAGCGGCAAATCGACGACGCTCGCCGCGATGATCAACTACATCAATACGCACCACAGCCGCAACATCATCACGGTCGAAGACCCGATCGAATTCGTGCATCAGAATGAATACAGCACGATCGTTCACCGCGAAGTGGGCATCCACAGTCCCTGTTTTCCGCAGGCGTTGCGCGGCGTGATGAGATCCGATCCCGATATCGTTCTGATCGGCGAAATGCGCGACAACGAAACGATCCGCCTCGGATTGACCTGCGCGACGATGGGGATGCTGGTTTTTGCCACGCTTCACACCAACAACGCGCCCAAGACGATCGACCGCGTGATCGACGCATTCCCCGCCGATGAGCAGTCGCAGATCAGGACGATGCTCGCGGAGTGCTTGCGGGGTGTCGTTTCGCAGTTGCTCTGCCGCACGCGCGACGGAGGGCGGGTCGCGGTCCACGAAGTGTTGCTCTGGTCGGATGCGTTGCCCAATACGATCCGCACCGGGCAGATATCCGGCATCCGCACGATCATCGACGCGGGCGCGGGGCGCGGGATGTGCTCGATGGACAATTCGATCGCCGAACAGTATGAAAACGGCGTCATCTCGGCGGAAGAAGCCTATATGAAAGCCAACGACAAGCAACGTTTCCTCGGCGCGATGCAGCAGGAGGAAAAAGCGCGTCTCGCGGCAAACGGGAAGTGAGCGATTTTGTCCGATGCTGGATGAATTGAAGATCGTCCGTCAGTTAGGGGCGGTTTTTCCCGGCGGAAGCGATGTTTTGACGGGGATCGGCGACGATTGCGCCGCCGTGCGCGCTCCGGCAAATCCTTTGCTTGTCGCCGCCGATCAGGTGATCGAAAGGATCCACTTTACGCCGGAAACGCCTCCGGAAAAAGCTGGTGCGAAACTCCTTTTGCGCAATGTCAGCGACATCGCGGCGATGGGGGGCACTCCGCGCTGGGCGATTTTGACGCTCGCCGTCAACGGCCGCGACGAAAAGTATATCATGGATTTCTGCCGCGGCGTCGCGGAAGCGGGGAGCCGTTACGGCGTCACGGTGATCGGCGGCGATACCGCGAGTCTGCCGTCGGCAGGTGTCGCGGCGACATTGACGATTTTGGGCGAAGCGCCATCCGGCGGAGCCATAACGCGTGACGGCGCCCGCGTCGGGGATTATCTTTATGTAACGGGCAAGATCGGAAACTCTTTTCTTTCCGGCAGACATCTCGATATTGAGCCGCGCTTGAAAGAGGGACAATATCTCGCACAAAGACATCTTGCGTCGGCGATGCTGGATGTGAGCGACGGTCTCTTGCTCGATGCGGCGCGGCTGGCGGCGGCATCGCACGTCGCCTTGCAGATCGAGCCGGAAAAAGTTCCGCTTTTTCCCGGCGCGCGCGCACCCGAAGCGTGGAGCGAGGGGGAGGATTACGAATTGATTTTTACCTCTCCGGAAAAACTGGAAACGCTCGGGAAAACGCTCGTTCCGATCTGCTGTTGGGGCAGATGTGTCGCCGGAGACGGCGAACTTCTGGATAAAACAGGAAAACCTTTTCAAAGTGAAAGATTAGGATATGAACATTGAAAAAACTTTAATTTCCCGTTCGGAAGCGGAAACGGAAACCCTCGGTGCCGAAATCGCCGCAAGTCTGCCGCGCGGCAGCGTGGTGCTGTTGCGCGGAAATCTCGGTGCGGGCAAGACCGTTTTCGCCCGTGGATTCGCCCGCGGACTCGGCATCGACGAGGCGGTTTCCAGCCCCACTTACACGATCGTCCAGGAGTATGAACTTGACGGCGGCGGCAGACTTTATCATCTGGATCTCTACCGCATCAGCGGTGTCGCCGCCGCGCTGGATTTCGGCATCGACGAATTTTTGAGCGAAAAAAAATCGATCTCGCTGATCGAGTGGCCGGAAAGGATCGAGTCGCTTCTGCCGGAAAACGCCGTGACCATCGAGATCATTCATCGCGGTGAAACGGAAAGGGAAATCCATGTCCGACGCTGAAAATCCGATCATCGAGCCGTTGCCGCGGATGACGGCGGCAAAAATCATTTTGGCGTGGGGATTTTTTCTGTTTTTCTTCCCTTGTGCGGTGCGTTTTATCAAACAGTCGTTCGGTGTCGTGATAAAAGAAAACGCGCTCTTGGCATTCGCTTTGGAACTCTTTTTTCCCGTATTTTGTACGTTGGCGATCATTGTTTTCGCTTTTCGCAAGGCTGACTGCCGTTTCGGTTTCCGGAAGGTGCATATCGGCGGTCTCCTGGCAATTGGCATCGGGTGGTTCTTTTCGATCTACGGCAACTTGCTCATCACTATGAATTGGGAATGCTTGTTGAGGCGTCTGCAATGGGACTTTGCCGCCCGGCAGGATATTTTGATCCTCGCGCAAAAGAGTTCCGAAAAAGCTTTTTTGCTTCTCTTTTTTTACACTTGCGTCATCATTCCGCTGATCGAGGAGATCGTTTTCCGCCGCGCACTTTATTCTTTGCTGTTGCCGCTCGGAAAGGTGGCGGCGGTGATTTTCTGCGCGGCGATTTTCAGCGCAATGCACTTTTTCCTTTTGGGCGCGCCGGGACTTTTCTTTTTCGGCATCGTCCTGCAATGTTTGCTGTTGCTGACCAAAAATTTATGGGTTCCCGTTTCCGTGCACGGTTTATTCAATATGACGGCGATGCTGGTCACGCACTTTCTGGTGGAATAAAACGCCGTTTTCGCTATTTTTTGCGGTATAACTTCTTGCCGCCGGTAATGGGGCAGTTGTGCCGCTTATAAGCGGGGATATCGAGATTTTCGTTGTCCCACACCACGGGGATCGTCCCTTCCATCACGCCTTTCTGGTTGTCGTCAAAGTCGAAAACCCCCTGTACGGTGTCCGAAGAAGAGGCTTTTTTGGCGTTTTTGCGCGGCCGCGACGCGGCGGCTCCGTCCAGAAGTTCACGTTCCTTTTCGCGGGTGTCGTATTTGACCGCCAGCGCGGTGATCTGAAAAGTGCCGCGCCACGCTTCTGTCGTCGCCGCTCCGGTGAAAATTTCTCCGTTGGCGGGGGTGTATTTGACCGCGAGTTCCATTGCGGTTTTGGCTTCTTTGAGCGAGAGTTCGGGACCGCCGAGGACGGAAAAAATGACGGCGTCCGCCTGTACGAGTTGATCCGAGCCGCCCAGCATCGGGCTCTGCAAAAGATTTTCCACGGCGCGGTTTACGCGGTCGTCGTTGTTTTCACTTGCCGCGTTGACGACGCCGACGCCGATCGCGCAGTGGCTGTGTCCCTGCTGCAAAAGCCGGACGATATCGCTGAAAGAACTGCTGAAAAGATTTCCCGCGGTCAGAATGGTCGTCAGCGCAAGCACGGTACGCGACATTTCCCGGTCGGCGAGTTGAAACGCTTCCGCGAGCGGTGTTTTTTCGTCCAGCGAAGCAAAGAGCAGATCGTTGGGCAGCGGCGCGACCGCATCGGCGGCACCGTAAATGCTCTCGTTGAGTGCTTTTTCCGCTTGCGCGGTGCGGCGGGGACCTTCCATCACAAACGGCAGAGAGAGAATGCAGAGCGTCGGCAAATGCAGTTTGGCGGCTTCGCTCAACACGACGGGAATGCCGCCGGAAGCCGTGCCGCCGCCGAGACCGCCGACGATGACGACCATTGAGCCGGCATTCAGCAATGCGGATATCGCCGGACGTTCGTGGGCGATCGCACGCTGTCCGTCGAGGACATTTCCGCCGCACCCGCGTCCGTTGCGCCAGGATTCCGCGGCGAGAAGCACGTTTCCGTCGGGAAGTCCCGTTTCGCGAAGCGATTTGCGGTCGGTATCAATGGCGATCGGCAGAATGTCGCGTTTTTCCGGCATTTCGCGCATCTGCGCGAGGATCCGGCAACCGGCGCCGCCGACGGCGAGAACAATAATCGGTTTTTCCATAATACGCTACCTGCTACTTGACGGCGTTCCGCTTGCGGGAACCCCAGCTGAGAAGTTTTTTTTCTGCGCGTTCGATCCAGGATTCCTTGACGACTTCTTGCTGATCGGCATAAAAGGCGGCGATTTTGAGCGCGCCCCAGACTGCGCTGAAAGCGGGATCGTCCATCCCCGTGATCGCGCCGCCGACGTCGGCGGGACACCGCACCTGACAGGACAGACCGAAAACTTTGCGGAACATTTCCGGCGCGCGGGAAAATTTGGCTCCGCCGCCGGTGAGAACTCCGCCGGCACCGAGCGTTTGCGGAGCGTTTTCCTGCGAGAGTTTTTTGCGGATGATCGCAAAAATCTCTTCCAGACGGCAGTCGATGACGGTGATGAATTCGGTGACCGGTATCTGCCGGATCGAACCTGCAGTATTGCGGAATTCCATATATTCCTGACGGGAGGAGATCGCCTGTTCGAGCGCACCCGACAGGATCAGTTTTTTGCAGAGGTCGAAGTGCAGATTAAAGGCGAGCGAAAGGTCGTTGATCACGTGGTCGAAACCGACTTGAAGCATCCCGGACGCGTGGATCCCGTTGTCGTATTCGAGGATGTACTCGCTGCATCCCGCACCGAGATCCACCAGCAACACGCCGTTTTTGCGCTCCGTGTCGGAAAGGATCCCGATATCCGATGCGTGCGGGGAAAAGATCGGGTAGAGCAACTCCCTTTCAAAACCGACGTTGGTCAACGCGCGGCGGAAATTGTCGATCTGCGAGGAAACGCCGTGGACGATGTGCGCGTGCGTTTCCAGTTTTGTTCCCGTATGACCGAGCGGTTTCCCGACCCGGCGGTTGTCGACGAGAGAGAAACTTTCGGAACTGTTGATGATCTCGCGACTGGAACTTAAATTGAGGACTTTTGCATCCTCCTTGGCGGCGGCGATCTCCTCCTCGGTGACGACGTGCTCCGGATTGCGGATCGTCGCGTTGCCCACGCCGCTC
The DNA here is from genome assembly GCA_016292515.1 of Victivallaceae bacterium. Classification (GTDB taxonomy): domain Bacteria; phylum Verrucomicrobiota; class Lentisphaeria; order Victivallales; family Victivallaceae; genus UBA1784. The sequence goes on from JAEDIJ010000006.1 coordinate 55,565, forward strand.
TGGGAAGCGATCTCGCACCCCGTCACCAGAAACGCGACGGCGCGACTGGCGTTGAAAAGATCGTCGCGGTTGATTTCCTGAATGACGTTTTCCAGATGCGACTGCAACTTGTCCATATCCTGGATCTCGCCCTTGACGACGCTGCCCGCACTGCTTTCGGAACCGCGCGCGATGATCCGCACGGAGTTTTCCCCGTCGGATTCCCCCAAGAGGACGGTGATCTTGCTGGTACCGAGTTCGACCGCGGTGACGATGTTGGAATATCTTGCCATTTTGACCGCCCCTACGCGTCGACGACGGCGAACATCATTTGAATTTGAAACGCGAGTTTGCCATCGCAGAGGATCTCACCCGTGCCGCGGCCGAATTTCGTCTTGGCGGGCGGGAGCGTCGAACGGACGAGCAGTTGATCTCCGGCTCCGACCGGGAAAAACGATTCCGCTTTTTCGATCGCCATAAAAACGGCGATCTTTCCGGCGTTTTCCGGACGGGAGAGGACGCTGACGCATCCTGCCTGCGCCGCGATCTCGCAGAGGATGGATTCCTGCAAAACGGGGTAGGCGGGGTCGGCATCGGTGAAAAACGGCTCGTCCAGCGTCAGATTTTTGACGACGCGGATGTTTTCGTCCGTCCATTCCTGAACGTAATCGATCAGCAGAAAGGGGTAGCGGTGCGGCAACACCTTGCGGATCGCGTTGATGTCGAGCCCCGTCTGCCCGGAAAGGTCGTTTTCATTGGGGAAATCAGGAAGTTCCCTGATGAATTCTCTGGAACGCACTTCGAGCAGAAGTTGCGCTTCGCTCGCCAGACCGGACGCGGTGAAAAGCCGGGTTTTGAATTCGGCTTTGCCTTCGTCGAGCGAAAGATTTTCCGCTTCGATTTTGATGCGGTCACCGGGGACGACCGGACGACGGAATTTGACCCGCGTCGCGCATTTGAGATAGACATCCTGCTTGTTTTCGGGGTCGAGCGTTTCGCGGCAGGCAAGTTCGGCGAGTTGCTTCATCGCTTCGAGTTGGAGTACGCCCGGCATGATCGGATGTTCGGGGAAATGCCCGGCGAAAAACGGTTCGTTGACGGAAATGTTTTTGATCGCGACGAACTTTTTGTCGTCGTTCTCCTGCGCGCGGTCGAGCAACAGCAGTTTGCCCTGAAACAACTTTTTCAAAGCGGGAAGATCGAAATAACGGCTCATAAAAATTCCCCTTATTTGGCGGCGGCGATTTCTTTGGCGAGCAATCCGGCGAGATCGACGTTGCGCGGATGTCCGGGGCGGATGGCGATGACGTTGCCGCGGATCCGCCGTCCGGCGAGGTAAAGATCGCCGACGAGATCGAGGATCTTGTGGCGGACGATTTCGTTGGTGAAGCGCAGTTTTTCCTTGCAGATGATCGCGCCTTGATGGATGATCGCGGCGGCGTCGAGACTGCCGCCTTTGCACAATCCCGCCGCCATCAGCATTTTGAGGTCGCTGTAATCGACGAAAGTGCGCCCCGGCGCAATCTCCTGATAATACGCTTCCGTATCGAGCGTGAATTCAAAGAATTGCGGGTCAAAGGGACAGCCTTTGAACTGCGTGACGCAACTGATCTGCAAGGCGTCGGGATTGGGAAAAATGACGATCTGCGTACCGCCTTTGACGACGCGCAGCGGTTGCGCCGGAGTGAAGTACTGCGCTTCGGCGTCCTGTTCGACGGCGCCGCAGTTGCGGATCATTTCAAAAAAGGCGAGACTGCTCCCGTCGCAGATCGGCGGTTCCGGCCCGTCCATCTCGACGATGCAGTTGTCGATGAAATTGGCGTGGAGTGCCGACATGATGTGCTCGATGGTGTAGACGATCGCGTTTCCGGAAGCGATCGTCGTGCCGCGCTGGACATCGACGACGTTGGCGACGAAGCCGCTGACTTCCGGTTTTCCCGGCAGATCGACCCGGCGGAAGCGGATCCCGGTATTTTCCGGCGCGGGCAAGATGTGCAGCGTCGCCCGGGCGCCGGTATGCAACGCGATCCCCGAAAGATGTCCTTCGGAGGATAAAGTTCTCTGTTTTTCCATATTAAATCCCGAAAAAAATTTGCATTTTTCACATTTCCATACCATAATATGTACGCGACGCAGGAAAAATACAATACGGAATTGAAAAAAAATGACGGATTTTCAACATTCTTCCCGTAGGGAAGTCAAAGTCATCGCCGTGACCGGGCCCACCGCCACCGGCAAAACGCATCTTGCCGTTGAGCTTGCGCGCCGCTTCAACGGCGAGATCGTCAGCGTCGATTCGCGTCAGGTCTACCGCAATCTTGATCTCGGCACCGGCAAGGATATCGAGGAGTACGGCGATGTCGCGTATCATTTGATCGACATTGCCGATCCCGCGACGGAGGAGTACAATCTCTTTCGCTTCCTGCACGACGCCTTTGCCGCGATCGAAGAGATCGACCGGCGGGGCAAGGTGGCGATCCTCTGCGGCGGAAGCGCGCTCTACCTCGCCGCCTTGTTGCAGGATTACCGGCTTCCGGGGACGGAGCGCGATCACGAAACGCCCCGGCAGAGCCGCGATCTCACGCAAAAGGAGGCTTTTGCTCCGCAATTCAAATTGAATGCGCTGACGCTCGGCGTCCTTTATCCGCGCAACGAGGTGCGGAGCCGCATCGAGGAGCGTCTTGACAAACGCTTTTCCGCCGGAATGGTCGACGAGGTTTCCGCGTTGGTCAAAAGCGGTGTCTCCTTTGAGAAATTGGAGTATTTCGGTCTGGAATATCGCGAGATCGGCCGCTTTTTGCAGAAGCAGTGCGATTTTGCGACGATGCGGCAAAATCTGCTTGACCGCATCCGTCAGTTCGCCAAAAGGCAGGATATTTTCTTTCGCAAAATGGAGCGCGAAAACGTGGCGATCTACTGGATCAAAAAAGGCGACGTCGCGGAAGCGGAAAAACTGGTGAGTTTATTTCTGCAAGGCGGAAAACTTCCCGAGATCACTTTCCGGCTCGCCGATTTTCACAATCCCGGCATCCGCGGCACTAAAAAGTAAAGAGATTTTTGTCCCGGATCGGCGCGCGCAACGCTTCGGCGATCTCCGGCGCCCGCGTCGCGAAAAAGGGGGCGAGCGCGTTTTGTTTTTCCCCTGCGATCTCCACGCGGGAGAGAAGTTTCGCCGTAATGCGCGGCGTATACTTGCCCTGCCACGAGGGGAGAAGTTTTTCGATGACTCCGGCATTGGGGTTGAGCAAAGTGACCGTATCAAAAAATCTTCCGAATTCACTTTGCCACAAATCCGTATAGCCGAAGTGCGTACAGCAAAGCCCCAACAACAACTTGCCGCCGCCGAAATGCTCCGCCGCCTGCCGCGCGTAATGGCGGAGCATCCGGTGCACCATTGCGCCGCAGGGGGCGTATTCGATCTGCGTCGCAAGTCCGGGGCAACCGAGTTCGGCGATTTTCCGGTCGGCAAATCCGTTTTGAAAGAGCCTTTTGGAATAAAGACCGCTCTGCGCCGTCGTCGCCGTGCCGCAGATCAGAAGCGACGCTTCGGGGTTTTTCCGCAAACCGTCGGCGAGAAGTTCCGTCGCCGCGTCGAGCATCGTTTCCGTCGGAAAAGGCAATGCGACGTTGCCGTCGGCAAGAAGCGTCGAAATCGTGTTGCAGGCGTAGACGACGAGAGATGGTTCCAATTCGGCGATCGCGCCGTTGACTTGGCGCAACGCCGCAAGTTTGGTTTCAAGATCGGGGAGTTGATTGAAACCGACGCCCGGCCGCGGCCAGGCGTTGAAGCAGATGATCTCCGCTTCCTTGACCCGGCAGCAGTCGCGGAAACGGGAAATGAAGTTCGCGGCGACGTCCAGCCCGCCAAGACCGGAATCGCAAAAGACGATGCGCGCAAAAGAATGACTTTTTTCCGCCATTGTTATGAACTGTGGCGCACCAGAAGTGCCGGAGAAAGTTTTTTGCGCACCGGCAAGCCGGAGGCGTTGTCGCAGAGATGGTTGAATGCGAGTTCCGCGAGGTGGTCGTAATCCAATGCGACCGTTGTCAGCGTCGGAAAAAGCTGTTCGCTCAACGGGATGTTGTCGCAACCGCAGATCGCGACGTCGCCCGGCACGTCCAGTTGATGCTGACGCAAAACGCGGATCGCGGCGACGGCAAGTTCGTCGGTGGTGGCGATGGCGTCAAAAGGAACTTTTGTCTGAATGAATTTTTCCAATACCTCCGCCGCGTTGGCGGGCGTGAAATCGCAACGCAAAATCAAAGCGGGATCGACGGCGATTTTGTGCGCTTTGAGCGTTTCGCGGTAACCTGTTTCCAGTTCGCGGGCGAAACCGTGTTCCTCCGGACCATTGAGAAGCAGGATCCGTTTACGCTTTTTCGACAACAGATGTTCGACTTGGAGATGCGCCGCTTCAACGTTGTCAAAGGTGAGCGAACTGTACGCCGCGTCGTCGTCGGGAATGCCGGGATTGTCGAGGATGAGAAGCCCGGGAAAGGCGCATTGCAACGCGAGCAACTGTTTTTCCGGGAAGTCGCCGATCACGACGACCGCCGCCGATTCGGTACTGCGCATCGAGTCGAGGATCCGCGCAAAAGCGCAGTAATCGCCGTTGGCGAAACGGGTCATGCAGACATATCCGCGTTCGGCGAGCCGTTGCTCCAACGCGATCAGCAATCGGAAAGAAAAGATCGGGACGCTTTTGCGTCGGAAGCCGACCAGCAATTGGATTTTGGGCGGCTCCTGCGCCGCGCCGGGACGCCCCTGCCGCGTTTGACGGAAGTAACCGAGTTTCTGCGCGACTTTGAGGATCTTGGCGCGGGTCTCGGCGTTGATGCGCGCTTTTTGCCGCAACGCGCGGCTGACCGTCATACTGCTGGTACCGCAAGCCGCCGCGACGTCGGCGATGGTGATCCTTTTTTTCATCCGTCAATTCCCCTTGTCATTGATTTAACATAACTTATAACATACAGCAAACGGCGTCTTATTTCAATGTAAAAACATCGATTTTATGTTATAATTTGTTAAAAAAACCAAAAAATAACATAAAAAGAGGAAAGATCGTACTTGCAAAACACGCTGAAAGGTGATATCTTATAAAACCGTGCCGGAGTGGCGAAATGGCAGACGCACTTGACTCAAAATCAAGCGGGTAACCCCCATATGGGTTCGACTCCCATCTCCGGTACCATTTCCCCCTTAAAATCTCCTGCGATGGCGTAAGAGCCATCGCCCCGCTACGCGGCTTCGGTCGATTTTCGGGGGAGCCCCCGCGCTCTCGCGCATCCGTTCCTCGGTGCTCCGCACCTCCGGTACTCGCGGCTTCGCGTAAGGTAGTTTTTAATTCATTTTAATCAAAAAGTCAATTGCGCACCCGTGAGAGGGTGCGCCCCGCTACGCGACTTCCGACTCCGCCAAGGCTCCGTCGTGACAAGTCGGTATCTTTCTGGCTTGCCGCGCCGTAGCATTAGCGTAGGCGGGTACTCGCGGCTTCGCGTATGGTAGTTTTTTACTCAGTTATGAGAGATGAGAGATTGTCTCGCAAATCGACGCGTCGCGCCCCCAGTGCGGATTTGAGCGATCGGGAACGATAAGACAAGTAAGATTGGCTGAACCTTGCGCCGCATTTCACACTTTTTGTTTTCCGGATCAACCACCATACTCGCGAAGCGAGCGCTTCACTTCTTCACTTTTTCTCGCGGCGCTAACTGCGCCGCATTTCACTCTTTTGGCTGGCACGGTCGGCGGCGAAAAATTTTTTCGTAATAAAAAAATTGATTTTTTTAAAAAGGTGCTTGACTTTTCAAAAAAACGCGTTATCTTATAGGCATAGAGGTGATTCGGAGGCGGGGGCTACGTTTTTATTGGTAGCGTGTATCTGGATCATCTTTTTTATTGCAACGGCCATTGCCTGTCGCCGTAATGATCTCCCTCGTTGTGCCAGGATACGAGTTTCTGTTTTTTCGTGCGTTCATCATACGTCATTACGCAGTAATTTTCTTCCGATCATTGTGCACGATAATTCTGCGGATGTATACGTTAAGTCTGTTGCTTACTGTTGCGCTTTCCAACCCCACAACCACCCGGCAATCCGGATTGCCGATCTGTTGCTTTATAAAAAATCGGAAACTTGTATTTGACATTCGCCGTATCCGGGATATATTAACCACCGCGCTTGGGTGGTTTGACCTCCTTTTTTTCCCGAAAGCCTCGCGCGCTTGTCCCGCGCGGGGCTTTCTCTATACCGATCGGATGAAAAAAATCCGTTTTTCGGCGACAATTCCCCTTTCAAAAATTTCCCGATAATGTTATAGTATAACGACAATAAAATCACGCGAGGCAATAAAAATGAAAAAATTGATACAGGCATTGGGGAAATGCGCTGTCGTCGGCGTTGTCGGGACAGCCTCCGTTACCGCCGGAGAAAATTGGCGGAATTGGACGCGGGAGGAACTCTTTGCCATTCCGGAGATCCGGAGCGATGCCGGCTTTGAGCAATACCGTGTGCAAAATGCGGAATCCTTTCTTATCGAAGGACTTCCGACTGAGGACGGACGCAAGACGTTTGCTTACGGTTATCTCACCAAGCCCTCCGGCGAACCGCCCCGCGAGGGATGGCCCGCCGTGGTGCTGTATCACGGCGGCGGCGGTACGGCTTTCGCCGAATACGCCAAAGCGTGGAGCCGCCGCGGATACGTCGCGATCACCGTCGATCATTACGGTCAGTTGCCGGATACGTCGGTGCGTCGTCCCGATCGTCCGGTGTTGCCCCTGTCCTGGGCGGGGATGGCGCCGCGGCCTTTTCTCACCGAAGCCAGTGAAAATTTCGACGCTGAAATGCGTTGTCTCTGGATCCGCAACGCGGTCGCGCTTTTGGCGCATTGCCACACTTATTTGCTCCAATTGCCGTATGTAGACCCCCGCAGAACCGGCTTGCTCGGCATTTCGTGGGGGAGCGTGATGGGGAGCATCCTCTGCTCGCTCGACCGGCGTTTCGCCTTTGCGGTCTTTTGCTACGGTTGCGGATATTTCGGGGAGGGCGAAGATATGCGGCGTTTCCACAAGTTTGCAGGCGCACCGTGGGAACCGGAAAACTTCATCCCAGAATTGCAGACGCCGTGCTACTGGATCATCGGGACGAACGATATGGCGTTTGAACTTCCCTGCTGGCAAAAAAGCGTCGATAATGCTCCCGGTACGCGGGGAATGTCCATCGTTCCCGGCATCGACCACGCGCACACCGGGTGGCTGTACGGTATGACCTTCCGTTTCGCCGACAGTCAGACCGGAAAAAATTGCGCGCCGCCGAGGCTCGGCAAAAACGTGATCGACGGCGACGCCGTTTCGGCGGAGATTTTGGAGCAGGGGGAGGGGATCAAACGTGCGGAACTTTGCTATACGTTGGAGTCTGATATAACTTCCTCGTGTCAATGGCATACCGCGCCCGCGACGGTTGAGGGCGGTCGCGTTTGCGCCCGGCTTCCGCAGGGCGCGCAGACGTTTTTCCTCAACGCTTACGACCGGACGGAGCCGCGCGAATGGAAGTGGTCGGACGAGGAAAAAAATCATCTGCCGAACTACGATCAGACCTATTCCGGCAATGAATTGTGGCCCGCGAGTTCCCCCTACACGAAATTGAAATAAAGCAAAGCCGCCTTTCGCGTTTCGGCTTGTCGGTTGAGCAAAAACCGCAAGAATTGTTCCCTTTTCGCAATTTTTGCTTTTGGTTTTCTGAAAAATTTGCGATATATTATTTCCCGTAGTCCGCAATTACAAGTGTCCGGCAAGGGAGATTTTTATAACGATGGCTTCCGGTAAACCCGATTTACTGCCGCTTATGGCGACGCCGATTTGCCGTCTCATCGCGACGGGATTGCCGCTGCCGGAAAAAATCCGGGTATCGTCCCCCGGCAGAAGTCATTCGCATCCGATGCGGGAAATTTTCTTTCAATTGCAGGGCGAAGTCCGCTATATGCTCGACGGCAACTATTATCGCATCAAAGCGGGCGACGCCGTTTTTATCGACTCCCGGCAGGAACACGGCATTTACTTTTTTTCGGAGGAACGCAACGTCCGGCAATTGTGGATCTGGTTGGAACGCAAAGAGATACGGACGGTCGTGATCTCTTTGGATGACCGGGGCGAGATCGGCTACGATTTCTTTTACACCGGCGGCGTTTCTCCTGTCCTCCAAGCGTTGCAAAGCAACTGGGACGCCGTTTCTTCGGGCGAGATCAGAAGTCCATTATGGCAAAAGTACACGTTGCAGGCGTCGCTCGAACTGCTTTTGTGTGACGTCGCGCGCTCGATGATGAATGAGGAATTTTTTCAGTCGTACAAGCAGAATGAAAACGTCATCGAGTTTCTGAAAAACTACATCGACGGCAATCACGGTTGCAATTGCTCCCTTGCCCGGCTGGAAAAACTGACCGGGTATTCCCGCTATCATTTGAGTCATCTCTACCGCGATTGTTGCGGCAAGACGATCGGAAATGCCGTAAACGAAGCGAGGATGCGCTATCTGGTGCGGGAAAATTGGAGCGTCGGCGCCAAGGAGGTCGCGGAAAAACTCGGTTTCGCCTCGGTGGCGACTTTCCGGCGGTGGAAGCGGCTCAACCGCGAGTTGGAAATGGTCATCCGGCATCAGCAGCACTCCGCCGAATCCGAAGCGAAAGAAAAGGAAAATTGATGTTTTCCCCAAGTTTTTCATGGATCCAAGAAACTGGTTGAAAATCGTTTTTGCCGGGGTGTCCTGCGCCCTGACGCTCGCGGCAAAAGAAGTGGTCGTCGAAGCGGAAAATTTCACCGATCCCGGTCCCTGGCAGAGCGTCAACGAAGTGCTTTCTTTCGGAATGCCTTTCATCCGCGAAACGCCATTCGGGACGATGTGGATTTCCGACAAGGGCGGCGTGTTTTTCTGCTGGCACGGCGTGAAAGACTTCAAAGCGGTCATTCCGGGAAATTTCGTCGCCGACCGCGTTTTCTGCGACGGCAAAACGACGAATCATATCCCGTCTGTCCGGCGGATTTGCGCCGTCATCGGAAAAAGGGCGGGGAATATCCTTTTTACAGTTGACTTTTTATGCGGGAAAAAGTATATTCTCTCCCGTCACAACGGATAAAAAAAGGAAGTTTATTTTGAATACCGGAGCATTGGTCATTTATCACGGCAAAAGCGCGCAGATCACCGCCGTCAACGGCGAAAAGATCGAGATCCGCATCGAGGGCGGCGCGACGAAAAGCGTCCGTCCGAAAGACGTCGAATTTCTTCATCCGGGGCCGGTCGGCAGTCTGCCGCCGCCGGAAATGCCGGAGCCTGATTTTGCGCTTCTTGCGGAACTTATCGCGGACGAAAAAACAAGTTTCGCCGAATTCACACAACTTGCCTACGACAAAAACGATGCCGCTTGTGCTTATGCCGCGTATCGTTGTTTGCAGGAAAAACTCTACTTCACGGGAAGCGTCGCCGACGGTGTCACGGCATTGCCGGAAGATGAGGTTTCCGCCCGTCTTGCCGCCTTGCGCGAAAAGGAAAATCAGCGTCAGGAGCGCGAGGCGTTTCTGGAACGCATCCGCAACCAAAGCGTGACGCAGGAAGATTTCCCGAAGTTGCGGGAGATCGAAGCGGTCGCGCTCGGCGAAGCCGCCAACAGCCGGTTGTTGCGCGATCTGGAAATCGAGGCGATGCCGGAAAAAGCGCATCGCCTTTTGCTGGATCTCGGCGTCTGGGATCTTTTACGCGATCCGTGGCCGTCGCGGCTGGGGGCGGAAATGTGCAAGGTCGAGTTGCCGCTCCGTGCGTCGCGCGAAATCAGCCGCACCGACCTCACGGCGATGCGCGCGCTCGCGATCGACAATGAGGGGAGCAACGATCCCGACGATGCGGTAAGTTTTGCCGACGGTCTCTTGTGGGTGCACGTCGCCGATCCCGGTTGCGCGATCGATTTTGGCGATGAGATCGATCTCGAAGCGCGCGACCGCGGTTCTTCCAGTTATCTGCCGGAAAAAGTGACGGGAATGTTACCCGATGAAGCGCGTCTTCGTTTCGGATTGGGGTTGCAGGAAACGTCGCCGGCACTTTCTTTCGGCATCGAGATCGACGATCAGGGAGAAGCGGTGCTGAAAGATATGGTGCTTTCGACGATCCGCGTCGAGCGTTTCACCTACGAGGGCGCCGCCGCGATCTGGGAGGAGTCGCCGTTGCGGGAGATCCGTGAAGCGTTGGAGCGTTTCCGGCTCCGCCGCGAAGCCAACGGCGCGTTTTTCCTGCGTCTGCCGGAAGTCGATATCAAGGTCATCGACGGAGAAGTGAAACTTTTCCCGTCTCCCGTTACTCCGGAGCGGGAAATCGTCGCCAATGCGATGCTCGCCGCGGGGCAGGCGGTCGCCCGCCGCATGGCGGAGGAGGGTGTCGCGTTTCCTTTTGTCACGCAGGCTCCGCCGGAAATCGACGTGCGCGGTACTTCGCTGCCGGAAATGTACGCCTTGCGCCACAATGCGGCGGCGAGCGTCGTCGAACTTACCCCCGGCAAGCATTCGGGATTGGGGTTGGAGCCTTATTGCCGCGTCACAAGTCCCTTGCGCCGTTACGCCGATCTTTTGGCGCATTACCAGTTGCACCGCCTGCTTGAAGGTAAAACGCCGCTTTCCGTCGAGGAAATGGAAAAAGCGATCACGCCGAGCGAAAACGCTTCCGGCATCCGCCGGAAATTGGAGCGTTACGCCGACGAGTATTTTCTGATGGTCTATCTACTTGCTCATCCCGAATGGGAAGGGGAGGGCGTGGTCATCGACAAGCAGTCTGACCGCTTCGTCATCGCGATCGCGGATCTCGCCTATGAATACAAAAGCCGTTATCAGGGAAATTTCAAGATCGGCGACACGGTGCGTCTGAAACTGGTTTCCGCCGATCCGGTAACGCTGAAAAGCGTTTTTCACTTCGCCGTTTCGCCGATGCTGAAAGAGCCTTCTGCATAGTAGCGGATCTTCATTTTTCCGCGAATCGCTTTGCCGACGGAATAACAGAAAACTTTTTCTCTCGGTTCAAAAATGATCTCGTGTTTCGGCATTGCGTTGGGGGCGAGGAGGCTGACATTGTTCACGACCGCCTGCGGTCCGAGCCGGCAGACGTTGCCGTTGGCGTCATAGGTCGCCCACGCGAGGGACTGCGAGCCGGCGCAGGCGCGGAATTCGACGCGTTTGAGGTTGCCGATTTGGATCTCGAAGACCAGATTGTTGGGGTCGTCGGCAAATCTTCCGTCGGACAGAATGACCATTCCGCAATTGGATTGGCGTTCCCGGATGCCCCTGCCGATGTGACCGGACGGTGCTGTTTTTTCATTATCCTGCTTCCGGTTGACATAAACCGTGCGCGGCGAGACAACGTAATTCGTGTCGACGGTACGCTCGGTCGCCATTGCGGCGACGAGTGCGGCAAGCGTGAATAAAACGCAGAATTTTTTCATCATATTTTCTCCCGAAGTAAATACGCCATAACATAATTCACCATATCGTCAAATGCAAATCGCAATGCGTTTTTTTTGACTTTCTTTCAAAGTCACCGTTTGGTTTTTTTGTGAAACATACCAATTGCGCATTGACAAATCGTTGTTTTCGCGTTAATTTAAGCAATATGGGATGAAAACGGTTCCGCTGATTTCAAAAACAAACGAGGAAAAAGAGAAATGAAAAAACTGCTCTGTCTGATGGCGTTGGTTTCCGGTGTGCTCGGTGCGGCGGAATTCCGCATTGAGGGAAACAATATGGACTATGATGAGGGGTGGCGAAAAGGCGTCGGCGGCGGTACCGGCGGCTCCATTCTCTACGCTCCCACCAAAGGTTTGAAAGCGACGGGTGCTTACGCGATCCCCACCGCCGGCAAATATGTGGTCTGGGTCCACGGCGATACCCACAACGAGGGTTGGCGCAAAGCGCAGATCAAGATCAACGGTGTTCCTGTCGGCAAATTCGGCGACGATAAGATCAAAGGTTTCACGAAGCCGACTTTTTACTGGAAAAAAATGTTGCTTCCGCTTGAAGTCAAAACGGATGGCGAAGTGGTCAAGGTCGAAGTCGTTTCCCTTTCCAGCAACGCCCGTTTCGACAGCATCGTGCTCAGCAGTACGCCGGATTTCACCCCCGTCGGCAAGACCGACGCCGAGATCGAGGAGATCGCCGAAGAACTTGAATCCGGCGAATAATTCCGGTTTTTTCCTGAAAAAAGGGCTGTCGCAAAACCATTTCGGTTGGCGACGCCCTTTTTTTATCGGTATTTCAACATTTTTGTCGCGCGACAGGGCAACTGCGTTGTCATCTCTGACGGACTTTTACGGACAAAACCGACATCAACGGACAAAACGGACGCGTCATCCTTGCGTAATTTGTCATTTGTTTCGCGGCTTTGTCCGCGAGACAAACATTGGCGCGGGGAGTGTCGCAGATCATGCAGTCGGGCGGGCGGAGCGTAAAGCGGAGCATTAGCCCGCGTGGGACGCAGGTCTATTTGCAGTAACAAAACAGACGAGCCCGCGGAGATTTGCGGGGACATTCGTTTAGAGTGCGGACAAAGCGCAAGTTCCGCAAATATCTGCGGCAGGTACAGATCCCGCCCGTGGCGGGCGCCCGGGGAGTTGAGAGGGCGCGGCGTGAGCGCCCTCTCGCTCCCATCGCATCTATTACTTCCCGGAAGCGGAAACACTTCGGAATGTCCGCAGAAACGTTTTCAGCACCGCCGACGGATTGGCTTTTTTCCAGATGACCGCTTCCGGAAGTGTTACGTCGCAATCTTCCAGCGGCAGAAAGACGAGTTCGGGGAAACGCTTCTGAAACGCGGCGGGGACGATCGAAACGGCATTGAGGTCGTCGAGCAAGCGTAAAATCGTCATCAGACTTGTCAACTCCGTGCGGACTTTGGCGACGAATCCCGCTTTTTGACACGCCGCGTCGATCACGTCGCGCAGGGTACGGGATTCCTTGCGGCCGACGAGCAGAAAATAATCGTTTTTCAGTTCCGCGAGCCGGATGGATTTCCGGTTGTGCAAGGGGTGTTTCGGCGGCAGGACGGCGGCAAGGGGTTCCGCCGCGATCTGGTGACAGGCGAGTTCTCCGTCGCGCCCCGGATAGATGCGCAGAAATCCGGCATCGAGCTGATCGTTTTGCACGAGTTCGTAGATCGTTTCGCTCGGCAACTCTTTCAGATGGAGATGGATAGCGGGATAATTGCAACTGATTTCGTGAAAGGTGTGCAACAATTGGGCGAGATTCAGTGCCGACGGATTGAAGCCGATATTCAGAATACCGGATTCGCCGCGGGAAGCGGCTTTGACCTTTTCCAGCGCGCTCCGCTCGGTGCGGAGCAGGTTTTTCGTCTGCTCGACCAGTTCTTCACCCGCCGGAGTCAGGGAAACTTTCCAACGGTTGGAGCGGTCAAAGAGTTTGCAGTTGAATTCGCGTTCCAATATCTTGATGTGATTGCTCAAAACCGACTGCGCCATATTGAATTCCGCCGCCGTCTGCGAGAAGTGGAGCGTTTCGCTCAAACGCAAAAAATACTTCAACCGTTGAATTTCCATAAATCAATCTCTTTAACTGTTTGAATTTGCTTATAAGATAGATTGTATCTATCAAATTGTCAAGTATATTATGATTGTTTTCACTGACGAAAACGATATCGACAACAATCCGGAGGAGAATGTGATTCGGCCAATCGCTTTGGGAAGAAAGAACTGGCTATTTGCCGGCAGTGAAGAAGGCGGTGCAAATTTGGCGGTACTGGCCAGCCTGGCTGCGACTTGCCATCGGAACAATGTGAACTTCCGCAAATGGCTGAATCATGTCCTGATTGCTTTGCCGGATACTCCAATTTCGCAAGTCAGCAACTTGTTGCCGCACTTGTGCAATGGGGATGACTAACCGCTTACAGATGAAATGGAAAATTTGAATGACCGGAACGAGGAGCGGCTGGCGGTGGCCCTTGCACTGAGTGCCGTCGGCGGCTTCCTCGACATATACACCTATCTGTTCCGCGGGGGCGTGTTCGCCAACGCGATCACGGGAAACATCGTGCTTCTTGGCCTTCGGCTGGCGATGCGCGAATGGGCGGGTGCGGCGAAATGCCTCGTCGCCATCCTGGCATACGCGCTTGGCATCCTCTGCGCCGGGGTTATCGGTCAGATGGACCGGGGCGGACGCGGGACGGCGAGGCACCGAGGCGTCCTCCTGGCGGAGAGCGTCCTGCTCCTGGGCGTCCATCTGCTTCCATCCGCCTTACCCGACTTCCTCTCCAATGCGGCCGTCGCCTTTGTCTGCGCCCTGCAGGTGCAGACATTCCGGCGGGTCGCCGGACTCCCGTTCGCCTCCACGATGTGCACCGGGAACATGAGAAGCGGCTCCGAGGAGCTTCTGCTCGCCGTTCTCCGGCGGGAGACGTCCCATGCGGTCAACTCGCTGCGCTATTTTGGGGTCATCCTGTCCTTCATCCTCGGTGCGGGCGGCGGAAGCCTCCTTTTCATGAGATTCGGCCCGAATGTGTTCCTGCTTGCGCCCCTGGCCCTTTTCTCCGTGGTGCTCGCACTGCGGCGCTGGGAGTCCGACGCCCCCTCCCCGGAACATTGTTTTTACTGACGAAAACGATATCGACAACAATTCAGGAGGAAATAAAATGTCGGTTTTTGAAGCGATGATGCTGGTTTGTTTCGGATTCAGTTGGCCGATGGCGATCTACAAGACGCTGACGGCAAAAAGTCACGGCGGCAAAAGCACGGCTTTTTCCGCGTTGATCCTGCTCGGTTATCTCGCCGGAATGGCGCATAAAGTCGTCAATGATTTCAACTGGGTTTTTTATCTTTACCTCATCAATACGCTGATGGTGGGCTTCGACCTCGTGATGACGATGATCTATCAGCATCGGGAAAAGGAAAAATGAAACGCTTTTTGCTGACCGTTTTGGCGTTGTGCGGCGTAATGGTTGCGGCAGAAGATTTCAAAGTGGTGAAAAACGTTTCTTTCCTCGGCAAAGAGCGCGTTGAAAAACTGGATCTTTATCTCCCCGCGGGGCAGGGAACTTTGCGTCCGGCGGTCGTGATGATCCACGGCGGCAGTTGGCGGCAGGGGGCGAAAGATACGGCGCGCGAGATCAATATCTGTACGAATCTGGCGAAGCAGGGCTTCGTCGCCGCGAGCATCGAGTACAAACTGGTCAAAAACGGCGTCGCCGTCTGGCCGACCAATCTGAATGACTGCCGCGATGCGGTGCGCTTTTTGCGCGCCCACGCCGAAAAATATCAGATCAATCCCGAACGCATCGGCGTCATCGGCGCGTCGGCGGGGGGACACCTTGCCCTGATGCTCGCGCTGACGCCGGAAAAGGAGCGGATCGATGCCGCATCTCATTATCCCGGCGTGAGTTGTCAAGTTTCGTGCTGTATCAATATGTATGGATTTACGGAGCATTCGAGAGAGGGGGTAAGTCAAAGTTTCGACACGATGCTCGGAGTTCCCGTCGACGATGCGGTGTTGCAGCGGGCACTTCCCGTACGGCAGGCGAGGAAAGACGCGCCGCCCGTTTTGACGATCCACGGCACGGCGGACAAGACGGTGGATTTCCGTCACGCCGTCGCGCTCGACGAAGCGTTGAAAAAGTGCGGCGCAAGCAGTGAATTGCTGTTGCTCAAAAATGTCGATCATATGTTCAATATGGAGTATGACAAAGACGGCAAGGCGTTGCCGGTTGCCGTCAAAACAACGATGCTCCGCTTTTTGGAAAAACATTTAAAGTAAGGTAAAAATGATGGATCAGAGCAGACGTTATTTGATGATCGGAGCGCATCCGGATGATGCCGATATCCGTTTCGGCGGTACGGCGATCAAACTGGCAAAAGCCGGGCACATCGTGAAGTTCGTGTCTTTCTGCAACGGAGACTGCGGACACTTCGCGATGGAAAAGAGCGCGCTTGCGGCGCGTCGCCGTCAGGAAGCGGCGGCGGCAAAGGAAGTTTTCGGCATTGATGAATACGAGGTGCTGGATCATCACGACTGCGAAGTCGTGCCGTCGCTGGAATTCCGCCGCGAGATCATCCGCGTCATCCGCGAATTTCAGCCGGATGTCGTTTTGACGCACCGTCTGAGCGACTATCATGCCGATCACCGGGCGGTGTCGCAACTGGTGCTGGACGCTTCCTATATGGTGCAAGTACCGATGTTCTGCCCGGAGTATCCGATTTTGCCGCAGGCTCCGGTTTTCGCTTACGTCTACGACGACTTTGCCGATCCCCGTGTGATGCACAAAGACGCCGTGGTGGTGATCGACGACGTGATGGAGCAGAAGTGCCGCGCACTGGATTGTCAGAAATCGCAGTTTTACGAATGGCTCGCTTTTGAATTGGGGTACTTTGGCAAAGTCGATTTCAATGCGATGCCCTGGGCGGAGCGTTACGCTTATTTGCTGAAACACTGGGGCGTGCGTTATCGCAAAGCGGCGGATTTCGCGCGTCCGGAACTTTGCGCCAAACTCGGCGAAAAAGCGGGCAACGCCGTGCAATATGCGGAAGTTTTTGAGCATTGTCCTTACGGCGGCAGAAAAATGTTGACAAAAGAAGAATTTGCCGCATTGTTTGAAGTTTAGAGGAGGAACTTTCTATGAGATGGCGCTGTTTTTGGGCGATGTTGGCGGCGGTAGCGGTTTCTGCCGCGGAGTACCGGATCGAACCGGAATTTTTCAGCAATCAGGGAGCGTGGAAACGCTCTTCGCATCAGGGCTCGATGGGGCGCGGCGTCATGCGGGCAAAAGCCGTCGAAAAGAACAAACTCACCGGAATTCTGACGCTTCCGCAAGGCGGAGAATACTGCGTCTGGGTGCGGACATTGAGTTTCAACGGCAACAGCCGCAAGTGCAAAATTTTTATCAACAAACAGGGACTCGGCTCTTTCGGCGATGCCAAACTTACCGCCGATGAAAGCAATCCCGCGCTCAAATGGGAAAAGGCCGCCAAACGTCTGACGCTTGCCGCTGGAAAACTGGACATCGAGATCGTTCCGGTGTCGCCGTATGTGCGGATTGATTCCATCATTCTGACGACCGACGCAAATTTCGTTCCGCCGGACAATGCCGGAGAAATCAAAGCAATTGCCGAACTCGCGGATCCCGATGCGAAGTCAAAAGCGGTGGCAGCCGCGGCAAAGAAATCGTTTCCGGCATTGAATTTCAAGGGCAAAGGGGAACCCGTGCTCGTCCTTTCCGGCAAGCGTCCGTGGACGGGGCGGGAATTCGGCGATTTTCTCGCCGCCGCCGGCGCGAAAACGTGGACGCTTGATTCCCGTTATCTCGCGGGGGAGGGCGGTTCCCCGATCCGCGATATGCTCGGCGATGCGTATGAGCCCAAGGCGGAAGACGGCATTACGCCCTCTTTTGCGAAACTGGACAATTACAAATGTGTTGTCATCAACAACATTCCGGCCAAAAATCAGCAAAATATCTTTACACCGGAACGCGTCGCCCTGCTTCGGAAATATGTTGAAAATGGCGGCACGTTATTGCTGACGCTCGGCGTGCCGGAGACACTCGGCGATCTGCTTCCCGTGGAACTCGGCGAAGCGGGGGAGCAGGGCTTGGAAATTTACGCGACGCGTCCTGTGAGCGAAAACTTTGCTTTTCTGCCGGAAAAATGGCTTGCGCCCGATCCATTTATTCTCGCCGCGGCAAAAAAGGATGCGACGGTGCTCTCCTTTCTTGTTTCTCCCGACGGGCAAGCCGTTGCGCCGTATATCGTGGAAAAAAAGATCGACAAGGGAAAAGTCGTGTTTCTCAACGGCACATATTCACGCTACAATAAAGTCGCTTCGCTCTACGCCTGGGCATACGGCCGCGCCTTTATGGCGGCGCTGGTCAAGGAAACGGCGTCGATCCCGATGGATCCCGTGTCGCTTATCCGTAAAGAATCTGCTTATCCGAAACCGCGGGAACTCGATATTGTGACGGCAAAAATGTCGTTGCCGGAAATGAAGTTGACCGATACGCAGAATGCCGTCAAAATCGACGGTAGGCAGGCGATTTTCGCCGACGGTGCCAAACTGGAAGTTTCCGCCGCCGGTAAAGCGACTCTTACATTTGCCGGGGAAACGAAACCGTGCATCGTCAATGCCAATGCCCCGCAACTATTGCTGACGCAAACCCAGCAAAAACTGAATTCCGAAACAAGCGAAGCCGTTGATACGCAAGAGAAAACAATAAGCCGCGTCGTTTGGAATTTCGACCGTCTTGAAGCCGACGGAAATTGCGCCGTTTTGCATTACAACTCCGGCAACGGCGCGCAAATGCAATGGATTTTCAAGAGCGGGAAACTTTTTTTGGACGGACGCACCTACTGCGGTATTGCGCAAAAGGTGAAAATTCTTTCCGCTCCGTCGCAGGTCGGCTCGATGAGTTGTGATTTCAAACTTGATCTCGCCGACGCCATATGCCGCCGGATGAATTGCTATCAGCCGCCGCGCGGATATGCGGAAATGGATTTCAGCGGCAAAGTCTCCGCCGATACCAAAAACTGCAATTTCTTCAAAAACGCTCAGCCTTTCGGCTACCTCAATACGCAGGAGGGCATTTACGCCGGGATTTTGGAAAAGCCGATCCCGACTTCGATCGATTACACGATCAACAAGGGCGGAAAACTTATTTCCGCCAATATGACGCAGATCATCGGCCGTTGCAACGCGCCGGTCGAGGGAGAATTTTTCTGGCACTTGTACAGCAAGGGAAGTGAAAACGGACACAACGATTACATCGCCTTGTGGCAGTTCGCGCGCCACCAGTTGCGCACGGTTGCCGGATTAAAGGAATTTCCCATTCGTCCGAGCGCGGGGTACACCAATATGGCGACGCCGGAGGAAGTCGACCGGGCGATCGAAGTCGCCGGAAAACTCGGAGTTTCCTATATGTATGTGCCGCTTGGTCCCTCGGCGATCGGCAGTGTCGACAGCGACCGGAATATGGCGACGTATGCGAAAATCAAAGCCGTCGGAATGCGCGCATTCCCGTGGACGGCGGGCGATTATACCAACGGCACGGGCGATGAGATCTATCAGAAGCACAAGGATTGGCTGATGCGCGATGAAAAAGGCGGCATCTACGCCTATTTCAAAAATTTCCGCGTCATCGACCTCTCGAATAAAGAGTTTCTTGCCTGGTACTTCAAAAAACTTGATGCGCTCTTTGACGCGGGGGCGGGGTACGTTTATATGGATATGGGCGGTCAGGCGTCGACTAACATCAACTTTTCCGGCAAGGAAAGCCGCGCCGGACTTTTCAACCAGATCCCGATTTTCCGCTATTATCACGATCACGGCGTCACTTGCGGCATCGAGGGGCTGAATCCGCTGGTGATCGATAATTTCTGGTATCGCGAAGAACTTTACAACCCGATGGGCGGCAAGGAGTTCGCAGTGATCGGCGGCAATCCGAGCACCCATGAGGACGTGAGTTTTGTGTTGCGCTATTTCCGGATGGCGATGTATGGTGGATTTCCGCGCTTCTACACCGATGCCTACGCGCAGAAATTTGAACGCTGTCCCGATGAAACGGCGATGATCGATCATATCGCCGCATTGTTGCCGGGGATCAATACCGCGCTTGATTTCGGGATGCCTTTCATCCGTGCGACCGATTGCGGTACGACGTGGATCAATGAGAAAGGCGGAGCGATTTTCGTCTGGGACAACGTGAAAGAGTTGAAAATCGTTTTACCGGAAGGTTTTTCGATCACCAAAACGCAGTTCCCCGATCAGAAAATGCGCGATTTCAAAACGGATGATTTGAAAAACATCCCCTCCGAAACGATTTTCATTTTTGAACGCAAATAAAGCATTTCCCGCATCATTCAAAAAAGGCTGTTGCTTCACCTCACGGAGGTTTTGCAACAGCTTTTTTTGTGTGGAGGAATAGGAATCCCTTCCCCCGGGATATGGTTATTTTATGTTTTCTTTGGTCAAAACAACATAATAAAGACGGACATTGTCCGGCTTGTCAAATGGCGCGGTGCCGGAAAAGATCCGGCTTTCCGGTTGTATTTGCAGTTGATAACGTTGTTCAAATTTTTTCAGCAGAGGCAACATATTGTCGACAAAGACAATGACGGCTTTATCCTCTTTGAGTTGCTGAAAAGCCTGATCGACATCCTTTTCCCAGGCAGGATCCCACGCATTGATCGCAACGGGGTGCTCCGGCAGATGGCAATGCAGTAATCCAATGCACCAATAATCTCCCATCAGAATCAATTTTTTGTCGGAATCGCCGATTTTTTCGGAGAAAAAGCGACAATATTCATCGATTTGAAAATGCACCCGGTATGACGAGTGAACTAGATTGATCGTTGTAAACAAGCCAAGGTAAAACAACGCAAAGCAAATGATGCTTCCCGCAAAGCGTTTCCAATTGATTTGAGCGATCCACGGTCGGAAAAAGCAAATCAGCAACGGCCCGGCGGAGAAAAAGATCGGCTGATACCACATCGTGCGGACTCCGATCCCGGCGATCGCCATTATTTGCAAGACGACAAGGGGAACGATCAGCAATGTCAACAGGAATTTGCCTCCGTTTTCACTGCCGTACCATTTTCCGCGAAGACGATGCCACAGCAGTTTTCCATTTATCATACCGCAGGAAAACCAAAGTACGATAGCCGAAGGCAACAATATCCCGACGATCATCGGGATCAAACGGAGCATTTTGATCAGATAGATACCGAGATGGAATACCTCTTCCTTTTCAGCACGGCCGATCGCATAGAAAATCGGCAGATAATCGTGCTGATGCAACCACCAGATGTGAGGCAGGTAGAGAATTCCGGCGAGCGCGAACGCAAGATAGGGTCCGGCGGCAAGGAAACGGCTGCGCGCCTTGGCATCGATCAGCATATATACGAAAAGCGTGAATAAAAGCAATCCCCCGAAGTATTTTGTCCACATAATGACCGCGGCGCATACTCCAAGGAGAAGCCATTGGTGGAGTTTGTTGTCGCGAATCGCGCGGAAAAAGACCAGTGCGGTGATCGGCCAGAAAGCGATTTCCAATACGTTGACGTTGTATTCCGGCGACGTGAGATTGTAAAAACAAATGCAGTACAAAATCAGACTGCCGATGACGGATTCGGTGCGGGAAAGGAAAAGTCTGCCGAGGAAATAGACGGCGACGAAACCGATGAGGATCAAAAGCTGACTCAAAAGATATTGCGAAAAATCGGCATAGCCGGATGCCGTGTAAAAAAATTCGGCGATCCAGCCGGAGAGCGGCGGATGCTTGCCGTTGCCGAAATTCGACGATGCGCCCCATACGATGGCTTCAATTGTGTCCAACGGCAGGATGTTGCGCGTCAAAGCGGGGACGATGGTCCAGCAAAGTGCTTTAATGCTTAAAAAGGCGACAAAAAAACGGATGTGTGTACGGTTTTGCATAGTCTCTCGCAATAGGATGAGTCGTTGTTTCATAATATACATCTTTCCGGCAAGAAAGCAAATTTCAAAGTTTTCGCCGATCGACCGGACGGGGGGGGATCGCCGCAGACGGTATAAAATCAAAAAGACCGGGAAGCCCGGTCTTTTTTTGCAGAGGATCTTTTAGAAGAGGATCACACCTCTTTACGCCTCCACGCACCGACGAATGTGAGCAGAACAAACGGCAATGCGAGCAGGAAAAACAGCCGGTAACGCGCCATTCCGACGAGATCGGGGCCGAGGAAGCGATGAAGCAGTTGCCAGTGTTCCACAAGCCAGGGACCGAAATGATCGCAAAGCCACCACAACACCCAAGTGAGTCCCCCTGAAATGAAACCGGTCAGCACGCCGTTGATGAACATCATCAGCGTCGCCGCGGAGGGTTGATGTTCGACGGGGATACATTTGAGGAAGTACTGCCCATGGCAGATGCCGCAGAACATCGCCATACTGCTTGTCAGGAGGAAGAGGGTGAATGTTACGCAGACGATCCCGGGAGAAATACCGCCCGGAATAAATGCGACCGGATACCAGTGATAACTCGTCGGGATGACCATCCAGAAAAGGATGACCAGAAAACTGAAACAATATCCGAAAAGGATCGCTTTGCGGGGGCCGATCTTGTCGCCGAGCATAGAGGCGGGACGCGCGAGCACGACGCTCAAAAAACTGCCGAGAAAGGAGAGTGCGAGAAACCAGCTGTCGGGGATATTCAAACCGCGTTTCAGCACCAGATTGTTGAGACCGACGGTCAGCGCCATTGCCATCGAACCGCAGAATTCGGCGATCACCATCCGGCGGAAAGCGTCGTTTTTGAGACATACCCACGCATCGGCGATCAACGGTTTCTTGGCGGCTTGCCGGATGTCCTCGCTTTCGTCGACGTTGCGCAGGCAGATCGCGGACAAGATACCGCAGAATGCGCCAAAGAGGATGATGCCGAAAAGCGCCCAGATCGCCGCTCCGTTGCCCAGATGCTCCACGCAACCAAGCACCGCCGTCAGCGCGATCATCAGTACCGCCGTGACGATATTGTGCGCCATCGAAGCGAAAGCGAGGAGCTTCCCGCGGTCTTCGGGACGGGTGATGTTGCCGACCAATGCCGTGCTCATCACGCCGCCTGCGGAGCGGCAGCCGTAGAAAATGAATGCGCCGCCCAAAAGGAAAGCGCAGGCGATGTAGGGATGCCCGAAGTATCCCCAGATCGCGCAGGAGCCCATAATGATCGAGGCGATGTTGCGTAACAGCCAGAAATTCGACTGGGTGCGGGCGGCGCCCCATTTTTCCGTCGCGATCTTGCCGAGCGGCAACCAGATACAACCGATGTTGAAAAGCGCGGCGAGCGTGGTGAAGACGGCGTCCGGGAGTTGCAATCGGACGGCGAGCAAGTCCATGACCATATTGCCGACGCACATGTAGCCGATACCGTTGAGGAGATTGAAGCCGATGAAAAACTTCTGACTTCGTTTCATTTGCGCATCGGTCAAACTTGGATAGATCATAGCAGTCCTCTTTCAGGTTAAAAATCGTTTGTTTTTTTTTCGGAAATACCCTATAAGATAGTACACATCCGGGGAAAATACAAGTCAACGTGGCGTTCCTTTTGCGTTTTTTTGTAAAATCGGAAGTCGTCTTATACGCCGCGATCACAGACAACTGCCGGAGTCCGCCGAAACTCCGCCGCCGATAAAAAATCAAAAAAATTTTATCTTTTTTATTTACACTGACGTTATTTGGCAGTGAGATGTGGTATTTTAGTTGCGGAAAAGTCCGGTGTATCACATCGTCAACGGACGAAACTGCAAACTTAACGGAGGCAAGCAAATGATTGTAAGACAGTGGATGAATCCGCACGTGGAAGATGCCTTTTTTGACGTAAAAAAAGTCCCGTTGTTTTTTTGTGACAGACAAGGAAAAGGGCGACAAGTAAGCGGCGTTTACGGAGTTTATGACTCGCAGCGGGATTCGGTCATTTCCGTCGTTTCGTCCCGCTATCAGCTGGTTTCCAATTTCGAGGCATACCGGTCGGCGCAGGGGATCGTCGATCGTGTTTTTCACGACACGAAATTGGATGATATGCAGTTTTTCAATCTGACGATGCCGAAAACAAGAAGTTTTATGCATTTGGATCTGGTCAAACCCAATTCCGGTATCGAACCTTTCAAAAATGATCCATGGACGGCTTTTCTGCGCATTACCAACAGTTACAATCATTGTTTTTGTCTTACGTACGAAATCGGATTTTGCCGTTATATTTGTATGAATGGCATGATTTTCGGTTCGCAGAGCGTAAAAATTACGTTTGTCCACGGCAGGGAAGGCAGGGCGGATTTTGAGAACTTGCCGGAAAAGCTGAAAGGCATTCACGAAATCGAATCCTCTTTTTGTACGAAACTGAATCATCTGCGTTCTATGCATGTCTCCCGGGATTTTATGGAAGCCGTTTTTTTTATGGTCTTCCCGTTCCCGTCCCGAAAAAAATACGATGAATTGACTCCTTCGCAATTGAAAAATCTGTCGGATCGGAAAAACTTCGTGCAGGGTCTCATTCAAAATTACGCCGATGCAATGGGGTACAACGGTTATGCGATGTTGAATATTCTGACCGATTTTGCCTCGTACCCGACTTCGGGGGAGGGGGGCGGTCATCATCTTCGCGGCGGCTATCAGAGACGCGTCGGCGACTGGATGCATAAATTGGAAGAACATCTGATAAAAAATCAGGGGCGTTTGGAAAATTTTATTCCGAAGGAAGCTTTCACTTGTGCCGAGTATGTGATGAATGCCCCGTCGCTGTGAGTGTTTTATTTGAAAAAGTCAAATTAAGAAAATATGATGCATTTTTAAGTGGAGGTCAATATGGAAAGAATCATTACGGTCAAGGGCAACGGGCACATCACGGTGAAGCCGGATCTCGCTGCTGTGAAATTCGGTTTGAAAACGATGCTCCCTGATTATAAGCGATGTATGAATGCCGCCGCAAAGCGAATTGAGCGCATTAAAGCGGCGGTCATCAGGAGCGGTCTGGCGAAGGACGCCTTGAAGACTTCCAACTTTAAGATGGAGCCGGAATATCGTTCCGTGAAAGCATCGGACGGCGGATATAAGCAAGTTTTCTCTCATTGGGAATGCAACTATGATTTAAAAGTTGAATTCCCTCTGGACAGCAAACTGCTTTCAACGGTACTTTACAATGTCGTCGAGTCCAAGACCGACTGTGAGATCGACGTGGATTTTACGGTTGCCGATCCCAGCCGCATCGAAAAATCATTGCTGGAAAGTGCAGCGAAAAATGCCCGGACAAAGGCGGAAACGCTTTGCTCCGCTCTGGGCGTGAAGCTCGGTGCCCTTTTGAACATCAATTACAACTGGGGCAGAATCGACATTTACTCGCACTCTATATTCGGATGCAAAGATATGTGTCTTCCGGGCGCGATGTCGGAGAGTGCAATGCCTCCGGAAATGGATCCCGAAGACATCAAGGTCAACGACAGCGCGACCTTTGTTTGGGCGATTGAACAATTTGAAAATTGAATTCGGCATCTCTTGGCATGCCCTTTGTATTGCTATTTTGCCGCATTTGCGTACCAAAGACCAAAAAAGTAAAAAAACGCAGAAAAATTTTTTTGCGTGGTTGACAAATTGCATTTTTCTTCGTATATTGGTAGTGTACGGGCGTGCCGTATGGCGCAAAACGTTTTGGGAAAAGCAAAAAAACAAAAAAAGGAGATAAAAAAATGCTCAAAATCTTTATTATTATTTGTCTTATCATTACCGCCCCCTTTTTTTTATTCGTCCTTATCACCAGTACCCTGCTGATCCCGCATACTTTCAAATGGTACTTCCTCGACCCGCACCGGACTCCCGAGGAAGAGGCCGAGGACAAACGAAAAGCGCAAGAGGAAGTAAAAGAGTTTGAAGAGAAAATGCGGCCTCGGTGGGAGGCTCTGGCAAAAAGAGAAAGAGAGAAACAGGAAGCGAGGGAGAAAGAGAAGATGGAGAAAGAAAAATCCAACGGATGGTGAGATGGGAAACGAAATGCGCCTTTCGTTGCGTCGCGAAAAAGTTTTGCAATGGATCAATGGACGCATTCTGTAAAACATTTGCTCAAAGGTTGTTTTTAGGGTTGCCGCTGAAAGAACCTTTTATCGCCAAGTTTTTTAGGAGATGCCCCGATTTTTCAGCGCGAATCGGCGTATTCTGCCCGGGCGAACTTGAAAAATTGCTGAATGATGTTATTATATGGCATTGTTGATTTTTTATGCCGAAATATGATTTAATAATCAATTCCGGAATTTTGTACCGGGGAGTAGCGAACCAAAGGGAAAAGATCATGTCTAACGAACTTGCCGAACTGGCGAAAGAAAGAACGCTTCTTAACAAAGAAATGCGCCGCGTGTGGGATGAGGCGAAAGAGCGCAAGATCATTCCCCATCACGACAAGTTTGCCTCTGAAGAATATCTGCAACATACCCGGAAGGTGATGGCGGAGTCGGAAAGCTCGTTGAAGAAATTTTACGAACTTGACCTCGCCGCATGCGGTCCGAAACACTTTTCGCGGGAAAATGTCTACATCTGGGGCGGTCCCACGCCCAGTTGGGGCGGCTCCATGGAAAAAGAAACCAGCATCAAGGCGATGAAGTATTTTGACGCCGACAATGTGATGTATGTCTACGGTCCGCTGAACGACGAGATGATGCAACTTCACAAGGATTGCAAAAAAGTGATCTGCCACCTCGGACGCAACTGCCGCACCGACGGTGCCGCGATGGCGTCCGACGTCGAGGAAGCCGAGTTGTTGAGCAAACTTTCGCTTCAATACCCCAATATCGAGGGCGGCGTCATCGACGATATGGCGGGCAATTACGGGGCGCAGTATTCCCGCAAGGAATATCAGGCGATCTATGCGGCGATCCACAAGTATAATCCGAAACTGAAATTGTACGGCGTGGTCTACGCGCACGAATTCGTCGATATGACCCGCGAACTTAACGCTGTCGCCGACTGCATCGATCACGTGATCCTGTGGTTCTGGCGCAAAATGGAGTTGCCGGAGTTGGATCTTACGGTGGAAAAATGCCGCGCGTTTTTCCCCGGCAAACCGATCATGCTCGGCATTTTTATGTTCGACTACGGCAATTGCTATCTGCCGAACTCGGCGGAAACGATGCATTATCACCTTGAAAAAGCAAGACGTTTGCTGGAAGCGGGAAAAATTCAGGATAGCGTCATTCTCGGCGACCGCGAGATCGAAAAATGTCCGGCGGCGGCGGAGTACGTCCGCGATTTCCTGAAACAGGAGTTTTCCGCCGAATAAGCCCTGCCGCCGTGGATTTTTTCTTGAATGGAAGATTTCGTTGATCGTTATTACTGAAATTCGTTGAAAGGCTTTTATGAAATCAGTTGATCCTCGTCGCTTTTGTCTTGCTCCCGCAAACAAAAAAAACGTCGTTATGCTTCCACATATGCGCATCTCCGTGCTGGCGGAAGAGCTTTTCCGCCTGGAATATAGCGAAAAAGATGAATTCCTTGACAATCAGACGCTCGGCGTTGTTTGCCGGGATTTTGGACAGGTGGATTACACCGTTTGTTGTAAAAAAGGGCGTGTCTTGATTTCCACCGCAAAGGCGGAACTTTCCATTAAACCGGATGGCAATCCCTTTTCCAAGGAGAATGTTTCCGCGTCTTTTGAAGTTTCAGGTAAAAAAAAGAAATTTGTTTTCGGGATGGAGGACTCCGGCAACCTCCGCGGTACAGCGCGTACACTTGATGGTTATGACGGGGAAAAGTTCCGCCGGGGAGATGAGATCAAAGGAAAACTTGATTGGGGAAAGGGCTTGTTGTCGCGTGACGGCTGGTCTTATTTGGACGACACGAAGTCTGTAAAGATCGTAAGGCAGGGGATGCGTCATTGGGTCGCGCCTCGCGCGGATGAAAACTTTTCAGACGGCTATCTTTTTTTGTGCGGACATCATTATAAGCGGGCTTTGCAGCTTGGTGCGAAACTTTTGGGCAATCAACCGTTGATCCCGCGTTACGCGCTCGGCTATTGGTACAGCCGTTACTGGGCGTACACCGATGGCGAATTGCGGCAGATCGTCGAGGATTTCGATCGCTACGGGATCCCGCTCGACGTGCTCGTCGTTGATATGGACTGGCATCTCCCCGGTTGGACAGGCTATACGTGGGATCGCCGCTACTTCCCCGATCCCGACGACTTTATGAAGTTCGTCCGCGATCACGGGCTGAAAATGACGCTCAATCTCCACCCGGCGCAAGGCGTCGGGAAGCACGAGGAAATGTTTCCCGCGATGGCAAAGGCGATGGGCGCCGATCCCGAGAAATGCGATAACATTCCCTTTGACATCACGTCGCAAAAGTATATGAAAAACTACTTTGAGATCCTCCATCATCCGCAGGAAAAGAAAGGGGTCGATTTCTGGTGGATGGATTGGCAGCAGGGCGACACGACGCCGATGAAAAATCTGGACACTCTGCCGTGGCTCAATCAGCTCCATTGGGAGGATATGATCGGCAGAAAAGACCACCGTCGCCCCTTGATTTTCAGCCGTTTCGGCGGCATCGGGGCAGGGCGCTACGCGGTCGGTTTTTCCGGCGACACCTGGTCGAGTTGGGAATCGCTCGCGTTGCAGGGCAAATTCACGGCGACTGCCGCCAACGTGCTGTTTGGCTATTGGAGCCACGACATCGGCGGGCATCTTGGCAAACAAGAACTCGCGCCGGAACTTTATTTACGCTGGATCCAATACGGGGTCTTTTCGCCCGTATTGCGCACGCATACCAGCAAAAACCCGTTGCAGGAAAGACGCATCTGGTATGCCCCGGAGCCTTACCGCGGCGAGATGATCGCGGCATTGCAACGCCGTTATGAACTTGCACCTTATATTTACAGCGAAATAGAGGAAGCGACCCGCTCCGCCGTGAGTTTGTGCCACCCGCTTTACTACGAATTTCCGGAAGACGCCGCTTCCTACCGCTACGGTGACGAATACTTTTTCGGGCGCGATCTCATCGCCGCCCCCGTCACCGCCCCCGCTGACGAAACGACGCAGCTGACGAAAAAATCGATCTACTTGCCGCCGGGGGAGTGGTACGACGTCGTTGCCCAGCGGATCGAGCAGGGGGGCAAAACGCTCTGTCACGAATATCTGTGGAGCGAAACGCCGCTTTTTTCAAGAGCGGGCGGCATCATCCCGGGAACTTTCGGCACCTGCCGACTCGGCGGCAAGTGCCTTGATCACTTGCTCGTCACCGTCTGCCCCGGGGAAAAGGGCGAATATTCTCTTTACGAGGATGACGGGATCAGCGACCGTTTTCAAAGGGGGGAATCGGTTCGCATCCAGTTGGCGCAGAGAAGTGCCGATCACCGCCGCACGTTGACGATCAGCCGGCGGCAAGGCAGTTACGACGGCTTTCAGGCAAAACGGGCGCTCCAAGTGTGTTTCCCCGGCAGCCGGTCACCGAAAAGCGTTTCCTGCAACGGCAAAAAACTGGTTTTCGGCGAAACGTGGTTCTATCGCGGCGCAACCGCGAGTGTGGAAGTCGCTTTGCCCGATTTTGATCTCGACCGGGAAAACGTGATTGAGTTGTGTTATGGCGACGATGCTTTCTACGTTGGTAATATCGCGCCCGTTTTCCGGCGGCTCGCGCGGCTCTCGGCAATCGAACGCGCGATGTGCAACAACTTTCGCCTCGCGGCGGAACTGGAATCGTGGGGCGTCTTGCTTTCGCGCGCCCCCCGCCGCCTGAAGGAATTTGAGTTGCTTTTGATGCAGAAACTGCCTGTGATCCACCGCGGCATTTTCAAGGACGCCGTAAAATTCAAGGGAAAAACCGAATGGGTCAATATCAACGTCGCGCGTGTCGCGGCGCTCGTCAAGTCGATTCAGGATTTTTTACGCTGAAGATGCGCTTGCGGTGCATGAAGCGTCCGCTTTGCGAACATAGTGAACGCTTCATAATGAAGCAATGCGGCGTTGTTTCATATTGCTCGCGACTATTCGCGAGCAATGTTTTATCCGAATTTCACAGCAAACGGAAGTTTGCCATTTCACGCGACGCTTATCCCCGGTCGGTGAAAGAGTGAAAAAGTGAAATCGCATCTCCGCGTCTGTGAAACGAAATGCGCCTTTCGTCGCATTTCACTATTTTTTTGCCATTGGGCAAAAAAATGGTTCTTCGACGGTTTATGACAGAAACAAGCAGAAAACTGAAAATTTTCCAGA
>JAEDIJ010000024.1 GCA_016292515.1 Victivallaceae bacterium
AGTAAACTCGCCGCCCGAAATCGTCAGTTTGTCGTTGCCCTCGCCCAGCGTGATCGTGCCGCCGGTAAAGACCGAATCCTTGCCGACGCTCAACGTATCGGCGCCATCCGTCAGCGCGATGTCAGCGACGTTTACTTCACTGAAATTACCGAACGTCACCTTGGCGCTCTTGCCCTCCGCCGTGATGGTTCCGGCTTGAAAAATTGTGAGATTGTCTTTTTTGCCCGCCGCACTTGTCAGCGTCGAAACATCTTTGATGTCTCCATCAATCGAAACTTTCGCCGACGCGCCGATACTCAGCGTATCGTTACCTGCGCCGAAATCAAGCGATGCCGCAGTAAACTCGCCGCCCGAAATCGTCAGTTTGTCGTTGCCCTCGCCCAGCGTGATCACCTTGGAGGTAAAGACGGAATCCTTGCCGACGCTCAACGTATCGGCACCATCCGTCAGCGCGATGTCAGCGACGTTTACTTCACTGAAATTGCCGAAAGTCACCTTGGCGCTCTTGCCCTCCGCCGTGATGGTTCCGGCAGTCAAAACCGTTTGATTGCCTTCGCCTTTTTTGCCCGCCGCACTTGTCAGCGTCGTGATACCTGTGATATCTTCGCCGATCGAAACTCGCGCCGACGCGCCGATACTCAGCGTATCGTTGCCCTCGCCGAAATCGAGCGATGCCGCAGTAAACGAGCCGCCGGAAATCGTCAGTTTGTCGTTACCCGCATCCAGCGTGACCGTGCCGCCGGTAAAGACCGAATCCTTGCCGATGCTCAACGTGTCGTTGCCTGTCGTCATCACAACGTCAGCAAGCGTCACAATGCTGTTGTTGCCGATCGAAAACTTGGCGTTTTTCACCCCGAACGACAACGTGTCGTTGACGGTAAACCCGGTCGCGGCTTCTTTGCCGGCGGCAATCGACAGCGAATCGACCGCGATCGCCCCGTCGATCACATTGTCCGCCTCGGAAACGGATAATTTGCCGACGCTCATCTTGCCGAGATCGCCTGCAACAGTTCCGCCTTTGAGGATCAACTCCTTGACATCAACGGAAGCCGTTCCGCCCTGCAAAACTCCGCCGTTTTGTACCGTCAATTTTTTGAAATCATGATCTTCCCTGATCGATTCCGTTCTGCCGTCGATCACATAAGTCGGGCCGTAATTTACCGTCAGCGTGCCGAAATTCTCGAAGAAACGGTATTCGCCCGTCACATCCTCCGTGCCGCGCATAATGCTGTAACTCGCCACATTTTCCGTTTCGCCGACGTCGGTGATACTGCCCGTTACCGTCACGATCAACTTATCGCCTCTTTGCAGATCGCCGGACCACGTGTATTTTTTTGCCGTCAACTCCTTGCCGTCATAGTTCTTTCTGGCATCCGGCGTCGTGATCGTAATAAAAGGACACGTTGCCACGCTCGCAAAAAGAGTGCAAATCCCGGAACCGGATACTTCATCGAAAACCTCCGCCCGGAAATCCCAGATCCCGGCAGGATAAGAAATTTTATGGATGTAGTAGTAGTCATCCTTAATACCCGTCCCCTCCGTTTTCTCCGCGCCGCCATCGACGGACACATAGAGATCGTAACAGTAGGAATCCATAAGGTTTGAAAAATAAAGTATGACGCTTTCTTCATCTTGCGTCACGGTAAGCGTAACAGCCATGATCCACTCCTTTTTTTGAAAAACATCCCGATACAATACATCGGCAATATATCACGCCCCGGGATAAAATTCAAATGAAAAATCCGCTGTTCTGTACTTTTTATTTTTTCTGCAACGTTCCGGGATCGGGACAAAAAAAGCGGGCAAAGCCGGATTCCGGCTTTGCCCGTAGAGGAGCGGTTTGCGCTTACTTGTCGCTCAACGCCGCCTGCGCCGCCGCGAGACGCGCGATCGGCACGCGGTAGGGGCTGCAAGAAACGTAGTCGAGACCGATCTTGTGGCAGAAAGCGACGCTGGTGGGATCGCCGCCGTGCTCGCCGCAGATGCCGCAATGGATCGCCGGACGGACGCTCTTGCCCATCTTGACCGCCATATCCATCAACTTGCCGACGCCGATCTGATCGAGCTTGGCAAACGGATCGTTTTCATAGATTTTCTGGTCGTAATAGGCGCCGAGGAACTTGCCGGCGTCGTCGCGCGAGAAACCGAAAGTCATCTGCGTGAGGTCGTTGGTACCGAAGCAGAAAAATTCCGCTTCCTTGGCGATCTCGTCAGCAGTGAGCGCGGCGCGCGGGATCTCGATCATCGTACCGACTTCGTATTCCAGTTTGATGCCGGCGTTTTCGATCTCGCTGTCGGCGGTCTTGACGACGATGTCCTTGACGAACTTGAATTCCTTGAATTCGCCGACGAGCGGGATCATGATCTCCGGCTTGACTTTCCAGTCGGGGTGACGCTTCTGCACCTTGATCGCCGCGCGGATGACGGCGACCGTCTGCATTTCGGCGATCTCGGGATAGGTGACGGTCAGACGGCAGCCGCGGTGACCCATCATCGGGTTGAATTCGTGGAGCGAATCAATGATCTCCTTGATGCGGGAAACGGACTTTTTCTGCGCTTTGGCGAGCAACTGGATCTCATCCTCGGTGTGGGGGACGAATTCGTGAAGCGGCGGATCGAGGAAGCGGATGGTGACCGGCGCCCCCTCCAACGCTTCGTAGAGTTGCTCGAAGTCGTCCTGCTGATAGGGCAGGATCTTGGCGAGCGCGATCTGGCGTTCTTCGAGCGTGTCGGAGCAGATCATCTCGCGGAAAGCGGCGATGCGGTCGGCTTCAAAGAACATATGCTCGGTACGGCAGAGACCGATGCCCTCTGCGCCGAGTTCACGCGCCTTTTTGGCGTCGCGCGGAGTGTCGGCGTTGGTGCGCACTTTGAGGCGGCGGAATTTGTCCGCCCACGCCATAATGCGGCCGAACTCTCCGGCGATGACGGCATCGACCGTCGGGATCACGCCGTCGTAGATGTTGCCGGTTGCGCCGTCGATGGAGATCCAGTCGCCTTCGCGATAGGTTTTTCCGGCGAGGACGAAACGTTTGTTTTCCTCATCCATCGCCATTTCCTGACAGCCGGAAACGCAGCAGGTGCCCATACCGCGGGCGACGACCGCCGCGTGCGAAGTCATACCGCCGCGGACGGTGAGAATGCCCTGCGCGGATTTCATACCCTCGATGTCTTCGGGAGAAGTTTCCAGACGGACGAGGACGACCTTTTCACCGCGTTTTTTCCACGCCTTGGCGTCTTCCGCGCTGAAAACGATGCGTCCGCAGGCGGCGCCGGGAGAAGCGGCGAGGCCGCGGCCGACGGGTTTCGCCTTTTTGAGCATCACGCTGTCAAACTGCGGGTGAAGCAGCGTGTCGAGGTTGCGCGGCTCGATCATCAAAACCGCTTCCTCCTCGGTGCGCATTCCCTCGTCGACGAGGTCGCAGGCGATTTTGAGCGCCGCCTTGGCGGTACGCTTGCCGTTGCGGGTCTGCAACATAAAGAGGTGCTTGTTTTCGATGGTGAATTCCATATCCTGCATATCGCGGTAGTGGTTTTCCAGCGTGTTGCAGACCTCTTTGAACTGCTCGAAAACTTCGGGCATCACTTCCGCCATCTTGGCGATGGGCATCGGGGTGCGGACGCCGGCGACGACGTCTTCGCCCTGGGCGTTCATCAGGAATTCGCCCATCAGTTTCTTTTCGCCGGTCGCGGGATCGCGGGTAAAGGCGACGCCGGTGCCGGATTCATCGTTGAGGTTGCCGAAAGCCATCATCTGGACGTTGACGGCAGTTCCCCACGAATAGGGGATGTCGTTGTCGCGGCGGTAGACGTTGGCGCGGGGGTTGTCCCAGCTGCGGAAAACCGCTTTGATCGCTTCAAAAAGCTGCGTTTTGGCGTCGGAGGGGAAATCGCTGCCGATCTTGGATTTGTACTCGGCTTTGAACTGCATCGCCAGACTTTTGAGGTCGTCGGCGGAAAGTTCGACGTCGAGTTTGACGCCTTTTTTCTCTTTCATCTCGTCGATGAGTTTTTCAAAGTACTTTTTGCCGACTTCCATCACGACGTCCGAAAACATCTGGATGAAGCGGCGGTAGCAGTCCCACGCCCAGCGGGGATTGCCGGATTTCTTGGCGAGCGCCTCGACGACGGTCTCGTTAAGACCGAGGTTGAGGATGGTGTCCATCATACCCGGCATCGAAGCGCGGGCGCCGGAACGCACCGAAACGAGGAGCGGATTTTCCGCGTCGCCGAATTTTTTGCCCGCGCTCTTTTCGAGCCGCTCGATGTACTCCATGATCTGCGCCTGGATATCTTCGCCGATCTTTTTGCCGTCGTCATAATAACGGGTACACGCCTCGGTGGAGATGGTGAAACCCTGCGGCACCGGCAAATTCAGCGAAGCCATTTCCGCGAGGTTCGCGCCCTTGCCGCCGAGCAATTCGCGCATATTGGCGTTGCCTTCGGTCTGGTTGGCGCCGAAGAAATACACATACTTCTTTTCCATACTTTTCCCTTTCTACTCTCTCTACTACTGCTTACCGCTTTTCCGCAGAAAAATCCAACCGTTCCGCGGAAATAAAAAAACGAAGTCCGTCACTCGAAACGATTGAAGACTTCGAGAATTTCCTTCTTTTTGGGGCTCTTGTCCAGTCCGAGGATCATGAACGATCCGCGCACGGCGACGGGATAGGGGATCCCGCTGATGTAAGTGCATCCGGTCTCTTCCAGACGCCGGATGCGATCCGCCTGGACGCGGGCATTCCGGTCGTACTTGTAAACACCGATTTCCGAACCGTCGACCAGGATCGCGACGCCTTTCGTCGCCCGGAAAGGATCCGGCAACACGGGGCGGACGTTGTCGACTTTGAGATTGGCGCGTTTGAGGTAGCTGGCGAAATCCTCCGGCTGCAGGTGATTGTTCTCGACGGAGTTGCAACCAACGAGCAAAAGAAGCGATGTCATCATCAGCCACAGCAGATTCTTCAAAGCGAACACCTTTTGGAAACGGGTTTCCTGTTACCGGACAAACACTTAATATACTGCCTTTTTACAAAAAATGCAAGTATTTGTCCATATCAAAGAGCCGAAAAGGGCGTCCGGAAAAATTCCGGAACACCCTTTTCTCGCGTTTTACGCCTTTGCCGGACGGGCGATCGCGCTCAACGGATCGAAGTCCTCGGCGCAGAAACCGCACGGATTGTGGCGGTTCCACCCCTCGGCGTACTCGCAGAAACCGGCACGCTTGCCCATAAACGCCGCGCGGCCGACCATCTCATCGATGTAGGCGTCGAATTTCTGACTTTCGTCGAGCCACTGTTTCTGGGTGACGTGACAGCTGAGCATCGCCTTTTTCTTTTCCATCGTCGAAGTGACATCGACGAAAAGTTCGGGGATCACCGGACGGTTGAGCTGATCTTTGAGCGACAGCGGCACCGAGTGATAGACGGCGACGTCGGTACCGACCGGCGGCACCGAAACGGTGCGGAAATTGCCCATTCCGCGGGCGAAAGCCGCCGAAACGGCAAGTCTGCCGGCGCAGGTGTGATCTTCCATATAGTCGTAAGGTCCGTGGGTCAGCACGATCTCGGGATCGACTTCGCGCATCACCTTGACGACCTTGGCGAGCGTCTCGAAATTGTAGAAAACTTCAAGGTCGCCCGTGACGGGCGGATGGTAGACCGCGCCGATCACCTTGCAGGCATTCATCGCTTCCTGCATACGCTGGTCGGCGAGTGCCTGCCACGACATCATATTGCCGCCGAGCGCGCCGTTGGCGATCGTCATATAGTGGACTTCATACCCCAACTCCTGCAAACGGATCAGGGTCCCCGCCATCATGAATTCAATATCGTCCGGATGGGCGCAGACGGCAAATACACGTTTGGCCATAATTAGTGCATCTCCACGTCGCAGACGCCGAAACCGCCGCGGTAGAAGTTGAAAACAACGTCATCGTGATCGGCGAGAAGCGACATCGGCACCGCCGAATCCGGCAGATGCTTGGAGATCATAAAGGTCGAGAGGCGCATCCCGAAAGGATTGTCGTGGTGACCGGGATGCCAGATCGAGACCTGCTTCGACTGCCAGGTCTGGATCGGTCCGACGGTGAAAGCCTGCGACGGGACGTTCTGGACGGTGCCGCCGCCGCTGGTACGCGCATTCTGGATCAGCGTGATCGGATGCAGTTCGACCAGACGGGTGCCTTTCTTGCGGTATTCCTCGGGGGTCGGCGGATTGTCCTTGTAGGCGCCTTCGCGGCGGACGGGGTCGTTGAACGCCCAGTGCTTGGTCTCGCCCTGCCCGCCCTGCATGATGAGGCAGTTGAAATCCTTGTAGCTCTGATTGTAGGCTTCGAGGTCGCCGTTGGGGAAGTGGAGATTTTCCATCGGCATACGCAATTCGGGGCGGATGCGCGAGAAGCAGAGATCCCAGTCCGCTTTGGCGAAACCGAGCGGGAAATCCTTGTCGACGGGCTTGCCGTCGATCGCCCATTCATCCATTCCCCAGAAGTGCGCGTTTTTGAGGTTCAGACCGATCGCGTTGACGATCTCGGCGACGAGCGGAAGCTGCTCGGTGGGGCCGATCGGGCCGCAGATGCCGCACGGATTGTCCGCGGTGGCTTTCTGCCAGCATTTGATGTATTCCAGAGCCTCGGCGCAGTAAAATTCCTGCAAAGTGTCGTAGATGTTGATCTTGAAGCCGGGGCGTTCAAAACTTTTGAGGTTGTCGATCGTGATCTTGGCGGCTTCGTCGAGGATCGAGCGGTCGAGGGTCGTGTAATCCCACCAGTCGGCGGAGATCTTGGAAAGTGCGCGCATAATTTTTGTCCTTTCTTTTTTACCGTGAAAACGGCAGTTTGCGTACTTCAAACCTGTGACAAAAGCATACAATAACGCCGCAACAAAGATTTTGCAAATCAAATTGTTGTTTTTAACAAAAGAGAGTGCATTTTCCCCTGCGGCAGAATCCTTATCTTGTAAAAATCCGGACTCGTTGATATATTATGCCGAGGAAAAAAATGAAAAACTATCGTCAGCTCTCATCGGAAATCAGCGCGGAACTCCACGCGGCAAAGATCGTTTCGCCGGAAGCCGAAGCGAGGATCATCGCGGAAGCCGTCGGGAACGACCGCTTTTTCAATCTGATGCCGAAATTTGTTTCCCCCGAAGCGCAGACCAAAGCCGATGTCATCGTCGCGCGGCGGCGAAAAAACGAGCCGTTGCAGTATATTTTGGGCAGCGCGCCCTTTCGTGAACTGGAATTGTACGTCAATCAAAACGTGCTGATCCCTCGCCCGGAAACGGAAATGCTCGCGGGTTTCTGCATCGACGCGCTCCCGGCAAACGGGAGTTTGCTCGACCTGGGGACGGGGAGCGGCGCGATCGCCCTCGCCATCGCTTTTGAGCGGCGCGACATCAAGGTGACGGCGGTGGACATTTCCCGAGACGCGCTCGCCGTCGCGCGGAAAAACGCGGAAAAATACGCCCTGCTCGACCGCGTCGAATTGCTTTTTTCCGATCTTTTTTCCACGGTCGATGGTCGGTGTTTCGATGTCGTCGCCGCCAATTTGCCCTACGTCACTTTGGAGGAATACCCGACGCTCGACGCGGAAGTGCGCGATTTTGAGCCGCAACTTGCCCTGACGTCGCCCGATGCGGGCTTACGGCATATCAGACGCGCCGTTGCCGAACTGGATCGTCATCTCAATCCGGGGGGCGAAGCCTTTTTTGAACTCTCTCCGCCGCAAGCCGAAACCGTCGCGGAACTTGCCCGAAATGCGGGATTTTCAAGCGACATCCGCCTCGATCTCACAAAAAGGGCGCGCTTCGTCGCGGTCAAAAAGCGATGACCGGGCGGGATTTCCACCTCAAAGCGGGCCGCTTCGGCGAAAGAGCCGCCCGGAAGTTTCTGCAAAGCAAAAACTACCGGATCCTCGCGCAGAACTGGCGCACGCGCGTCGGGGAACTCGACCTCGTTTCCCTCGACGGCGAGTGCGTCGTTTTCGTCGAAGTCAAGACCCGCTGTTACCGGCAAAAAAGCGACCTTTTCCGCCCGGCGCAGAATCTTTCCAACCGCCAGATGCGGCGCAACGGCCGCGCGGCGAAACTCTACCGCAAAATTTTTCACGCGGATCACTTTGAAGCGCGGTTCGATCTCGTCGAAGTCTGCTGTGACCGCCGGCTTCATATCACGGGCATCTATCATACGCTCGATTACCTGCCCTGCCTGCCGCCGGAGCCGATCCGATGAAATTTCTGCAAAAGATCCTGCGCTGTTTCAATTTATTGCCCTGCCCCGCGTGCGGCGAGGGCGACGGCAACGGCGACAATGATTTCTGCCCTCAATGCCGGGAAAAATTCGGCAGGATCGACGCCGCGAACCATTGCCGCGGCTGCGGCGGAGAAAAATCGGGCGTCCTCGCCGTCTGCCCGCTCTGCTTGCAGGAGAAAAAACGGCCGTGGCTCGACGCGCTAAGCCTTTTCCGCTACGAAAAGGAAGCGCGCGAAATGATCCTCAAATTCAAATCGGGCGACCACCCCACCATCGCCCGGCCGCTCGGCAAAATCGCGGCGGAAACGCTCCGCGCCGAAAAGTGGCAGTTCGACACGATCGTGCCGATCCCGCTGCATTTCACCCGCTTGTGGAAACGCACCTACAATCAGGCGGAACTTTTCGCGCGGCAGATCGGCAAAAATCTCGACGTCGCCGTCATCGACGCTTTGAAACGCCGTTACACGCGAGGAAAGCAGGCGGCGCGCAATCGCACGAAACGCCACCAAAGTACGCAACACCTCTTTATCATCAAAGACTCGCGGCATATCTCCGGCAAGGACATCCTGCTTGTGGACGACGTTTTCACGACCGGAGCGACGTGCGACGCCGCCGCCCGTGTCCTCTTGAAAGCGGGCGCGAAAAGCGTCCGGATATTGACCGTATGCCGGGCAGTGGGACATACGAAGTTATAAGTTTTAAGTTTTAAGTGCTATGCAGGGAGCTTTTCGGCTCCCTGACCCTCCGACAGCGCCCAAGCATCGCTTTGGCTTAAAAAGCAATCGGCAGTACGCAAATTGTTTGGTCAATGCGTACTGTTATTGGTTTCCAAGCACGCCGCTTATGCAATCGGGCGGGCGGAGCGGTGCAACTGCGTTGTCATCCTCTACGGAGTTTTACGGACAAAACGGACATTAACGGACGAAACGGATGCGTCATCTTTGCGCGGGGCGTGTCGTACATTATGCAGTCGGGCGGGCGGAGCGGCAGAGCGGAGCATTAGCCCGCGCGGGCACATCAATGTATGCAGTAACAAATATAGACGACCGCGGAGATTTGCGGAGACAAACGTCTAAAACGCGAACAAAACGCTCATCCCGCAAATATCTGCGGCAGCGGACAAAATCCCGCCCCGGCGGGTTGAGGGGAGTTTCAGAGGGGGCGAAACCAGCCCTCCTCTGACACCTGTCACAACGAAATCCTGGCGAGAAGCCCGGCGACGGCGAATTCCGTGCGCAATATGCGGTCGCCGAGGGAAACCGGCTGAAAACCATGCTGATAAAACGATTGTTTTTCGTAATCGGTGAAACCGCCCTCCGGACCGATCGCCAAGGTGGCGGAGTCCTGAAATTCCGCGGGAGTCCCGGAGGGATCGCCGAGGAGACGGCTGCCGACGGCGATTTTTTCCAACTCGTCTTCGATAAACGGCTTGAAAGCGCGGAAAAAAACGACTTCGGGGAAAACGGTGTCGCCGCATTGTTCGAGGGCGAGGATCAATTCGTCGCGGACGGCACTCTCGCTCAAACGCGGCGACGCCCAGTAGCTTTTTTCGACTTTGAAAGTCTGGATGCAACAGATTTTTTTGACCCCCATCGTCGTCGCGCAGTGGAGAACTTTGCAAAGGCTCTGCGGCCGGGGCAAAGCGGCGATCAGAACGACGGGATGCTTGGCGGGCGGTTCTTTTTCCGGCGTGAAATTCAAAAGACACTCCTCGGGAGTGATGCTCAAAATTTCCGCACTTCCGCATTTTCCGCCGAGAATGCCCGCCTTGCAGACCTTGCCGGGGGTGGCGCGGATGACGTCAGTCAACTGGCGGCAGCGGCGGCCGCGAACGACCGCCGTACCGTCGGAATTGAAATCCTCTTTTTCTAATAAAAGGAGATTCACTTGACGAGATAGACCCAGTCCGCGCCGTCGAATTCACGCTCAACGCCGTCGAGGTTGAGGGCGGCTTTATCGAGAAGCCCCTGCACCTCAAAGACGCTGTCGGCGGCATCGACCGCACAGGCGAATTTTTCCGCATTGCCGGAGAAACCCTGATTGGCGCGGCAGAAAGCGGCGAGTTTGTCCGCCAGTTCCAGCACGCCGTTGGCGGCTTTTTTGTAAGCCTGGACTCCCGGCTGGTGAAACGCGTTGATGTGGATGAATTCGGCGTAAAACGCGACCGCGCGTTCGTAGAGCGCGATGATTTGACCGAGTTCAAACTCCGTCAGACGGGCGATCTTGATCATCATCGTCTTGCGGCCTTTTTTGAGGAGCGCGCGATTGAGTCCGGCGAGGAAACCGTGGAGGTAATCGCCGATCACGCGGCCGTCGGAAATCGGGATCGATTTCGCATCGGCGAGCACTTCGATGAAAGTCGCGAAGAAATCGTCGCGGCCGTCATTGAGCTGCTGAATGAAAGCGTGCGCGTCGGTGCCGCCCTTGTTGCCGAAAACATTCAACCCCTGATGGACGACTTTGCCGTCGAGGTCGAGTTCCTTGCCGAGGCTCTCCATCACAAGTTGTTGCAGATAACGCGAAAGCAACACGAGGCGGTCGCTGTAAGGGACGATCACCATATTCTTGTCGCCCTTGCCGTTGCCGGCGAGATACCACATCGCGGCGAGCCGCATCGCGGGATTTTCGAGCGCGTTGCCGGTGCGAGTCCAGTTGTCCATCGCGCAGGCGCCGGCGAGGAAACGCTCGAAATCGACGCCGCAGAGGGTCGCGGGGAGATGACCGACGATGCTGGTCTCGCTGGTGCGTCCGCCGATCGACTCCGCCATTTCGAAAACGGCGAGGAAGTGATTTTCGCGGGCGTGCTTGTCGAGGTCGCTGCCTTTCATCGTGATCGCGCAGGCGTTGGCACCGAAATCGAGGTTGCGTTCGGCGTAGACTTTTTCCATCGCGATCATATTGTTTTTGGTCTCGCGCGTGCCGCCGGATTTGGAGATCACGAGCTGCAAGGTGGTTTCGGGATCCATCACCTCGAGGAGATCGGCGAATTCCGCCGAATCGGTGTTGTCGAGGAAATAGATTTTGAGCGCGCCGCAACGGCGGTCGGAGGAAAGTTCATTCCAATAAGGACCGTTGATGGCGAACTGCATCAACTGCGGCCCGAGCGCGGAACCGCCGATGCCGTTGACGACGAGTGCCTCGAATTTCTTGCCGGTGCCGGATTTGATGCGCCCCTCGCGAACGCCCTCGCTGAATTTTTCGACTTCGGCAAAAAGCGCGCTCGACGAGTATTCGACGCGGTCGGTGAAATGGGTGACTTTGCGGTTTTCATCGGGGTTTTTGATCTCCCCCGCTTCGATTTTCGCCATTTCGACGGCGGCGGCGGCAAAACGCTCCGTCATCGCGGACAATTCGGCGTCGCCGAATCCCATTCCGGAAAAATCAATCGAAAAGCCGCTTTCCGGCTCGATCAGCAAGTTTTTCGCCATTTTGACGCCGTTACTCCTCGATCTGATCGGCGATCGCGTCGGCGATCGTGTAGTTGGC
This sequence comes from Victivallaceae bacterium, assembly GCA_016292515.1. Lineage (GTDB taxonomy): Bacteria > Verrucomicrobiota > Lentisphaeria > Victivallales > Victivallaceae > UBA1784. The sequence continues at coordinate 11,740 of JAEDIJ010000024.1, forward strand.
GGTGACCATCTGGACGTCGTCGAGCTCCTCCATCTTGTCGACGAGACGCATCACCTGCGCGGCGACTTTGGGATCGGTGAGTTCGACGGTCATTTCGGGACGGCGGGTAATCTCCGCTTCGTCGGTCGCAATGCCTTTTTCCTCAAAGAGTTTCACCAGAGCTTCAAAGGCGGAGGGATCCGCCCAGACTTCGGCGACGCCGTCTTCGACCGAAAGGTCTTCGGCGCCCGCGTCGAGGACGATCTCCATCAGTTTGTCCTCGTCCGCCCATTCGCCGGAAATGACGAAGTGCGCCATACGGGTGAACATACGGGCGACCGCGCCGCTGCCGGCGAGGTTGCCGCCGTTGCGGTCAAAAACCATACGGACATCGCTGATGGAGCGGTTGCGGTTATCGGTCAGGCAGTCGACCAGCACGGCGACGCCGCCGGCGGCATAGCCCTCGTAGACGATTTCCTCAAAGGTGACATCGCCGAGTTCGCCGATGCCCTTTTTGATCGCGCGGTCGATGTTGGCGTTGGGCATATTGACCGCTTTGGCGGCGGTCAGCGCGGCGCGGAGACTCGGATTGGCGTTGGGATCTCCGCCGCCCATCTTGGCGGCGACCATAATTTCCTTGCCGATACGCGAAAAAGCCTTGCCTTTGACTTTATCGGCGGCTTCTTTCTTGTGCTTGATATTCGCCCATTTACTGTGTCCGGACATAGTTCCATCTCCTTGTTAGATTGCCGATTACGGAAAATTTTTCGATTTGTCTTATAATATAGCACAGAATTTTCATTCTCGCAAGGCGTCCTGAAATTCTTTTGACAAGTGCGGGGAACTATGGTATATTAAAAGAAATCATTATTTTAGCAGGAGTTTATTATGTTGCTCTTTCTCGGCGGGCTGGCGTTGCTGGCGATCGGGTACTTTACTTACGGCAAACTCGTGGAAAAGCTCGTCGGTCCCGACGACCGTCCGACGCCGGCAGTGCGCTGTGCCGACGGAGTCGACTTCATAGTGCTTCCGACGTGGAAAGCGATGCTGATCCAGTTGCTCAACATCGCCGGCATCGGTCCCGTGATCGGCGTCATCCTCGGCATCAAGTACGGGACGGCGGCATTCTGGATCATCCCCGTCGGCAACATCCTGGGCGGCGCGGTCCACGATTTCATCGCGGCGATGATGTCGATGCGCGCCAACGGCGCGAATCTCCCCGAATTGATACGCCGTACCTGCGGACGCTTCACCTACGGGATCTTTTCCGTTTTCATGTGTTTTTTGCTGCTGCTCGTCGTCGCCGTTTTCATCAATGTGCCGACGCAGTTGATCGACCGCGGCATTTTCCCGCAATTTTCGGCTGATTTCTGGATCGCGATGGGCGCGATTTTCCTCTATTACATCATCGCGACCTTTTTCCCGATCGATCAGATCATCGGAAGATTCTATCCGTTTTTCGGCGCGATATTGCTGTTGGGAAGTTTCGCCATTCTTGCCAAACTGATGATCGACGCGGGGCACGACGGAAGTCTGCTTCTCGAAAGCGAGGGTTTCAAAGCCAATATGTACACTTTTGCCAATAATCAGCCAATCCTGCCGATGCTTTTTGTCACGATCGCCTGCGGGATCCTTTCCGGATTTCACGCGACGCAAAGTCCGATCATCGCGCGGACGCTTCGCACCGAACGCGATGCGCGGCGCTGTTTTTACGGAGTGATGGTCGCCGAAGGCGTCATCGCGATGATCTGGGCGGGCGCGGCGCTCGCGCTCTACAATATCTTTCCCGCATTGATGAAGGAAAACCCCAATCTCGTGCTGGCAAAGATCACCGATCACTTCCTCGGCGGCGGAGTCGGCACCGTCACGATCGTCAGCGTGGTGATCCTCGCGGTGACTTCGGGCGATACGGCGATGCGCAGTCTGCGCCTGGCGCTCGCGGAAATGTTTCACGTGCCGCAAAAAAAATTCGTCAACCGCGTATTGCTCTGCCTGCCGCTGATCGTCATCACCGCATTGCTGCTTTACTGGTCGAATCTGAGTGCAAAGAGTTTCAACATCCTCTGGAACTACTTCGCGTGGGGCAATCAGGTGCTCGCGGCGGCAACGCTGATGGGGGCGACGGTCTGGCTCGTGTCGCTCAAAAAAGCCGCCGTCATCACGTTGGTGCCGGGGATGTTCATCACTTTCATCGTCGCAACGTACATCCTCTGGATCTCTCCCGGGCGCGGCAACGGAGCCTATGGCTTCGGGTTGAATCTCAATACCGCCTACGCCTGCGGTGTTGCGGTCGCGGTCGCGGCGGCGGTCGCGGCGGTCATCTCCGGCTTGAAAAAACGCAAACTCAATGATCCCGACTGGCTCGGCAAAGCAAAATAAGGAGTTCACGATGAAAGAAACAACGCGGAATTTCTGGAAAAAGTGCGCGCACTACTTCTTTGTGGAACGCTTCTTTTCGACTTTTTGGACGATCATCGGACTCGTTTTTCTCATCGCCGCGCTTTGTCTCCTGCCCAAAGCTCTCCGTCTCATCTACCGGATGCGGGCGGAAACGCGGCAGATCCTCATCGAGAGCCATTCCGCGATGCGGGAAACGCGCAAGGCGATCCGCGATTCCTACGATGCGGCAAAAATCCTCAATGAGCATTTGAAACAGGCGCACGAATTGAATCTTTACCTGCGGCAACCCTTTCAGGTCGATATCCAGTTGCAGGGAAAATCCGACTGGATCGATATGAAAACCGAGGGCAATGCCCTGATCACACCGCAGAAAAAAACTCCCGCCGCCGCGCCGGAAACGCAGAAATAAAAGTTATTTCGGGCTGACGAGATAGCGCATACCGCGCGTGACACCCGGGCGAAGCAAAAGCCATGGCGTCGCGATCCCGCAACGGCGGCAAAGCAGTTTCCGGTAGGCGTAGATCAAAATCGCGAAACTGACCACGGCGACGAGTGCCCACGAGATCGGATAGGAAAGCAGCAGCGTTTCCATCGTCGGATGGTGCGGCAAAATGATTTTGACGTACCAGACGCGGAAACCGCACGCGCCGACCAGCGTGATGAACATCGCCGTCAAGGAATATCCCAGACTGCGCAAGCCGCCGCAGGAAACATCCATCAGCGGACAGATCATATAGGAAACGAAAAGCATTTTCATCCGCAGAAATCCCCACGCGACGACTTCGGGTTCACTGGAAAAAACACCGAGCAACGATTCTCCGGCGAGGAAACAGCCGAAGCCGATCACGCCGCACGAGATCACGCCCCACAAATAACACCACGCGAGACTCGACAGGATGCGCTTGAATTTGCCGCCGCCGAGATTCTGCGCGACGAAACTTAACGCCGTCTGGTGGTAACTGAAAGAGCCGACGTAGACAAATCCCTCCAATCCGAGCGCGGCGGTCGTCCCCGCGATCGCGGCGGGGCCGAAAGTGTTGATCGCCGACTGGATGATGATATTGGAAAGCGCGAAACCGGAACTCTGCACGGCGGCGGGGACTCCGAGCTGCAGGATCTCGACAAAAATTTTCCGGTCGAAAACAAGATGTTTCAATGAAAGCGCGTAACTTTCGCCGCTTTTCAAAAGCGTCCGGCAGATCAGCGATGCCGCGATGAGATGCGACGATGCCGTCGCCAATGCGACTCCGGCGACATCCAGTTTGAAAATCAATACGAAAATCAGATTGAGAACGACATTGACGATCCCGGCGGCGATCAAAAAGTAGAGCGGCCGCCGCGTATCGCCGACGGCGCGCAAGATCGCACACCCGAAATTGTAGAGCATAATAAAGGGGATCGCGCAAAAACAGATGCGGATATACGTGCAACTCAACGGCAGAATTTCTTCCGGCGTTTTCATCCATTGCAGAGCCGGCTTCGCCACCAGCAATCCCGCGACCATCAGCAAAATGCCGCCAAAAAAGGCGAGCAACATCGTCGTGGGCACCGCTTTTTTCATCTGATCGGGGCGTTTTTCGCCGAAAGCGCGACCGACGATGATGTTACTGCCGATCGCGAGACCGCAAAAGACGTTGATCGCCAGACTGTTGAGATTCATCGTCGCCCCGATCGCCGCCAGCGAGTGATGATGCGAAAAACGGCCGATCACGACAAGATCCGCCGCGTTGAAAAGCAACTGCAAAATATACGTCGCCATCAACGGTACGGCAAAAAGCAGGATCTTCCCCGCCAGCGGGCCGCGGCACATGTCGATTTCGTATTTGTTCATAATGTATATAATATATAGCAGGTCAGAGGCGATGACAAATCGGAAAAGTTTTAAGTTATAAGTTTTTCGTTTACAGTGCTTGGTCGGGGGCGGGCGGCTTGTCACGGCGTAGCAATGCAACTGTGTTGTCATCTCCTACGGACTTTAACGGACAAAACCGACATTAACGGACCAAACGGACGCCTCATCATTGCGTGATTTTGCTTTTTCCCCATTACTTTAAGTGTCCGTTATCGTCCGTTTTCGCCTTTCTTTCGCGGCGGCGTCCGCGAGACAACCATCCGCGAGGTAATATCGCACATCAGGCAGTCGGGCGGGCGAAGCGTAAAGCGGAGCATTAGCCCGCGTGGGACGCATCTTCTTTTGCAGTAACAAATATAGACGACCGCGTGAGTTATGCGGATTTTCACGTTTGAGCGCGGTCAAAACAAATGCCCCGCAAACACACGCGGCACGCCAAAAGTACAAAGTCCCGCCCTCGGCGGGTTGAGGGGAGTCCGAGAGGGGGCGAAACCAGCCCCCTCTGAATGAAACGCCGCATAACGTCCGATAAGCGAGAGGGCTCACGCCGCCCCTCTCGCGCTCACCCCAGGCGCCCGCTTACGCGGGATTTTTAAGTGCTTCGCACAATTATTTTTTTATGAGGGCCATTACGGCATCGGCGATATCAGACGCCTCCGCCATACGCCCCTCGCCGGGCGCGCCGCAGGCGACACGACCGTTGACGGGACCGCAAAAGAATGTGCCGCGCCGTTTCAGTACGGCGATATTTTCCCGACAGGCGGCGTGGAGCCACATTTGCGGATTCATCGCGGGCGCGAGAAGCGTTTTCCCGTTGAATGTAGCGGCAAAAGTCGTCAAAGCGTCGTCGGCGATGCCGTAAGTGTATTTGGCGATGAAGTCGGCGGAAGCGGGAGCGACGACGAAAACGTCGGCAACGTCGGCAAGCGAAACGTGACCGGGACGCCAGTTGTCGTTTTCCCAGAGGGAAACGAGGACGTTCTGCTGACTTAACGTGCGAAACGTGAGCGGCGTGACGAAATGCGTGGCATTTTCAGTCATCACGACGTGGACTTCGCAATTGTTTTGAACCAATCGGCTGCATAATTCCGCGCTTTTGTAAGCGGCGATGCCGCCCGTGACGCCGAGAACGATGACGGGAGTTTTTTTCATTGGAACGGATCTCCTTCCACGATCGACGTGCGCATACGGAAAACGTCGACGAGTTTATTCAAATCGGCGGCGGCGGTCGCGAGATCGTCGTTGACGACGAGAAAATCGTAAGTGCGGAAACCGGCAAGTTCATTTTTGGCGGCACCGAGACGAAGCTGGATCTGCTCCTCGCTCTCGCTTTGACGACCGCGCAGACGTTGCTCCAAAACGGCGAGCGAGGGCGGCACGATCATCACGAAAACGCTCGCGTTTTTCAATTCCTCATCCTTTTCGGCGGCGGCGCGGATCTGTTTCGCGCCCTGCAAATCGATATCGAGCAGAATGCTTTTGCCCTGCCGGAGCTGAGCGACGACTTCACTTTTGAGCGTGCCGTAACGATGACGGAAAATTCCGGCTTCTTCCAGGAAATCACCGGCGGCACTGCGCCGGGCAAATTCCTCCTCGGAGAGGAAGTGATATTCCCGGTCGTTGACTTCTCCGGGGCGCGGCGCGCGCGTGGTACAGGAAACGGAAAAGCCCAATTCGGGATGCGCGGCGCGCACTGCTTTGACCAGCGTCGACTTGCCGACGCCGCTCGGACCTGAAAGCACGATCAAATCACCGCTACGAATCATTTTTTACCTCCGGCACAATCATTTTCCCACCCGGGATAATTCCAGCGGAGCGGGAAATCGCGGCATTGCCGCGGTTTGACACTTTGGATCCGACAGCGCGGGCCCTCCGCACACTCCTCCAAAAAACGGCAGGGACGGTTTTCCCCGCCCGCAAGCACGAGTTCGCGGCGGTCGGCGGAAAGTGCAACGCAGTCGCGCATAAAAACTTCTTCCCCGACGCCGAGAAACGCGGCGATCGCGGCGACTTCATCGGGGGTGACGACAACTTCGCCCTCGCGCCGGCAGCAATTGCCGCACCGTTTACAGACAAACGCTCCGGAAGAAATTTCTTCCGGAGCCGTCGAACAATCTCTCATAGAGACCGGATTTTACCGGAAATCGTCGAAAATCAGATCGTCGTTGCGCAAGTCGATCAGGAAAAATCCGAGCACAAGATCCGCCCATTCGACGGGGTGGATGTAAACGCTGCCGTCGATCCCGAGACCGAGCGCGCCGCCGATCGCCCAGTAGTCGCGCTGACCTTCAAAGAAGTCGTAAGTGCGGGTGCGGAAATCCGGCACGCCGAGACGGTCTTCCTGATATTTTTTGACCCACGCGGAACCCTCGTTCATCGAGTAGCTTTCCTCGCCGACGAAAATGCACGACCAGTACCAGTACTCCTCAATGCCGACGCCGATCTGGCGTCCGTATTCCTTGGTCGCCTTGCAACTGTAACCGATACCGCCGCCCACATCGCAGGCGCGGGTGAACATCAACCGGCCTTCGACGGTCGGCCCGATGCCGAGCGAAACGCTGAAGCAGTCGAGCAGATCGAGGATGCGGTTGGGCAGATAGAGCGCGGCGGCCTCGCCGATGTTGAATTCGCGCTCCCCGTTTGCCGCAAAAGCGCCGGTGAAGGCGGTCGCGGCGACAGCAAGGATCAGAAAAAACTTTTTCATCCTGATAATCTCCTGTTTCGATGCAATTGATTTTGGTTCGATGTATTAAACTACAATCTTTTTTCGGATTTTTCAAGTCCGTTTCAGATAAGAAGCGGATTTTTCGACGCAAAAACGTCGGTCGTCTGCAACGGCTTGCCGACGTAGACCTGCCGCGGACGGGTGATCTTGGTCTGACTGCCGATCATTTCCTGCCAGTGGGCGACCCATCCGGGCAGACGCGCCAGCGCGAACATCGCGGTGAACATATTTTCCGGAATGCCCATCGCCCGGTAGAGGATCCCGCTGTAAAAATCGACGTTGGGGTAGAGGTGATGGTCGATGAAATAGGGATCTTTGAGCGCGGCTTCCTCGATGCGGTGCGCCACGTCGAGCAAGGGATCGTTGTAATGAATCGTTTTGAGATACTGCTCGCATTCGCGGCGGATGATCGCGGCGCGCGGGTCGTAAATTTTGTAGACGCGGTGCCCGAAGCCCATCAAACGGAAAGGATTGCTTTTGTCTTTCGCCATTCTGATGAATTTATCGACGTCGCCATCCTCCTGAATGGTGCGGAGCATTTCGATGACCGCCTGATTGGCGCCGCCGTGAAGCGGCCCCGACAACGCGGAAATGCCGGCGGAGATCGTCGCGTACAAGTTGACCTGCGCGCTGCCGATGACGCGCACGGCGGTCGTCGAGCAATTCTGCTCGTGATCGGCGTGCAGGATAAAAAGGATGTTGAGCAACCGCACCGTTTCGGGGCGGATCTGATACGGTTTCACCGGCGAGTCGAACATCATATTAAGGAAGTTCGCGCAGTAGGAAAGATCGTGCCGGGGGTAGACCACCGGTTCGCCGATCGATTTCTTGTAGACGAACGCCGCCATCGTGCGGACGATCGAAATGACGCGCGCCGTCGCCTGATCGATGTTTTCGACGAGCGACTTGGAATCGACGTTGGGATAAAACGCCGCCATCGCGTTAATCATCGTCGACAAGATGTGCATCGGGTGTGCGTCGTGGGGAAAAAGATCGAAAAAGTGGCGCATATCCTCATGCATCAGGGAATTGAAGTTCAGCAACTGCGAAAAGTTGTGCCGCTCCTCCTCCGTCGGCAGGACGCCGTGGACGAGCAGATAGGCGACGTCGATGAACATCACCTTTTCGACCAGTTTTTCGATCGGGATGCCGCGATAACGCAAAATACCGCGCTCGCCGTCGATGTAGGTGATCTTGCTGAAACAGCTGGCGGTGTTGCCCAATCCGGGATCGAGCGTCACCAGCTTGGTTTTTTCCCGCAGATGCGAGATGTCCAGAGCACATTCCCCCTCGGTGCCGGTCACGACCGGAAGTTCCACCGACTGGCCGCCAAAACTCAGCGTTGCGCGGTCAATTTTTTCATTGTTCATCGCATCTTTTTCCTTTTGAAAGGTTGATGATTTTTTCCAAATTCTTAATATATCACAATTTGCGCGATTTTACAAGTTCGGCGCGTCGCGGAAACTCTCGGCGAAATCGCTCAACGAATTGTCGCGCGCGCCCATAATGACGACGGTATCGTCGGATTTGAGGTTTGCGAGAAGTTCCTTGCGGAGCGTATCGCGCGAAGCGACTTCAATGAAACGCTCCGGATTTTTGGCGCGCGATGTCCAGTCGGCGAGCACTTCGCGCGCCGTCGGCCGGAAACTGGAAGTGCCTCCCGCGTAATAAGGTTCGCACAAGTAGAAGCGGTCGCTTTTGCGCAAATCCTGATCGAGATATTCGAGGAGCGTATCGCGCATAAAACCGAAAGGGCCGTACCCGTGAGGCTGGTAAACCGCGAAAAGCCGCCCCGGCGTGATCTCGCGCATCGCTTCGAGACAGGCGCGGATCTTTTCCGGATTGTGGGCGTAATCGTCGAAGATACGGGCTCCGCAAGCCGTCTTGCCGTGGCTGTCGCTCCGCCGCCATACGCCGTCGAAAAATTCGAGGGATTTCAAGGCGGCGTGCCGTTCGACCCCGATCATTTCCAGCATCGCCAGCACGCTCAATGCATTCAAGGCGGTGTGATGCCCGCTTTGCGGCAGGGCGATCTCCGGCATCCCGGCAAACTTGGCAAAGGGCAGATGCTCCCGCACTTCGTAGGCTTCCAGGCGGTAGTCGCAGTTTGCCCCGTATCCGAAAACCTTGACCGGCAATTCGGGCGGCAGAAAATTTTTCACCGCCTCGAAAACGTGTTCTTCAACGACGGCGCCGCGGCGGGTGCGGCTCAAAAACGTCCCGAAAACCCGTCCGAGTTCCGCCGTGTCGTAATGGTCGCACCCCAAATTGAGCACGATGGCGTAATCCGCCTGATAGCCGAGCAGACTTTTGTCGCTCTCGTCGCTTTCAAAGACGAGAAACTTGCCCTCGCCGCGCCGGTAATTTCCGGCGTTGTCCGCCGCGATGAAACGCTTGACGAGCGCGCCGTTGAGGCAATCCGGCTTCAAATTCAGATAATCGAGCGATTCGGCAAGATAAGCCGTAACGGAACTTTTACCGCAACTGCCCGTCACCGCGATCGAAACGCCGGGAAACGCGCCGATCATATTGCGGAGCAATTCCGAGCGGTGAAGCCACGGAATATCCTTTCCCGCGGCGAAATCGGGATTGTCCTCCTCGATCGCAGTCGACCAGACAAGAAAATCGGGATGCGTTTCCTTGATGAAAGAACCGTCTTGCGGAAAAATGCGGACCCCCGCCGCTTCGAGCGGAGCAAAGATCCGGTTGTTGGCGCGTTGCGCGTAACCGCGGTCGCTGCCCGTCACGACATCTCCCTGCGCCCGGCACATTGCAGCAAGCGCACTCATTCCGATCCCGCCGATCCCGATAAAATGATAATTCGCCATCACGACTCCTTTCGCCAGAGAAACGCGCCCGCGCCGTCGCGGGTCGATCCCGGCAAGATGATGCCGCCTGCCACCCGCCGCAAAGCGGGAAAGGCGGCTTCCAGTTTTTCCGCGAGAAAAGTATTTTCCTCCTCCTCGATACTGCAACTGCTCAAAACAAGTTGCCCGTCGGGGGCAACCAGCGTCGCCGCGTGAAAGAGGATCTCCTGCTGGATTTGAAGCAATTTCTGCTGCATCGCATCGTTGAAACGCCAGAGCGCGTCAGGACGGCGGCGGAAAACGCCGCTGTTACTGCACGGCACGTCAGCGAAAACGAGGTCAAAAACGCCCTTGACTTCCTGTGCCTTGGCAACGCAGATATCCGCTTGAAGTTTGCGCAGCGCAAAATTCCGCCGGGTGAGAGTCTGCCGCTTTTCCGACGCGTCAAAGAGAAAAAGCCCGGCGTCGCACGGCAAAATATGTTTGAGCATCAAAGCCTTGCCGCCCGGTGCGGCGCAAAGATCCGCCGCGCTTTTGATTTTCCCGGGGTCGATCAGAGAAACGGCAAAACTTGCCGCCGGATCCTGAATGTAGAATTTCCCCTCCGCCATCGCGGAAGAGGTGAGAATTTTTTCCGCCGGAGCGGTAAAGAAAGAAAAGTTTCCGAAACCCGGCAACGGCTCGGCGTCAGAAATTTCCGGAGCGTCCTCCTCCGCGCGATAGGAAAAAGGCGCTTCCGACAGAAAGAGCCGGGTCAACTCCCGCAAGACTTCCGGCGAAAACCGCGCCGACCAGCGGCGGAAAATTTCCGGCGGCAACACCTCATCCGGCGCATCGGGAAACGCGCTTTCCACTCCCAGCAGACGGTGCAACACCGCATTGACGAATTTGTCGGCGCGCACTCTTTTGGCGAGATCGACGGCGACGCTCACCGAAACTTCGCGCGGCACTGCCGTCTGAAAGAATATCCGCGTCGCCGCCGCGCGGAGCAAAGCGGAAACTTCCGGGCGCGGCGCGCGCGTGAGAAAAGAGTTGACGCGCGCGTCAAGCGCGCGCTTACGCCTAAAATAAGTAAGCAGTAAATGTGCGACAATTTTCCGGAAAGGCGTGATCTCGCGGCGGTCGAGATATTCATCAAGCGTCAGCTTCCCCGCTTCGATTTCCGCGATGCCGGCGGCGGCGGCGCGCAACGATTCCCCGGCTACTCCATCAGGTCTCATTCGTCGCCCGGACGTTTGCCGGTCATCAAGTGGTTCTGCAAATAATCCGCGACCGCATCGTCGAGCGAAAGCACGGCTTGGTCGAAACCGAGCGCGTAAAGTTTATCCATTTCGGCGCAGGTATAGTATTGATAGCGGTCACGCAGACTTTCCGGCATATCGATATACTCGATATCGACCGGCTTGCCGAGCGCGTGAAACGCCGCCGTCACCAGATGATTCCACGTTTCCGCCTTGCCGCTGCCGATGTTGTACAATCCCGCCGCCCGGTGCGAATTGAAAAGGAACCAGAGCATATTGACCGCGTCTTTCACATAGAGGAAATCGCGCTTCTGCTCGCCGTCCGCGTAATCGCTGCGGTAACTGCGGAAAAGTTTCATTTTTCCCGTTTCCGTGATCTGCTCGTAGGCGCGCAGCACGACGGAGCGCATCTCGTTTTTGTGCGCTTCGTTGGGGCCGTAAACATTGGAAAATTTACAGCCGATCAGCCGGTCGAAAAGACCGCGCCGTTTCGCCCAGAGGTCGAAAAGCTGTTTGCTGTATCCATACATATTGAGCGGACGCAGTTTTTCGATCCCGTTTTCGTCGTCGCGGTAACCGCAACTGCCGTCGCCGTAGGTGGCGCAACTGGAAGCGTAGATCATCCGGATCTTCCGCTCGACGGCAAAGGTCGCCAATTCCGCGGTGTACCGGAAATTGTTGTCGATGAGATAACTGGCGTCGCGCTCCGTCGTCGAGGAACACGCTCCGAGGTGAAAAATGCCGTCGATCTTTTTGCCGGCAAAGGCGTTGTCGCGCACCATCGCGCGGAAAACGTCTTTTTCCTGATAGTCGCTGAATTTCAGCGGCGCGAGATTTTTCCACTTGTCGGAAGTGCCGAGATGATCGACGACGAGAATGTCGTCGATGCCTTCACGATTGAGTTTCCAGACTACCAGACTGCCGATCAGACCTGCGCCACCTGTAACGATGAACATAACAAAGTATCCTTTTTATAAATCGCCGAGCGGATCCGGCGTTGCGAGTCCTCTGTTGGCGACATCGAGCATCTGATTGTCGCCGAAACTGGAACCGAGCCCCATATTGACCAATTGCGCCTGGATCGAAAAGTTCGTATCCCAATTCTGCTCGTCGTTGCTGTTGGTGTTGCGGTCGATGCCGATATTGGCGATGACCTCGATACAGTGGAAACGGCGGCGGACAAAGAAAGAATAGGAGGAAATATAGCCGCGGATGAAATCGTAGTCGATCTGGAAGCCGCCGAACGTCCGGCGATCCGGCGTGAGCGGCAAACTGACATTGCCGGTGATGCGTTCGTTGTGATCCGTAACGTACTTGGTGAAAAAGCCGCCGGCGTCGAATTGCGTCAGGGTCGAGCCCATCGAGTAACCGCTGCGCGACGCATAGGGACGGTTGTAAACGTAACTGATCGTCAGATTGACGTCTTCGATCGGGGTGAACTGAATTGAGATCATCCAGCGGTTGAGCCATTTGCAGGCGAGACCGGGCTTGCCCGCGTTGTGACTGTCCCCGCGTTTTCCGGTACGGATCGTATCGGGGATCTCGCCGTTGAAATTGGAGGGGTCGATGGCGAATGCGGTGGCGATCGTCAACTGCTTGATCGGCTGAAACGCGATCGTCGTGCAGATATTGCCGAAGCGGCTGAAAGTCCGGTCGTCGCCCGCCGGGGTTTCCGTGAGATAGAAATCCCAGTAGTTGTCCATCACAAAAATGTTGCGGATCGAATTGCCCGATCTCGTCTGCAAACGGTTCTCCACGCCGAAGCGGAAAAAGTTCTGCCGTTGAAGCCTGTCCATCTCGTCAAAGTAATAAAGGTGCTCGCGGGAAGCCGTGCCGATGTAGTCCAAATAGGTGTAATTGATGTAAGGCCGCATCACGTGGCGCAATCCGTCGATATTCATGAATTTATTGCGCACGTTGCCCCACGTGTTGTGGATCTTGGTCGATGCCTCGACGCCGAGTTCCCAGGCGAAGCGCACCTGCGCGCCCCCTTTGTTGTCGAAATTTTCAAAAACGTAATTTCGCGTATTGGTCTGGTTGGCGGCGGCGAACATCGTCATCAAGTCGTCGTCGCTGACCTCGTTTTTACTGCTGTTGCTGTAAGCGGTCAACTTCAAACCGGCGCGCGGGACGATCGTGAAATAGTCCGTTTTGATCGGATAGTAGAGGAAGTGGGTCATATCAAACCGGAACGCCGAGTAATTATAGAAATCCGTCCACGGCGTGTGCGAGGGATTTTTCCGTTCGGTGAAGTTGATCCAGCGCATCCGGTTGTAACCCGCCGTCATATTGCCCTGATAATACAAATTGGTATCAAAAATTTCCTGGCGGTGGACGTCGATCCGGACTTCCGGCATCTTTTCCACGACCGTGTAGAAATCATTGATGCGCGGGCGGAAATAGATCGACGCGCTGAAATGGTCGAATTGCTGCTCCAACGCCACATACGTCGTCGGTTGCGGATTGGCGGAGTAGCGGGAATTGAAAAAGTCGCGGGTGAAGAAAGGATCACTGGCGTACTCGATCACGCCGCGGAAATCCAATCGCGGCGTGATATGCGTCACGTTGCTCACCCGCAGATCATAGCGGAAATGCGGCACGCGGATCCAGTACTTGTAATAATCGGTTTTTTCATTCGGATGGCGGTCGTAAATGGTGTAGGCGAAAACATCCGTCCGGCTGTTTTCCATCACGGCACTTCCCTCAAAACCGAAGCCGACGCCGCGACGTGAAAAAAGGTCGAGCATCAGTTTGCCGGAAGCTTTCGGATATTCGTAAAAATCAAACCGGCGGTACATTCTCAAAAAGTACCCCCAATTGCTGTCTTTACCGACCTGGAATCCGAAAAGCCCCAGCGGCTGGTCGCGCGGCGCGTAGAATGCCGGCAGCCACAGAACCGGAATGCCGTAAGCCTTTACGATGCCGTTCGCGCAAAGGATCGAATAGTCGCTCAACCGGGTTTTGACCCCCTCCATACCGGGCAGATCCGATGCATAGGGAGTCAAGGTGGCGGTCGCCGCCGAAACGGAATAGTGCGCGTTGTCGCCGTGCAAATATTCGCAGCTGCTGAATTCCGCGTTATGCACTTCGATCGTGCCGTTGGAGAAACGCTCCGCCGTCTCCGCGCGGCAGTATGCCATCGTCATCCGGAGCACGAGTTTGTCAAAACGGAAATAACCGCTTTTGAGGTTACCGGTCATCCGCTGCGCCGAAAGGTCGCTGACCAATACCTGCGCCTTGACCGAAATTTTCTGATTTCCCCATTCGTCGCCGACCAGCCCTTCCGTCTTGACGATCACGCCGGGACGGCGTTGAAGTGCCGACAATTGCGTCGGCGTCAACGTCAGATCGCGCGACTGCCAGCGGTAAAAACGGATGTCGCCGACCGCTTCGATATCCTGCGTCTCGGTGTTGACGATCACTTTGTCGGCGTACAATTCGTATTCACCGAAAGGCAGGTGAACCTGATTTTCAGCAAAGATATTTTTTCCGATAACCGACCAGCGGCCCGCCTTGATGTACTTGATCTCGTCAAGTTTCATCGCGTCGTCGTCGGCGGCAAAAAGCGGCACGGCAAAGACGGCCAGCATCGCCAAAAGAGATTTCAGTCGACGGCAGATCATAAAAATTACGCTTCCTTTTCCAAACGGTTCCAGCAGTCCAGACGCTCCGATATGAATTCCACGATCTTCTCCTGCTCGTGCTGACCGTTTCCGGTGATCGTCATCGGCGCGCCGAATTCAAACCAGACGTGACGCTCCGGATAAATCGGTCCGAGATCCTTGAATATCCCTTTGCCGTTGCCGACGAAATCGGTTTTGAGTGCCAAAGGCAACACCCTCACCCCGGCGTGTTTCGCGAGCTTCACCCCGATCGAGCTGAAATGCTCCGGCTGAAATTCACGGCTCCGGGTCGCCTGCGGAAAAACGATCATCGACCGCTTCGCGTCGATCACCGCTTTGCCCAGCGTCAGGATCGCTTTGAGATCGGCACGCGGATTGGTGCGCGTCATCGGCACCGCCTTGAATGCCGTCAATATGTCTTTCATAAACGGCGTATGCAAAAGCGAAGCCTTGACGACAAAGGAAAAGTCGAGATATTCCCGGATGATCGCGTGGACGGTCGATGTTTCCAGCATACTCATATGATTGGCGATCACCACGACCGGCTCGCCGGCAACTTCACGCAGGAAATTCAACCCGCGCAAATGGATATGACCGCCGCACCGTTCGACGAGGTCGAGGTTGCGATTGGAATTGCGGATCTGGCAATCGGCGTCGAGTTTGCCGCGCCGCGCCGCGATCCCCGAACGGATATAGGTGCGGAAATTGTCAAAGTAAAAATAAAAGCGGCTCCTGCCGGTCAACCGGAAAAAGAACGACTCCGCCGCGTTTTCCGGCGTATCGTAACTGTCCACATTTTTGAAGCGGTAGGAATCCATCGTCTTATCCCGTAACTTACAACTGCGCCAACGCCTGATCGAAATCGGAAATCAGGTCTTCGGCATCCTCCAAACCCGCGCTCAAACGCACCAGTTCCGGCAACACGCCGGCGGCGATCAGTTCCTTTTCCGAGAGCTGACGGTGCGTCATACTCGCCGGATGCAACACTCCGGTGCGCGCATCGGCGACGTGAACGACGATCGCGGCAAGTTTCAGATGATTCATCAGTTTTTCGCTCGCCTTGAAACCGCCCTTGGCACCAAAAGTCAGCACGCCGGACGCTCCCTTGGGAAGATATTTTTGTGCGCGCTCGTAGTCCTCGTCGCCCGCAAGCCCCGGATATTTGACCCAGGCGATCTTGGGGTGAGATTGCAGAAATTTTGCGAGCGCGAGGGCGTTTTCGCTGTGCTTGCGCATCCGCAGACTCAACGTTTCGGTGCCGAGATTGGTCAGAAACGCGTTGAAAGGCATCATCGGCACTCCGTAATCGCGCACCAGTTGCACCCGCAGTTTCACCGAAAAAGGCGCCGCCGCGAAATCGCGCGTATAGATCAAACCGTGATAACTCGCATCCGGCTCGGTGAATTCGGGGAAT
The DNA here is from genome assembly GCA_016292515.1 of Victivallaceae bacterium. Taxonomy (GTDB): domain Bacteria; phylum Verrucomicrobiota; class Lentisphaeria; order Victivallales; family Victivallaceae; genus UBA1784. The sequence goes on from JAEDIJ010000024.1 coordinate 27,781, forward strand.
TTGCCGCACGTCCAGTCGAACGTGCCTTTTTCGACCACGACGCCGCCGACGCTCGTCGCGTGACCGTCGAGATACTTGCTGCTCGAATGCGTCACGATATCCGCGCCGAATTCAAAGGGACGGCACAGCGCCGGAGTCGGAAATGTGTTGTCGACGACCAACGGGATCTGATACTCGTGCGCGACTTTGGAGTACATTTCAAGATCGCAGACGCGCAACGCCGGATTGGCGAGCATTTCAACGAAAATCGCTTTGGTATTGGGCTTGACCGCCGCGCGGATCTCTTCCTCGTCGGCGTTGAGCGAAACAAAGGAGAAAGAAATCCCCGTTTTTTTCAGCGTGTTGGTAAAGAGCGAGACCGTACCGCCGTAGAGCGCGCTCGCCGCGACGACGTGATCGCCCGCCTGCGCGAGGTTGAGCAACGCAAAGGCATTGGCGGATTGACCGCTTGCCAGAGCGACCGCCGCGACGCCGCCTTCGAGTGCCGCCATTTTCTTTTCAAAGACATCGACCGTCGGATTAGCGAGCCGGGTGTAGAAAAACCCCGGCGTTTTGAGGTCGAAAAGATCCGCGACACTCTGCACGTCGTCATACTTGTAGGTCGTCGATTGGACGATCGGCGCGATCCGCGGTTCGCCGTTTTTCGGCTCGTAGCCCGCCTGCACCGCCAGCGTATCGAATTTCCAATTCGGATTCATAACAAAACTCCTGCTTATAGAATGAATCGTTTTAATATAGCACGGAAGTGTGAACATTTCAAGCGCGCGTTATATATATTACGCGTGCGAGAAGTCGCTGCGCGACAAGTTATAAGTTTTTAGTTTTAAGTTTTAAGTGCTTGGTCGGGGGCTCTGCCCCCGTACCCCTGAATGCGCCGATGCATCGCATCGGCTTACAGAGCGATACAAAACGGCAGTACGCGACTTTTTGGTCAATGCGTACTGCCGATTGCTTTTTTTAAGCCGGCACGATGTGCCGGCGCTGTCGGAGGGTCAGGGAGCCAGTAGCTCCCTGCCTAGCACTTAAAACTTTAAACTTATAACTGCCGCTTCGCGGCTCACTTCGTTTCGATCATCCGGTGTACCGCATTAAGTGCTCTTTCCGCGACGTCGGCGGACAATTCCACCCGCGGTTGGAGGTCGATCAAAGCGTCGCGCACCATTTCGAGAGTGACCTTTTTCATATCCCGGCAGACGATGGGATTTTCGAGCGTGAAAAATTCCTTGTCGGGATTTTCGTTGCGGAGCCGGAAAAGGATACCGCACTCGGTGGCGATGATGAAACTTTTTTTCTCGCTTTCGCGGATGTAACGCAACATCCCGCCGGTGCTGAGCGCACGGTCGGCGGCGGCGACGACTTCGGGGCGGCATTCGGGGTGGATCAAAACTTCGGCGCCGGGATGGGCGGCGCGGGCTTTTTCGATCATTTCGACCGTGACCGCGTCGTGAACCGGACAACAGCCGCCCCAGTAATTCATCGGGCGATCGAGTTTTTTCGCGACGTTGTGCCCGAGGTTGCGGTCGGGCAAAAAGAGGATCGGTTTGTTTTTGGGGAGCGACGAAACGATCTTTTCGGCATTGCCGCTCGTACAGCAGATGTCGACTTCCGCCTTGGTATCGGCGGTCGTGTTGACGTAGGCGACAAACGTCGCATCGGGCATCGCGGCGCGCGCCGCGCGGACGGCGTCGCCCGAAGCCATATCCGCCATCGGGCATCCCGCGTCGGGACAGGGCAGCAGCACGATCGCGTCGGGCGAGAGAAGTTTTGCCGTTTCCGCCATAAAACGGACGCCGCAGACGACGAGAACTTCGGCGTCGGCTTTTGCCGCTTTTTGACTCAATTCGAGCGAGTCGCCGACGAAATCGGCGATCTCCTGCAACGGGGAATCGACGTAATTGTGCGCGAGGATCAAGGCGTGGCGCTCCACTTTCAGACGGAGGATCTCTTCCTGCAAGGCATTCATGGTTACGACTCCTTTTTTAAGAGTTTGCCGAGTTGATAAAACTGCTCCACTTCGACGCGGTCCGGGCGAACTTCAAGCGGCAGTCCGAGTTGCGCAAATGCCGCGGAAACTTTTTCCGCGCCGTAAGGCCCGTGGGCGAGGACTTTCCCCAACTGCTTGCGCCGCTGACTGAAAGCGAGTTTGACCACGCTCGCGATGCTTTTGCCGATGCCGTCATTCAAATCAAAGCGGTCGTGACGGACAAAATTCACCAAAGCGGATTCGACTTCGGGCGCGGGATAAAAAACTTCCGGCGGCACGATGCGGGAAATCGAAACGTCGTACATCAGTTGACAGCGCACCGAGAGCGCGCCGTACGCCTTGCTTCCCGGCGTCGCGGCGAGCCGCTCGCCCATTTCCTTTTGAAGCATGAAAAACATCGTGCGGGGCTGTACCGCGCCGTCGAGGATGCGCGCGATGAAAACCGTACTGATCGCATAAGGCAAATTGGCGATCGCCTTAAAGGGACGCACGCCAAAAAGTTCGCCGTAATCGACGCGGCAGGCATCGGCTTCGACGATCTTCAACGATTGACCGGCAAATTTTTCGCGCAAAAAAGCGGCGAGCCGATGGTCGAACTCGACGGCGGTAACATTACCGCCGTGAGCGAGAAGTTTTTCCGTCAGCGCGCCGAATCCCGGCCCGACTTCGAGGACTTCGTCGCCTTCCTCCAATCCCGAAGCGCGGGCGATGAAATCCAGCAGATTGCCGTCGAGGAGAAAATTCTGCCCCAAACCTCTTCCCGGACGCATATCGAGCGTTTCGAGCGTTTTGATCAATTCTTTTTTATTCATCGCTTAATGATGGTGGTGTCCGCCGCAACCGCAGCCGCAACCGCACGCGGCGGATTCGTGAGGACAATTTCCGCTTGCGGCACAGCCGGAAGCATTTTTCGTCACGGTGGCGAAACTCGTGTTTTCCCGCTCCAATTCCGCGCTTTGGCATCCGGGACAATGCGCTTCGGCATCATAGCGCGGCAACAGCAACTCAAAATGCCGGTCGCACTTGGAACAATGAAATCGGTATATCGGCATAAAAAAACTCCTTTATTATAATATAGCGCAGAAAAAGAAAAAACAAAAGGGAGTTTTTTTAGTTTTTAGTTATAAGTTATAAGTTTTAAGTGCTACGCAGGGAGCTTTTCGGCTCCCTGACCCTCCGACAGCGCAAACGCATCGCGTTTGC
>JAEDIJ010000025.1 GCA_016292515.1 Victivallaceae bacterium
GGTCGGGGGCTCTGCCCCCGTACCCCTGAATGCGCCGATGCATCGCATCGGCTTAAAAAGCAACACAAAACGGCAGTACGCAAATTGTTTGGTCAATGCGTACTGCCGTTTATTTTGAAGGCATCGCGCCGCAGACGCGAATAAGGACGTGACCATATGGGAGTTGTGGGAGATGTGGAACAATACGCTCTCTATCGCGCTCATTACCGCAACGTGGTGATTATCGCAGGTTTGCCTTATCTCACAAATCCCACAATTCTCACAACTCTCAATACCCCCATCGCCCCGTAAATTTCGCGGCGGCTTACCCTCCATAGCGTTTACGCGACGGAGGGTGCCGCGAGAGCAGCATTTTACCGTTTGTTTTTTAAGCAAACGCGACTTGTCCCGCCGTAGCCTTGGCGAAGGGGGATGCGTTTGTGCAGTCGGAGGGTCAGGGAGCCGAAAGCTCCCTGCCAAGTACTGTAAACTATAAACTTTAAACTTAAAACTGTAAAAATTTGCTCCTCGCAAATTTTTACTTCTCGTCGGGATTGCAGATCATGCAATGACGGCAGTCCAAGCCGTCCGGCGGGATGTACAACTTGCCCGCTTTGACCGCCGCGCGGCGGGTGAGGTAGTTGCGGAAACCCAAAATGCAGCCGACGATGATAAAGGCGCCGGGCGCCGCCGCCGGAAGCAGGAAATCCGTCTGCCACGCCGTGATGACTTTGACCCCGAAAAGACTGCCGGAACTCAAAAATTCCCGCAACATTCCGAGCATCGTCAGCGTCAGCGTGAAACCGAGCCCCATTCCGATACCGTCAAAAATGGAACGCAACGGATTGTTTTTGGAGGCAAAGGCTTCCGCTCTGCCGAGCACGATGCAGTTCACGACGATCAGCGGAATGAAAATGCCGAGCGCGTCGTAAAGCGATGCCGGAGCGTACGCCTGCATCAGAAAGTCGACGATCGTCACAAACGTCGCGATCACGACGATGTAAACGGGGATACGGATGCGCTGCGGCACGATGGTTTTGATGCAACTCACCACAAAGTTACTGCACGCGAGAACGAATGTAACCGCAAGCCCCATTCCGATACCGTTGATCGCCTGCGTCGTCAAAGCGAGCGTCGGGCAAGTCCCGAGCAACAGCACCAGCACCGGATTTTCTTTCCAGATGCCGCGCACCAAGTCTTTCAAAGCGGTCAACATCGTTAAAAGCCCTCCAAAATCGTTTTACGGGATGCCGCGAAACTCGTCACGACGTCGCCGACCAGAACGGTCAAAGCGCGGCTCGTCACCGTCGCCCCCGTCTTGAAATCAAAACTGCCGCCGTCCTTGCTGACGCGCCAGTCGTTCCCGTCGGCGGATTTTCCCGCGTACTGGTCGAGCAGCGCATTGGGCGGCAACCCCTCCGGCGTCGGCTCCGTGAAGTTGCGGATCGTCTTGACAAATTTCCGCGTACAGACATCCGCGCCGAGTCCCGGCGTTTCTTTCTGCTCGGTCACCATCACCTGCAACACTTTGCCGTCAGGCGTCAACGCGACGAGCATTTCGATTTTGCCGGCGTAGCCTTGTTTCGTCACCGCCTTGGCGATGACGGCGACAAGTTTCCCCGCCTTTTTGGCGTAGTAAAGTTCCGCTTCGCTTCCGTTGGCGAGCGCAAGAACCTTTTTGCCCGGCGTCACCGTGTCGAAATCCGGCACGAGCAGTTTCAGATTTTTGGCGAGAGCGCGCTCCTTGGCGGCGGCGATCGGTTTTTTCGTCACTTCGTTGACGGTGCCGAGCAACAGCGCCGAGAGAAGACCGACCACGCACAAGAATGCGCCGAGCACCCAGATATTTTCCGTTTTACGCAAAGAAAACCGCATTTTACACCTCCTTGCGGCGGCGGGTATAGCCGAACGGCCGTTTGACAAACCAGCGGTCGATCAACGGCACCAATGCATTCATGAAGAGGATGGAAAAACTCACCCCTTCCGGATAATTTCCCCAGATGCGGATGACCGTCGTGATGACTCCGCAACCGATGGCGAAAATCACACACCCCGTCCCGCTGATCGGCGACGTCACCATATCCGTCGCCATAAAGATCGCGCCGAGGAGAAGTCCCCCCGTCAGCAGATGAAAGACCGGCGTCGGCGTCACTTGCGGCGCAAAATAGTGGATGATCGCCGTCAGCACACCGACCGTTCCCGCGAAGTAAAGCGGCACACGCCAGTTGATCAAGTTGAAAAGGACGAGCAAAATCCCGCCGAGCAACAGCGCGGGAGCGCAGGTCTCGCCGATACAGCCGCCCTGCCGCCCGATGAAATACTCTTTCCACATCGCGGAATTGTCGACTTTTTCAAAGCGGTATTTCCCCGGCGTCGCGACCGATGTCGAAGCCACGCCGAGCGGCGTCGCGCAAGTAACAAGATCACATTCTTTCGCTTCCGGAGTCGCGTGCGTCACCGTCGCCGCCGGCTCCGCCATACCGAAAACGGCGTGCTGCGGATACTCCGCGCTCTCCATTCCGCGGGCGGGACTCCACGTCGTCATCAACGCGGGCAACGCGATGAGCAATCCCACGCGCCCGACGAGCACGGGGTTGAAAGGATTGTTGCCCAAGCCGCCGTAGATCTGCTTGCCGAGCCAGATCGCCAGTATCGCGCCGATCAGCGGCACGTAAAACGGCACACCGGGCGGCAGATTCAAGGCGAGCAAAAGTCCCGTGACCGCCGCGGAGCAATCGCCGATCGTCCGCCACACCGGCTTGCCCGCCAACAGACACCAGAGCGCTTCCGCTCCGACGCAGAAAACCAGACTGTAAAGGATCACGCGCAACGCGGGCGCGCCGAAAAACCAGATGCCCGCCGCCACCGCGGGAAGCAAACTGATAATGACATAAAGCATGATCCGCCCCTCGTCCGCCGAACTTGACAAATGCGGCGAACTCGACAGCACCAGATGTTTGGCATCCGGCAACCGGAGCCCCGTTTTTTCTTTTTTATCGCTGAAAAGACTCATACAGCCCCCTTATTTTCCTGAATTGGCCTTGGCGGCGGCGCGCTGACGGCGGATCTCCGCCTTGGCAAGCCGGAGCGTCTGCACGAGCGGACGGTGCGCCGGACAAACGTAGGCGCAACTGCCGCATTCCAGACAATCCATCACGTGATTCTGCTCTGCAAGATCGATGCGGCCGCCCTCGATCGCCGTCGCCAGCAAGCAGGTGCAAAGCCCCATCGGACACCCCTGCACGCAACGGCCGCAACGGATGCAACTGCCCGAACGGTAATTCAATGCGCGGCGGCGGCTGAAAAGCAACACGCCGGAGGTGTTTTTGGCGATCGGCACATCGTAGGAATTCTGCGCGAAACCCATCATCGGGCCGCCGAGGATAAGTTTGCTCGGTTCGTCAGTGACGCCGCCGCAAAATTCGATCGCCTTGATGACGGGCGTACCGATGCGCAGTTTCCAGTTGCCGGGGTCTTTCAGGACTTTGCCGGAAACGGTCACGATGCGCTCGACAAGCGGGATCCCGAGCGTCACGGCATCGGAGATCGCCGCCGCCGTGCCGACGTTTTGCACGACGCAACCGACGTCCGCCGGCAGACCGCCGGGCGGCACGATGCGGTTGACGATCGCGTGGATCAACTGTTTTTCGCTCCCCTGCGGATACTGCACCTGCAACGGGATGATCTTAATGCCGTAATCTTCGGAGAAACGCTCCAATTCGGCGATGGCGTCGTGCTTGTTGACTTCGATGCCGATATAGATTTTATCGATGCCGAGGATATGACCGATGATCGCCGCCCCTTCGAGGACGCGGCAGGGCGATTCGAGCATCAGACGGTGATCGGCACTCAAATAAGGCTCGCACTCCGCGCCGTTGAGGATCAGAGTGTCCACCTTTTTCCCCGGCGGGATCGTGAGTTTCACCCGGGTCGGGAAACTCGCGCCGCCCATACCGACCAGTCCCGCGTCGCCGACGCGGTCGAGCAGAAGTTGCGGCTCCGCGCTCCGCCAGTCGGGGATCGGTTCAAAGGGGTCGGTCTCGCGGTCTTCGCCGTCCGAACGGATGTCGATCGCCAGCGCGGGCACGCCCATCGGGCCCGGCACTTCGACGATGCCGGCGACTTCGCCGCTCGTCGGGCTGTGCAGATTCGCCGAAACGAAACCGGAAGCCTTGGCGAGCAACTGGTATTTCAGCACCTTGTCGCCCGGCTTGATGATGACCTCGGGCGCCTTGCCCGCATTTTCCTGCACAAGGACGGTATAACGCTCCAACAAAGGCGCCGTATGCACCGCGTGGGTATTGGTCAATTTCTTGCCCGCGCTCACCGGGTGGATGCCGCCGGTGAAACTCATCACTTTACGCGAACTTTTATTCATTTATTATCCCCCTTGCCGGCATTTTTTTCGCTTTCATAGTGTCCGGCTTCCGAAGCGAGCGCGCCGGTCGGGCACTTGATCGCTTCGAGTTCCTCTGTGCCGGGAAGTTTTTCCGCTTCGTAATTGACGCTCGCGAGGAAGCCCGTTTTGGTGAACTTGTCGGGATAGGCGCGTTCGCATTTACCGCAACCGATACAGCCGCCGTGGCAGAGCGAACGCTTGGTCGCGCCTTTTTCCGGCGAGTTGCAGTAGACGTGCGCCGAGGAATCCGCCGGCACGAGTTTGATGACGCCGCGCGGACACGCCGTGACGCACTTGCCGCAACCGACGCAGAGTTCCTGATGAACGACGGCGAGCGAGTTGATGACTTCGATCGCGCCGAAAGGACACGCGTGCGCGCAATTTCCCATACCGATACAACCGTAACGACACCCTTTGGGGCCGCCGCCGATCATATTCGCCGCGGCGCAGTCGATCGCGCCGTTGTAGAATTTGCGCATCTGCGTCTGGTATTTGTCGCCGGAGCAGCAGACGACGGCGCGGCGGGCGAAGCCTTCGCCGGGATCGACGCCGAGGGCGAACGCGATGGCGTTGACCTGCTCTCTACTTGACACCGGACAGCGGTTCGGTTGAAGTTTGCCGCTGGCGACCGCCTTGGCGAAATCGGCGCATCCGGCACAGCCGCATCCGCCGCAGTTGGCGCCGGGCAGCAATTCCAGCACGAGTTCAACGCGCGGGTCGCTCTTGACCTTGAAAAATTTGACAAAAATACCGATCGCGGTGCCGAGCACCAAAGCGAGCACTCCCATCACCAGAGCGGCGACCATCAGAATCGACATAACTATGCGCCCCTTTCCTTAACAAAGACCGGCGAATCCGCAGAACGCCATCGCGAGAATTCCCGCCGTCACCAGAGCGATCGGGGTACCCTCAAACGCCTTGGGCGGCGTCGCCAGTTCCAATTTCTCGCGCAAACTCGAAAAAAGCAAAATCGCCAGCGCGAAACCGATCCCCGAAAAGCATCCGAAAATCGTCGCATCCAAAACCGAGTAATTCGCCTTGGCGTTGAGCGTCGCGACGCCGAGCACCGCGCAGTTGGTCGTGATAAGCGGCAGATAGATGCCGAGCGCCTGATAGAGCGCGGGACTGAGTTTTTGCAGGACGATCTCAATGATCTGCACCAATGCGGCGATGACGAGGATGAAAAGCAACACTTGCAGAAATCCGAGGTCGTAGGTCACGCCGTTGAGCGTGAAGTGCAGTAAATAGCGGTAGATCGCCGCGGTGATCGCCGACGCGAGCGTCATCACAAAGACGACCGCTCCCGACATCCCCATCGCGGTCGAGACCCGTTTGGAGACCCCGAGGAAGGGGCAGATGCCGAGAAAACGCGACAAAACGAAGTTGTAGACCAGTACGGCACCGACAGTAAGTTCAAGATATTTCACGATGATTCTCCTTTGCTCACAAGCAAATATAACACCGCATTGTGAATTTTACCACAATAAAAACAAAGATTTTTTTATTTTACGCGGGTGAAGCATTCCAATGCGACTTTGACGACCACTTTCAGCACGCGGTCTCCGTTGCCGACGTCGGGCAGATGCCCCTCCCCCGGAAAGAGCAACAGGAAAACGCCGGGATAAAGTTGCGCCGAAACATCCGTTTGACCGATCATTTTGAAGCCGCAGTCCTTTTCTTCGGAGTAAGGCGTCGTTTCCGCTCCGTCGAGCGGTCCGCACAAGACCGTTTCTTCACCGGAGGCAACGAGTTGGATATCGGCGTATTTTTCGTGGTATTCCAATTTTTCGGGAAAAACTTCGTGGCTGTGCGTATCGTTGACGTTGACGTAAATTTTGTCGCCGTCCAATTCATAGCGTCCGGCGGGGGTGTTCTCATTCAACGTGCCGAAAAAAGCGGCGATCCTGCTCCACGCATCGGGCGCAAGATTCGCGTAGTCGGCGAAATTTTCCAAACGGTCGTAAATCATAATCCATCCTTTTCCGCCCGTTTTTTCGGGCAACTACTTACTGTATCACCGAAATTTGCCGCGCGCAATGGCAATTTTGTAATTTTTTATGGGAATAAAGATGCGCGCGGTAAAAAAACGGACAGAAAAAGCGGGGTCACTTTTCGATCATGATCCGCCGGAAAGATTCGATCTCCTCCCGCGTCGCGCCACCTGAAATCAGGTAGAGCGCCGCCGCTTCGGCGAGATCGGGCGAAAGCGCGTAAAGTTTTTCCAGCAACGTGTCGAACTGCTTGAAACCGACCCGCCTTTCGGCGAAAATCGAACAGGTGGTGAATTCGTAATCCGCCAGGATGTCGCTTTCCGGAATTCCGAGCAACGCTTCGAGCAAGACGGCGAGCGTGCCGCCGCGGTCGGCACTGCCCCAGCAATGGAAGTAGACGGGGTAATTCTTTTCGTCGGCGAGCAGTTTCAGAATTTTCGCGTACTGTTTCGCCTGCTCCTCGCAGAAAATCATATCGTAGGGGCGGATCGCGATGTTGACCCATTGGACTTTTGCCGGATCGAGCGTCGGCTTGTAACCGGGCGGGACTTCCGTGCCGCCGCGCAGATCGAGGTCGGTTTTGAGTTTGATGTCGCGGTAAAGCACCTGTTTGCCCAAGGGTTTGATGATCTGGTGGCGGTCGAATTCCGAGCCGCGGTAGATCATTCCCTGCCGGACACGCGCGCCGCTTTTCGTTTTGTAGCCGCCGAGATCGCGCACGTTGGTCGCGCCGGGCACGTTGATCCAGCGCGGAAATTCATCGGCAACGAAAAAGCGGCTCCACGCCGACGAAAAGCCGCCGCAGGTGATCCGCCAGCAGTAAAAAGTCGCGGCTTTGAGGTTGTAAACAAGAAATTCGTCCTTTTCCGTTGCGTGACGGATGATATTCCGCGATTTTTCCGGTTCTTTGCCCTCGGCGATCTCCAAAATGCGGCGTCCCTTTGCGGGAGCTCCGCTCCACTTGAAAACGACCGGTTCCGGGATCGAGTGGTCGATCTTGCTCGGCGTCAGATTGAGATAATCGATGAAAACGTCTTTGCGCGGAGCGCGCTGGCGCGCCGCCTCCTTTTGCGCGAAATCACGCTGAAATTCACTCCACAATGAAATGGTTTCATCCTGTGCGGGAGAGAGGAGGACGATCGCCGGAGCGAGCAGTTTGACAACGGACGTTTTCATTAATCTTTCATCTTTCTCAATTCGGTGCGGCGGATCTTGCCGCTGACGGTTTTGGGCATCGCGGCAAGAAACTCCACCTTGCGCGGATATTTGTAAGGCGCGGTGTGGTGTTTCACGTAATTTTGAATATCGGCTTTGAGGTCGTCGTTGCCCTCGGTGCCTTCGGTCAGGACGATGAAAGCCTTGACCAGTTGACCGCGGATCTCGTCGGGCACGCCGACGACGGCGCATTCGAGGACGTAGGGCAATTCCATAATGACGCTCTCGATCTCAAAGGGACCGATGCGGTAACCGCTCGACTTGATGAGATCGTCGACCCTGCCGACGTACCAGTAGTAGCCGTCCTCGTCCATCCACGCGGTGTCGCCGGTGTGATAGAAGCCGTCGTGCCACGCGGCGTCGGTCGCTTCCATATTGTCGAAATAGCCTTTGAAAAGCCCGGGAATGGAGTCTTTTTCCGCCTTGACGCAGATTTCGCCCGTTTCTCCGGTCGGCACGGGGTTGCCGTCGGCGTCGAGCAACGCCACTTGATACTGCGGCGACGGACGCCCCATCGAACCCGGTTTCGGCTCCATTCCGAGCAAATTGCCGATCAGCATCGTCGTTTCGGTCTGCCCGAAAGCCTCCATCAGCTTGATGCCGGTCGCTTTCTGGAACTGGTAGAAAACTTCGGGATTGAGCGCCTCGCCCGCGATGCAGGCGTATTTGAGGCTCGAAAGATCGTACTTGGAAAGGTCTTCCTTGATGAAAAAGCGGTACATCGTCGGCGGCGCGCAAAAGGTCGTCACGTTGAATTCCTTGAGAAGCGAAAGGATGTCCGCCGCGTGGAAACGGTCGAAATCGTAGGTCAAAACCGCGCCTTCGCAGAGCCACTGCCCGTAGATCTTGCCCCAGAGTGCCTTGCCCCAGCCGGTGTCGGAAATGGTGAAGTGCGTCCCGTTGGGGCGGACATTCTGCCACCAGCGGGCGGTGATGATGTGGCCGATCGGGTAATTCATCGCGTGGACGACCGCCTTGGGATAACCGGTCGTGCCGCTGGAAAAAAACATCAGTCCGGGGTCGGTCGCTTTCAAATCGGCGGGACGCTCGAACTTCGTCGAAAAAGCGTGGACTTCGCGGTTGAAGTTATGCCAATTTTCCCTTTCGCCGTTGACGATGATTTTAAGCTGCAATCCGGGGGCTTCTTTTGCCGCTTCGTCGACCGAGTCGGCGACGTCGCCGTCGGCGGTCGCCAGAATGCCCTTGATCTTGCCGGAGTTGAAGCGGTAGACGTAATCGTGCGTGAGCAACTGATTGGAAGCCGGCACCGCGATCGCGCCGATGCGGTGGAGCGCATTGAGCACGAACCAGAATTGATAATGCCGTTTCAGCACGACCATAATACGGTCGCCTTTTTGGACGCCGAGCGACGCGAGATAATTGGCGGTGCGCGCCGATTCCTCGCTCATTTCCTTAAAACTGAAATTGCGGATGCGATGCTCGCGGTCGACGTGGATCAACGCCGTTTTGTCGGGGCACTTTTTCGCCAGTTCATCGAGCACGTCAAAGGCGAAATTGAAGTTTTCCGGGCAGTGGAACTCCACCCCTTTGAGGAAACCTTTTTCGTCGAGCGTTTCCGTGAGAAAACGGTGGTAGATCAATCCGTCGTAGGAAACTTCGCGGTCGTGGGGCATGATGCCCTCCGGCTGATAGGTGATCTCGGCGCCGCCCGCGCTGTTGATCGTCACCGCGAGGAAGCGGCAGGGCTCGTCGCCGATGGCGATCATCCCGTGCGGATGCGACGAGTCGTAGAGCATACTGTCGCCGGGGCGCAGAATTTCGATTTGATTGTCGAACTGCGTTTTCAGCGTACCCGACAACACGAAGTTGAATTCTTCCCCGGTGTGCGTCGTCAGGTGGATCGGCGCATCCTCCGGCTGCGGCGGAGCGGTGACGATAAAGGGATCGGCAAGGCGGTTTTTCAACCGCGCCGCGAGGTGCAGATACTCGAACCCGTGTTTGCGTTTGATGACGTCGCCGCTTCCCGCGCGGGTGACCGTACAGTAGGAAAGCGTCGGCATATCCCCCGTGACGAGCGTGCCGATATCGACGCCGAAGTAATCCGCACAGCGCAAAATGAAGGTAAAGGAACTGTCGATTTCGCCCGCTTCGTGTTGAAGATACTCTTTTTCGCTCAATCCGGTCACCCGCGCCATCTCGGCGACGGAAACGTTCCGGACCTGCCGGATCTCACGCAACCGGCTCCCAAACTGGATCAACTGATTTTCCATATTCTCTCGTTTTCGGCCCGACGGCCATCTTAAACTCTATGTCGCCTTTTCCTGAAAAGCGAAAGGCGACGTTTCCCGGAGACCGGAAGCGCCGCCCGCATCACCGGCTACCGCTTCCGGCTGCCGGCGGATCGCTCCATATCCCGGTCAGCGGAAAGCCTCCGGAATAATAATAATGCTGAAAGTATGGTAAAAGGACGCGTCGTGCGCGCACGAAACCATTTTTTTCATCGTTTTCCTCTTTTCACCGACTTTCCGGATTTGCCAAAACGGTCAATCCGCATTATTTTATATAAAGCATTTCTTTAATATACACCGTTTTTTGAAAAAGTAAATGGCAGGCAAGAAAAATTTTTGGGATCGTTTCGGCGAACGCTTCGACGATCTCGATGCGGGGACGCGGCAGGCGTATCTGTTGCGGCTGGCGCGCGAACGCGGGTTTTTTGAAACCGTTTTCAATGCGGTCGACGAGGGGATTTTAGTCATCGACCGGCAGTTGAAACTGCGTTATTTCAACCGGGCGGCAAAGGAGATGCTCGCGCTCCCCGAAGACACCGCCGAATTGCGCGTTTCCCAACTCCTGCCCGACCTCGACTGGCGGACGATCCTGCAAGACGGCGACGACGAGTGGAACCGCGTCGCGCGGCAGGAGTTGGAAATCCTCTACCCCTCGCCCAAATTCGTCCAGCTCTACCTCGTGCCGCTCCCGGAGGATAAAAATCTCGCGGCGGTCATCCTGCGCGACGTCAGCGAATCGCGCAAGCGCACCAAGGATGAATTGGAGCGCGAAACGACGCAGGCGGTCTCGCTCCTCGCGGCGGGCGTCGCCCACGAGATCGGCAATCCGCTCAACAGCCTTTACCTTAATCTGCAACTTTTGGAAGGTACGCCCGATCAGCCGGTCGATCCCGACGAGGCGCGCGAAATGATCCGCACCTGCAAGAGCGAAGTCGAACGGCTCGACAGCATCATCCACCGTTTCCTCGGCGCCATCCGCCCGGGCAAAGGCGCGTTTGCGCCGGTCGAGGTGGAAAAACTGCTCGTCGACGTCCTCAATTTCATGCGCGCCGAGATCGAAGCGCGCCACGTCGAAGTCAAATGCGACTTCGCGGCGCATCTGCCCAAAATTTCCGGTAACGCCGACCAGTTGAAACAGGCGTTTTACAACATCATCCGCAACGCCGCTCAGGCGATGACCAACGGCGGCAAACTCGGCATTTACGGCTTCGCCGAAAAGGACTTCCTCGTCGTTGAATTCGCCGACACGGGATCGGGCGTGACGCCGGAAAACCTCTCGACGATGTTTCAGGCTTTCCGCACCACCAAATCCGGCGGCAACGGCATCGGCACGATGATCATCGAGCGCGTCTGCCGCGAGCACGGCGCGGATTTCGGCTTGATCTCGCGCCCGGGCAAAGGGACGCTCTTTCAGATCCGCTTCCCGCTCGGACGCAGGAGAATGCGGCTTTTGCCCAACGCCGAAGAGAATTGACCTATGCTCATCGTGCTCGATCAGGTCGATTCGACCAATACGTTTCTCAAAGACCGTTTCGATGAATTCCCGGACGGTGCCGTCGTCGCCGCCTTGGAGCAGACGGCGGGGCGCGGCAGACTCAACCGTCCGTGGTTTCAGCAAAAAAACAACGACATCGCGCTGAGCGTCGCTTTCAAAAATCTGGAATGCGGATTTCACGCCGGGGCGATCGTCGGGCTCGCCGCGCTTGAAGTCGCCCGCGAAGCGACGGCAAAAAAAGACCTCTTTTTCAAGTGGCCCAACGACATTTACGCCGGAGAGAAAAAACTTGCCGGCATCCTTTCCGAGGGCATCCTGCGCCAGGGCAAACTTGCCGGTGTCGTCTGCGGCATCGGCATCAACGTCAACAGCGACGAAAACGCGCTTTTTTCCGTCGGTCAGCCGGCGACGAGTTTTTTCGCGCTTTGCGGGCGGAAATTCGAGATAAAAAATCTGCTGGAAAGACTGGAAAAATCCATCGGGAGGCACTATATTAAATATGAACGCGAGCGCGCGCAGATTTTGCGTGAGTGGCGACAGCAGAACCGCCTGGTCGGTCAAGTGGTCGAGTTGCGCTTTCCCGACGGGAAACGTCTGGAAGCGCGATTTTCCGGCATCGACGACGACGGGAATCTGATCGCTTCGCACGGCGGGGAAACGACGGTTTTCCGTTGCGGGGACATCAAGATCCTCCCCTCCCTGAAAGATCGGTGATTTCGGCGCATCCGGAGCACGCGGGCGAAAAACCTGCGGCATTTTTTTATCGCGGCAACAAAAAGGCGGTTCAAACCGTAAAACATAAACCAAAGAGGTCTTTATGAGCAATGCAGAGTTGTTAATGGCAGGCGTCAAACTGATGGTCTGCGGGATGGGGATCGTTTTCGTTTTCCTCGTCATCATGATCGGAGCGATGAATCTGCTCCGCGTCGTCCTCGCGCCCTTCGCGGACGCGCTCGACGGAAAAAAAGCGGCGGCACCCGCCGCCAAGCAGACGGACGATCTCGCCGTCGTCGCCGCGGCGGTCGCCGCCGTCGATCTTGAACGCAAAAACTAATCATCAACCAATATATATTTCAGGAGTTCACGCATTATGAAAAAAATCAAATTCATGGATTGTTCGTTCCGCGACGGCTTCCAGTCCTGTCTGGGCGCCCGCGTCAAGACCGACGATTTCCTGCCCGCCTTGGAAGCGGCGGTCAAAGCCGGCATCGACTACATCGAGATCGGCGGCGGAGCCCGTTTCCAGAGCCTTTTTTTCTACACGCAGGAAAATGCGTTTGAAGAAATGGACCGCTGGCGCGCCTGCGTCGACGCGATCAAGCCGGGCGTCAACTTGCAGACCCTTTCGCGCGGCGTCAACGTCGTCGGTCTTTCCTCGCAGTCGAGCGACATCATCGACTTGCACGCGAAACTTTTCAAGAAACACGGCATCACCACGATCCGCAACTTCGACGCGCTGAACGACGTCCGCAACCTCGATGTTTCCGGCCGCGCGATCGCCAAATACGGTTTGAAGCACCAGATCACCATCACGATGATGGGACTCGCGCCCAACTTGCACGAAACTTACGCGCACACGCCGAAGTTCTATATGGATCGCCTCAACGAGATCATCGCGTCCGGCATTCCTTTTGACAGCCTCGCTTTCAAAGACGCTTCCGGCACCAGCACCCCCGAGACCGTCCGCGCGACGATCAAGGCGGCGCGCGAGTTGCTCGACGCGACCTACGGCAAAGGTGCCAAGGAGATCCAGTTCCACACCCACGACACCGCGGGTATGGCGGTCAGCTGCAATATGGCGGCGATCGAATCCGGCGCGGACGTGATCGACCTCGCGATGAGCCCGCTTTCCGGCGGCACCTGCGAAGCCGACATCCTCGTGATGTACCACCGCCTGCGCGGCACGGAATACACGCTCGACATCGATCCCGAAAAGATCATGAATGTCGAAAAAGTTTTCGAGAAATGCATGGACAAATACTTCATGCCCCCCGAATCGATGCAGGTTTCCCCCAAGATCATTTTCAGCCCCATGCCCGGCGGCGCGCTGACCGCCAACACGCAGATGATGCGCGACAACAACTGCCTCGACAAGTACGACGACTGCATCGACGCGATGCGCGAAGTCGTCGCCAAAGGCGGTTTCGGCACCTCGGTCACGCCGGTGAGCCAGTTCTACTTCCAGCAGAGTTTCCGCAACGCGATGCAGGGCAAGAATGCCGACGGCTCGTGGAAACTCGATCCCAAGGGCTACGGCAAAATGGTGCTCGGCTACTTCGGCAAGACCCCCGTCGCGCCCGATCCGGAAGTCGTCAAGTGGGCGAGCCAGCAGCTCGGTCTCGAACCGACCACGAAATCGGTCGTCGAGATCAACGACGCCGACCCGAAACTCGGCGTCAAATACAATACGGAACTTCTGGAAAAAGCCGGTCTCCCCGTCAACGATGAAAACATTTTCATCGCCGCCGCCTGCGGCGAAAAGGGGATCAAATTCCTGCAAGGCGACCGACCCTTCGGCATCCGCTACAAGGAAGCCGCCAAGCCCGCTTCGAGCGGCAAGGGCGTCTACACCGCGACGATCAACGGCAAGAGCATCGTCGTCGAAGCCGACGGCAAGAGCGGCAATTACACCGCCAAAGTCAACGGCAAGACCTATCAGGTCGCGCTCGGCGAAGGCGCGAAAACCGCTGCCGCCGCGCCCGCCGCGAGCGGTGAAGGCTCCAACGTCTGCGCGCCGCTCCCCGGCACCGTCCTCAAAGTCCTCGTCAACAAGGGCGACCAGGTCAACGCCGGCGACACGCTCCTCATCCTCGAAGCGGTCAAGATGGAAAACGAGATCAAAGCCGACAAGGCGGGTACGGTTTCCGAGATCGCGGTCAGCAACGGCGCGGTCGTTTCCGCCGGCGACGTGCTGGTCACGCTGAACTAATCCCGGAGAAAAGAAAAATGCTGAAAAAATTCTTTCTTTTCGCCGCGCTGACGGCAAGTTTCGCGCTTTTCGGCGCGAAACTCGAACTCCCCGTGGATGCGAAAGCCGTTGCCACGAGTACCGACAATGATCCCCTTTTCACCTGGTATCGCGGCGCGGACGGTATGCGCTATTTAGTCTACAACGGCAAAAAGCAGGCGACGGTTTTTTCGACCTCGATGGCGAAAAACCAAATCGTCAATCCCGGCAGAGAACTTATGGTCATCAAGCCCGAGGGATGGAGCAAGGGCAAAGTCAAGGCGGAGATCTCCCTTAAAGTGATCGATCTGATCGACGGTTTCAACGGCGCAAAAAGGCTTCAGCCGGGCGACGTCGTCGCCAAAATGATGCCGGTCGAAGTCGCCTGTGACGCGGTCAACGAAGAAACCGGCGTGACCAAAAAACTCGACCAGAGTTGGGGCGAAACTTTCAAAGGTCTGTGGGAGACCACCGGCATCTGCGACATCATCAAACAGAGCAAGTCGGATTTCCACTCGACCTGGATCCTCGGTCTCGGCCGCGTGCTGATGATCGCGATCGCGCTGGTGCTGATCTACCTCGCGATCGTCAAGGGCTTCGAGCCGCTTCTTCTGCTGCCGATCGGCTTCGGCGCATTGCTCGCCAATATCCCGCTCGCCGGAATTTCCGGTCCCGACGGGTTGCAGGGGATGGTCTACAACGTCGGTATCGAGAGCGGCGTTTTCCCGCTGCTCATTTTCCTCGGCGTCGGTGCGATGACCGACTTCGGACCGCTGATCGCCAACCCCAAGACGGCGTTGCTCGGCGGCGCCGCCCAGTTCGGCATTTTCACGGCGCTGCTCGGCGCGCTCGCGCTTTCCGCGTGGGTGCCCGGCATCACCTTTGACCTCAAAGACGCCGCTTCCATCGGCATCATCGGCGGCGCCGACGGTCCGACTTCGATCTGGCTGACCAGCAAACTCAGCCCGAAACTGCTCGGCGCGATCGCGGTCGCGGCGTACAGTTATATGGCGCTCGTGCCGATCATCCAGCCCCCGATCATGAAACTCTTTACGACGGAAGCCGAACGCAAGATCAAAATGAAGCAGTTGCGCCCGGTCAGCAAGGTCGAAAAGATCTGTTTCCCGATCATGATCACGTTGCTTTGCGCTTTCCTGCTGCCCGACGCGGCGCCGCTCATCGGGATGCTTATGTTCGGCAACCTCCTCAAAGAGTGCGGCGTGGCGGAGCGGCTCAACCAGACGGCGCAGAATGCCTTGATGAATATCGTCACGATTTTCCTCGGCATCGCGGTCGGGTCGAAGCTCTCGGCGGATCAATTCCTCAGCTTGCAGACGCTCGGCATCCTCGCGATGGGATGCGTCGCTTTCTGCGTCGGCACGGCGACGGGCGTCATTTTCGCCAAGATCATGAATTGTTTCAGCAAGAACAAGATCAATCCGCTCATCGGCTCCGCCGGCGTTTCCGCGGTGCCGATGGCGGCGCGCGTCGCCAACAAAGTCGGTCTGGAAGCCGATCCCTCGAACTATCTGCTGATGCACGCGATGGGACCGAACGTCGCCGGCGTCATCGGTTCGGCGGTCGCCGCGGGCGTGTTGCTCAATATGCTTAAAAGCCTGATTTAAGAGAGGTTCCGGCGCGATGGCGGATTTCGTTTGCCAAACGGCTCCGGCGGCGCGTAAACGCTGCTCCATCGCGCTTGCCGTCTGCAACGGAGAGCGATTCCTCGAGGAAATGCTCGGATCGCTTTTTCGTCAGACGGTTCTGCCGGACGAGGTCGTCGTTTGCGACGACGACTCGTCCGACCGCACTTTTGAGATCGTTTCCCGCTTTATGGCGATCTACCGTCACTGTATCCGCTACGAAAAAAATCCGAAGCGGCTCGGCGTCGCCAAAAATTTTGAAAAGGCGATCAGCCTCACCACCGGGGATATCATTTTTCTCGCCGATCAGGACGACCTCTGGCTGCCCGACAAAATCGAAAAACTCCGCGACGCCATCGCCGCGCAACCGGAGCCGACCGGCGTTTTCTGCGACAGTCTGCTCACGAATGAAAAATTGCAGCCGCTCAATTACACGCATTGGAAATTGCGTAATTTCGATCCCGCCAAACCTTTTGCCGGGATGGAACAATTCCGCCGCTGCTGTACCGTCGCGCCGATGGCGGGACACAACATCGCTTTTGACGCGCGTTTCAAGGAAATCCTCCTGCCCTTCCCCGACCTGGTCGCCTGCCACGACAACTGGATCGGAGTCATTCTCGCCGCCTTTGAGGCGTGGCGCGTCGTGCCGGAAGTCCTCACGCTCTACCGTCAGCACGGAAGCAATTACACGGGGATCCTCAAATGGCGCAATCAATACCGCGTCGCCATCCGCTCTCTCGAACACAACAACGACGAGTGGAATTACCGGCTCTATCAGGCGTTTCTCGACCGGATCAAGGAATCCGGTCGCGCCTGCGGCGACGACAAAATCGATTTCGCCGTCGGACGGCGCAACTATTCGCTCAGCCGCAAAAATCTTTCGCGCTACTTCCTGAAACGGCTGATGCCGATCTGCCGTATCGCGCTCAACGGCAGTTACCACCGCTACGGGCGCGGATGGAAAAATCTGGCGCAGGATCTCATTCTGCGTTCTTTCGTTTTCCCCAAGGAGACGCATAATGGCTGAGATCAGCTGGCGGAGAAATCTCTGGTTTCTCTGGATATCCCAAATGCTCGGCTTGGCGGGATTTGCGGGGATCATGCCGTTCATCCCGCTTTTCATCGGCACGAAATTCGGTATTTCCGACCAGGCGGAACTGGGGGCGTGGGTATCGGCTTTCAACTTTTTCGGGATGGCGAGTTTCTGTTTGAGCAACCCCGTATGGGGCATTCTCGCCGACCGCTACGGGAGAAAAATGATGCTGTTGCGTTCCAGTTTCTGCAACGCGGTCTGCTTCCCCCTTTTCGTCGCGATGCCCAACTGCGCGATGCTCGTCGGGATGCGTTTTATCGCCTCCTCCTTTTCCGGGACGACGGCGGCGGCGCAGACATTGATCGCGACGACCGTCCCGGAAAAACATCAGGGATTCGCGCTCGGACTGCTCACCAGCGCGATTTGGAGCGGCACGATGCTCGGCTACATTTCCGGCTCCGTCATCGTGCGCCATTTCGGTTACACGGCGGGATTTCTGCTCTGCGGTACGCTCTATCTCATCAGCGGCTTCATCGTGCTCTTTTTTGTCCGGGAAAATTTCGTACCGCAACCGGCGATCAAAAAAGAGGGGCTTTCCACCCAGTTTCGCGCGATGAGCCACGCGGTATTGATGTTGCTCGCGCTTTTTGCCCTGCTCGGATTCGCGCGGCGTTTCGACGAACCTTATCTCGCGATGATGGTACGGCATATTTCCGCGATGCAGGATGATTTCGTCATCAGCTGGACGGGGTACATCAGCGCGGCGGCGGCGGCGGGCGGAATTCTTTCCGGCATCGTCATCGGAAAACTCTGCGACCGGCACGCGCCCTATCTCGTCGCGCTGCCGATGCTCGTTTTGGCGTGTATCGGTCTCGTCGGACAGGGAATGTCAACGCACGTCGGGATGCTCGCCGCGATGCGCGCGCTGACTTACTTCGCGGGGGGCGGACTGGAACCCGCCTTTTTGAAACTCCTCTCACAGGAAACGGCGGCGGAGCATCGCGGCGCGGTATTCGGTTTCTCGATGAGCGCGCGAATGCTCGGCATCTTTTCGGCGGCGGGGGTAAGCGGCGTCGTGCTTTTTCACTTCGGATTGCGGCAAGTCTACTTCACAGCGGCGATCCTGATGCTGATGCTGCTGCCGTTGATGGTGCTCTATCGCGTGCGCTTCGCCAAGTAAATGCACATTCATCCCGCGCGCAGCGGATATTTCCGTCTACACGTATGCGTAGACGAACTGAATGGCAAGTTTTACGTCGGAATCGTATTTGACGAGCATCGCTCTCAGCGCGTCGCAGATCTCCGAATTTGTACAGCCGTAGACACGCGGCGTCAGCAAGTGGAAGTGGAGCGTTTTTTCCTTTTCGTCGATCCAGAAGTCGTAGACTTTGAAAACGGGGTCGTAATGAGCGACCGCATTCTCCAGGCGGACGCGCCACTTTTTGACGAGCGGATTGTCGTTGCCGAAAGGATCGCAATGCAAAGTCAAGCGGATCGGCAGCTCCCGGGCGACGGCGACTTCGGCGGCTTCGAGAGTGTCGTGCATCGATACAAGATCTCCGGCGCGATCTACTTCGGCGTGCGCGGTCGCGAAGTAGAGATCGGGACCGTAGTTGTGCATGATGATGTCGTGGACTCCGCGGATGCCCTTTTGCGAAACGAGACAATGGCGGAGTTTTTCGACGAGTTCCGCATCCGGCGGCACACCGAGCAGCAAATTGGCGGCTCCGGTCAGCAACTTGACGCCGCCGCAGACGATGAAAACCGCCACGGCGACGCCCGCGACGCCGTCGACGGGAAGTGCGGTGTAACGCGAAATGATCAGCCCCGCCAGCACGATCCCGGTCGAAATGAGATCGCTCAAACTGTCAAATGCCTGCGCCTTGAGCATTTCCGAATCAATTTTTTTGCCGATACTGCGGTAAAAGACAAAGAGCCACACCTTGAAAAGCGTCGTTCCCGCGATCAGCGCGATGAATTTCCAGTCGTTCAACAGCGCGGCGGGAGAAAAAATGCGGACGACCGCCTCCTTGAAAAAATTGATGCCGACGGCGATGATGATCGTCGCAACGACCAGCGCAAAAACGTATTCGATGCGCCCGTGTCCGAAAGGATGTTCGTTATCGGCGGGTTTGGCGGACATCTTGAAGCCGCTCAACGTGATGACGGAACTTCCCGCATCGGAAAGATTGTTGATGGCATCCGCGCCGAGAGCGATGCTGCCGGAAAAAAACGCCGCCGCGCCCTTGATCGCGACGAGAAGCAAATTGACCGCGATGCCGACCGCGCCGGAAAGGATCCCGTAACGAAGCCGGACGACGGGATCGCGGGTATTTTCCCCGTCGCGCACGAAAAGCCGGAAAAGCCACTGCGTCAACATTTTTCCCCGATCCTGATCGTATTTCCGGAAGCGGTGATATTTTCCCGGTAGTTGAGCGAAATGAAATCGCCCGGTTCGTGTCCGTAGCGCAAGTTCGCGAGGACACCGCCTTTGACCTGCCGCGTCACCCGGCAAAGCAGAGCATTCAATTCCTCCTCCGGAGCATTTGTCCCGGAAAATTCCCCGAAAACGACCCCCGCGCAAGCGGCAAAGGCGCCGCACATTTCAAGTTGCGTCAAGACGCGGTCAAGCCGGTAAAGCGGCTCCCCGACATCCTCCAACACGAGGACGCGCCCCCGGCAGTCGGGGAAGTGCTTCGTGCCGCAAAGGCTCGCGGCGACGGTCGCATTTCCGGCGAGAACTTTCCCGCTGAAATCCCCTTTTTTCAAGACGGTCAAAGCGGACACCTGACGCGGAATGCCCGCAAGCGCATTCCACGCATTTTTTTGCGTTTCCGCGGTGTAAGTGCCGAATTTCGCCGCCATCGGCAAAGCGACGGGGATCGCCAGCTGATGACGGTCGATCGCCCACAACAGCGCGGTAAGATCGCTGAATCCCGCGACGAATTTTTCCGTCGGCGGCAACTGCGAAAGACAATCCAGCAAATGCGCGCATCCGAAACCGCCGCGGGCGGCGAGAATAAGATCGACTTCGGGGTCGCGCCAGAGTGTTTCGAGGTCGGCAAAGCGTTCCTCCTCGCTTCCGGCGAGATATCCTTTTTTGCCGCCGGCGTGCGAAGTCACCTTGACTTGAAATCCCTCTTTCCGCAAAAAATCGACGCCGTTTGCCAGCAACGCCGGATCGACCGGTCCAGCCGGAGCGCAAACGCCGATCGTGTGAATCGCGGGGGAAGGCATTTTACAGCAGATGCCCCATGCGTTCTTTTTTGGTTTGCAGATAACGGGCGTTTTCTTTGCCCGGAGCGATCACGAGGGGGATCCGCTCGGCGATTTCAAGACCGTAGCCGGAGATCCCGACGAGTTTGCTCGGATTGTTGGTGAGCAGACGGATCGACTTGATGCCGAGATCAAGCAGGATCTGAACTCCGATGCCGTATTCGCGCAAGTCGCCGGGAAAACCGAGTTTCTCGTTGGCTTCGACCGTATCGCATCCCTCCTCCTGCAACTGATAAGCGTGGATCTTGTTGAAAATCCCGATGCCGCGCCCCTCCTGCCGCAGATAGAGAAGGACTCCGGATCCGTTGGCGACGATCATTTCCATCGCGCGGTGCAACTGGTCGCCGCAGTCGCAGCGTTTCGAGCCGAAAACGTCGCCGGTCAGACATTCGCTGTGGACGCGCACCAGGACTTTTTCCTGATCGCGGACATCGCCGTAGATCAGGGCAAGATGTTCATTTTGATCGACTTTGGTGCGATAAGGGATCACGTTGAAATCGCCGTATACCGTCGGCAGTTTCGCCATCGTGCCGCGGACGATCAGTTTTTCGTGGTGACGGCGGTAGGCGATGAGATCGGCGACCGTGCCCCATTTCAGATTGTGCTTTTTGCGGAAAACGTCGAGGTCGGCGAGCCGCGCCATATGACCGTCCGGCTTCATAATTTCACAAATGACCCCCGCGGGCGTCAATCCGGCGAGCCGCGCCAGATCGACCGCCGTTTCGGTATGGCCGGCGCGGCGCAACACGCCGCCCGGACGGGCGATCAGCGGAAAGAGATGCCCCGGCGAGGAAAAATCCGCCGCAGTCGATTTCGGGTCGATCAACTTGCGGACCGTCGTCGCGCGGTCAAAGGCGCTGATGCCGGTCGTCGTGCCTTCGATCGCATCGACGCTCTGCGTGAACGCCGTGCCGAAGTGGTCGCGATGCGCCTCGGGAGAATCCAGATTGAGCGCGGCGGCGCGGTCGGCGTCGAGCGGGCAGCAGATGAGACCGCAGGCGCAAGTCGCCATAAAGGCGATCGCTTCCGGCGTCACTTTTTCGGCGGCGATGATGAGATCGCCCTCGTTTTCGCGGTTGGCGTCATCGGTGATGACGACCATACGCCCCGCGCGGATGTCGGCAATGAGTTCCTCCGGCGTATTGAATTGATAATCAGCCATAAGTTATACCTCGATGATTCGTGAAATCGTTTCGATCTGCGACGCTTTTCCGGTGGCGGCGTCGTAGGTGATGACCGCCCCGTCAAGGCGGATCGCGCCTTTTTCGACGACGGCGAGGCGGTTCGGCATCCCCGTCGTGAATTTCTGCAACACGTCGGCGACGGAACGGCCCAAAACGCTCACGTCGGCGCCGACCATTCCCGTATCGGTCAGCATCGCCGTCCCGGCGGCGGAAACTCTGCCGTCGCAGGTCGGCACGTGGGTATGCGTGCCGACGACCGCCGTCACGCGCCCGTCCAAAAAGTACTGCATCGCCAGTTTTTCGCTCGTCGCCTCGGCGTGAAAATCGACGAGAATGGTTTTGATATGGGACGGCAGATTTTTCAAAATCCCGTCCACGGTTTCAAAGGGGCAATAGGCACTTTCGCGCATAAAGACTTTGCCCTGCAAAGCGATCACGGCGACGCTGCCGCCGGCGGGATTGTCGAAAACGCCGTATCCCCTGCCCGGCTGACACTTCGCGTAATTCGCCGGCCGGATGACGTTTTTGCAGAGGAAAATTTCCCCCTCGAAGCCCTTTTGATCCCAAGTGTGGTCGCCCAGCGTGATCACGTCGACGACGCCGGAGAGATCCCGGACGCAACTTGCGGAAATGCCGCTGCCCGAAGCCGAGTTTTCTCCGTTGGCAACGACGAACTGGATGTTGTATTCCCGCCGCAAATCCGGCACCAGACGGCGCACGGCTTCCCGCCCGCCTTTGCCGACGATATCGCCGATAAAAAGAATTTTCATGACATTTCCCTAATCGCGTTGCGCGGATACTACCGTATCCGTAAAATTTCCGGTATAATATACACCCTCTCCCCCGCTTTGTAAAGAGAGCGCGAGGAAAAGTATTTCAGCCGATGAATTCGCGATAGATCGAGATCGGCACGAGTGCCGACCAGCCGCAGAAGTCGCGGTTGGCGTTGCCGCTCGGCACGTCGGAACGGTCGGGGAGATAATTTTCCCAGATCGTGCCGGTCGATTCATAAAGGGATGATACGGCGGTGTAGAAACGCTTTGCGAGGTCGCGGGCGAGAGTTTCCTCGTTGTATTCACGCAAGCCGCGCAACACCATATACATCGTCGGTGCCCAGACGGGGCCGCGCCAGTAACCGTGGACGAGGTCGAAATCGGGATCGTCGGCGGCGACGCCGGGGACGCCGCAGGGCAAGCCGAAACGATCGGGATTTTTGAGTTCGGAAATCAGCGCGGCGGCTTTTTTCTCATCGGCGACGTGAGAGATCAACGCCCAGAATGCGCCGACGTGGCGGCGCGACAAAAGGCGTTTTCCCAAGCGGTCGAAATAAAAATTTTTCTTTTCGTCAAAACAAAGATGATTGACGCAATCGGCGATCTCACGGTGAAAGATGCGCATTTTTTCCGCCGTCGCGAGGTCGCCGCACCGCGTGGCGATGTCAGCGAGATTCCACGCGAAAAACGCCATCTGGCAACTGGTGTCGCACCAGCCGAGTTGACGGTTCCAGTCAAAGTGAAACATCTCATTCCATTTGAGAAGCGAAGCGAATTTTTTGTCGCCCTCGGCGCCGTCGAGCGCGATGATGTCGCGTTCGATTGCCATACCGCCGGGCGTCGCGCGGTCGGAAGGGTCGTCCCAACGGGGGATGTCATCCATTCCGCTCCCCCACATATCGGTGAAAAAAAGTCCGTCGGAGCGGCGGTAGTTGGCGAAATTCCATTCAAACTGACGCAACAAATGGGGATAGACTTTTTTCAGCCGTCCGGGAAAAAGCCCCATTTCGTCCAACTCCAACTCCGCCCAGCCGAGCAGAGGCGGCGCAAACGCGGTGCCGTAACGCCTGCCCCACAAACTTCTCCCGTCCGGCAGATACTGACGGCCGATGAAACCGTCCTCCGACTGGAAACGGTAAAAGTTGTCGAGCGAATTTTCCACATAAAATTCCCGCGGATAATACTTCGCCCACTGGACGGAAAAAGCGGTGTCCCAAAGGAAAATATCGGTGAATCCGCCGCCCGCGCCGAGCCGGGGCGCGAGCACGTTTTCCGGCGCGACGCTCGCCGTCACCATTTTGCACCGGGCGATCTCCAAAGTCTTTTCGATCAGAAGTTCCGGCGTCATAACGAATCCAATCCCTCCGAAATACCCAGCACGACGATCCCCGCCACGATGACGGCGATGCAAAGATATTGACTGACGCGCAATTTCTCTTTGAGGAAAATTCGCGACAGCAGGATCGAAATGATGCAGTAGGCGGAAACGAGCGGCGCGACGAGAAGCGGCTTTGCCGCCAATGCGTAAATATAGGAAACGTAAGCCAGCGTTTCGCAGACGCCCGCCGCCATTTTCGGCATTTCCCGCACCGTCAAAGGATTATAGAGTTTTTTACGTCGGATGACGAGGATGAAATACGATGCGGCGCCGACGACGAGAAACATCAGACAGTAGAGGCGGAAAAGGTCGATCTCGCCGATCTCCTTTTCTTTCAGCATAATGCCGCCGACGACGGTATCGAGCGTGTCGCCGAGACAGAAAATCAAAGGGAAAATCAACGCCAATGCGCCGAAACGGTAACGGGTGTTTTCGTTGCGGATCTCCTCTTTGCGGTGAAAAAGTCTGCGCTGAACGACCGCCAATGCGACCATTCCGCCGACGATGCAGAGCGTACCGGTAAGGTCAAGCAAAGACAATTCGTCGCCGACGGAGGAGATCTTGCCCGTCGCGAGGAAATAGACGATCATAATGACCATCGGGAATGCGCCGGAAGCGTTTTCGACCGGCGACATAATGGACATTTCAAGGTAGCGCAAACCGACGTTGCTCAAAACCATCGTCGCCGCGTAGGCAAGCGGCACGATGAGAAAGAATTTATTGGCGACGACCAGCCGGACGAGCGGCAAACCGCTTTCCGAAAGAGGGCGGAGCACAATGAGCGACAATCCCATGATCGCGCCGAGCCACGCGGCGATCTTATATTGGGCGTCTGCGTCATCGCGCTCCGCGCCGCATTTCAGAAACACGTCTTCGACACCCCAGCCGAGCATCGCGAGCAAAGTCAATCCGAACCACATTTTTCACTCCTGTTGCGTACTCTTTCGCAATATAATATAGCCGTAAACGAGCATTTTTCCAAAAAAATTACAAATAAAAATTTGTTTTCTTGCAAATTTTTCATTATTACCAATAAAAGTTACATTTTTACCATTGCGCAGGAAGTTTTGCCGTGCTATAGTTTAACGGAAACAACAAAAAGGAGTTTTTATGAAAGAGGAAAATCTGCAAGGCGGGCAACTTTTCGCCTTTTCCGCGGCGGACGGTCAGACCGACTGGCTCGACGGCTTCGTCGGGCGCGTCAACTACAGTATGCTCGAAATGAAACTGCCGACCGACGGCGGCGCGCTGCTTTTTGACGAAAAAATCGACGGCATTTACGGCGACTGCTTCACGGCGGGAAAAACGCGCGGCGCGCTCGCCGACGCCTACAACCTCGTGATCGACGGCGATTTCATCAACGCGGGGATTTCCGGCGCCTTTCATATCGAAACGCGAAAAAACCGTACCGTCGTCGCCCCCGCGAAACACTTTGACGCATCGCTTTTTGACGCCGATTTCGAGGCGATCTTCGCCGCCCGCAAAAAGTGGCTCGATACGCATTATACGGGGAACAACCCCATTTTAAGGCGCGCGATCTCGCAACTAAAAACGCAACTTTGCTCGCCCTGCGGGAATTTGACTTCGCGCTGGACGACGCCCGACCGCTGGCCGCACCGCAATATGTGGCTGTGGGATTCCGTCTTTCACGCGATGGCGTTGCGCCATATCGATCTCGATTTCGCCAAGGACGCGCTCCGCGCGGTCTTCCTCGGTCAGGACGAAACGGGCTTCATCCCCCACTTCGCGACGCCGGACGGCAAAAGCGCGATCACCCAGCCCCCCGTACTCGGCTACGGCATCGCCAAAATTCTGGAAAAAGCCGACGATCCCGATTTCCTCGCGGAAGTTTACCCCAAAAACAAAAAGTTTCTCGACTGGTGCGCGGCAAACCGCGATCAGGACGGCGGCGGTTTGTTGGAGTGGTTCATCGACGGGCGGCCTTTCTGCCGTTGCGGCGAAAGCGGAATGGACAATTCCAGCCGCTTCGACGCGGCGGCGCGGCTTGACGCGACCGATTTCAACGCCTTTTACGCAAGAGAGTGTCAGATAATGGCGCGTTTCGCCCAAAAACTCGGCATCGCCGAAGACGCGGAAAATTGGCAGATGCGCGCCGACAAGGTCAACGCCCTGATGAATGAAAGACTCTGGGACGAAGCGCAAAGTCTCTACGTCGATTACGATATCGAAAAAAACCGCCGCACGGGCATTCTTTCCTCTGCGGGATTTCTGCCCCTTGTTTCCGGCGCGCCGACTTTGGAAATGGCAAAAAAAATGGCAACTCTCTTGCGCGACCCGCAAAAATTCGGCACCAAACTGCCGATCCCCTCGATCGCGCGCGATTCCAACTGCTACTCGACCGATATGTGGCGCGGCCCCGTCTGGATCAATATCAATTTCATGGTCGCCGATGCGCTGAAAAACTACGGTCTTACCGAACTCGGCGGCGAGATCGTCCAGAAGACCCGTGCGGCGATCGAAAACTATTTCCGTATTTACGGCACTTTTTTTGAATACTACGACGCCGACGACACAACTCCGCCCGTCCAACTCGCGCGCAAGGGGTACAACAGCCCTTACGAAGTCTTTCATCAGCCATTGCGCGACTACGGCTGGACGGCGACGCTCTACATCGACAACTCTTTCAGCGAGGAAGCCAAAAAATGAAAGGTTTTCCCTCGCTTGCCGAAATTCCCTGTGAAAACAGTTACGACGTCCTCGTCTGCGGTTCGGGAATGGGCGGCATCGCCGCCAGTTGCGCCGCGTCCGAAGCGGGATTGCGCGTCGGCGTGATCGAGTACTTCGGCGAACTTGGCGGCATCCCGGTCAACGGCGCGCTCGGCTCGATTTCCGGCTTTTCGCGAAAAGGCGTCGTCGCCGTGGCGGGTTTCGCACGGCAATTCGCCGACAAAATCAATGCGCGCGGCAAGGCTCTCGTGCAAAACGGCGGGCAAAACATCAATCTCGCGCCGACGGAAATCGGCGATTTCATCTGGGAAATTCTCGATTTTTACCGCGTCGACGTTTTGCTCTACACCCGGCTCGTCGCCGCCGTGACCGACGATAACGGAAACATCACGGAAGTCGTCACGGCGGGCAAGGAGGGACTTCGCCGCATCAAGGCGAAACTCTTTCTCGATGCGACGGGCGACGGC
Source organism: Victivallaceae bacterium (assembly GCA_016292515.1). GTDB lineage: Bacteria > Verrucomicrobiota > Lentisphaeria > Victivallales > Victivallaceae > UBA1784. The sequence continues at coordinate 26,718 of JAEDIJ010000025.1, forward strand.
GACCTCGCGGCAATGGCGGGCGCGCCCTTTGCTTACGGGAGAGCATCCGACGGCAAAGTGCAGAGCGCGACCTTGATTTTCATCGTGGGCGGCGTCGACCGGGAAAAAATGCCGGCATATATGGACATCCGTCAGGTGTGGAAATCCAAGGAACGCCCCGTCCCGATCAACCACAGCGTCTTTCAGTTCGTACCGCACAACGAAACGAGCAACGAGATCGCCGTCAATATGACGCACGCGCTCGACGCCGATCCGCTTTCGGCGCGGGGGTTGACAAAGATCCGCCGCGAATGTATGAAGCAGGCGCACTATCTCGTCGAAGAATTTTTCCGCAAGGAGATCCCCGGCTTTGAAAAGGCGTGGATCAGCCGCTTCGCGCCGCAAGTCGGGATCCGCGAAAGCCGCCGCATTACGGGGGATTATCTCCTCACCGAGGACGACGTCGTTTCTGCGCGCCGCTTCGACGATGAGATCGCCTGCGGCATCTGGGGGATCGACGTCCACGATCCCGCAGGCGTCCACACCGGGATCAGCCTCAATCTGGAAAAACCTTACGGCATTCCCTACCGGTGCATCACTCCGAAATCTTTGAAAAATCTGCTGATGGCGTGCCGCGCCATTTCCGCCGATCACGTCGCCATTTCATCGAGCCGCATCAACGCGACCTGTATGGCGATCGGCGAAGCCGCCGGATGCGCCGCGCCGATGGCGATCGCTTCGGGCGACGTCCACCGTATCGACGTCGCCGAACTGAAACGAAAAATTGAAAACACGCAATATCATTGCTTCAAGTAACACACAAAAAAAAGGAGGAGTTTTCTGATGAATTTATCACTTTTGGACTGGGGGATCGTACTGCTCTTTCTCGCGATGATTTTCTTTTGCGTTTTTTACTTCAAACGCTATACCCGCAGCGTCAGCGACTTCATGGTCGCCAGCCGCCTTGCGGGTCCCTATATGCTGACGATCGCCCCCGGCATCATCGGCGGCATCGGAATGATCGCGTCGGTTCAGGCGCACTACAACAACGGCTTCTCCTCCGGGTGGTGGAGCACTTTGATGATGCCGGTCAGTCTGATGCTGACCCTTTTCGGTTTTGTCAGTTACCGTCTGCGCCAGACGCGCGCGATGACTTTGTCGCAGTTTCTCGAAGCGCGCTACAGCCGGAAATTCCGTATTTTCGCCGGAGTCCTCTGCTGGGTGAGCGGTGTCCTCAACTTCGGCGTCTTTCCAATGGTGTCGGCGCGCTGTTTCATCTATCTGATGGGCTTGCCGGAAACGATCTCGTGCGGCAATTTCGCGCTCCCCGTCTTTCCGCTGATGGTCTTCGCGCTCGTCGCGCTCCCCTGCCTCATCGCCTGCGTCGGCGGTCAGGTCGGAATACTCTTTTCCGGATTTTTCATGAATCTGATCTCTTTCGCGCTCTGCCTTGTCTTTATGTACTTCATGCTCTACAAATTTCACTGGGGCACGATCATCGAGGGGTTGCACGTTGTCGAAAATCCCGATACGCAGAGCCTCGTCAATCCTTTCAAGGCATTTGACGCCGACGGTTTCAACATCTGGTACTTCGTCATTCTGATGGCGTTCAACTCCTACACCCGCGGTTGCTGGCAGGGCGGCGGCGGATTCAGTATGGCGGCGAAAACGCCCCACGACGGACTGATGTCGGCGGTCATTATGCGCTGGCGCACCTACGCGCAGAATCTGATGCTCATTTTGCTGCCGCTCGGCGCATACGCAATGTTTCACCTGCCGCAATTTGCCGAAATCGTCGCCCCCATTCAGGCGCAACTGGATGCGATCGGCGACAAGGCGGTCATCGATCAGGTGCGAATTCCACTGTTTCTGACGCGCATCCTCCCCGTCGGAATGTTCGGACTTTTCATCGTGATGCTCCTCGCCGGAACCGTTTCCAGCGACGCGAGTTACGTTCACAGTTGGGGGACGATCCTCATTCAGGACATCATCATGCCTTTCCGCAAAAAACCGTTCGGTCCCAAAGAGCATCTGCTTTATCTGCGTCTGGGCATTCTCGGCGTCGGGATTTTCAGCTTCCTTTGGAGCGTCTTTTTTCCGCTCAAAGATTTCATCAGTATGTACTTTATGATCACCGGCGCCATCTATATGGGCGGCGCGGGTGCCGTCGTTATCGGAGGATTGTACTGGAAACGCGGTTCGACATATGCCGCGTGGACGGCGTTGATCGTCGGCACGGTCGTCTGCATCGTCGGCCTCGGCTGTCAGAGTTTCTGGAATCACGTTTATCCATTTTTACACCAGACTTTCCCCGACTGGGCATACTTGACGGAGAATGCAAAGAAATTCCCGATCCCGTCGCACATCACCACGTTTATCGCGATGTGCGCATCCATCGCAAGTTACATCCTCGTCTCGCTCCTCGGCCCGAAACACGTCCACAATATGGATAAATTGCTCCACCGCGGAGAATACGCCTGCGGCGACACCGTCGCCCCGGTGCAGAAACCCAAATTCACCTGGGCGCGCCTTTTCGGCGTCACGCCGGAGCACAACCGGTTTGAACGCAATTTGATGTACGCTTCGTTTTCGATCACGATGGCGGACTGGATCGTTTTCGCCGTCGTCACGCTCCTCGCTTTGACGATGCCGCTTTCCGATCACTTCTGGGAGGAACTTGAATTCTGGCGTAAAATTCCGCTTTACGCCGTACTCGGCACGGTCTGCACCATCTGGATCGTCGGCGGCGGCATCCGCGACGCCTTCCGTCTGATCAAAGATCTGCGCAACTACGAAGAAGACCTCTCCGACGACGGTTTCGTCGAGGATTGACATCCCGGACGCAATGGGAGCGCGAGAGGTGTCTTGCCCCCTACCGTCGAAAGAAAGGTAAAAACGGACGATAACGGACTTTAACGGACGGTAACGGACAATTAGCGTGATATAAAAGACAAAATCACGCAATGATGACGCGTCCGTTTTGTCCGTTGATGTCGGTTTTGTCCGTTAAAGTCCGTAGCGGATGACAACGCAGTTGCGGTTTTCTATAATAGATTTGCGTTTTGAAAATAAAAGGCATTTGATTTGGTTCTTCGACGGTTTATGACAGAAACAAGCAGAAAACTGAAAATTTTCCA
>JAEDIJ010000026.1 GCA_016292515.1 Victivallaceae bacterium
AGCAAACGGCAGTACGCATTGACCAAACAATTTGCGTACTGCCGTTTTGTATCGCCCTGTAAGCCGATGCGACTTGTCCCGCCGTAGCCTTGGCGAAGGGGGATGCATCGGCGCATTCAGGGGTACGGGGGCAGAGCCCCCGACCAAGCACTTAAAACTAAAAACTAAAAACTAAAAACTAAAAACTTAAAACTAAAAACTTAAAACTCTATCTTATTTCTTTTCGATCAACACGATCGTATCTTCTTTCACATCCGTCAGGACATTGCCCTCAATCCCCTTGATCTTCCACCCTGCGGGGAGATCGACGGTGACTTTTTTCGTCGGATTCCAGAAAAAGAGCGCGCCGCCTTTTTCGCCGATCCAACTGGTACCGAAAGGTGTTTCGCGGACATAGGGCATCCCGACGTTGTCAAGCGCGTCATTGAAAGGCTTGGCGAGATCCATCGCGCGTCTGCCGCGACTGAGAAATTCGGGGACGACGTCGATGTCGAGCAAAATGGGCCCCATATTGAAGCTGACGAAGCAACCGTACATCCCGGTACGGAAAGCATCGAGCGAAACGCCGCCGCGCAAGTCCGCGCTCGGCGAGGAGCCGACGAGGACAAATTCATTGCCGACGAAATTCTGCGTGTACAGGTGCGCCCGATACCAGTATTCGTCGAGGACAAGGGGATTTTGACCCTCAATGGAAACGCGCGCGCCCTCATTCTGCAAAAAGCGGTAGAATTTGATCTGCGACGCCAATCCGTTGGGACAATCTTTCGTCGCGTAATTGACACATTGCGCCGCCGTGCCGTCCATATCGCGGTAAATGGCGCCGATGCCGCCCTCTTTGATCGCCTTGCGCAAAATGCCGCAATACCAGTCGAAAAATTCCTTGTTGTTGACGTCGATGACAGGATAGGTCTTGCCGCCGTAGCAATAGATGTTGCCTTTGGGGTCGCGGATGAACCATTCGGGATGCGCGGTATAGATCCAGGTGGTATCGCCCTGCGTGTAACTTCCGGCGGACCAGATCCACGGCTTGATGCCGCCGTCGCGCATCATTTTGTAAACGCCGTTGATGCGGCTTTCATCTGCGATCTTGTCGATGGGGGATTCGGGCATCTGAACGTGCATATAGCGATAGCCTTTTTGCACGGCAAGCGCGATGAGTTTTTCCAGTTCGCCATTGGAGATGTATTCATAACGCGCGGCGGGGACGACGGGGATCTCGGCGAGATTTGCTTTTTGCCGCAGGTTGTGACGCTGGAATTGGTACATCGCAAGGTAGTCGTGATGAGGACGTTCCGCCCCCTTGCCGAACCAGTGCCAATAAGGTGCCGTCTCAAAGGGCGCGTAAATCCTGCCCAGCGGCATCGTGCGGATATTGGTGATCGCCTTGGCGTCTTTGGCGCGCTTCATCTGGACGAACGTCGCCGCCGGACGATCGACCGCGCCGAAATAAAGGGCGTCTTTGCCGACGAGCATTTCAAAAGGCTGACCGGAGCCGAAAAAACTCCAATTGGAAGTATCGGAAGAGACCTTTCCCGACATATCGAAACAGGTGTAGCCGCGCGGCGGCGAATAGCAGGAAAGGCGGTGCGCGTAAAGCGCATCGGGCATATCGATCTCGCTGTTGAAATCGAGTTGACCGACGGGAATTTCACACGAAACGAGTTTCACCGAGTCGGAAATACCGTCGAAACTTCTGCCGTCCAATTCCATTTTTCCGGCGACGAAACGCCATTGCATTTCGGCGTTTCCGGCGCGGTAAACGGCGACGGCGGCATTGCCGTCGGCAATCAGCTTGTCAAACTGCCATTTCAGATTCGCCGCCTTGACGTTTTCGGTGCTGACAGTGCCCTCCGCCGCCGCGACGTCGTAACCGACGCTTTCCGCCGCCGATTTGAAAACGGGGATCTGGAAATTCCGGACGAGCGGCTGATCACCGCCATAGTAAAATTCAACGCTGCCGGAGTCAAGGACGCGCACTTTCGCGCCGTTGGCAAAAGTCGCGGTATCGCCGGAAATCTGCGGCGCCGCGGAAACTTCCGTCACGCCCCAGACGGGGGCGGCGAGCGAAACGGAAACTTCGCCGACTTCCTTGCGTTCCGGAATCGCCGGGATCTTGACGATGTGCTTGGCGGCATCCAGTTTTTTCAACCCGGCGGATTCCTTGCCGACCGCGACAAAGAAGGCATTGGCATACGCCCAGCCGGAAAACGATTTCAGATTCGAGGAATCGACGTCTTTGATGATCGAGCCGTTGAAATAGGTGACGCTTCCCTTGCCGACCGTGCGGCGGGCGAGAAAGGGGGTAACGGCATCATCGTCGAGCAGACTCAACGCTTCCGCGCCGGGGGCGAGGAAAACTTCGCGGAAAGCGGGGACGGGGATGCGCTCCGGAAACACGGTGTAATCCTCTCCCGCGGGACGTTTTGCATAATGTTTTTCCCAAACCATTCCCCCTGCCATCGCGACCGGGGAAAGTTCGGCAAGGGCATCGCAGGTCGTACCGCAAAGGAGGACGTGTCCGCCGTTTTCGACATATTTTTTCAACGCCGCAACTCGTTCCGGCGTAAAGAGTTTCTGCAAATTCTCCTCCGACATCGACGAAAAGATGATGAGCCGGTAGGAAAAAAGTTTCTTGAAAGCGGGCGTAATGCCGTCAAAGGGTTTCGGCTCGACCTTGTTCGCCATATGTACGCGGATCGGCGCACCGCCGAGGCCGTCGAGGAAACGGCCGTCCATCTGCACGACACGGGCACCGCTTTGGAGAAAGAGTTTGCTGTTTTCCGACGCCTGCCACGGACGGCCGCCGCAGAAAAAGAGGATGGTGGGACCGGATTCTCCGGCGCCTCGGGGCATTTTGATCTTATTGGGCGGCTCCGCCGCAAAAAGAAGCGAAAATACGGCGGCGAAAAAAACGATCAGCAAAGACTTTTTCATAGAACCCTAGAACCTCCCTGGTTGATAAAATACCGTGTAATATAACATTATAATTTAGCATTGTAAATGCTGATTGTCAAGCGGCAAAATGCTTTTTCCAAAAAAAGGCGCGATCCTGAAATCTAACCGAAAACTAACAAATCCCTAACGGACATCTTACAAACGCGGGATAGATTATAAGCAGAACTGTACCACAACAGAAAGGATGCTTATGCTTTGGGTGAATGCCGCAGGGGGACTTGCCCTGTTTCTTTTCGGAATGAAATTGATGAGCCGCGGACTGCAAAAAGCGGCGGGGGAAAAAATGCGGATGATCCTGCGTTTTTTCTCCTCAAACCGTTTTGCCGGAATTCTTTCCGGCACGGTCGTAACTTCGGTACTCCAATCTTCCAGCGTGACCACCATTATGGTCATCGGTTTCATCAATGCCGGATTGCTGACGCTTCCGCAATCGATCGGGATCATTTTCGGCGCAAACATCGGCACGACGATCACCGCGCAACTGGTCGCATTCAAGATCGGCATCGTCATCATGCCCTCCATCATCCTCGGTTTCGGATTGAGTTTTTTCAAGAGTGAAAAAATCTCGCAACTGGGAGAAACGATCCTCGGATTCGGCCTTTTGTTTTTCGGAATGGAGATCATGGGGAGCGAGTTGAAAAAAATTGCGGAATATCCGGCATTCGTGTCGGTATTTCAACTTTTCCGCTGTGCGCCCGCGGCAAACGGCATGATCCCCATGGGGGCGTTGTCCGGCACGATCGCGGTCGGCGTGGTCGCCACGATGATCATCCAGAGCAGTTCCGCATGCATCGGCATCGTGATCGCACTCAGCGCGAGCGGCGTGATGGATCTCTATACCGCCGTCGGCATTCTGCTCGGCACCAACATCGGCACGACGGTCACGGCTCAGCTTGCGGCACTGACGGCAAATCAAGTGGCGCGGCAGGCGGCATTGGCACATACGCTTTTCAACGCGATCGGCGTGGTGATCACGGTCGCGACTTTTCTGATCCCGATGGGCGGAGAACCGATCTTTTTTCACTTGATCCGGCAAATTTCGGGGGATGACTCGTTGCCGCGGCAGATCGCCAACGCGCATACGCTTTTCAACGTCGCGACGACGCTGTTGCTCGTGCCTTTCATCTCGCCGCTGGCAAAAATCTGCGGACGATTGATCCCGTTGAAAGCGGATCCTGTCAAGTACGTCCGTCTGGAACCGCATCTGCTGAATACGCCGTCGATCGCACTCTCGCAGGTCGCGGCGGAATTGCGCAAAATGCTGAAACGCTCGTGGAAAATGGCCGACGCCGTCCTCAACATCTACATCGACAACAGCGAAAGCAATCAGGAATACGTCAAATCTCTGCCGCAAAGAGAAGAGGAAATCGACGCCCGGCAACACGCGATTTCCGACTATCTCACCGCGCTGATGCTGAAACCCCTTGTCCCGCGTGAGACCCGGCAGATCCCCGTCCTGCTCCACTGTGCCAACGATGCGGAAAAAATCGGCGACTACGCAATGGAACTCGGTGAATTGATGAAAAAGATCAAGGAAGAAAACATCCAGTTCAGCGAATCGGCGGAAAAGGAATTGAAACTTCTGCACCGGCAGTTGGACGCACTTACGCAAGATGCCGTCGGATTGCTGAAAGAAAACCATACGCAACACCCCGAATCCGTATACCGGGCGCATCGTGAAATCCAAAAAGCGATGGACGATGCCGAACTTACGCATATGAACCGGCTTTACGAAGGGAAATGCGTCGTCAAAAACGGTGTGCTTTTTATGGAACTTCTGGAAAAGATCCGCAAGATCGAACGGCATATTTTCAACATCGCGGAACGTACCGGCGACTTCTACGGTAAACTGCCCGACATCGGTTGAAAAAACGCGCACCGGGTGATATAATATCTCCGGAGAGAAAAAAATGAATCATCCGACAATTTTGATCATCGACGACGAGGAACCGATCCGCGAACTGCTGAAACTGACGATGCAGTCCGCGGGGTTCACCTCGTTTTTGGAAGCCGCCAACGGCGAGGACGGACTCGCGCTCGTCCAAAAACACATGCCGGATCTCATCTTATTGGATCTCATGCTCCCGGGGATCGACGGTTTGACCGTCTGCCGCCGTTTGAAAAGTTCGCCGGAAACGCAGATGATCCCGATCATTATGCTCACGGCAAAAAGCGATGAATCCGACATCGTGATCGGTTTGGAAATGGGGGCTAACGACTACATCACCAAGCCTTTCAGCCGAAAGATCCTGATCGCCCGGATCCACACGCAATTCCGCATCGGAGAAGAGCGCGAACACTTTTCCGTCATCCGGATCTCCGGGTTGACGATCGACAAAGAACAACGGACGGCGGCACTCGCAGGAGAGCCCGTCACGCTGACATTCAGCGAATTCGAGATCCTTTCTCTGCTTGCCGCCCATATCGGGCGCGTATTCACGCGGGGGCAGATCATCCGTCAGATCAAGGGCGACGATTATCCGGTCACGGATCGCGCGGTCGACGTTCAGATCGTCAATCTGCGGAAAAAACTCGGCGAATGGGGCGTCGCGCACATTGAGACCATCCGCGGCATCGGTTACCGCCTCACGCAGGAGGATATTTGCCGATGAGCAAACGGCTTCCCCGTTTTTTGCGGTGGGACAAAGAGTACATCCTGGTCCATCTGCCCGTTATCCTGATGACGGTCATCGATCTGCTCCTCGGAGCGGCGTGGTGGGGCGAAAATCATTTTATGAAGACCCTCGACCGGGAAGTGATGAAAAATCTGGTGCAAAAGGCGAATTTGACCGCATCGGTGATCCGGGAGCGGCTTCTCTCGGGGGATACGCGATCCGCCATTTCCTTCTGCCGGAAATTCGACAACCGCATTTTCCGGATCACGCTGATCTCGCCGCAGGGGCAAGTCCTCGCCGACACGACTCCGAGTCACCTCGCATTCGACAATCATTCCGGACGCAGTGAATTTCAAGCCGCAAAAAGCGGCAAAGCCGGCTTTGCCCACCGGTACAGCGAAACGCTGGGACAGCAGATGATCTATTACGCGATCCTCGTCGAAACGCCGCAGGGATCATACGTGCTGCGCTTTGCCAAGGAGGATTTCCCGTATATGGCGATCTTTCCGTGGCTTACGATCGGCATCGTCGCGCTGATCGTCATTACGACCGTATTGCTCGGGTGGCTGCAATTTTATCTTCTGAAACGGATCTATCATCCGCTGACGGATATCGCGCTTTGCGCCGGAAACATTTCAGAGGGGAAGTCGGAAATCAGGATCCCGATCCCCGATAACGGCCCGGTCAAACCTCTGGCGACGATGCTTTCCAAAATGACGGAGCAGTTGAAAAAACAACTCGCCGAAATGCGGAAACTGGAATCTTTCCGCAGTGATTTCCTCGCAAATGTTTCCCACGAGCTGAAAACGCCGCTTACTTGCATCATCGGTGCGGTCGAAACGATCCAGGAGGAACGCGATCTGCCTCCGGCGCAATACGAAATGCTGCTGAAAATGCTGACGGAGCAATCGGCAAGGCTGAACGCCCTGATCAAGGATGTGTTGAGCCTTGCGGCACTGGAAAACGATCCGGAGCGGCAACGCCGGGAATTTCTGCCGGTCGACTTGAAAAGCGTTATGGAAACGTGCGTCAAATCGTTTCAGCCGGAAGCCCGGCAACGCGGCACCGCCTTGAAAATCACGCAAGCCGAAGCGGTTTTTGTCCCGGGCGACGCGCAATTATTGGAGCAGGCTCTCGGCAATCTGATCCACAATGCGCTGAAATACAGCGAAAGTCCCGATATCGAATTGTCGCTTGTCCTTGAAAACGACTCGGCATTGCTTGCCGTCACCGATCACGGATGCGGGATCCCGGAAGAAAACCGGCCCCGCATTTTCGAGCGTTTTTACCGCGTCCACAAGGAACGCAGCCGGGCACTCGGCGGCACGGGGTTGGGATTGGCGATCGTCAAACACACGGCGCAACTCCACGGGGGAAAGCGGAATTGCTTCCGGTGCCCGGCGGCGGTTGCCGTTTTCAGCTCACCTTACCCGCCGCCGTCCGAAATCAGCCGTAATTATTTTTCCACGGGGATCGCGCGCGCACCGTCGCCGATACTGCAAATGATGATCTCGGGAAAAACTTTTTGCTGCAATTTGAAGGCTTCGCCGACGCGCTGCGCGTAGACTTCGGCATCCCCCTCCTTGACGAGGTGAATGGTGATGCCGCCGAAACCGCCGCCGGAAAGACGGGCGCCGAGACAACCGGGGATCGTGTGCGCGAGTTCGACGAGGTAATCCAATTCCGGCGAACTGTTTTCAAAGTTGACGCGGCTCGATTCGTGGGAGTCAAAAAGCAGTTGCCCGAATCCCGCGACGTCGCCGTTGCCGAGGAGTTTTTCCGCCTGCATCACGCGGGTGCATTCGCCGACGACGTGCAGGGCGCGGCGGTAGGCGCGAAGCGGCAGTTTCTCCTTGGCGGCGGCAAGTTGTTCCAGCGACACGTCGCGCAATGCCTTGACTCCGGGATAAAGCTTTTGTAAAATCGCGGCGGCTTCCTCGCAATCGGCGCGGCGGGTGTTGTATTCGGAATCGACGAGATTGTGCTTTTTCATCGAATTGATGACGACGATCGCGTACCCGGGAGGCAACGCGACGGTGCGCAGCACTTCGGCGGTGCGGAAATCACTCAAAATCATCGCGTCCTTTTTGCCGAAGATCGAACTGAACTGATCGAGAAGTCCCGTATGCAGTCCGAGGTAGTTGTTTTCGACGCCCTGCCCGGCGCGCGCCCATTCGACTTTGGGCAGGTCGATCTGAAACGCCTGCGCCAGCGCGTATCCGGCGGCGACTTCAAGTGCCGCGGAACTCGACATCCCGGCGGAAAGCGGCACGCAACTCTCGATCGCCGCGTCGAATCCGGTGATCGACTTGATGCCGCGTTTGACCAATTCCTTGACCATTCCCTTGATATAGCGGCTGCCGTTGCGGTCGGGCGCGGCATTGAGATCGGAAATGTCAAAAAGCATTCTCGCGTTGTCGCGGAAGTCGATCAACCGGCACGTCGTCCCGGGCACGGGGCGCAAGGCGAAACGCGTCGTCTGGGCGACCGCGCAGGAAAGAACAAATCCCTGATTGTAATCCGTGTGATTGCCGAGGATTTCCAATCTGCCGGGAGCCTGCGCGGCGGCGGCGGCGGGAACTCCGTAAAAATCCTGAAACTTTTTCAGAAAACTCGCGTTGGTGATTTCAGCCATTCTTGACCTCCTATATGAAACAAATTCGGGAAATACACTGATCGAAACTTTCCTGTCCGCTCAAAATGTCGATCTCGATGCGCAAAAAGGCGATCGGCAGTTCGGCGTCGGTGATCTTCGGAATACGCACGGCGTCTTTTTCGGTCGTGATGATACGTTCGGCACCCTGCGCTTTGGCTTGGCGCATGAAATCGCGGATCTCTTTCTCGGTGTAGCGGTGGTGATCGGCGTAGTGGTCGCGCAACTTGATATCGGCACCGAAATTTTCCAGAAATTTCTCGAAACTTGCCGGATTGGCGATCGCCGAAAGCGCGGCGACTTTGGCGTTTTTGAGACTTTCCAGCGGAAACACTTCCCGCGTATCAAGATCGACGAGGTGTTTCGGCTTGTGACAGCACTCGATGATCTCCGCGCGGAGCGTATGACGGCGGATGAAGCGTTTCAGATGATTGATCTTGTGACTGCCGTCGCTTTTGGTCAGAAAAACGTAGTCGGCGCGGCGGATGTTTTTGATCGGCTCCCGCAACGTGCCGCGCGGCAGGACGTGTCCGTTGCCGAAAGGCGCCGTCGAATCGACGAGCGCGATGTTGATGTGCGGTTTGAGCATCAGATACTGGAACCCGTCGTCGAGAATGATCACGTCGGAGTGAAAATGATCGATCGCGTAAATGCCGGACTTGACCCGGTCTTTGTCGACGACGACGGCGACGCCGGGCAAATTGGAGGCAAGCATATAAGGTTCGTCCCCCGCGACGGCGGAGTCGAGCAACAGATTTTTGCCGTCGGAAACCACCGTCGGCGGCTGCTCCTCGTATTTGCCGAAGCGGCGCGCCCATTTCTCGCGGAAAGTCGGTTTCCGGCGGCGGTAGCCGCGGCTCAACACCGCGACGCGTCGCCCCTTGGCGTTGAGCGAACGCGCAAAAACTTCGACGACAGGGGTCTTACCCGTGCCGCCGCAACTTAAATTGCCGATGCTGACGACGAGACAGCCGAGCGCGTGGTGCCGGATGATGCGCTTGTCGTACATCCAGTTGCGGAACTGGATCCCGGCACGGTAAAAACGCGAAGCGATGAACATAAGATCGACCAGCATTTTGTCATACCAGCGGTGCGCCGGATGAAACATCAGCCGCAGAAAATACTGTTCAAGGTCTTCCGCTTTGAATTTGAATGCGTGCATAGACTTCTATCGCAATTTGAGCGTCGAGAGCGCAAGGAGCGCCAACACGCCGGCAATGATCCAGAAACGGATGACGATCTGGCTTTCCGTCCAGTTGAGCCGCTCGAAATGGTGGTGGATCGGCGTACAGAGGAAAACTCTTTTGCCGGTCAACCGGAAAGAGGTGACCTGGATCATCACCGAGACCGCCTCCATCACAAAGACTCCGCCGACGACGACGAGCAATATCTCCTGCCGCGTCATCACCGCGAGCAGACCGATCGCGCCGCCGAGCGCGATGCTCCCCGTGTCGCCCATAAACATCGATGCCGGCTGGCAGTTGTGCCAGAGGAAACCGATACAGCTGCCGCAGATCGCCGAAGCGAAAACGACCGCCTCCTGCATCCCCGGCACATAGGGGATATTGAGGTATCCGGCAAAGACTTTATGCCCCATCAGATAAGCGAAGATCGCATAGGTGAATGTCGAAAAGATCGCGCATCCGGAAGCCAATCCGTCCTTGCCGTCGGTCAGATTGACCGCGTGACTCGCGCCGACGATCGTCAGCAACGCCAGCAGCCAGCAGAAATACTTCCCGTCAAACGGTTCCTTGCAGAAAGGCACGTAAAACTTGTCGAGCATCACGCCGAGCGGCGAGCAGTAGCGCACGATGCACCATCCGGCGGCGGCGACGAGCACCGTCAGAAGAAACTTCACTTTGCCGGGCATTCCGTCGCGGTCGTGATGCGCCGTTTTGATGTAGTCGTCGAAAAAGCCGATCAGCGAAAAAAGCGCGGTGCAGCCGATGAAAACGGGAGCGATCACGCCGGAAATGTCCGTCCAGAAAATACTCGAAACGATCACCGCGCCGATCAGCAACAATCCCCCCATACAGGGCGTTTTGCTCTTGCGCTTATCGATGTATTCCTCGGGGACCAGTCCGGCGAGGCGTTCGGCGGAAACCGTATTGAAGCGGCGCAAAAGCCGGGCAGTCACGCCGCCGAGCAGAAGAACGAGGAGAAAACTCGTGAGAAACGCGCCGCCCGCGCGAAAAGTTACATAGTCAAACAAACGGAAAGGTCCGAAAACATCACTGAAGTTTGCCAGAAAGCAGAGCATAATTTCCCTCAAAAATGCGTTTTCTTAAATATAACGCAAAGGGCTGGCTTTTTCCAGAAAATTCCGAGGAAAAATCAGAGGATTTTTACGATGCCGCAAGATCCGCTTTTTCCGCCGTGCGGAGACCCGTTATTTTTCGCGTTTCAAAACGAGCGCGGAGCGGCAGGGCAGATAGATTTTGAGAAATTCTCCCTGCTCCCTTTCCTCCGGAGTCCAGACGAAATCTTTTTCGTGGCGCGCAAAGCCGTCGAATTCCGCGAAATCGCTGTCGAGCACCAGACGGTACTTGCCCGGCATCACCTCAAATTCATAATCGGGATAGGAGGCACAGCAATTGAAGTTGAAGCAGAACCAGTAACCGTTGCGCTCAAAGATGATGACTTTATAATTTTCATCCACCTTGATCGTCTGCACCCGGCTCTGATAAAATCCGGGGGCGTTGGCGATTTCCAGCATCGCACGGTCGAAGTCGCCGAGCGCCTTGTAATGCAAGGCGGGATCGTCCGCCAAATGCCACAATCTCCTCGCGTGGTGATACGACCAGTTGTTGCCCTCGCGCGGGAAGTCGATCCATTCGGGATGCCCGAATTCGTTGCCCATAAAATTGAGATAACCGTATCCGGCGGCGGCGCAGGTCGCGAGGCGGATCATTTTGTGGAGCGCGAGCGCGCGGTCGATCGCGCCGTTATGCGACATTTTATCCATCGCGTCGTACATCGCCGCATCCGCGAGCGTGAACATCGCCGTCTTGCCGCCGACGATCGCCTGATCGTGGCACTCGACGTAACTCACCGATTTTTCATCGCGGCGGCGGTTCAGCAATTCGCCGCAGAGGTAAAACATATTCCAGTTTTCGTCGGGGATGTCGAAAAGTTTGAACCACATATCGGTGACGCCCATCGCCATCCGGTAATCGAAGCCGATACCGCCCTCCGCCGCCGGCGCGGCAAGCCCCGGCATCCCGCTGACGTCCTCGGCGATGGTCACCGCATCGGGACGGACGCTGTGGATCACCTCGTTGGCGAGCGCGAGATAAGTGATCGCGTCGGGATCGACGTCGCCGTTGAAATAGTCGTCGTAACTGCAAAACGCCTTGCCGAGTCCGTGATGCAGATACATCATACTCGTCACGCCGTCGAAACGGAAACCGTCGAGGTGGTATTCATCAAGGTAGAAACGGCAGTTGGAAAGGAGGAAATGCAGCACTTCCGGCTTGCCGTAATCGAAACAGAGCGAATCCCAGTTGCGGTGCTCGCCGCGTTCGCCCTGATGGAAGTAGGCGTAACTCGTCCCGTCGATGCGGGCGATGCCTTCGACCTCGTTTTTGACCGCGTGCGAGTGGACGAGATCGATGATGACGCGCAGACCGAGCCCGTGCGCCGCGTCGACAAGTTCCTTGAATTCGTCGGGCGTGCCGAAGCGGCTCGCCACCGCGAAGAAATTGGCGACGTGATATCCGAAACTCCCGTAATAGGGATGCCCCATGATCGCCATCAGCTGAATGGTGTTGTACCCGGCTTTGGCGACGCGCGGCAGAACGTTTTCCCGGAATTCGTTGAATGTGCCGACGCGCGGTTCCTCCGTCGCCATACCGACGTGCGCCTCATAGATCAGTGCCGCATCGGGGCGCGCGGGGGAGTTATTTTGCCACGCATAGGCTTTTTCCGGCTGCCAGACGACGGCGGAAAAAAGTCCGGAAAATTTATCCTGCACCACATAGCGCGCATAAGCGGGGATGCGGTCGCCTCCGCCGCCCGGCCACGCGACGTACATCAGATAATGGGAGCCGTGGACGAGTTTTTCCGCCGGGAGCGTCAATTCCCAGACGCCGCCGGAAAGTTTTTTGAGCGCGTTTTCCGGCAGTTTTTCCCAATTGGAAAAGTCGCCGTAGAGCGTCACGCTCGACGCAAAGGGCGCCCATTCACGGAAAACCCAGTGGTCTTTTTCAAAGTGAAGCCCGAAATACTCGTGCCCCGATGCGAAATCCGCCAGCGGCATTTTGCCGCCGGTGAGTTTCTGCCGCATCGCGTCAAGCGCGTTTTTGCGTGCTTCGAGGATCGGCAGATAATTGGCAAGATAGGGATCGCTCCCGAATTTCTCGGGCGCGTTGGCACATCTTTTCCAGTTGCCGGGGATCATATCCGACCTGCGCCGTCAAAGGGATCGACGATCAGCGGACGCTCCAACATCGACTCGTAGATGTCGATGTAGTGCTGGGCGGTCACGTCGTAATTGAAGCGCGCTTTTGCCTCTTTCATCACCCGTCCGACCACGGTATCGCGGAAAGCTTCCGGCTTGGAGAAGAAACGCATCGCCGAATCGATGCCCCATTTCAAGCCGCCGTCGTCGTAGTTGGCAAAGAGGAAGCCGTTGCCGTGCGTCCCGTCCTCGCTCAACTCCTCGACGCTGTCGTGCAAGCCGCCGGTATCGCGCGCCACCGGCAGACTGCCGTAATACTGGCAGGTCATCTGCGGCAGACCGCAAGGCTCAAACCGCGACGGCATCAAAACGAAATCCGACGCCGCAAAGGCGAGGCGCGACAGACTTTCCTCAAATCCGCAGACCGTCACGCGGTCGTAGAAGTTGTGGAATTTGACGATGTTGCGGAAAATTTCCTGATAACTGCCGTCTGCAACGATCGCGATTTGAAGTTTCTGATCGTAGTACTTATGCACCACGTCGTAGAGGATGTCCGACAAAAGCGAACACCCCTTCTGGATCGGATCGAGCCGGTGCGGCCAGAAAAAGATCGGCGCGTGCTGATCGACCATCAAGCCGGTGCGCTCCTGAAACGCGATCTTGTTGACCTGCTTGGCGAGGCGGTGATTTTCCGCATTGTACTTCATTTCCAGGAAATTGTCGATCTCGGGATCGCAGGCGGGATCGGGGCTGTTGAGGATGCCGCAGGCGCAACCGGCATTGTATTTGCCGATGATCTCGCTGCGGATGCCCTGCGGCACGAAATCGTGGTAACCCTGCACCATTTCCGTCAGGAAGGTGGGGCTGACCGTGTTGATGAAGTGCGCGGCAAAGATACCGCTCGCCATCATATCGACGGCGTTGTCGTTGCGGCTCTCCTCGTAATTGTAGGGAGGACGCGAAAAGTAAAGGTGATTCCAGAACGCCGCGGCGTCGATGCCGCGGTCTTCGATCTGCGCCAGCGTCGTGCGCTGGGTGTGAATGTTGTGCACCGTAAACAGACAGGGGATCCCCATCCGCCGCGCGGCGGCGGGGATCAGCCCCGTCATCCAGTCGTTGCAGTGGATCAGATCGGGTTTGACGATCGGGATGATGTTGTTGATGACTTCGCGCTGAAAGGCGAGTGCCTGACGCAGACAGTCGTCATTATATCCGCTGTAAACGGAATCCCGGTAGTAGAAAATGCGGTCTTCCGCCAGATGGATGCGCGAATTGTGCAGACTGCTCATAAAAACGCGCAACTCGTTGCTGATCAGCTGACCGACATCGATATGGAACATCTTGCGGTAGTGCGGCAACGCCACGTGGACGTCCGCACCGGCGCGGTAAAGCGCGGAAACGAGCGATGCCGAAACATCCGCCATACCTCCCGCTTTGGCGTGGAGATAATGCGCCATATTGCCCATACCGTCGGGCAAATAAGTGATTTCCGGCGTCACCACGAGTACCCGCGGCGACGAACTCCGTCTCGAACTTCTGCTTTTCCGCTCCATATCAACCCTTCCTTACTGCTTATTGTTTACAGAGGCTTGCACATAAAACCCGGCACGCTGTTGTCCCAGTCCGTACCCGCCGCCTTGACCCGGGCGGTGACGCCGAAGCGTCCGGAAATGGCGCATTTGATTTTCGTGCCGTAGAGATAATGACCGTTGCCGAGCTCCTTGAGCATTTTCATCGGAATGGACAAACTCTCGATGATCTCGTTGTGCGCGTCGACCCGACCGCAGTAGGCGTCGACCTCGACGTTTTCCGGTTGCAGATCGCCGAGCGAAACGCGCACTTGAATTTCAAAACTGTCGCCGACGTGCAAGTCGCTGAGGTCGTCGAGCACTTCGGGGTCGTCGATCGCGACGCGGCGGTCGTCGAAGAAGTTTTTCTTGAGAGCGACCTTGTCCGTCGTCAGTTTTTTCGCAAAGGCGGCTCCGTCCTTGACGAGTTCCTGATACGCCTGACCGGCGTTGCGGTAGAACTCGCGGTCGTAATCCTCCACCATACGGGTGCTGGAAAAGTGGCACAAGCCGGTGATGATCGATTCGCGCATCATCTCGATCCAGCGGATCGGCAAATCGCCGCTCGCGCGTTCGTAGAAACGCGGAATGATCTCGTTTTCAAGCAGATTGAAAAGTTGCAGCGATTCGTAGATGTCGCGGTCTTCGTCGTTGACGTAGTCTTCGCTGCTGCCGACCGCCCAGCCGTTGTTGCCGTTCCACGCTTCCGCCCACCAGCCGTCGAGAATACTGCAATTGATGACGCCGTTGACCGCCGCTTTCATACCGCTGGTGCCGCTGGCTTCCTGCGGACGGCGCGGGGTGTTGAGCCACACGTCGACGCCCTGAACGAGCGAACGAGCCATACCGATATCGTAATTTTCCAGGAAAATGAGTTTATCCTGCACTTTTTCGCGCTGGGCGAACTGGATCAATTCCTGAATGAGGTGTTTGCCCGGCTCGTCGGCGGGGTGCGCCTTGCCGGCAAAAACGAACTGGATCGGGCGCTCGGTGTTGCGCAAAAGAGCGAGCAGACGCTTCTCGTCGCGCAACAGCAGCGTACCGCGCTTGTAAGTCGCGAAGCGGCGGGCGAAACCGATCGTCAAAACGTCGGGACGCAAGCCGGAACGCCGGGTTTCCGCGCCGTCGATGACATACGCGTAATTGGATTCCGACCAGCGGCGGACGCGGCGGATCAGAGCCTGACGGCAGAGTTCGTGCGTCGCCCACAGCGTTTCGTCGGGAATGCGCGCCAAAGTTTCACGCACCTGCTGTTCTTTGGGATTGCCCGCCCAATTCGAGCAGAGATACTGGTCGAAAAGTTCCCAGTGGCGCGCCGAGATCCACGACGCGACGTGCACGCCGTTGGTGATGTGGCGGATCGGAATTTCGCCGATCGAGCGGTCGGGCCACAGATGTTTCCACATCTCGCGGGCGACTTCGCCGTGAAGTTTGCTCACGCCGTTGCAGTAGTTCGCCGCCATCCGCAGACCGAAAACCGTCATCGAGATCTCGCCGGAGCGACCGCGGTCGCAGATCGGGATGCCCCAGTCGATGACGCGGTTGATGTCGAATTTCGCCTCGGCGGCGAAACGCGAGAGGTAAGGACGCACGAGATTGATGTCAAAGACCTCGTTGCCGGCGGGCACGGGGGTGTGCGTCGTGAAGACGTTGGAACGCCAGACGATCTCCAACGCGACGTTGGGATCGTAGCCGCAATCGTTGACCAAATGGGCGATACGCGCCAGCGACAAAAAGCCCGCGTGGCCCTCATTCATATGGCAGACGGCGGGATCGCAACCGAGCGCGAGCAACGCCTTGACGCCGCCGATGCCGAGCAGAAGTTCCTGATGCAGACGCATTTTTTTGTCGCCGCCGTAAAGCCGCCACGAAACGCTGCGCAGATCCTGCGGATTCTGCGGGACTTCGGTGTCGAGCAGCACCAGCGGGATGTTGCCGACTTTGAGGATCCAGACCGCCGCAAAAAGTTCGCGGTCGACGAGCGGGATCGAAATGATGATCTCCTTGCCCTCTTTGTCGAGCGCGCGGACGATCGGCAAGTCCTGAATTTCGGCGATCGGGTAACGTTCGGTCTGCCAGCCGGTGCGGTCGAGCACCTGACGGAAGTAACCTTCGCGGTAGAGCAACCCGACGGCGACGAGCGGCAGCTTGAGATCGCTCGCGGCTTTGAGGTGGTCGCCGGCGAGCACGCCGAGACCGCCCGAAAAGATGCGGATGCTTTCGTGGATGCCGAATTCCAGAGAGAAATACGCGATCGAACGTTTCGCCACGTCGAGCACGCCCGCCGTTTCCCGCGTGAAATCGCTCTTGACCGCATTCAACTGCGAAACGTAAAGAGCGTCGTGCGCGAGTTCTTCCAGACGCGCCTGCGGCACCTTGCGGAGAAACTCCTTGGCGGCACCGGAAAGTTGACGCCAGAGTGCCGGATCGATGCGGACAAAGAGGTCGATGGCGTTTTTATTCCAGCACCACCAGATGTTGTCCGCAAGTGTTTCGAGAAATTTGATCTCCGCGGGGATCCGCGGCGAGACGTTGTAAAGATGCAAACCCATTTTCATTTCCTCGGGCAATCATACGGAGTGCCCGCTTCCGGCGCGGACTTCCGGCACCGGATTGTGCCGGAGTTTTCCCGCGCTAATGCTACAAAACCAGAACTACTTTTCTTCGACGACCAAAACGTTGTTGCAGGAGCCGAATTCGTTGGGGGCGAGATTCGGATTGTCCGCATCGAGCCGCCACTGACCGTCGACCACCAGTTTGTACTGGTAGCTGCCGGGAGCAAGACGCAACTGGCAACGGTAGACGCCGTCGCCGTTTTTGTCGGTCATTTTCTTTTCCGGCTGCCAGTTATTGAAACTGCCGGCGATGCAGACGGTGCGACCGACCTGTTCATTGACGACGAGGTTGATGCAACGTTTGGTGTCTTTTGCCGCGGCGGTCGCGGCGGTCGCTTTGCGGGCGACCCGTTTCAGATTTTTTCCAGCCATAACGATTTCTCCTTAGCGTATTTTTGATTACTGCTGAAATCTATTCCAATGCCGCCTTTTTACCGGCGGCGAATGCTTCCAGATTCTGCTTCAAAACCGCCGGTTTCGCGGCGAAGTTTTCGGTGATCGCGTCCTGATACGCGGCGTCGAAAGCCTTTTCTTCGGATTCCGAGAAACCGTTGTTGCGCAAGATGACCGACAGCGCGCCGATGATCGCCGAATTGGCGCATTTCGGATTGCCGACGCTGTTGGCGATGGCGAGCGCATCCAGTCCGTAGACTTTCTGATTGGGACCGACGGCAGGTTTCGCCATCGTCGAGTGATCGTAGACGAGGATGCCGTTTTCGCCGAGGACGTGACGGAATTTGTCAAGACCGGTCTGCGTCATCGCGATCAGAAGATCGCAGTCGCGATCGACCATCGGCGACGAGATCGCTCCGGAGTTGACGATCACGGCACAGCTTGCGGCGCCGCCGCGCTGCTCCGGCCCGTAAGAGGGCATCCAGCTGACGTTGAGTTTGCTCAATCTGCCCATATTGGCGAGGTTGAGACCGAGACTCAAAACGCCCTGCCCGCCGAAACCGCAGATCTTGACGCGGCGTTCTTTCTGGAAAACCGCGAATTTCGACGCATCGGCGGCGTTGGAGTTTTCGCTGACGCCGGGCAGAAGAAGCGATTTCACTTCTTCGGGGTCGCGGATCACCGCCGGAGGCTGTTCCCCGACCGGCGTCGCGGCACTGCGGTCGCGGACGCAGCCGAGCGGGAAAAACTTGGTCATCTTTTCATCGATGAAGTCGTTGACCTGATCGGCACTCATTTTGAGGTTGATCGGACACGGCGACAGAACTTCGACGAGCGAGAAGCCTTTGCGGTCGCGCAAATTTTCGATCGCCTTGTTGACCGCTTTTTTCGCTTTGAGGATATTGGCGGTCGAAGTCAACGCGACGCGCTCGATGTAGACGGGAGCCTCCAAGGCGTTGACGATCTCGCAGACTTTCGTCGGGAAGCCGTCGGTTTCGGGATTGCGCCCGTAGGGACTGGTCGTCGTGATCTGCCCGGGGAGCGTCGTCGGCGCCATCTGACCGCCGGTCATTCCGTAGTTGGAATTGTTGACAAAAAAGACCGAGATCTTTTCGCCGCGGTTCGCCGCCTGGATGAATTCGTTGAAGCCGATCGCCGCGAGGTCGCCGTCGCCCTGATAGGAGATGACGAAACTGTCGGGATTGGCGCGGCTGGCGCCGGTCGCCACGGCGGGCGCACGGCCGTGCGGCACCGAAATGCTGCCGACGTTGAAATAGTAGTAGGCAAAGACCGCGCAACCGACCGGCGCGATGATGACCGTCTTGCCCTGAATGCCGTATTCCTCGATCGCTTCGGCGATCAGTTTGTGCAGAATGCCGTGACC
Source organism: Victivallaceae bacterium (assembly GCA_016292515.1). Taxonomy (GTDB): domain Bacteria; phylum Verrucomicrobiota; class Lentisphaeria; order Victivallales; family Victivallaceae; genus UBA1784. The sequence continues at coordinate 18,583 of JAEDIJ010000026.1, forward strand.
GCAACCGGGGCAGTAGTGCATATTTTTCTTGATCGGGCCGGGACGCCGTTCAAACGGGTCGAAAAATACTTTGGAACGCCCGAATTTGACTTTTTCGCTCATTTCGCCAACTCCTTCATCATCTTCTTTGCCGCGGCGCAGACTTCGTCACCGCCGGGAACGTTGCCGCCCATCCGGTTGCAGAGCACGACCGGCAATTTGCATTCGACGGCGAGTTTGATGTCTTCGATCATCTGACCGGCACTCATTTCGAGGCTCATGATCGCCTTGGCTTTGCCGCCCTTGACGATCTTCTGCAATGCATCGACGGGGAAAGGATAGACCATCTGCGGCCGCACCAGACCGACTTTGAGCCCCTCGGCACGCAACTGATCGACCGCACCGCGGGCGATGCGCGAGCAGATGCCGTAAGCGACGATCACCAATTCCGCGTCATCGGCGCAATAGGTTTCACAACGCTGCTCTTTGGCTTCGATCTCGCGGTATTTTTTCTGCAATTTCACGTTTTGCGCTTCGAGATCGTCGTGCTCCATATAGATCGACGTGATGTAATTCGCCTTGCCGTCGACGATGCGCCCCATTTTCCACTCGGGATCGTAAACGTCCGTCGCGGGTTCGGGCAATTCGACCGACTCCATCATCTGACCGATGACGCCGTCCGCCATCACATAGGCGGGCATACGGTATTTTTCCGCCATATGAAACGCGTCGATCGTCATATCGCACATTTCCTGAACCGAGTTCGGGGTGAAAACGAGACACTTGTAACTGCCGTGACCGCCGCCCTTGACCAATTGGAAATAATCCGCCTGTTCGGGACCGATGTTGCCCAGCCCCGGGCCGCCGCGGGTGATGTCGAGAATGACCGCCGGCATTTCGTAACCGGCGAGATAACTGACGCCCTCCTGTTTCAGGCTGATGCCCAATCCCGACGAAGCGGTGAGGCAACGGTGCCCGGCGGCGACGCCGCCGATGACCATATTGATCGCGCCGATCTCGGATTCCGCCTGAATGAACGTGCGGTGCAAGCGCGGAAAAAGCAAAGCCGCCGCCTGGGCAATTTCGCTCGCGGGCGTGATCGGATAGCCGAAGTAGCAGTCGCAACCGGCGAGCAATGCGCCGTAGACCGCCGCCTCGTTGCCTTTGAGCAGCAAGCGATGATTGTATTTCATAAAAAGGTTACTCCTCAACGTAAATGGTGATGGCGCCCGGCTCCGGGCACTGATGGAAACACGATCCGCAGCCGATGCATTCCTCCGGATGATCCGCCTTGACCGCCACATATCCCTGAATGTTGATCACGTTGCCGACGGAGATCAACTTTTTCGGACACGCGGCAATACAGCGGCGGCATCCCTTGCACTCATCGACGCTGATACTGATGCGATGTTTTTTCGCAGCCATTTTCAACTCCTGACACTGAACTTCTTCTGCGGGAAGTACTTTCCACAGATAAAACTTGACACTTTTATAATATAACTCCAAAACTGTAAAAAGTCAATCGTTTTTAAGGAAAGAACGCACTCCGCAACGTCTTGCAATTCAATTTATTCGGGGGAGGCCGCAAGGAACGCGTCAAAGCGCGTCGATTTGAGGCGAAAACAGAATTTGGGCGGCGCACCGCATTGAAAAATTTTTCAACAGGTGCTATATTTAAGAGCTTTCCGAAAATTCACCCTAAAAAAACAAGGAGTTCCCGATGAAAAAATCTCTCATTCTCGCGCTCTTGCTCGGCGTCGCCGGAGTTTTCGCCGACGGTCTGCCCGCTTACGTCGCGGATCAGCATCCGCAAGGCGGCGGCGGCGAAAAAATGGCGCCGCTCAACGGCAAAACCGGTCCCAAAATCCAGGTTTTCAACGGCGGTCGTCCGTGGGTCGGCAATATGCTTCCCGGCTCCCTGGTTTCCGCCGGAGCGCGAGTCCTCAACGTCAACGCCCCTTATCTCGACGGTTACGCCGGCGCGACGATCAAAACGCACATCGGCGACAAGGTCGAGCCCAAAGCCTTTGACGGCATCACGCCCGCGCTGAAAAAAGCGGGCAGTTACAAACTGCTGATTTTCAACCACATTCTGCCCGAATGTCAGGAAATGATGTTCACCCCTGAACGCATCGCGCAGTTGAAATCCTACGTCGAAAACGGCGGCAACATCCTTTTCACCATCGATGTCCCGGCGAAACTCGGCGACCTCCTGCCCGTAACGCTCGGCACCTGCCACACGTTCGACGGAGTCTACTCCGCCAACCGTCCGGCGGGGAACATCTACAAGAGCATCCCCGAAACGCTCCCCGTCTACCGTTTCTACCGCGAAGCGACGCTCAAAAACGGCGCGCAGGCGTTGAGCGTGATCCGCGACGTCTCCGGCAAGGAGATCGCCCCCTACGTCGCCCGTATCAAGATCGGCAAAGGCACGGTCACTTTTTTCAACACCGAACTCACCAACCCGACGCAGATCCTCGATTTCAGCAACTGGGCGTACAGCCGCGCCTTTTTCGTCGCGCTGGCTTCCGACTGCTTCGGCGGCAAACTGAAACCGGAAAAGTGCATTTCCAAACTGGAAGCGATCCCCGGCCGCAAAGAGGTCGGCGAAACCACCGCCTCGGTCATTCCGCCCAAAAACGCGATCTCCGATTCCAACGATCTCGTCCAAGTTTCCGGCAAGACCGCCACGTTCGGCAACGGCTTGAAACTTGAAGTCGCCGCCAACGGCACGGTTTCGCTCACGTGGAAAGGCAAGAACAAGCCTTTCGTCAAAAATTATCAGATCCCCTCGATCCGCTACTCCAAAAAGCAGAAAGTTTTCGACTCCAAAACCGCCGAAGCGGTCGATGTCAAAGAGGATCTCACCGCCGCCGACATCAAGTGGAAATTCAAATCGCTCACGGCAAAAGGCAATTGTGCGGTTTTGACTTACGTCGCCAAAGACAGCGAACTTCACTGGATCTTCAAAGTCGGCCGCCTCGACCTCGACGGCAGAAGTTTCGACGGCTTCGCCGACCGCATCGAACTGGTGAAATCCCCGCTCCTCGTGAGCGGTATCGGCTTCGAGAGCGAACTCGATCTCGACGATCCCTTGTACGCGCACCGTTTCGACTGCTATCAGCCGCCGCGCGGCTACACCGCCTTTGATATGACGGGCAAGGTGAAATCCGACACCAAGTCCTTCTCCGGACAGCCCTTTGCGATGATCGTCTGCAAAAACGGCGTCTACCTCGGCAACCGCTCGATGCCGACTTCGACGAGCGCGAGTTTCATCCGCGAAAAAGGCGGCAAGACGATCCTGAGCAAACACGGCGAAGGTCTCGGCAGGATCTACGCGCCGCTCGCCACGCAGTTCTACTGGCAGTGGTACGCCGACGGCACCGAACGCGGCCACAACGATTATCTGGCGATGTATCAATTCATGCGCCACTTGCTCCGCACCGAAGCGGGGCTGAAAGAACTCCCCGCCTATCCCGTCGCCTCCTACGGCTATCAAATGACCGACAAGGAAAAAGATCAGGTGATCGACTTCGCCGCCAAGGCCGGTTACCGTTTCATTTTCCCCGCCAACCCCGAAAGCCCGATCGAGGCAATCGATTCCCCCGCCAATATGGAAACTTACGGCAAGATCGCCAAGGCGGGCGCGAGAGCGCGCATCTGGACTGCCGGAAGTTACGTTCAGGGCGACGGCGGCTGGATCATCAACCATCACCCGGAATGGTTCGCCCGCGATGAAAAAGGCAATATCTTCAAATACTTCGGCACCTACCCCGTCATCGACGTCAACAATCCGGAATTCTACGACTGGTACACCAAAGTCCTGAAACACGCCATCGACGGCGGCGTCGGCTGGGTCTACCGCGATATGGATGCCGCCGCGAGCGGTACCGTCAACTACGGCAAAAAGGAAAGCCCCAACGGACTCAAAGCGCAGATCAAATTCTACAAATTTTTCCACGACAACAACTGCCGCGTCGGCATTGAGGGGATGAATCCGCTCGTCATCGATATCTACTGGTATCGCCCCGCCGTCTACACGAGCTTCGCCGGCAAGGAATTCGTCCTCGTCGGGTCGATGCCCTCCGATGAACTCCGCGGCGGCATCACGCTCGACACGTTCCGCACCGGGATGTACGGTTGCTTCCCGAGTTTCCAGATCGCCGACATCGTTTTCAACATCGAAAAGATCCCCGGCGAACTTGACCGCATCCGCCGTACCCTTTCTTTCGTTCCCAAATTCAATGAAGCGCTCGATCTCGTCGGCATGCCTTACGTCCGCGAAACCGAATTCGGCACCGTTTGGATCGGTGAAAAAGGCGGCGCGCTCTTTTTCTGGAATCCGACGAAAAAAGTCACCGTCGATTTGCCCGAAGGGTGGAAGATCAAAGGGATTGAGGGCAATGTCCTGACGGATGTGAAAGGAGATACGATCGTGTTGATCGAAAAGAAGTAGAGTTTTAAGTTTTTAGTTTAAAGTTTTAAGTGCTTGGCAGGGAGCTTTTCGGCTCCCTGACCCTCCGACAGCGCCGGCACATCGTGCCGGCTTAAAAAAGCAAACGGCAGTACGCATTGACCAAACAATTTGCGTACTGCCGTTTTGTATCGCTCTGTAAGCCGATGCGATGCATCGGCGCATTCAGGGGTATGGGGGCAAAGCCCCCGACCAAGCACTTAAAACTAAAAACTTATAACTTATAACTTGTAATCCCCACTCTCCTATGCTATTTTACAATCGTTCCCTAAATAAGAGAAAGGATTTTTATATGCAGAAAAAACTCGTCACTCTTTTGTTGCTTGCGGCAAGTTTCGCGCTTTTCGCCGCGGGCGGGAAACCCAAAATGCCGCAGTGGCAAGGCAAAAAAGGCGCGCGCGTCCTCCTTTTCAACGGCGGACGGCCGTGGCAGGGCGACGGCGTCGCCGCCACGCTGGAAAAATCCGGCTTGAGCGTCCGCAATTTCAACAGCGTTTATCTTGACGGTTTCGGCGGTGCGACGATCAAAGCGCACGTCACCGACAAGGTCGAGCCCAAAGCGTACGACGGTTTCACCGCGGCTTTCAAAGCCCTTGCCATAGCGCCGCCGAAATTGCTCGTTTTTCATTACATTCCCTCCAAAAATTACGAAAAGATCTTCACTCCCGAGCGCGTCACGCAACTCAAAGCGTATCTGGAAAACGGCGGCAATTTGCTCGTCACCCGCTCTTTCCCCGGCGGCGTCATCGATGACTTGCTCCCCGTCGCGCTCGGCGACATCGCCCCGATCGGCGACGACGAGGAACTTTTCGCCAACCGTCCGGCAAGCGAAGCGTTTTCCTGCATTCCGGAAAAATTCCCGGTCTACGGTTCCTACCGCGAAGCCGGAGCCAAACCGGAAGCCGAAGTACTCAGTATGATCCAGGACGCCCAGGGGCATCCGATCGCCCCCTTTGTCGCCCGCATCAAGATCGGCAAAGGCACCGTCACTTATTTCAACGTGGAAATGGCGATGCCCCGTCAGATCCGCTCCTACGAAAACTGGGCGTTTCACCGCGCCTTTTTCGTCGCCGTCGTCGGCGACAGCGCGCAGGCGAAAGTCGATACCAAACAATTCATCACGACTTTGGAAGATATTCCCGCGCGTCAGGAAGTCGGCGAAGTTTCCGCTTCGCTCATCGCGCCGGAACTCGGCGTCACCGATGAAAAAGGCGCAGTCAAAGTCGACGGCAATCAGGCGATTTTCGCCAACGGCATGAAACTTGAAGTCGCCGACGACGGGACGGTTTCGATCTCCTGGCCCGGCAAAGACAAAGCCGCGATCAAAAAATATCATCTGCCCAAAATCGGTTATTCCAAAAAGCAGAAAGTCTTTGCCTCCAAAACCGCCGAAGCGGTCGATGTTCAGGAAGACATTACCGCCGCCGACATCAAATGGCAGTTTGCCGGCATCACCGCCAACGGCAACGAAGCGATTTTAACCTACACCGCCGCCGACAGCGAAATGCAGTGGTTTTTCAAGGCGGGCAAATTCGCTCTCGACGGCCGCACATTCGACGGCATCGGCAACCGCGTCGAAGTGAAAAAGTGTCCGCTTCTGGTCAGCAGCGTGCAATTCGATCTCGACCTCGATCTCGACGAGCCGCTGTACGCCCACCGCAACGACTGCTATCAGCCGCCGCGCGGCTACACCGCCTTTGATATGACGGGCAAAACCAAAGCCGATACTCTCAACTACGGCGGTCAGCCCTTTGAAATGATCGCCTGTCAGAATGCGCTTTACATCGGTCACCGCTCCTATCCCGAATCGACGGGAATGCGCATTTCCCGCGACAAAGGCGCGAAAACGATCGTAAGTCATCACGGCACGGGCTTCGGCCGCGTCAAGGCGCCGGTGGAAACGCACTATTACTGGCACTGGATCGGCGACGGCGCAGAGCGCGGACACAGCGATTATCTGGCAATGTACCAGTATATGCGCCATACGCTCCGCACGCTGGCGGGGTTGAAAGAACTTCCCGCCTACCCGATCGCCGAATACGGTTATCAGTTGCGTCCGGAGGAAAAACTTTTCGTCATCAAAAGCGCCGCCAAAGCCGGCTACCGCTTCATCTATCCCCCGAATCCTGAAAGCCCCATCGACAAGATCGCCAGCGACGACAATATGGTCGTTTACCAGACGATCGCCGAATGCGGCGCCAAAAGCCACATCTGGACGGCGGGCAGTTACGTTCAGGGCAACGGCGGATGGATCATCAACAATCATCCGGAATGGTTCGCCCGCGACGAAAAGGGCAAGATTTTCCAGTATTTCTCGAAATACCCCGTCATCGACGTCAACAACAAGGAATTTTACGACTGGTACGTCACCGTGCTCAAAAAGGCGATCGACGGCGGCGTCGGCTGGGTCTACCGCGATATGGACGGCGCAGCGAGCGGTACCGTCAACTACGCGCTTCCCGAAAGCCCCAACGGCGTAAAGTCGCAGATCAAATTCTACAAGTTCTTCCACGACAACAACTGCCGCGTCGGCATCGAGGGGCAAAATGCGCTGGTCATCGACGAATACTGGTATCGCGCAAAATTGTACACGAGTTTCGCCGGCAAGGAATTCGTGCTCGTCGGCTCCGCGCCGGGGTGCGACCTCCAAGGCGGTCTGACTCTCGATGTTTTCCGTACCGGGATGTACGGTTGCTTCCCCGCGTTTGAAGTGAGCGGTACCGTCTTCGGTCTCGACCGCATCCAAGGTGAAGTCGAGCGCGGCCGCCGTGTTTTCTCTTTCATCCCAAAATTCAACGAAGCGCTCGACCTCGTCGGGATGCCTTACGTCCGCGAAACTGAATTCGGCACCGTCTGGATCGGCGAAAAAGGCGGCGCGCTCTTTTTCTGGAACCCCGCCAAAAAAGTCACCGTCGATCTCCCCGCAGGGTGGAAGATCAAAGGCGTGGAGGGAAACGTCCTTACGGATGTCAAAGCAGATACGATCGTGTTGGTCGAAAAGAAATAGAGTTTTAAGTTATAAGTTTTAAGTTTTAAGTGCTTGGTCGGGGGCTAAACTGCCCCCGTACCCCTGAATGCGCCGACACATCGTGTCGGCGCTGTCGGAGGGTCAGGGAGCCGAAAAGCTCCCTGCCAAGCACTTATAACTTTAAACTTAAAGCTTTAAACTGGAGCGAAGCGACGAAGAGCGCGAACAAAGTGAGCGCAACCCTCCCATAGAAAATCACTCCGCTCCGCAAATGGCGGAGCGGCATAAAAGGGCAAAAAAAAGCCGCATTCGATCACTCAAGACCGGATGCGGCACATAAAAAAAGCGGATTGAATTTCAGTTCAATCCGCCAATGGTATTTTGTAAAGACGCAAACAATCCAGCCCTGACGGAATTATCGCCAGAGCCACCAGTTTTTCAGGAAAAGACTGTTCGTTTGCTTTTTCATCATACCTGTAATATATCACGCTGTTATGATTTTTCCAAGAAAAAAACCTTTTTTTGTCATGGGTATACCGGGAAACTGCCGAGAACATGCAGCTCCTGCGTCAGATTCCGGAGTTCCTCCAGCGCTGAATGAACTCTTGGGGATTCCAGTCCCTCATCAATGTCGATGAAGAACCGGTATTGACTTTTTCCGTTGCGGATCGGACGGCTTTCAATCATGGAAAGCGATACTCCCGCATTTTTGAACGGTGCCAGACAATCATGCAGCGCTCCGAATCTTTCTATCGCAACAAACCAGATGCTGCACTTGGAATGAACAAGCATGGGATTCTCGGATTTAGAGAGGATCAGAAACCGCGTTGAATTTTCCTTGTCATCCTCAATCGAACGCTCCAGAATATTCAAGTGATACTGTTCTGCCAGACTTTCCCCGCCGATGACAGCCGAATCAAGCGTATTCATGGCAAGTTCAGCTGCCCGGGCATTGGATGCGACCGCAATGGTCTCAATATCCGGAAAGTTGGCTTCCAAATAGGCACGGCATTGTCCGAGTGACTGCGCATGACTGTAAATTACGCGGATCTTTTCCTTGGCAACATTGGCAAGCAGGCAATGCTGAACTGCAATGCTGGTCTCGGCATAGATTTTCAGAGAAGTAGCGGCAAGCAGATCCAATGTCCCATTGATGACCCCTTCCGATGAATTGGATACGGGAACGCAGCCATAATCACATGTACCGGATTCCACGGCTTTGAAGACCGCCGCAATTCCCGCCATCGGGAGATACTCAACATTATCATGGAAGATTTTCTGTGCGGCGATATGCGTGAATGTTCCGGCAGGTCCCAAATAGGCCATTTGCGGCAGAGAACTCCGCATCGCAGTCAAATTATGATTCTGCAGCAGATCGTTCGCCGCCAGAATCAGTTTTTCCGTTTCCTCCCAGCCGATGCAGCCGTCTGTTACGGAAATGCCTGGATCAGGAATTGCCCCCATCACAAGGTTCTGCTTGCCCGGCAGAAGGTTGCTTTCCAGCATCACTCCGACCAAATTCTCATTTCCGGCTTTTTTTTGCTTCAGGACACTTTCCAAAGCGATATGCTGCCGCTCCGGAGCCCGCCGCGAGTTTCCGTGACTGCAATCGACAATGATGTTTGCCGGCAGATTTCTCCCCGTCAATTTTTTGACCGCGTCGGCTACGCACACCGGATAATAGTTTTCTCCGGAAGCACTGCCGCGGAGTACCAAATGACAATAAGGATTGCCCTTGCTCCGGATAACGCCGCAGCTGCCGTCATGCAGGGTTCCGATGTAGCTGTGCGGAGAATTTGCCGCACAAATCGCATCTACGGCGATTTGGAGATTGCCGTCGGTACTGTTCTTGAATCCGACCGGCATATCCAGGGAACTTGCCATCTGCCGGTGCATCGGAGATTCCGTCGTTCTTGCGCCGATGCTGCTCCAGGAGATCAGATCTTCCAGATAGACGGCAGCGGAAGGATCCAGAAGTTCCGTTGCGATCGCCACATCCATGGAAACGATATCAAGCAGGAGTTTTCTCGCCTGCCTGATCCCGGAAGCAATATCGTTACTGCCATCCATGGCCGGATCATAGAGAAAACCTTTCCACCCCAGCGTAGTACGCGGTTTTTCAAAGTAACAGCGCATGACGACCTTGATATTCCCGGATACCTGTTGTGCAAGCGAAGTGATCCGGTTTGCATATTGCAATGCAGCCGGGACATTGTGAATGGAACAGGGACCGACAATTACGATCAGCCGGTGATCCTTATGATCAAGGATATCTCTGATCTCCTGTCTGTGGCGCAGAACGGATGCCAGTACTTCCGCAGACACGTTCATGGTCGCCGTCAGAGATTCCGGCGACATCATTTTTTCTTCTTTACACTTCATACTTTACACTCCTCATGTTATTTTATCACTTAAAAAAACAAAGCGCATTCCGCTCAAAAGTCCCGGAATGCGCCACAAAAAAAACGGATCGAATCACAAATGATCAGACCCGTTTACTCAATGTATATACAGCAAAGCGGGCTCTATCGGCAACGCCAAAAGAGTCGGTTAAATCGAATGCTGTATGTATTGTTCTTTTTCATCATACATATAATATATCACGCGATGATGATTTTTTCAACACAATATTTATCGTTTTTTTTATTTATCCCGGAGGGTACGAGATTTCCTACGCTGCCAGTTTCACCCGTCGATAGGACTTCAGTAAGCCGCCAAGTCTGGAAAATTTCAGATAACGTCCGGAAATTTGATAACGTCCGGAAATTTGCGCACATTTTGAAAAACAAGGCTTGAAAAACGTGAACCTACCCATGCCGTTAGAAAAAAGTTCGATCATAAAAAATGGTAGGCATTTTTTTCGCGGTAAATTCTGGAAGGTTCACTACGACACTTTTTGAGGTCAAAAAGTCTGTACTGTACCCAGTTAGACCACTTGTACCGGAAAAAAACTCGACCGTGTTTCAAAAAGGGTACTCAGTCTGACGGCATAGGTAGGTTCAATAGGTTGAGGCTAAACCGGATGCCATTGAACCTTGAGTTTGTATCCCACTCCGAGCGAGTTTTTAAGAGGGTACTTGGTTGGTTCAATAGAAAAAAGCATTTATGCTCATAATCAACGACTTCTGGATTGACTCCTCTTTTTGACGGTCTTTCAGAATCGTCAGAATTCAGACTGAAAAGTGTCTATAAAACACAAAGAGGTCTACGCAAGTCGACGAAGGTCTTTTGAGGTCGATTTA
>JAEDIJ010000027.1 GCA_016292515.1 Victivallaceae bacterium
ACACCTGCCAATACGCTCTACGCAGCGATCCTCCGCGAAATGAACACGAAGGAAAATCCCCGCTTTGCCAGAGGCGAGAAAAAGGGAACGTTTCAATACGCCCTTTGATTTCCACAGCCGATGCCCCGGTCAGTTTTGATCGGGGCTTTTCTTTCTCCACGCAATAATACCCCAGACGGCAAACACCAGCTGAACGAAGTCCAGCAGAGCCCGGCTGTAAAGGCCCTGCCAGAGATCGAAGGTCAACCAGCAGGTATTGCCGAAAGTCCACAGATAAAAGCACCAGATATTCTTCCGAACATTCAGCGCCGTTCCCGTCAGACTTATGAGGGTAATAATCCAGGTGAACCACAGATTCATGACAACAGTCCGTTTCGGCACAGCTGCGCAAATCTGGGTTTCCGCAAAAAGAAGCGGTCGATGATCGCAGCGGGATTGACCGTCTCACGATACGATGTGAGCTCATTCAAGTTGCCATCATAAAGAGAAACTATGATCTCCGGGCTACCGATCCGGCAGGCGATTGAACAATGGACCTCCTGGATGTCAGAGTGTTTTTTCAGGAAGTTCAATGCCTTCTCCCTGGCAAGCAGATTCAAAGTCAAATCTGCCTTCGACCCGTCTTTGGTCCAGGGTGAGCCGCCACCGATCCGACAGTTCCCGCCGTAGAAATCGACAGCCAGCTTTCGACCGGTGGTCCCGCAGTCTCCAATCGGGCCATGTTTGACGAATTTGCCGGTTCCGTTCACCACCAGTTTGTAGTTGGTCTTACCGTTACAACAGAACTGCACCGCATTGGCAATGTCCTGCTCGGAGTGTTTCGGAAGCATCGGGATCGCCACAACGATCTCCTCTGGCTCGTTGTCAAAGAGCGTGACCTGTGTTTTTATGTCCAGCCCCGCATACTTGATGTCATAAAGCTGCTGGCCGATCTTCCGGGCAAGGTAGTGGTCCTTCGGCATAAAGTTTGTCGTTGGATCGTTGACTGCCATTCCCCAGAAGATGCCCTGGTCGCCCCATCCGGAGGCGTCCACGCCCTGTGCAATGTCAGGAGATTGCTGCCCGATATGATGGGTAACAACAAGGTCCTGGTCGCAGATCGTGTTTTCTGCGCCCCAGGTATTCTGGTAACATTTGGTGTACCCGATCTGGGCGACAGCGATTTTTACGAAGAGAGTCAGCTCATCTTCGGTGAAGTTGGCCTGGGAGGTAATTTCGCCTCCCAGCGTTACGAAGTTGTCCTTGATTTGAACTTCCAAAGCGTACCTTGTCATCGGATCGCGCTCCAAATAACGGTCCAGAATAAAGCTCGAAATATAGTCGGCCATTTTGTCGGGATGGCCCAGGGAAACCCATTCAGATGTTTTACGCATTTACTTCTTCCTCCTCGTTCTGTTCGATTTCAGGTGTTTTGGCCTGCCAGTCGCATCCTTCGCCATAACGGAACTCGGCCCAACGGCGGCGGATCACGTCGCAGTATTTCGGGTCCAGTTCCATAGCAAATCCGGTGCGACCAGTCTGTTCGCAGGCGATCAAAGTCGTGCCGGAGCCGCCAAAGAGGTCCAGCACCAGAGCGCTGCGATCGGAACTGTTTTGAATCGCCCGGACCACCAGCTCAACCGGCTTCATAGTCGGGTGATCGTCCGATTTGCTCGGTCGGGGAATATCCCAGACGTCGCTCTGTTTGCGATCATCCAGCGGGTGAAGTCGGGCTTCGCCTTCGCTCCAGCCGTACCAGATCGGCTCGTACTTGGTGTGATAATCCTTCCGGGAGAGCACCAGTCGATCCTTGTTCCAGATAATCGTGCTGGACCAGTGAAAGTCGTTCATGGCAAGAGTCAACATCATATTGCCCCATTCCTGGGCCGACATCACAACGTAGATCATTGCGCCAGGCTGCGAAAAATCCTTCATGTTCCGAAATGCCTTCAGCATGAAGTTTTTGAAGTCCTCCGTACCCATAAAGTCGTTCAGAATCGTGCGGGGTTTGTATCCCTGCGGGTTTCCGCTTTCAACGGCTCCATAGTTCACGTTCCAGGGAGGATCGGTAAAAACGAAGCTCGCCTTTGCTCCGGCCATAAGCGCCGCCACGTCTGCCGGATCGGTGCTGTCACCGCACATAAGCCGGTGGCTGCCCAACTGATATATCTTCCCGCGCTCACTGGCCGCCGTTTCGGGTTCCTCCGGGACTGCATCCGGATCGGTCTCTCCCGCCGCCACAGTATCGTCAGCGCCGCCGTTAAGCAGCTGGGCCAGTTCGTCCGCATCGAATCCCAGGAGTGTCAAGTCGAACTCAGAATCTTTCAATTCCTGAAGTTCGCCGGGCAGAATATCGAAGTTCCATTCCGCGATCTCGCCGGTCTTGTTGTCGGCGATTCGATACGCCTGCACCTGTTCCGGGGTAAGGTCCGTAGCCACATGGACCGGCACTTCATCCAGACCGAGCTTTACGGCCGCTTTAAGGCGCGTGTGGCCGCAAATGATAACCATGTCGCTGTCCACGACGATCGGCGCTCTCCATCCGAACTCCCGGATAGATTTTGCCACTGCATCCACCGCGTCGTCGTTGAAACGCGGGTTCTTTTCATAGGGTCGGATGTCGGTGATTTTCATGTTTTTGATAAGCATATATTTGCCTTTCTGTTTGTAGAGGTTTTGTTATAGTTGTTTCACATCTGCTCTCCGGCCGTTGCAACCAACTTTGTGCAGGCTCCTGAGTCCTTCCGCCGCCCTTTTCATTTAATTCGAGTAGGGAGGACCCGTTGGCCCCTCGGCCCAGCCCCCCTTGAGGGGTCGGCCTCCCGGCAGGCAGGCCCACTGAGGCCCGACACAGGCCCGCTGTCGGGGCCATTTTTGAGAGTTGGCTGGCTGTTCGGTCAGGGATCGTCGCGCAACAGCGGCCCGCTGTGGGGCTTTATCGCGCTGCTTTGTTTTTTGCTTTCGCTTCGGATTCTGTGAGGTAGCGAAGTTCGAGATGTCTACCGCCGCAGACTGCGCACTCGAACCAGGTCTCGGCCCGCTTGCCACGCTGCTCTTTCGGAAGCCATTTCATTGGGGTCCATTTTCTGCATTTATGGCAGTAAGCCAGAGGGGTATTATCGTTAAATTTCAATTTCCACTTCTCCTTATACACACACCCACGAAAAATGGGCTAAAACAGAGAGAAAAAAATCAGGTAAGGAAAGAGAGGAAAGTGGGAAAAAAGAAAATATGTGTGTATATATACGCTCAAACTACTCTCTCTTTCTTGCCTACTCTTATTCCGTTCTTGCCATGTTCTCATCTGTCTTTGACGTGATACTTCCCATTCTTCCATGCGTCCGGGAAGGACATAGGAATTACCGAATGGTATAGCATCGACTCACTCGCCCCTGGCCACCGGCAGGAGGCACAATGGTTTCGGTGATAACTTCTCTCTCGATTAAAGTGTCAAGAAGTTTTTTGATCTTGTCTGTTGGTCGCCTGACTGCCCGCAGAATTTGGCTTTTACTGGCCGTTCCTCCTGCCTCCCGGATCACGTTCAAGACTTTTTTACACTCCTTGTCGAAATCGTCCGTATAGGAATAAACGTCTGCCATGAATAACATCCGCTTGGTCAGATATGTCACGAGCGCTTTCGCCCACATCACTGCCGTTCCGGTAATCTTGGGATCATAAACGTTCTCGCTTATTGCGTAGAGTATCGCCAGCTTGCAGACTTTTTCATGGGCGCGAGTCCATAGAGCCTGCGCCGCCAGTTCGTTATGCATCTGAAAAAAGCGAACACGCTCGTCGCAATATGCCTGATCTTCGGCCAACAACTGACGAACTTCGTCTGTTTCGGCAAGCATACGTACTACGGGATTGATGGAAGCCAGATCGCCGCCTTCCAGTGCCTTTTCTTTGAGAACATTTATCATCTCGATTAAGGTCTCAGGAGGAGCAATGTCAACCGGGTCGCCACTCTTTCGAGGAATATCGGCATCCACAATAATCGTTCTGGGGATCAAACCGTTTTCCAGCACGCGTTCTTCCAGCGCTCCATAAAAGTATTTAGGAAGCGCAGTTCCATACAACACCAGAAACGGATTGCAGATGATTTCTCCGAATGGAACATCTTTTTGTTTCGCTTTTACGCGCATGCTGTAAAAGGAGTCTACCGCACTGTAAAACGAAAGCAGTCGCTGCATCATGGCTTCGGCTCGCGCGTCCCGCTGTTTCAGACTGTTGAACAACGTGTCCATTTCGTCAAGCATAAACAGCTTCTTCTTCGTGAGCAGCATCGAATCTTCGAGACCTTCACCGGAGGCTATGTTGTCACCGATATAACCCATGAGCCCTGTTGCAATCGCCAGATTTTTGTTGACACGACGGGCATGTTCTTTGCCGGTTCCTGAGTTCGCCAGAGAAACCCAATAAATGTTTGGATGCGTCCCGCGACGATCTTTGAAAACGCGTCCAGCCAACATCGAGAGGAACGTCAGTCCGCCGCCAAGCGTCAGGAGTTTATTGGGATAATGTGCTGTTTCCATGCTATATTGGAAATATTCTTTGAAAAAGCCAGGAATTTTAAAAAGTTCTTCCGGGAATGGACCAGGATCGGGGAACAGCTTTTTCGCTTTTTTTTCTGATCCATTAGAAAGATTTTTTTGATTTATAATGCCCGTAAGGTCAACCTTCGCCAATTCAGCCTTCTTGCCATAGCCGTTATCCAGAAGCGTTTTCGCCGCCTGGGTATAATCCCCGTTGTGTTCGAGGATCGCATAGACCTGGAACGGAGAATAGCCCACGCCGGGTTCAAAGGGGACTGCATTGCTGGAGAACACATAGAACACCTCACCATTGTAACTGGCAGATTGCCCGCCAGACTGCTTGCCAGGCCGTCTAAAATATTCATTTTCGCCCTGGGTGTGAAGTGGAGTCCAGCCATAAGTAAGAAGAAGCGAGCGCAGATCGCCACGCTGGTTGAAATCGTCTCCCGGCCGGATAATAAAGGTATTATCGTCAGGAATGGAGACGACGGTCCTTTCCACCTTCGGCAAGTGCTCGTTTAATTCGTAGGCGGCACTGAGCAAGTTCTCTCGCTCCTCGGACGATACGGTAGTCACCGCTGAAAAGTCGCCCTGAATCAACTCGTAGCCTTCGCTGGGAGCGCACAGGAACAATCCGCCTTCGCCACGAGTTTCAATGAGCGTGACAAGTTTGCCTTCCTCCCGGATGCCCTGGGCCAGTTTGATGTTTCCGCAAACTTCACCAGCGCTTCGATAAGCGACATGGTAGCCGCCAGAGGGAGTTTTTTCGATGACGAGCTTTGCGTACAGTTCCGGATCAATCTTCTCCTTCCAAGCAGAGAACAGTTCCCCGGCATGGTCAAAGTCGATGACCTCCAAGTTGCCAGAAACCTTCCCGCAGACAAGGCACAATGCATCGTGCGCGTTTGCGAACCAGGTGCTGATTTCCAGTTCAGACGGGAGCCGGTTCTGATAGGTTTTCCACGATCCGACCGCAGGGAATTTGCGTTCCCTGGCAGCCGGGAGGACCGAAAGACCGGTGGCGTGATACGCCGCTGCTGTTGCCAGATCAATCTTCATTTTCAATTTTCTCCGTTGCGTTTTCCAGCACCAAAATGTGCTGTTTTGCTTCTTCTTTTGCCCTCAAAATCTGCTCCACGTACTGATCGCAGTTCTTGATAAAGTTTTGGAAACACTCCAGATAATCCTTGCCGGTTCCATGCGGAGTCAGCAACAGGTCGTAATTGGTCAAAAAGAGCTTCGGTTCGTCATGCCCTTTCTGACTGCGGGAGATATGCCAGCGATTATCCTCGCTCGCAATATCCTGTTTGATTTCCTGATCTTTGATTTGCCATTCAATTTTTTTCATTTGTTTTCTCCTTAAAATGGGATTTCGTCGTCATAATTTTCCTCTTCTTCCATCACCTTCGGCAAGTTGTCGTCGGGATATTGGTAAGAGACGATCCTGGGGTATTTTTTGCCGACCTCAGTTTCAACTGTGATGAATCCGGGCTCTTTCAGAGCTCCTTCCTGCGCCAAGAAAATGGCTTCATCCACGTCTGCCGGAGGTTCGCTTTCCGGATGGGTCGCGTGATCGCGCCACCATTTTTTGAACAGCTTATGTGCATAGCCATCGTGTTCCGGGCAGATCCATTCGCAAAAGTGAGTGAGCAAATTGACGTGATACTCAATTCGAACTGTCGGCGGAGCTGTCGGATCATTCCGTTTGGTGTGTTTTACATACCGGACGAATTTTACCGGATACTCACACCGGTCCTTTTTGCCAGAAATAATTGGCGCATTGGGGTTTGAGAATGAGTCATGCGCTGGCTTCTCCATTCTCGGTATCGGCTCCCAGATGTAGCCGCAATTGGGGCATTGCTTGGTGCGAGGTGCAACAACAGTTGAACAAGCTGGGCATTTCCGCGCTGGCTTTTCTCCATCCAGTTCTGGTTTTCCGTCCGGAGCCAGAGTGTCAATGGGACCATGTCGCATTGCGTTTCCGGCGAAATCCAGCACCAGGCAGTCCTTCTTTGAATGGTGAAGTCGCAGCCCTCTGCCGACCATCTGGTAATAGAGCCCTGGAGAACACGTCGGTCGTAACATGGCCACGCAGTCAATGTTAGGAGCATCAAACCCGGTGGTCAGCACGCCCACGTTCACGAGATATTTGATCTGCCCTTTCTTAAATTCCCGGATATACGACTCTCGGAACGTTGACAGGATATCTCCGAAAATGGCTTCTGCTTTCGCTCCAGATTTTTTTCAGCTTCCTCAATACGTCTGTTGCATGACTGATCCCTGCACAGAAAATCAGAACCGAGTTCCGATCTTTTGTTTTACTGAGGATTTCGTCGCAGGCGTTTTTTACATTGTCGCCTTCACGCATCGCGGCTTCAGCGGCCTCGGCATCGAATTCGCCATTCTTGACTTTCAGTCCGTCGGTTTCAACTTCATTCTCTGCCACTTGGGTCCGCAGCGGAGAAAGAAAGTGTGATTCGATAAGCGATCTGACGCTGATTTCATAGCAGATTTCGTTCAGGATGTTCTCATCTGTGCAAATCATGCCAGAAGTGGTACGATACGGTGTCGCCGTTAGTCCGATTACCCGCAACAGCGGGTTGATCTTTTTCAGATCACCAAGAAGCTGCTGGTACATTCCGTTTCCGTCTGGCGGGATCAAATGCGCTTCGTCAACAATAACCAGGTCAAAGTGACCGAGAGTGTTTGCGATTTTATATTTGATCGTTTCCAATTTTAATTTTAATGCAGTCGTCGCTTCGGTATATTTGAAACAATCACCTGATATGAAAGTCGAGTTTTATCACCGGCGTTCCAGTCGTCAAGGGGAAAAGGTCGCTTTGAATGAATTAATTTCACTGGGAGAACGCGGACAGGTTCGCGGATGGATCAATCACCGGGATTATACCGGATTTGTTTATACAGATCTATTCAAAAGACTTTCTGATGGAGGTGGGTACACGACCGCTGTTGACCATTATCCAAACGGCAAAAGCTCGTATGGCATTTTTGATATGTCAGGCAACTCCTGGGATTGGACAAGTTCAGAAATTATTGCGACCAATGGTGCGGAGCGCGGAAAAACGGTCAACGCCATTCGCGGCGGCTCATGGTATGCCAATAAGAATTCCTGCCGTACCGATTATCGTGGCGAGGGACGCAGACCGCAAGGCTGTTATAGTACCGTAGGTTTCCGTTTGATGGCGGTTCCACGGTAATGTAAAGCTGCTTTGTGATATAATGCCTCCGGGAATTACTCTTGGAGGCTTTTTTACTGTTCGGACACTTCCGGTAAGGTGAAAACAACATTTTTTAGGGATTTTCGGGGTTTTGTTACTTTTTGTTGATATAAGACAAGGTGATTGTATTCTCTCCGAAACCACATCATTAAAATCCGTCCTTTACGTAAAAAACGGCGATTTTGAGCTCAAATCGGGTAAGGGACGTCGTCCTCCACCCGGAGAGAAAGAGAGAGGATTTTCGACAGAAAACCCCGGTTTGACACCCGGAATAGCGCCAGTTTACATTCTCTGTGGCAAACCTGTCTGTTGGTAAGGCTTTAAGGCTGAAATAGATAGGATATAAAAGAAAAGAGCACTAACGTAAATCGTTAATGCTCATACATTTAATACTGGTGGAGCAAAAGGGAGTCGAACCCTCGACCTCAACGTTGCGAACGTCGCGCTCTAGCCAACTGAGCTATTGCCCCGTGATTGTTCTTATAATATACTCAACTTTTTTTATTTTTCAAGCGATTTTTTCAAAATTATCAATGTTTTCGGCGCAACCGTCTGCGGCAAGACCCCGTTGAGCATTTCGGTTTTCCCCTGCGATGTCAGCGAATATGCCTCGTAGCCCGCAGGAATTTTCGCCGAAAATTCTTTCACCCCGTCCCAGAAGAAAAACGCCGCCGTTTTGTCGCTGATCCAACTCGTGCCGAATGGCGTTTCCCGGATATACGGCATCCCCCCCGCCAGAAGTTCGTTGACCGGCCTGACAAAAGCAAGTTCTTCGTCGATCAGTTTCTGCGCCCCGACGAAGTCGTCGAAGTCGAAAACTTTGCCGTCCAGAAAGAGCGGTGTGAATATATCGTACATCGCCAATCGGAAGTGATCGCAGCGGAAGCCCGCCGCGTCAATCTGCGCCCCCAGCATTGCAAATTCATTGCCGACGGGATCGTGGTAGTCGTTTTCACGGAAAATATATCCGTCCACCACGCAGGGATTCATCCCCTCCGTCACCACCCAGCCGCCGAAATCGAAGTGTTTGCGGAAAATTTTCATCTGTCCCGTCAGCGCGATCGGCGATTCCGCCGTCCCGAAATTGACGCCGCTTGCCGCCGCGCCCCCCATATCGTACCAGACGGAGCCGAGTCCCTGCTGAAACATCCCGTCGACCACGCCGAGATGCCATTTCACAAATTCAGGATGATTGACGTCCCCGATGCGGAAGTGATCGAAGTAGGTCGCGAGATTCCCCTTTTCGTCTTTCAAATACCATTCGGGATGTTCCAGCACGGTCGGCGAATCCCCCGGAGAATGGCAGCAGGCAAACCAGGTATAGCCTTTCATCCCGTATTTTTTCGGCACGCCGAGATATTCCAAGACGTGATCTTCGGCAAACTGTTCCATTTCGGTCGGCACTTTGGTCAGCCGGAAAAAGTCATAGCCCGCCTTGGCGGCGAAATCGGCGACCGCTTCGACCTCCTCGTCGCTGCAAGTATTGCGGTGTCCCGCCACCGGACGCGCGAATGTTTCCGGAAATCCCTCCTTGGCGCGCAACATTTTGCGCTGAAACTGGTACATCGCCATCCAGTCGTCGTTTTGGTTGTATTTCGCATCCGCCGTCATCTGCCACAATACGGGCGTCGTCTGCGGCGCTTTTACCCTGCCGAAGCGGAAAATCATTTTGCCTTTGGCAAGTTCGCTCCCCTTGCTGACGCGGTATTCGCAACTCGTCGCCTGAACGCGGTCGACGAATTCCGAAAAGACCGCATCTTTTCCTTCAAGATAGGTGAAAGGCTGTCCGTCGCCGAAAAATTCCCATCCCCCCGTGTCGGCATCGACTTTGCCCGTCATATCGTACTCGACGTAGCCGCGCGGCAGCGTGTAGCAGGCGAAGCGGCGGAATTTCTGATTGCCGACATCGACCTGATAGGTGACGGAAATTTCCGACAGCAGATGACTGGGGAGTTTCGTCAGCGTGATCTGTTGACCGATGCCGTCGAAAACGCGACCGTCGATCTCGGCGCGTCCCGTGATGAATTTCCAAGTGTACGCGCTTCCGTCGTTGGCGACGACTTCGATCGTCGCCGCGTCTCCGCCGGAAAGTTTCGCCACTTTCCAGATCGCCGTCGAGCGGCGCGCCGAACGTTTGACGGCGACTGCTTCGGCGGTCAGGGAATCGACTTTATCCGCCTTTTTCGGAAAGGATATCCACGGCAACCGCATATTCCGGATATACGCTTTTTTTGCGCCGGGGTAGAAAACGTCGACTTTGTTGCCGCGGACGACGATCTTATAGCCGTTGGAAAAATAAAAAGTATTGTCTTTCAACTCCACGCGCGCGGGCGTTTCTTTCATCTCAAACGTCGGCGTTTTCAACTCGACTTCGGCGCGGGAGATCACTTTGGGCGTCAATTCCGGAATGTGTTTTTTCAGCGTCTTTTCGAGATCGACGTTCGCGTCGGTCGCCCCGAGCGCGGCGATCGCCGCGACGAGCCGCGACGCATACGCCCAGTTGCAAAGTTGACGCGACTGCGCCAGACGGTTGAATTCGGCATTCCAGTAGATCACCTTGCCTTTGCCGAAAGATTTTTCCGCGAGGTAGATGCCGACGGGATGATTGCCGGCATCGGTGATTTCAGAAAGCGTTTTCGCATTCTTTTTGAGCGCGACATTGCGAAATGAAGTGTAGATTTTCCACCTTTCGGGCAGTGCCGCAAAAAGCGTATCCGCAGGACGCCGCGCATAGTAATCACCGGGCTCGATCATTTCCATTTCATCGGAAGAAACGCTTTTGCCGACCGGCATCAACGCGTCGGGAAGTTCGGGCGCGTGAAAGGTCAAAATCAATACGCCGCCCGCGGAAACGAATTTTTTCAATTTTTCCACGCGTTCCGGCGTGAAAAGTTTTTTCTGATTTTCCGGAGCGATCAGATTGACGAAAACGATCTTGTAGTGCGACAGGCGGTCGAATTCCGGCGTGATGCCGTCGAGCGGCACGGGTTCGCGCGGATCGTCGGGCGTGATCTTGATGCTCGCGCCGCTCAATCCGGCGAGGTAGACGCCGTTGAGGAGGTTGACGCGGTAGCCCGCCTTGATGAAAATTTTGGCGAAATCGTTGGCGAACCACGGCCGGCCGCCGCAGAGGAGGAGCATTTCCGGTCCCTTTCCGGTCGATACGGGACGGCGGTACATTCCTTCCAGCACTTGCCCTTTTTGGTAGAGTTCTTTCAACGCACTTTCATCGGGGGCGGCAAGAAGCCCCAGCGTCACGGCAAAGGTCAGCAAACAGGCGTAAAATGTTTTCATCGCAAATCCTCCTTATGCTATTAAACTACACCGTCTTTTGCCGAAGTAAAGGGGAAAATCGTGCTTTGAATGATAAAATTATGCCCCATTACGAATTTTTATCTTTTTCCCGGTAGGCACGCGGCGAAACGCCGGAAAACTTCTTGAACGTGCGGGTGAAATCGATCGCCGACGCGAAGCGGCAGGTGAACTGGATCTCCTTGATGCGCATTTTGGTGCCGCGCAGCATTTCGGCGGCGCGGAGCATTCTTTCGCGGGCGAGGTATTCGCGCGGCGTGCGGTCGAATTTCTCCCGGAAAATACGCCGCAGATGATCGGAGGTGATCGAGCGGTCGCGCGCGATTTTCTCAAAATCGTAATCGGCAAAAGGTTCGCCGCGCAGTTGCGACGCGAGCGATTTCAATTCATAGGGGTCGGCGGCGCGGTCTTCGCCGCCGCGCACGGCGCGGAAACCGAGGGCGAGCATCGTTTCCATCAAAGCGACCATATCGGGGTGATTGAGGACGGGATCGCTCCGGTAGAGGCGCAGTAAATGAAGGAAACTTTCCGTCATTTCCACCTTGTCGACCGGATGAAACGAGCCGCCGGGAAACATCGCGTCGAGCGCATCGAGCATCCGGTTGCTCCGCGCTCCGGAAAAGTCGACGTAGAGATGTTCGATCTTTGCCCCGTCCTGCGGCACGAAGCGGAAACTCTCCCCCCCCTTGATCCAGAAGCATACGGGAGCGTCCAGTTGGATTTGCCGCCCCGCTCTTTCCAGCACGAGATGCCCGGAGGGGATGAATTCAAAGGAGTTGCTTTCCGTCACCATCGGTTCGGCGCGCCAGCCGTCGAGCCAATGGTGCAGAACAATGCGGAACTTCAAATCGTCGAAATAATTTTCCATAATGATGTGTCCTTGTTTTATCATAGCATCGGAATTTATTTTTTGCCAATCGTTTTGATGAAAAATGTCGGCATTTGATAACACTTCCCCAAAAAATGCCAATTGCAAACCAAAACGGCAAAATTATATTAAAAAACACGACGGGAAACAAGGCATATCCGCCCGTCAATTCAACCGTAAATGGAGGTAAAAAAATGAATTCTTACGCAACCAAGGTTTTCGATCAACTCAAAGCGCAGACGCCGTGGGAGAGCGAGTTTCTCCAAAGCGTCGAGGAAGTTTTCAACTCGCTGGGCGACGTGCTCGACGCCGATCCCCGATACGAGGCGCACGGTATTCTCGAACGGCTGGTGACGCCGGAGCGGATCATCTCGTTTGCCGTTCCGTGGGTGGACGCGCGCGGCAAAATTCACGTCAACCACGGATACCGCATCCAGTTCAACAGCGCGATCGGCCCTTACAAGGGAGGACTGCGTTTTCACCCGAGCGTCAATCTTTCCATTCTGAAATTTCTGGGCTTCGAGCAGACGTTCAAAAACGCGTTGACCACGTTGCCGATGGGCGGAGGCAAAGGGGGCAGCGATTTCGACCCCAAAGGCAAAACCGAGCAGGAGATCATGAATTTCTGCAAGTCCTTTATGCGCGAATTATACCGTCATATCGGCCCTGACACCGACATCCCCGCCGGAGATATCGGCGTCGGCGCGAGGGAGATCGGTTTCCTTTTCGGCGAGTACAAGCACCTCGCCAACCGCGTCTGCGGCGTCATCACCGGTAAGGGCGCAAACTGGGGCGGTTCGCTGATCCGCCCGGAAGCCACCGGTTTCGGCGCGATCTACTTCGTCCGGCATATGCTCGCAAAAAACGACGAAGTGATTGAGGGCAAACGCATTGCGATCTCCGGATTCGGCAACGTCGCCTGGGGTGTCGCGCTCAAAGCGACGCAACTCGGTGCCAAGGTTGTAACTCTTTCCGGACCAGACGGTTTCATCTACGATGAAGCCGGTCTCGACGAGCAAAAGATCGCCTTTATGCTCCAATTGCGCGCCAGCGGAAACGACGTCGTCGCCCCTTATGCTGAAAAGTTTCCGGAGAGCCGTTTTTTCGCCGGACGCAAGCCCTGGGAGATCCCCGTCGATATCGCGATGCCCTGCGCGACGCAGAATGAATTGCAAAAATCCGATGCCGACGCTTTGATCGCCAACAAAGTCCGCTACGTCGCCGAGGTGTCCAATATGGGATGCGCCGCGCAGGCGGTCGGCAGTTTCCGGCAAAACGGCGTCGTTTTCGCTCCGGGCAAGGCCGTCAACGCGGGAGGCGTCGCCGTTTCCTGTCTGGAAATGTCGCAGAATGCCGGTCACGTCAACTTTTCCGCGGATGAGGTCGACCGCAAATTGCAGGAGATCATGCGCAACATTCACGATAATTGCGTCTGCAATGCGGGAAAAACCGACGGTGTCATCGACTATGTCACGGGAGCCAACATCGCAGGTTTCAAGCGCGTCGCCGACGCGATGATCGCGCAGGGATTTTGAGTTCCTCAAACCTTTCCCTGCCGCCGGCGGCGTCAAAACAGCGAAAATTCGCCAAAATGTCGATTTTTGATAACATTTATCGAAAAATGTAAATTGCAAACTGCGGCAAAGGGGGATATGGTATGAGCGTGACGCAAATTCAGACACGCGAAAAAAGGAGGTTTTTGCGATGAAAAAGACGATGACGATGCTCGCCGCGACGGTCGCGCTCGGCGCTTTTGCCGGATTGCGCGTCGGCGTTGCCGAAAAGGAACTTGAAATCCCGCTTTTTGCCGAACTTTACGGTTACGGTCCTTATTGCGAAAGGCGGCAGATGGAGATCCACGATCCCTTGTACGTGCGCGCATTCTCCTTCTTTGACGGTGAAAAGCGCGCGCTCATCATCTACACCGACACTTGCAGCATCGACGATATGTACGCCAAGGAAATGCGCGGCAGGATCGCGGCGAAATACAAACTCGACCCCGACGGTATCGCCTTTGTCGCGACCCATACGCACAGTGCTCCGGCATTGAATTCGCGCAATGTCGTTTCGTCGGGCGTGCCCTCTCCCGAATTTCAGGAAACGTGGAAGCGCGCCGTGATGGAAACCGCAAAAAAGGCACTCGCCGACGAGGAGGAGATCGCCGAAGTGACGGCGGGCAAGGCTCCGCTTGACAAACCCGTCATGCGCAACCGCGTCGAGCGCGAAAAAAACATCACCGACCCGGCGATCCGCTGGGTGAAGTTCCGCCGCGCCGACGGCAGTGTCAAACTTCTGATCCACAACCACGCCGGACACGGCATCTGCTGCAACGGTCCGTTGATGAAAGCCGTTTCCGCCGACTGGATGGGATGCGCCAATCAGATGATCAAGGATCAGAAAATCGCCGAAATGCCGCTTTTCCTTCTCGGCGCATCCGGCGATATCAACCCGGTCGCGACCTGTCTGGACACCGGAGATCAATTCGGCAACGAAAAAACGGCGACGCCTTATGTGAAATATCTCGTCGCCGACCTCGACAAAGGGGAAAAGATCGACGTTTCCAAAATCAGTTTCGCCCTCAAAAACGTCGAAGTACCGACCGTCCGCCAGAGTGCCGCCGAGTTGCGCGCCGACGCGCAGGCGTTGCGCGACACCGACAAACGGCTCGGCGCGCACTACTGGGAACGCAACGCCAACCGCCTCGACGAAATGGCGTATCTCGTCGATCACGGCATCAACTGCGGTTGCCGTCTGGATTTCCAGTTCATCAAGATCGGAGATTTCGGCATCTTTTTCGTCCCCGGCGAGCCTTACGTCGAATTCGGGATGGACTTGCTCAAACGCGCCAAGGTGAAGTACCCCCTGATCGCGACGGTCTCCAACGGCAACGGTGCCTACTTTTTCAGCGAAGCGATCGCGAAACGCTACCCGAATGCGATGAGCAAGGACAACAAGGTTTTCGGCTTCTACGACATTTACCTTTATATGCACATGCACCGTTTCAAGTACGCCGACAACATCGGCAGTTTCGTCGTCGATCAACTTTTGAAATTGGAGGAAAAATAAGATGCTTCGCGTAGGCTGTGCTGAAAAAATCATCGACGTGCCGCTCTTTGCCGAACTTTACGGCTACGGTCACTTCAACGGGCGGCGGAATCAGGGCGTGCAAGATCCGCTCTACGCGCGCGGCTACTCCTTCTTTGACGGCAAAAAACGCGCGCTCGTCATTTACAGCGACATCTGCGTTTCCAATACCGAAGCGTGCCGGGTGATGCGCGCGGAAATCTCCGCCCGCTTCCGGCTCGATCCCGACGGCATCGCCTTTGTCGCGACGCATACGCACTGTGCGCCGCCCGTCGGCTACACGGGGTACACGTTCGGCGTCGCCGACCCCGTTTTTCAGGAAAACTGGCGCCGCGCCGTCCTCGAAGTCGCCGAAAAGGCGTTGCTCGACGAGGAAGAGATCGCTTCCGCGACGGCGGGCAAAGCCCCGCTTGCCGCCCCGATCGGCAGAAACCGCGTTGACCGCGAAAAAAATGTGACCGACGACGCGATCCGCTGGGTGAAATTGTGCCGCGCCGACAAGAGCGTGAAACTTCTGCTTCACAATCACGGCGTTCACGGCATTTCCAGCAACGGCCCGATGGTCAATTTCGCTTCCGCCGACTGGATGGGTTTCGCCAATCAAAAGATCAAGGAGCAAAAAGTTGCCGATATGCCGCTTTTCCTCCTCGGTCCCGCCGGCGACATCAATCCGACGAGAACCTGTCTTGACGTCAACAGCGTCAACGGCAACGAATATACGGCGACCCCCTATCTCGAATATCTTGTTTCCGACCTCGGCAAAGGCGAAACGATCGACATTTCGAGCGTCGGTTACAAGTTTGAGACCGTCGAAATGCCGACCGTGCCGCAGAGCGTCGCCGAGTTGCGCGCCGACGCGCAGGCGCTGCGCGACACCGACAAAAAGATGAATGTCAACTATTGGAGTTGCGGCGCGAAGTACATCGACGAGATGGCACTCCTCGCCGAAAAAGGCTACGATCTCGGCGCGAAACTCGATTTTCAGGTCATTAAAATCGGCGATTTCGCGATCTACTTCGTCCCCGGCGAACTTTACATCGCGCCCGGCAAGGAACTCCTCGCGCGCGCAAAAGTGAAATATCCTCTGGTCGCGACGGTTTCCAATGCCGACGGCGGTTACATCTTTGACGAAACGAGCGCGAAGCGTTATCCCGACGCGATGAGCAAGGACGACCGGATGTTCGGTTTCTACGAGATCTACGGTTATATGTATCGACGGAACTTCAAATACCGCGACGACGTCGCGGAATTTGTGATCAATCAACTCTTAAAAATGGAGGAAATGTAAAATGTCCATGTCCGATCTCGCCATCAACGGCGGCAAACCCGTATTTGAAGGCAAAGGCGCCATCGATCTCGCGCCCGTGTGGCCGATCCCCTTCCCCGAAACCGAGGAAAAACTCATCGAAGTCTACCGTTCCAGCAAATGGGGCGGCGTCAAGAAGTACGAGCAACTGCTGATGGAGGAATTTTCCAAATGGCAGGGCGGCAAATACTCCGCGTGGATGGCGAACGGCACCGTGACGCTCGAATGCTCTCTCATCGCCCTCGGCATCGGCCCCGGCGATGAAGTGATCGTCCCCGGCGTTTCGTGGATCGCCACCGCCGAAGTGCCGATCTACCTCGGCGCGAAAACCGTCATCGTCGATATCGACAAGGAAACGTTCTGCATCGATCCCGCGAAGATCGAGGAAGCGATCACTCCGCGCACCAAGGCGATCATCCCCGTGCACCTTTTCTCGTCGGTCGCCGATATGGACAAGATCAACGCGATCGCCAAGAAGCACGGCTTGTATGTGATCGAAGACTGTGCGCACGCCCACGGCGCGAAACAGCACGGCAAGGGCGTCGGCTACATCGGCGACATCGGCAGTTTCAGTTTCCAGGCGTCCAAACTGATGACGGCGGGCGAAGGCGGCTGCTGCACGACGGACAACGAGGAATACTTCGACCGCGTTTTCCGCGCGAGCCACATCGGCGATTCCCGCATCAATCCCGCGGTCCCGCCGCAGAAAGGAATGCTCTGCCACCAGTACCGTTTTACCGACTTCCAGGCGGCGATCATCTACGATCAGATCAAACATCAGGATGAGATGAAAGCCAAGCGCGCCAAGTCCGCAAACCGCATCAAGGAACTCCTCAAAAACACCCCGGGCATCGTCGAGCAGAAATCCAGTTGCGCCGACGACGAGCGCGCCTATTACTTCTACGCGCTGCGTCTGTTGCTCGATCATCTCAAACCGGGCATCGACCGCAAGTTCCTGATGAAGGCATTCCAGGCGGAGGGCGTGTTGCTCCACGAGGGCTGGGGTTGCCCGATCGCCGATATGAGCAAGTGGAACGTGCCGGAAAACCTCTACGTCAAACATCCGACCCCCATCTGCGAGGAAACGATGTACAAGAGCGGTCTTTGCTCGATGGGCAATCTTCTCCTTGCCGACGATGCGGTCATCGACAAGGTCGCCGAGGGCATCGACAAAGTCATGCGCGAATGCGCGGAATAACGAGGTAGCATTATGCCGAAATACGGAGTTGCCGACTACGGCATCAACGTCTGGGAGGGCGGTTGTTTCTGCGTGGAGAACCGCCTGAAAAAACTCAAAAAGATCGGGTACGACGGCATCGAGTGGCTCAAAGGCGCCGATACCGAGGAAGCCTTTGCCCACGCGGTGACATTCCACAAACTCGGAATGGATTTCACCAGTTGCGATATGGGACGCCCGGAGTTGTCGCTCCGCACGGCGTGCGCGTTCGGCAAAAAGTACGTCTGGATCCCGACCAAGGGCCGCGACGTCAAGATCGACCTTTTCTGCCGCTACGCCAAGGAATTCTGCGCCGCCGCCAAGAGTTACAACGTCATCGGCGCGCTGCACAACCACCTCGGCTGCTCGGTCGAAAATCAGGAGGAATTGGAATACTTCCTCAAAAAAGTGCCCGATGCCGGACTTCTGCTCGACATCGGCCACCTCGCCGGAGCGGGCGGCAACTGCGTCGAGATCGTCGATAAGTATTTCGACCGTCTCGTCGCCGTCCACTTCAAGGGCGTCGAAGTCATCAATCCCAAAGGTTCGCTCGAAACGTGGTGGGAACGCTACCGTCTCTGCGGACTCAAAGAGGACACGCTCGGCATCGACTTTGCCGGCATCGTCAAGGTGCTGAAAAAGCGCGGCTACGACAAGTGGCTCTTAATGGAGCATGACACGCATATCCGCGATCCCTACAAGGATCTCGCCGAGAGCCTCGAATACCTCAAAGGTCTTTGGGAAAAGGCAAAATAGAAAGAGCTCCCTTCTTCGCGCGCTCCGGTTTCGGAAATTTCCGATGTCGGGGCGCGTTTTTTACATCTTCAACTGAGATAATCTCACGTTTCGTTTTCGCAGGCACATTTCGGTAATTACCGGGATTGCAAATCCGCTTTCAACAAGCTATATTACAAAGTTGTGTGATGACAAACTGAATTATTCCCAAGCAAGGAAAACCTCGATTATGATTGCAATCCATGTATTCATTGTACTTTCCATCCTGCTCGTATTGGGAAAACTGATCCGGGTATTTATTCCGCTTTTCCAGAAATTGTATTTGCCGAGTTCCATTCTCGGCGGATTTCTCGGGCTGATCGTTTTTCAGTGCTTCCCGAATATTCTCCCGCAGGAGATTTTCACCGTCATCGAAAAACTTCCGGGATTTCTGATCAACGTGATCTTTGCCGCTTTGTTTATGGGCGCAAACACTCCGAAGTTTTCCAGAATTTTCAAAATCGCATTTCCTCAATTGTGTTTCAGCCAGATCTTGTCATGGGGACAATACGTCCTTGCATTGGGCATCACGGGATTTATCCTGATGAAATGTTTTGCAATACCGCCGGCATTCGGCAATCTGCTGGAAATCGGTTTTGAAGGCGGTCACGGCACCGTGAGCGGGATGTCACCCGTGTTTGAAAAATTCGGCTGGTCCGAGGGGATCGCATTGGGATATACCGTAGCGACTTGCGGCATTGTACTTGCCATCACGATCGGCATGCTGCTCGTCAACTGGGCAAGCCGGAAAGGCTATGTGGTGCAAATCGTCCCCCTCTCGGAAATGGATTCCCTGCGCATGAAAGGAGTCTACCGTCGCAGGGAACAGCCTCCGGCGGGGAAACAGACCGTCCTTTGCGACTCCATTGACACACTCGCCTGGCATTGCGCGTTACTGGGCATTGCCGTTTTTCTGGGATATTTGCTGCTCACGGGATGTCAGCAATTGGAAATCCTTTTGCTGAAAGACGCAAAAGTACGGATCTTTTCCGGATTTCCGTTGTTTCCGCTTTGTATGACGGGCGGCATTTTCATTCAATTGCTTTTTCAAAAATGCCGTATCGCTTATCTGATCAACGGTTCACAAATGACGCGCATTTCCGGAGCATCGCTTGATTTTCTGGTTGTCGCGGCGATTTCCACGATCCAGCCGGATGCGATTTTGCGGAATTGGCTTCCGTTGCTGATCCTGATCCTTGCCGGTACGATGCTTTCCGTAGGTATGGTCATTTTTGTAGCGCCCCGGCTTTTCAAGACGGCATGGTTCGAACGGGCGATAGCCGATTTCGGTCAGTCTTTGGGGGTAACGGCAACGGGGCTTATTCTCCTGCGGACGGTAGATCCGGAAAACAAAACGGATGCCGCCGCGGCATTCGGATACAAGCAATTGTTTCACGAGCCGTTTATGGGCGGCGGACTTTGTACTGCACTGGCATTAACCATCGTTTTTACCGTCGGTTGGTTTCCCGTATTTCTGGTATCTCTTGGATTTCTGATCTTTTGGAGCGTGATCGCCATCATTCTGATCATAAAAAACAAGCGATAATCGGAAATTTCGTCGCCCAACGGCATCGCGTTTCCGGCATAATTTTCACTTGACATTGCGCGCGCGACTATCTACCTCCGCCAAGTTTACGGCGGACAAGCCGACAAACTCCCTGTCCTCCAAAGCTCGTAGAGCGACGGAGGATCACGCCATCGCAGGAGATTTTAAGGGGGCAAGGAGGATTTTAACAAAAAGTAAAAATTACCATACGCGAAGCCGGGAGTACCGGAGCGAAGCGAGGAACGGACTCGCGAGAGCGCGGGGGCTCCCCCAAAAATCGACCGAAGCCGCGAAGCGGGGCGATGGCTCTTACGCCATCGCAGGAGATTTTAAGGGGGATTCCCAAAACCGGATCCCGACGTAATCGACGATGCGGTCGTAATCGCCGGTGACGCGGCCCGTGTCACAGCGGTCGACGACTTCGCCCGTGACGCGCGTTTCATAAGCGTCGAGCATCGCGAGATAAAGGCAGATCGCAAACGCGCCGCAGATCGTCGCGTGCGTCCTGCCGAGATAGGCGATGAATCCGTCGAGATCGCGTTTCGCCGCCAACTCCGCCGCCGCGAGGTCGAGCGAGGCGAGTTTCGCCGGGTCGCACGGCGTGCCGAAAGGCGTAAATTGAAAACACTCCCCGTAATGGGTGAAATCACTGCTGACGACCCAGAGCGTCCCGGGACGGTCGAGTTCCGCGAGCAGGCTTCCCGCTTCGCGGGTCTCTTTGCCGCTCATTTGCCCGATGACTAATGGAAGCACCGGCACGTTGCCCAAAAGGTAGTGGATAAGGGGCAATTCGACTTCCAAAGTATGTTCGTTTTCGTGCGCGGCAAGGTCTTTGACGATGTTTTTTTCGCGCATATCCAAAAGGAGCTCTCTCCCCTCGGCATATTCCGGCAGATCGCCGAAAGGGGTGCGCCAGACGTCGTATTCCGGCACGGAAATTCCGCGCAGACGCAGACGGTGCGACGGACCGAGAAGAATGACCTGTTTGATGTTGCTCTGCTTTGCCGGGAGCAACGTTTGCATCGCAAGTTCGAGCGAAAAGGGATATGCTCCGTGGGGCACGACGATGCCGTGAAGAGTCCCTTCAAATTTCTCATCGGCATATTTTCCCTCGGCGACGGCAAGTTGACGGCGCAGGGCGATCGTATCGCTCTCGTAAAATTTGCCTGCCGCCGTCAAAGTGCGGCAACGGCGTTGATCGCGTAACGGCATAAAAATTCCTCCTAATGGTGATAATTTCCGCCGTGCGCGAGATTTTCGGCGCGGTAGAGTTGTTCAAAAAGCAGCAAC
Organism: Victivallaceae bacterium; assembly: GCA_016292515.1. Classification (GTDB taxonomy): domain Bacteria; phylum Verrucomicrobiota; class Lentisphaeria; order Victivallales; family Victivallaceae; genus UBA1784. The sequence goes on from JAEDIJ010000027.1 coordinate 21,147, forward strand.
GTGGCGATTTCGTGGGGAAAGGTGAGTTTGGAAAGCGACCATAGGACAGTCGCGCTTTTTTTCACCTCGTCGGCGAGCCCGAAAGGTCCCCCGATGACGAAAACCGCCTTGCGGTCAAGCGCGGCAAATCTTTCCCCCAGCTGGCACGAGGTAAATTCCCTGCCCTCCTCGCTCAAAATATAAATTTCGGCATTGCGGTCGCGTTCCAGTTCCCGGAGGATCGCCTTGCCCTCGCTCTCGACGGTGCCGTCGGCGAGGTGGACGACTTCGAGTTTTCCGTACGCGCCGAGCCGTTTGCGGTATTCGGCGACGCGCGCTTCGACGAGTTTGTCGCGCAATCTGCCGATCAGAATGACTTTGAAAAGCATCTTTCCTACTCCAAAGCGATCGTGCCGCCGCCGGCGACGCGGTCGTCGAGGTAAAAGACGCCCGCTTGTCCCGGCGTCACCGCGTGTACCGCGACTTCGGTCGTCACCGCGACACGATCGTTTTCCCTGTGCAACCACGCGGGAACGGGGCGGCTACGGTAGCGTATCTGCAATTCGGCTCTTTCGGGAAGTGCCGTTTCGTGCAGAAAAACGTCGTCGAGATAAAAGTGGTTTTTATCCAACGCGGTGCCGTCGGTTTCAAGCGTGATATCGTTGCTCTCTGCGTCGATTTTCGCGATGTAAGCCGGTACGCCGAGCGCGACGCCGAGTTTGGAACGTTGTCCCAGCGTATAGCGGTGGATGCCGCGGTGGCTTCCGACGATTTTGCCGCGGTAAAGGAAATAGCCGATCTTTTCCGGGAAACCGGCGAGGCGGCGCAAGGTTTCGCCGCAACACTCGCCGGGAACTCCGAAACAGACATCCTGACTGTCGGGACGGCGGGCGACTTCAAGTTGAAGTGTTTCCGCCATCGCGCGGACTTCACTTTTGGTATGATCCCCCAGGGGCAGAACGATCTTTTTCCGCCACGCTTCCGGCAGACGGTAGAGGAAATAACTTTGATCTTTGGCGCGGTCGGCACCGCGGAAAAGACGACCGTCGATCATTTTTGCGTAATGCCCCGTCCAGACCGTCGCGCCGGGAATACGCTCCGCAAATTCCAGCAAACGGGCGAATTTCACCGCCTGATTGCAGACACAGCAGGGATTGGGCGTGCGTCCTTTTTGATACTCCTGCGCCGAAAAACGGATGACTTTTTCCTGAAACTCCGGCGACGGCAGAAGTTCCGCTTCGATTTTGAGCTGACGCGCGACGGCAAAAAACGCCGCCTCGTCGGCATCGCGCTCCGGCGACGGCGATTTCATCTGCAACATCACGCCGATGACGCGATACCCCGCCTGCAAGGCGAGATGCGCCGCCACGCCGGAGTCGACGCCGCCGGACATTCCGACGACGGCGACGGGAGAATCGCTCATTTATCCCCCAGAAACTCCGCCGGGACTCCGAGCATTTCCGTCAGGAAGCGGCGCAAATTGGCGAGTTCGCCCGTCAAAAGGAGACTGCGCGATTCCAAGATACTGCTCCCCACCGTGCCGTCCTCTTTGACGTTGACGGGGGCGATCGTTTCCAATTCGTGGAAATCCAACTCGTTGGAGCCGTTGAAAATGCTGAAAATATCGCCCGCCGACCAAGGCCCGTTGGGCTGATCGTTGTCGGCGATGTTGAAGTAACGGCCGTCCTCGCGGAGCGCGGTCGAGCGCAACACGACGAGATTCCGGCGCGGACTGTAAGCGCCGATGAAAACGGGATGCGATTTCGCCGCGATGCCGATCTGCAAACGGTGATCACCGCCGAGGCGGAAACTGAAATACTTGCCCTTGGTCGCCAGACGCGACAAGGGATCGCCGTAGAAATCGGTGTTGAAAGCCCCCTCGGCGGAAGTTTCGCAGCAGCCGAAAGCGTAAACCTCCTCGGCGCCGGGGAATTGTTCAAGGCTCCACGCCGAGATCAAAGCGTCTTCCTGCTTGATGCCGCGCGGGATCATCAGGGCGTCGATCGTGCGGTAGGCAACGCCTTTGAGCATATATTTCGCATAGTTGACATCGAGATCGTCGGTGAAAACCTGACGCGAAAAATTGATCGCGAGTTTCGTTCCCTTGCGGTTGACAAGCTCGATCTCCTTTTCGATCGCGACGCGGTCTCCGGCGACGTTTTGCGTCACCGTCGGCACGCGGTTGATGCCCGGCTGGACCATCCAGTTGCCCTTGGGCGGATAGTTGAAGGCAAACGCGCCCCCCTCCGGCGCGGGCCAGAGCGAGTTGCCGCCTAAATTATTGAATTCGACGGGGTCGGGATCGCGCGCGAGATCTTCGACGAAACGATGGAGCAACACGCCGTCGATCTCGCAGAAAATGCGCCCCTGGAAGTGATTGGAAACAAGGATGTTGCCCTCGCGCGACGGAATGACGACGAGATCGGGATCAAGTTGTTTCAGAAGTTCAAGGCTCATTTCACATCCTCCTGCGGAGCGGGGACGACAACGGAAGCCGCTTTTTCATCGGCGGCGGGAGTTGCCTTGTCATCGACGGCAGGAGCCGCCGGAGCGGGGGCTGCCTTGTCATCGACGGCAGGAGCCGCCGGCACGGCATCTTTGGTCTCCTTTGCGGCTTCCGGCGCGGCAAGTTTTGCCGCGTCAAATTCGACGTACATCTTGGCGGCGTAAAGACGGATCATCGCCGGCGGCGCGATGCGCACCCAGCCGTAGCCGCGGTCGTCGATCATCTTGACTTCACTTCCCGCCGGCAACACGCCGAGGCAGGTCGAAGTCGATGTCTTGTCGCTGTACATTTTGATCGACGCGATCGTTTTGCCGTTGGAAATATAGGCTTCCGAAACATAAACTTTAAGCGATTCGGGGGCGGCGACTTCCACCCATTGCCCCTTGACGCCGAAAATCTGCAACTGCGCATCTTTGACGACGCGTCCGGCGACCGGCGATCTCAATTCCGGCGCGAAACGCAAATTGAGCCGGTCGGCGGTAACTTTGCCGGGAACGCTTTCCGCTCCCAAGAGCGGCAAAAACGCGGCGGCGAGCAATGCGGAAAAAATCATCTTTTTCATAAAACCTCCTGAAAAATCATTGATTTCACTTCGGATATGCGGTACATTATGCTCCAAAGATGTAATATACTTGCTGCCCCGCCGTGAAACAAGCGGAAAATGCAACAAAAAGAAACTTTTTTGATACCTCTATGAAAATTCTCGGTGATTATCTGCGACAACTGCAAACGACGCGCAACGCTTCGCCGCACACCGTTGCCGCCTATCACCGCGACATCGCCGAATTCGTCCGGCGCGTTTTCGATTCCGCGGAGGATTTCGACGACTGGGGAAAAGTCGACGTCGATGCGGCGCGCCGCTTTGTGATGGCACTTCACGAAGCAGGCGATTCCAAACGCTCCATGCAGCGCAAAACTTCGGCGATGCGCAGTTTTTTCCGTTATCTCGTCCAGCAGGGCGTGGTCGCGGTCAACCCTTTTCTCAAACTCGCGCCGATCAAAGCCGACAAACCGTTGCCGATGGTGATGAATATCCCCGAGATCGAAAGGTTGTTGCAGGCGATCTCCTCTTACTGGAATGAGGCACTCGCGCAAAAACTCGCAAAAACGCCGGAATCCGCGGAATTCGCCAAGTTGCGCGACACCGCGCTGACCGAAGTCATCTACTCCGGCGGGATGCGCATCAGCGAAGCGACAACGCTCAATTTAGGCGATCTCGACCTCGCGCAAGGGGTCGCACTCGTGCGCGGCAAAGGCAAAAAGGAAAGACTTTGCGCGATCGGCGCGCCCGCAAAGGCGGCGTTGATGCAGTATTATAAAATCCGCAAACTCTACGCGGGGCGCGACCGGAATGCGCCCGTTTTCGTCAACCGCTTCGGCGAACGGCTGACGCCGCGCAGTTTTCAGCGGAACCTCAAAAATTATCTGCTCGCCGCCAATTTGCCGGTCGATCTCACGCCGCACAAACTGCGCCACAGTTTCGCGACGCATCTGCTCGATGCGGGGGCGGACTTGCGCAGCGTTCAGGAAATGCTCGGCCACGAAAGTTTGAGCACCACCCAGATCTACACTCACGTCAGCGCGGAACGGATGAAAAACGTTTACAAAAAAGCGCATCCGAGGGCGAAGTGATGAAGTTCCCCGACTTTCCCGTCAAAGCCTTTTTGCCGCAAATTTGCGAAAAGGTGAAAATTCAGGATCAATTGATCGTCGTCGCCGCTCCGGGCGCGGGAAAGACGACTTTGCTTCCTCCGGCGTTGCTTGAAGTCGTTTCCGGCAAGATCCTCCTCGTGGAGCCGCGCCGCATCGCCAGCCGCGCCGCCGCGGCGCGCATCGCGGAGATCGTCGGCGAAAAACCGGGATATCATATCGGCTACGCCGTGCGCGGCGAAAATTGCCAGTCGCCCGACACGCGGCTTCTCGTCGTCACGCCGGGCGTACTGCTCGCATTGTTGCATGAAGACCCCTCGCTGGAAGGGATCGATTGCGTCATTTTCGACGAATTTCACGAGCGGCAAATGCAGGTCGATCTCGCCTTGACGCTCACGTTGGCTTCGCGTCAGGCGTTTGAAAGCAAACTGAAACTTGTCGTGATGTCGGCGACGCTCGACACCAACCGCCTCGCGCCCTTTCTCGACGCCGAAGTCCTTTCGATACCGGGAAAAGTTTTTCCCGTTGCCGTCACGCACACGGCGGCTTCCGGCGACGTGCGCGACATACCGCTTGAATGTGCCCGCGCCGTGCTGAAAATTTTTCCGGAAACTTCCGGCGATATCCTCGTTTTCCTCCCCGGCGCGGGCGAGATCACCCGTACTTTGGAAATGCTCGCGACGCCGCTGCAAGATCAGGCGGAGATATTGCCGCTTCACGGGACGCTCGACTTCGCGGCGCAAAAGCGCGTTTTTGCTCCCGGCAAAATGCGGCGCGTCATCCTCGCGACCAACCTCGCCGAAAGCAGCATCACCGTACCGGGCATCGAGTGCGTCATTGATTCCGGCTGGGAAAAACATCTGCGCTTCGACCCCGGCGCGGGACTCTCCTTTCTCGAAACACAGCGCATCTCGCGCCACAGTGCCGAACAGCGCGCCGGACGCGCCGGACGCCTCGCCCCCGGCAAGGCGATCCGCCTTTACAGCGTCAACGACGAACTTCATTTCCCCGGCGACACCAAGCCGGAAATTCTCGAATGCGACCTCGCTCCGCTCGCATTGGAGATCGCCGCGTGGGGGGCGCGCGTCGACGAACTTTTGTGGCTCGACGCCCCCGACACAGCCAATTTCGCCGTCGCGACGCGGCTTTTGCAAAATCTCGGCGCGCTCGATGAAAAAGAGCGCATCACGCCGCTCGGGTGCGCAATGGCGCAAACGCCCGTCCATCCGCGTCTGGCGGCGATGATCCTCAAAGCGCAAAAGCTCCGCCTCGGCGCGACGGCGTGCCGCATCGCCGCGTTGCTTGAAGAGCGCGACAACGCTTGTTTATTCCGTACCTGCGACTTGCGTGAGCGCGTCGAAATGCTTCAAAAAACGCCCAAAAAACTTGCGCAGGCGCAAAATCTTTATGAAAAACTGCGGCAAAGTTGCCGCATTTCAAGCGATGATTTCGCCCCGGAATCCTGCGGAGAGCTGGTCGCTTTTGCCTTTCCCGAATGGGTGGCGCGCCGCCGCGCTCCGCAATCGGCGGAATACATTCTTGCCGAAAGCGGCGGTGCGCGGCTTTTTGACCCCGGCGATGCGGTTTCGTCGGAATTCCTCGCGATCGCCCGGCTCGACGCGCACAGTGCCGGCAAAAGCGTCATCCGGCTCGCCGCGCCGATTTCTAGGGAAAGCGTGGAAAAACTCTTTGCCGACCGCATCGCGACACATCATCTCGTCGAACTTTCCCCCGACTGCCGCGCGACCGGCTTCGCCGTCACCAAACTCGGCAGTATCGTCCTCAATAAAAAACCGGAAAGTGCCGCGCCATACGCGTTGACTTCGGCGATCCTTGCCGAAGCGATCCGGCGCGGCATCGCATTGCCCCCCGCCGACGACAAAAAAGCAACGCAACTTTTGGAGCGCGTCCGCTTCGCTCATACCCGCGAAAGCGACGCCTACCCCGACTGGGGCGAAAACATATGGCAAAAAATTCTGCAACAGGAGGAAACGGCGATGCTTCTGGGCAAAGTCCGCGACCTCGCCGAACTCGCCAAACAGCCGTGGTTCAACGTGATGCGGCAAATGCTCGGCGAAACGACGTTTCAGCAACTGGAACGCGCCTACCCCGCCGAATTCCGCACCGCGGCGGGCGCGACGCACCCGATCGACTACACGCACGAAACGCCGCAATGCTCCGTCAAAATTCAGGAGTTGTACGGGCAAGATGTCCATCCGACGGTCGGCAAAATGAAACTTCCGTTGCGGCTCGAATTGCTTTCGCCCGCCGGACGTCCGGTACAGATCACCTGCGATCTGCCCGGTTTCTGGCGCGGGAGTTGGGAAGCCGTCCGCCGCGAAATGAAAAGCCGTTACCCGAAACACCTCTGGGCGGAAGACCCCCTCGCGGAAAAAGCGACCTTCCGCACCGTCAAACCGAAAAAAGCGTAACTTTTCGTTTTGAACTCCGACGATCAAGAAAAAGCGGGATTTCCTCGTTTATATACTTGACAATCACGGCGAAACGGTGTATTTTATAAGACAATCTTGTGGTGGTTGTAGCTCAGTTGGTTAGAGCGCCTGGTTGTGGCCCAGGAGGTCGCGGGTTCGAGTCCCGTTTACCACCCCATTACGATTTCTCCGTCCGAGTCAGACCTCTGATTCGGACTTTTTTATTTCTTGCGTAAAACCCCTTGTGTCAAAGGGATTTGCAACTTTTCTGCTTTTGCTGAATTTTCTCTGTAGAGAATGGAGAGAGGGCTGTTTGCTGACAAAATCCGCATAAAATCTCCCTAAATTCTCCGCTGCAGGAGGTCACGCGACCTCTGCCAGAGAAAGAAAAGCACTTGAAACACACTGCATCTTTATGACCTCTTACCCCAAAACGGAGAATAATGACCTCCACCCTCAAAAACGGAGGACATTTGGTAGGTCGGAATGTTATCAAGGGGGTAAATAAAATTAAAAAAATTCTCTGACCTCTTGCAGACCGAATTTTTCAAATAAAATTATCCCCCACTTCCCGACCTCTGAAAAATATAGTTTTCTGCTCAAAGCCACATTTTCTGCAAGTCATAATACCGCAGTTAATTCAATATGCAAAAATTCCACTTAACGCTATATCCCACCCGATGACTTCTGCGAAAGACCTCTTGCCTCAAAATCCGAGGTCGTTTGGTTAAAGGGAATATTATTTGCCGAAAACGGAGTTGAACTGTCGCAAAACAACGCAAGACGGCGGCAGTCAGGAACAGCGCCGAACAATGAGCCAATCAAGAGAACAACTGCCGCGACACGCC
>JAEDIJ010000028.1 GCA_016292515.1 Victivallaceae bacterium
TTTGCGCAAGCGACCGTAGACGAGCACGGTAGCCGCGAGCGAACGAAGCGGCAAATTGAGCCGGAGCAAAGCGACGGCACGGTTTGTAATGCGAAGTGAAGCGCAGGCATATGGGAGTAAAAAGGGGGAACATTCACATCCGTTTCGACTGCGGTCACACGGGAAAAGGGGTGGTTAAGGAGGGGAAAGCCGTAAGAAAACGGCTGTCACCTCCTTGCACCCGACACGTCGGGTATTTCCGCTCACCTCCCTGGTTTTCTTACAAAAGTACCCATTCCGCAAGGATAGTTTCGCAAAGCAAAGACCGGAGCCGCGAAGCGGGGCGATGGCTCTTACGCCATCGCAGGAGATTTTAAGGGGGAAATGGAGCCAGCTGTCGGATTCGAACCGACGACCTGAAGTTTACAAAACTACTGCTCTACCGACTGAGCTAAGCTGGCATAGGATGAATGTTTCTCAATATAATCCTTAAAAAGGCTTCGTGCAAGTGGAGATTCCGGTTTTTTTAGGGAAAACATCCCCTTTTTTACTTGAAAAATCGCGGAAGAAATGGTAAATTCAGTAGACACCAACAAAGGAGTTTCCGGCAATGGCCGCTGAATATAATGCAGATGCAATCGTAACGCTTGAATCGCTGGATCACATCCGGCTTCGTCCCGGTATGTATATCGGGCGACTGGGCGACGGCTCGCACCCCGACGACGGCATCTATATTTTGATCAAGGAAATCGTCGACAACAGCATCGACGAGTTCATTATGGGGTGCGGCAAACGCATTGAGATCACCGTCGATCAGGAGCAGGGGGTCTTGATCCGCGACTACGGACGCGGCATCCCGCTGGAAAAGGTCGTCGAATGTGTTTCGATCATGAATACGGGCGGCAAGTACAACAGCGACGCCTTTCAGTTTTCGATCGGGCTCAACGGCGTCGGCACCAAGGCGGTCAATGCGCTTTCGTCTTCTTTTGTCGTGCGCGCGGTGCGCGACGGCAAGTTTCACGAAGCGCGCTTCGAGTGCGGCAAGCTGAAAAGCGAGGACTCGGGTTCGACCGACGAGCGCACCGGCACCAAAATTTCTTTCATTCCCGACCCGACGCTTTTTGTCAACTACCGTTACAAGATGGAGTATGTGAAAAAGCGTATCTGGATGTACGCTTATCTCAACAGCGGACTTTCGCTTTATCTCAACGGCGAGCGTTATTACTCCGCCAACGGCTTGCAGGATCTTTTGCTGAATGAAACGGGCGAGGAAAAGCTCTACGACATCATCCATTTCCGCAACAAGGAAATCGAATTTGCCCTGACGCACAGCGATCAGTACGGTGAAAACGCTTACAGTTTCGTCAACGGTCAGTATACGAGCGACGGCGGCACGCACCTTTCCGCATTCAAAGAAGGCGTGTTGAAAGGGATCAACGAATTTTCCGGCAAGTCCTTCAAAGCCGACGCGATCCGCGACGGAATGATCGGCGCGATTTCGATCAAGGTGCGCGAGCCGATCTTTGAATCACAGACCAAAAATAAACTCGGCAACACCGACGTGCGCGGGCCAATCGTTGCCGCCGTTTCCGCGGCGGTCTCCGACTTTTTGCACAAAAACCGCGAGATCGCCGAGATCGTGCTGGACAAGGTCAGCCGCAACGAGCAGTTGCACCGTCAGATCCAGGAAGTAAAAAAGAAGTCGCGCGAGTTGACGCAAAAAAGTCAGTTGCGCATCCCGAAACTCAAAGATTGCAAATACCATGTCGGCGCCAAGTGGCCGCGCAAGGTCGAGCCCAAAACGACGATGATCTTTCTCACCGAGGGCGATTCCGCCGCCGGCAGTCTGGAAAAACGCCGCGACGTCGACAATCAGGCGGTTTTCGCGTTGCGCGGCAAGCCGAAAAACGCATTCGGCGAGAGTTTCGAGATGATCTACAAAAACGAGGAACTCACCTTTTTGATGCAGGCGCTCGGGATCGAGGAGTCGACGGAAAATCTGCGTTACGACAAAGTGATCCTCGCAACCGATGCCGATGTGGACGGATTGCATATCAGGAACTTGTTGTTGACGTTCTTTCTGACGTTTTTTGAACAGCTTGTCTTGTCGGGACATCTTTTCGTTTTGGAAACGCCGCTTTTCCGCGTGCGCCACGGACGGGATGACATCGCTTATTGTTACAGCGAAGCCGAGCGCGACGAAGCGGTCAAAAAGTTCGGACGCGGCACCGAGATCACCCGGTTCAAGGGATTGGGCGAGATCGACCCCGAGGACTTCGATGAATTCATCGGGGAAAATATGCGGCTTTCGCCGGTGACGCTCGACAATATGCGCGGCGTGCCCGAGTTGCTGAAATTCTATATGGGCGACAATACGCCGGAGCGCAAGGAATACATTATGCAGAATCTGGAGGTCGTCGATTATGAGTGACGAAACGCTTCCTCCCGATGATCTTTCTCTGATGGAAAACGAGGACAACGGCGCCGTCGCCGCGCAGAAGCAGGGCAGTAACGATTACTTCCGCGCGATGATGGATCGCAACTTCCTCGATTACGCGAGCTACGTCATCGGTTCCCGCGCGATCCCCGACGTCGACGACGGCTTGAAACCGGTTCAGCGCCGTATTTTGTGGACGCTCTACCGCGCCTACGACAACGGTCGCACGACCAAGACCGCCAACATCGTCGGCAACACGATGCACTTTCATCCGCACGGCGACGCTTCGATCGGCGACGCGCTCGTTGTGCTCGCCAACAAGGGCGGCGTCATCGAAACGGAAAAACGCGACGCCAAGAGCGGCGAAACCAAGCAGGTTTTCGTCAGTGTGCCGTATTACATCAAAAAGCAGGGCAATTTCGGCAATATCCTGACCGGAAGTCCCGCCGCCGCCGCCCGTTACACCGAGTGCAGTCTGACGAAACTTGCTTGCGAAACGCTTTTCAACAACGACATCACTCCTTTCGTTCCCAATTACGACGGACGCGAGATGGAGCCGGTGGTGCTTCCCGCCAAGGTGCCGAGTCTTCTGATGCTCGGCAGCGACGGTATCGCGGTCGGTATGTCGACGATGGTGTTGCCGCATAACTTCAACGAATTGCTCGACGCCGAGATCGCGCATCTGAAAGGCGAGGATTTCCACCTTTATCCCGACTTCCAGCAGGGCGGCGTGATGGACGTGCGCGAGTACGACGACGGCAACGGCCGCATCGTTTTGCGCGCCAAGATCGACATCGAGGGGAGAGAACTTGTCATCCGCGAAATTCCCGCGACCTGTACGGCGACGACGCTCGTCGAGTCGATCGAACGCGCCGCCAAAAAGAACAAGATCAAAATTTCCAACGTCGATGATTTTACGAGCGATCACGTCGAAATACGGGTGACGCCGACGCGCGGTTACGATCCCGAAAAAACGCGGCAGGGGCTGTTTATGTACACCGACTGTTCGGTGTCGCTCTCGCCGAAACTGATGGTGATCTGCGACCACAAGCCCGTGCAGATGAGCGTGAGCGAGGTCTTAAAGCGCAACGTGACCAAACTCGTCGGCTACCTCAAACGCGAATTCGAGATCGCTTTGGAGCGACAGTACGAGTTGCGCCACGCGAAAACGCTCGCCCAGCTTTTCTTTGAAAACCGCATCTACAAGCGCATCGAGGAGTGCAAAAGTCAGGAGGCGGAGTATCGGGAAGTGGAAACGGGGCTGGCTCCATTCCGCGATCAGCTGCTGCGCGATGTGACCCACGAGGATATCGACAAACTGCTCGCCTTGCCGGTGCGCCGCATCGCCCGTTTCGATATCGAGAAAAACCAGCAGGAATTGCGTGAGATCGCCGCGGAGATCAAGAGCATCAAGCACAACCTCGCGCACCTTACCGAATATACGATCTCCTATCTGGAAAAACTGAAAGAAACTTACGGCAAGGATTTCCCGCGCCATACCGAGATCGAGAGCATCGAGACGATCGACCGCGCCAAAGCGGCGCTCAACAACATCAAGATCGGCTGGGATCGCAAAAATGGTTATATCGGCACTTCCGTCAAGAGCGACGACGTCGTCGTCTGCAACGAGTTCGACCGCTTCCTCTGTATGGAGAAAAACGGTACGTACAAGGTGATCCCGTTGCCGCCGGAAAAACTTTTTGTCGACAAACTTTACGATTTCCGCCGTTACGACGTCAAGACGGTTTTCGCCATCGTCTACCGCGATAAGAAATCGGGCAAGAGTTACTGCAAACGCTCCCGTTTCGGCGGATACATTCTGGAAAAGGAATATCATCTGATCCCCGCCGGAGCGGTGTTGGAACTTTTTACGCCGCGCCCGGATGCCGTCTACCTTTTGGACGAAGTCGACGGACGCAATCACGCTACACAGCGCGAGATCAATCTGATGGAGTTCCCGATCCGCTCCGCCAAGGCGCGCGGCGTTTTGCTGACCGGCAAAAAGATCAGCAAGATCACGCACAACCGCTATTTGACGGAGGAGGAATTGGCGCCTTTCCTCGCGGCGGAAGCGGAGAGTGTTGCTGACGAGGGCGAAGAGGAAAGCACCGGGGAATCCGCGGCGGAAGTTCCTGCCGTGAAAGAGCCGGAAACGGTTGCTTCCGCGTCCGACGCGGAAAAAGTGCCGGAAGTTATCCCCGAAAAGGAGCCGGAGCCCGCGCCGGAAGTGAAAATAGAAACGCCGCAGGAAGAAGAATCATCTCCCGAAAAAGTCAAAACTCCCCGGCGCAAAAAGGCGAAAGCCAAACCAATTGCCGTAGAGGAAGTGGTTTCTGAACCGGAAGAAATGCCGGAGCCCGCACCGGAAGCGGAAATCGAGCCGACGCCCGAACCGACGCCCGAACCGGAGCCGGAAGTTGCGTCTGTGCCGGAACCCGAGCCGAAGCCCGAACCGAAGCCCGAGCCGAAGCCGGTTGCTCCCGCGAAGTCGAAAAAGAAAGACGACGATGACGACGATGAATTCGGCATCGTTCAGCCGGAATTCGGTTTTTAGCGCAAAGGAAGCGTTGCCGCGATGATTTCCCGACGCCGGATTTTGAGCATCACTGCGCTGACAAGTTTGGCGGTGCGGTTGATTTTCGGCATTTTTGTCTGGGGAAGTCCCTACCGTTTTTATCACGTCATCACATCGCTCGATATGGCGACGCACTTGCGTTTCAGCGACGGCGTGAGTTTTCCTCCGCTTTTTGTCGCGCACCGCTTTTTATTGCAGTTTCTGCGCATCGTCTGCGGCGGACACGCGCCTTTTGCGATTTTTGCCGCGCAAACGCTTTTCGGCATCGCGGGGGCGGTCTTGACGGCGGAACTTGCGCTCCGCTTGTGGCGCGACCGCGCGGCGGCACTCTTTGCCGGATTGCTCGCATCGCTTTACGGAGTTTATCTCATTTATGAATTCGCCGTTTTGCAGGAAGCCCTTTTAGTCAATCTGACGCTCGGCGCATTCGTCTTTCTTTTGATCGCGCGCGAAAAACGCTACAATTGGAAGTGGAGTTTCATCGCCGCGTTGACGGCGCTTCTGGCGTTGGCGGGGCGACCCGCCGCCGTTTTTCTCGGGATCGCCGTGATCGTCTGGACGATCTGTGACTGCCGCACGCAAAAAAAGTGGCGGTTCGTCGCGCTGTTGTTTGCCGGCATCGCCGTTGCCGCGTGTTTCAATCATCACTTTGCCGGCAGTTGGAATCCCTTTTTCCGCATCGATTACGTCGTTTCCGTCAACCGGGAAGCGGGGGAGGGAGGGAATGCGTGGAGTACAGTCCTGCTCAACGTCGCCAGCAAGATACCGTTGCTTTTTTCCGCTCACGAGATTCCGGAAAATCTCAATTATTATTTCCTTTGCGGCAAATTGCCCTTTCTCGCCGTTTTGCCGCGTTCGGAGGGTGTCATTCCGCTCGGGATCGCCGGATTTCTGGCGTTGATCGCCTTTTCGCGTTTCCGCGGACGCTCGTTGCTGCCCGGCATCGTCGTGTTTTTCTTGCTCGCGCCGCTTGCCGCCCGCTATCCCGTCGGGCGTTATCGTTTGATGCTGATCCCTTACTTCATCGTCTACGCGTCGTATCTTGTCGCCGCATTCCGGCAAGTTTTCCGCATCTGGTGGCAAGCGGCATTGCTTGCTACGCTGATTTTGGGCGTTTTCGTCGCCGCCTTTTTTCTCTCTCCGCCGCGGGTCGCACTTCGCAGCAGCGACGATTATGCGTGGGCGATCGCCTGCGAAGCCGCCGGAAAGCGTCAGGATGCCAAGGAACATTATCTGCTTGCCTGGCGCAACGGCGCGAAACGCGGCGCGGCACAGCGGCTGTATCAGTTGCTGATGGAGGATCATCAATATGCGGAATCGCTCGCTTTGACGCAGGAAATGCTTCAACGTTATCCCGACGACGACCTTTTCGCATTCGATCAGGCGGCGACGCTCGTCGCCCTGCACCGCGAAGATGCGGCGCAACGGCTTCTGGAAGCGATCGTAAAACAGGGTACTGATCCTGTGATCCGGCAAAATGCGCTTCTTTTTTTGCGGGAGTTGAAAAAATAAAATGGAAACGCTTTCTCTTTCGCAATGGATCTCCCGCAGCGGCGCCGCCTCGCGCCGCAAGGCGGCGGATTTGGTACGCGAGGGGCGCGTCGCGGTCAATTGCGAAATCGTGCGCGAACCGGGGATGAAAGTTTCCCCCGGCGATCGCGTGACGCTCGACGGCGTCGAGTTGAAGCCCAAGACGACACACCACTATATTTTGCTCAACAAGCCGCGCGGCTACGTATCGACCAATGAAGACCCGCACGCGAAACTCAAAGCGGTCGATCTGATCGCGCTCGATGATGCGCCGCGGCTCTTTTCCGCCGGCAGGCTCGACAAGGAGAGCGAAGGACTGCTGATTTTTTCCGATGACGGGGAATACGTGGCGAAGTTGACCCACCCGCGCTATCGGATATTGAAGCGTTATGTGGTGGAGGTGTCGCGACCTCTGCGCCCGGAAGAAATGGCGCAGATGGTGTCGGGCATCGAGGATGACGGAGAAGTGCTGAAAGCCGCTTCCGTGACGCCGCTCGGCAAAAAGCAGTATGAATTTCTGCTCAACGAGGGCAGAAAACGCGAGATACGCCGCCTCACCGCCCGCTTCGGCGCGATTACGTTGCGGTTGCGCCGCGTCGCGCAGGGAAAATTGGAACTCGGTGACTTGGCGGAGGGCAAATTCCGGGAACTTTCCCCCGCCGAAGTCGCGTTGTCGCTGATTTCAGAAGCCGACTGAATTTTTTACGGCATCGCGACGATGCCGCTCGGCGGCAATGGCATATGGGGCTGATTCGGCGATGTGCCATACTGCTCCGTCGGCTCGTTTTTACGCGTACTTTCCGTATCGGAGCTTTTCCGGTCTCTGCCCATTCGGGGGGCTCCGGAGGGCGGGATCGGCAACGGCGTCGGTTCGGTCGTTGTCAGCGGAATGCTCACTTCTTCGCTTTGGGGAGCATTTTGCGGAATAAGTTCTTTTTCCGCTTCTTTTTTCGGCATATCAGGGACGTTTTCGCCATTCCAGTTGCCCGCCGCCTTGTGTTCCAGCAGCTCCTTCTGCTGACGGATGAGCGGTTCCGCCTCTTTGCGGTTTTTCCAGAAAACGGCGCGGACTTTGACCAGTTTTCTGCCGTGATATTCCCCTTGCAATGTGGTGCGGGCACCCCATTTTTTATCTTCTTCCTGCGGAACTTCTACCGGTTTCATCAATCCGGCATCCGAAGTCAATCCCTGCATAAAGGACTTTTCATCTTCGTCGAGATCGTAAAGCCCCGCTTCGACACGGCGGCTGTTGACGACGCAGACCGCGTCGGCGCCGCGCTTGCGCGCCTCCTCGACCAGCTCGTCTTCGATCCCGTAACGGTCGGTATGCGCGGAAACCGTCAATATGCCGTGCCCGATGATCATATACTGCGCGGGGTCGATCTCGCTTTTTTCCCAGGTGAAAACAATGGGGGCGCCTTCGGGATGTTCATCGAAATGTCTGCCGACATACTCCAAATGACCGCACCCCGTCGAGAGGATCAGGGACAGCGCGGTCAAAGCGCAAAGGATGGATTTTTTCTTCATTTTTTCTCGTCTTTCTTTATGTTGTCATTTTTTTTTTGGATGTTTTCGAATTCCACCGCCTGCCGCAGTAACGCCGCTTGCGCCGGAGGCAGATGATTGAGATAAAAAAGCGTGATGTCGCTTTTCATTTCGGAGTACGGCGGCAGTTTGGTGCGCTGGTTGTCGCCGGATTGCTGCATATAATACCGGTGGAGATAGCGCGCCATTCTTTCGTAGGAAAGTGCCTCCGTCTGCTGCGCGCGGACGAGATACTGGATCGACGTCGAAATCAAGCCGGAAATGATGGCTCCGGCGCGTTTGACGTCGTTCCCTCTGACTTCCTCTTTCCATACCGAAAAGACGTATTGCTCGAAATTCTGATTTTTAAAAGATTCGTCCAGCGCGGTAAGTTTCCGATAATAACTTTCCGCATCGCGGTAAAGCCCGTAGGCGTAAAAGAGCGGGACGGCGTTTTTGAGGAAGTTAATCCTTTTTGTGCGGGCGGCTTCGGTGAATCCTTTGGAAAAGGCAACGCAATCTTTTTCGTACTGCTCCATCGCCGCGAGCGTGGGTTCGCCGAGACGGAAATTCGGCACGAAACTGACCTCGCTTCCGCCGGTTACCTGAATGATGCCCGCCTGAAACGCCGCCGCGAGCGCGTCGACGAGCTGACGTTTGCAGAGCAATCCCTTTTCGGGGTCGGCGGCGACGCCGAGCGACGCCCAGTAGATCGCCTGCGATTCCGCCGTGCGCCAGTCAAGTTCGCCGTATTTTTGATGAAGCTCGAGGATTTTGACGGGATCGAGTTTTTCCTCGCGGCGGAGTTGCTCCGCGCGGAGCGCGGCGTCGATTTTGCGGCGCAACGGCTGATCGTTGGCGAGAAAGTCGTCGGGCAACGCGGAGGGGCGCACTCCCGTGAACTTCCGGTAGAGCGTTTCATAAAAGGAGTCGAAATTTTTGTCGTCCTGCCAGAGATCTTTCTTGTGCGCGGCAAAGACGCGTTGAAATTCCGCTTTCCCCCCGGGGGCTTGCGCCATCGCGGCAAAGTCCGGCTCACTGCCGAGGATCGACACGATTTTGCCCGCCTGCTGGATTTTGTAATAGGCCTGCGCGTCGTCCATCGTGTCGCCCATTTTGTGAAAGTAGATCCACGCGAGTTCGCGGTAGATTTCGGGATCGTCCGGATTGTAGACCAATGCGCGCTCCTTGTAAAGCGCGATCCCCTCCTGCACCCAGCGCCACCTTTCGGCAAAATCGCTCGTCGTGACGGAAATGTTGTAGGCGAGATTCCAGCCGAGATAGGCGACTGCGCTCGCGTAATTGGGTTGCAGGTCGATGATCCAGCTCGACAACTGCGCCAACTCGAAGTTGCGTCCCTCCTGTTTCATCCGTTCGGCGCGGAGCCAGAGGAAGTCCGCCGCCAGTCCGCGGAAACTGCCCAGTGCCTTTTGGACGAAACGGATCGCGGCGCGGTTGCCGTCGCCCGAATTGCCGGGGATCGCCTGTGCGGAAACGTCGGAAAAACGCAACTTTTCCTGCTTCGCCGTCCGCAACAACCGATTTTGGAGGAAAATCATCCCCCAAATCAGCAATGCCGTCAAAACAAGCGGCGGAAATAATTTTCGGATGACGGAAAAAAGTTTCATCGTTTCACCGCCATTGCCAGTTCCCGGTTGCGGTAGATGATCGCCCCGATGGCGAAAAGCGGCATCGCCCGCAACAATACGTCAAAGAGAAAAATCGCGCCGATCCACGAGAATTCGACGAGTTCCCCGTCGGAAACGAGATCGGTCGCATCGAAATTCTGCAACGGCACGACGAAAAAGAGCACTGCTTTGGCAAGGTAATAGCCGAAGCGGGAAATGAGGTCGGGATAGGTGCGCTGCATCGCCCAGTATTGCGAGAGGATCCCTAAAAGCAGATACCCCAGAGAGCAGAAAACGGCGGTCGCCAGCGAGAGAAACGAGGCAAAAGCGCACCCGATGGCGTCGAGCGTCAGGATCAACAGAAAACTCACGAGCGTCATCCGCAGGAAATTGCGGGCGAATCCGCAGACCGGGATCAGCACTTTTGGCCCGTCGGTCGGTTGCAGAAAAAGCGGATCTTTGTTGGGATCGAGGTTGACCGCGCGCAGGACCAATGTGCCGTCGGGCGCGATGGCGTCGCCGGGGATGAGCCGTTCGGTAAAAGTGCCGCCCATCAACTGTTCGGGAATGTCGGAAAGCGGCAGGAAGTCGAGCGTCGTTCTGCCGCCGGACGTCTCTTTGCGGGGGATCCCCGCCAGCCACATCAATCTGGTCGTGCGCTGACGCGCCCCCGTGACGCCTTTCACGAAAACGCGGTAACGCAGGACAAGCGGGAGTTTTTGACCTGCGGGGAGATCGTGAAAACGCCACTCTCTGGGGATGTTGAAACGCATCTCGGCGTCTTTTGCCATTGCCTGTTTTTTCGCTTCGCGGGCAAAGTAAACTTCGTCGTTGAGGTTGACATCTTCGCCGTTGGCCTCGGCTTCGGCGAGCATCGCGTCGGCGATACGGCGGCTTTCCTGCTCGTAATCGCCTTGATCCGGCAGAAAAACGCGCCGGCCGACGAGGACTTCGTTTTGGATGCGTGCGCGCGTTTCCGGCGGGAATTCACCGTAGCGGAAACGCAGGGAAATCACGCCGAAAATCGCCAGAAAGGCGACGGCGAGCAAGAGCAGATCGATCCACGCGACGGCGCAGAATTTGGCGAAATAGACCGTCAGCCGCGAAACCGGTTTGACGACGACCAGATGCAGTTGCGACGATTCCATATCGGCGTCGATGGTGAAGCATCCGAGCCAGATGGCGTTGCATCCGAGAAAGAGATTGACCCCCGCCGTCGAATAGAGCAACGCGATGCGGAGAAAATCTCCCATATCGCGGCCGGAGATCAGCGCGGGGAGCGCGCAACTCCAAAGGACGAGCAGAATGACGAGCACGCGGAAAAACCGCGAGCGTATCATTTGCCGCGAAGCGACTTTGAAGATGGCGAAAAAAGGTTGCATATTTTTATTTTCCGCCGAGGAGTTGGTCAAGTTTGGTTTCGGCGCGCGCGAGTTTTTCTTTGTCCGACGCGTCGCAGGACGCGGCGGTTTCGGGCGGCGGCGTGACGGATCTTTCCTCCGTCAAAGCGCGGAGTTTTTCTTCATCTGCCGCCGCGCCGGATATCGGCGCGGCTTCGGGAGCCGGAGCGGAAGGTGTTTCCTGCGCGAGAAGCGATCGCAGAACATCCTCTTTACTTTTGGGCGTACTTAAATAATCGGCGATCTTGCCGCCCGCCGCCGCGCCGCTCGTGGAAACGTTTTCCGCTTTTGCCTGTCGGACGACGTCGAGGAAAAATTCTTCGAGCGTACGGCGCGGATGATCAATGACGATCTTTTCCTGCGGGAAGCCGCTTTGAAGCGCGCTTTCCAATTTCCGCTGTGCCGTCTCGTCCGGCGTCGTGAAAGTCACGCGGGTCTGGTCGCTCACCGTGAGCAGATCTTCCAGTTTCCCCTGCGAACGGATCTTGCCGCCGTAGAGAATGACGACGCGGTCGGAAATGTCTTCGACGTCGCTTAAAAGATGGCTGGTGACGAGGATCGTTTTGCCCCGTTTTTTGAGGGTCAATATCAAATCTTTGACTTCGCGGCAACCGATCGGGTCGAGACCGCTGGTCGGCTCGTCGAGGATCAGGAAATCGGGGTCGTTGATCATCGCCTGCGCGATGCCGATACGCCGCGCCATACCTTTGGAAAATTCACCGACTTTGCGGTCGCGCGCGTGCGAAAGCCCGACCATTTCGAGCAACTGGTCGATCCGGCTTTTGCGCTCCGCCGCGGAAAGGTGAAAGAGCGAACCGTAGAAATCGAGCGTTTCGCGGGCGGTCAGATAGGGGTAGAGATAACTTTCCTCCGGCAGGTAGCCGATCTCTTTTTTCGTTTCGACGGCGCGGGGGCTTTTGCCGAAAACGGAAATATCGCCGCGCGTCGGATAGAGCAACCCTAAAATCAGTTTGACCGTCGTCGATTTGCCCGAACCGTTGGGGCCGAGCAACGCGAAAACTTCGCCGCGGCGGATCTCGAAATCAATGCCGTCGACCGCTTTGACGCGGGCGCGTCCCCAAAAATCGGCAAAGGTCTTGCCGAGTCCGCGGACGACGGCGACAGGAGCGGCATTTTGATGGACTTCCATTTCACTGCTCCTTTGTCGTTTCGCGCATCGTCAGTTCTTCGCCGGTGCGGACGAGCCGCGCGCTGTTGAAAATGATGATGAGCGTGCTTGCCGCGTGAAGCACCGCCGCCCATACGGGCGTCATAACGCCGATGATCGACAGCACCATGCCGCCGAAAACGAAAAGCATCCCGAAAGCGAGATTCTGATTGACGATAATCTGCGATTTGCGGGAAAGTTTCAAAAACGCGGGTATTCTTCTTAAATCGTTGGTCATCAAGGCGATGGATGCGCTGTTGATGGCGATGTCGCTGCCGATCGCTCCCATCGCGAAGCCCATATCGCCGGCGGCGAGGGCAGGGGCATCGTTGACGCCGTCGCCGACGACGGCGACGCGGGAGGAACTTTTCATTTTTTCGACGAAAGCGACTTTGCTCTGGGGCAGACAGCCGCTCTCATAGGAATCGATCTGCAATTTGGCGGCGACTTCCGCCGCGACGGCTTCGCGGTCGCCGGTCACCATCGCGCAATGGCGGATGCCGAGCTGGCGCAGTTCGCCGAGCATTTCCGCCGCTTCGTTGCGGAGTTTGTCGCGGAAACCGATCCAGCCGACCGGCTGACCGTCAAAGACGACGTAGACGACGCTCATCGTGTCGGTGTCGGCGGCTTCTTCGCTCAAAGAGATCGCGCGTTCTTTCAGGAAATTGGCGCGTCCGACGATGACTTGCTTGCCGTCGAGCGTCGCTTCGACGCCGCGGCCGTGGGTCTCCTTGAAATCGGCGGCTTCGCGGAGCGGGATCTCCGCCTCCGCAGCGAGTTTCACCAGCGCGAGCGCGGTCGGGTGATTGCTGAAACGCTCGACCGACGCCGACACTTGGAGCAGTTGAGCATTGGTCGTTTTGCCGAAAGGATGGATCGTGACGACGGAAAGGATCCCGTCGGTCAGAGTCCCCGTTTTGTCGAAAACGAAACTTCTGATATGGGAAGCCAGTTCCAGATGCGCGATGTTTTTGATGAAAATACCGAGCCGCGCCGCCGCCGCGACCGCCGCGACGACGGCGGTCGGCGTCGCCAGCACCACCGCGCAGGGGCAGGAAATGACGAGAAAGGCGATGACGGAGTCGATGCTTCCCGTGAACCACCAGGTGATGCAGCCGATCATCAGGATCGTCGGGGTGTAATATCCCGCGTAGCGGTCGATGATGCGCACCGCCGGAGTCCGGCTGGATTCCGCTTGCAGGATCATTTCCTGCACTTTGCCGAGCGTGGTGTCGGCACCGATCTTGGTCACTTCGACGACGACGGCGCCGGTGAGGTTCTGGGTACCGGCGAAAACGTCGCACCCTTCGCCTTTTTCCACGGGGAGCGATTCTCCGGTGATGGATGCCTGATTGACGGTGCTCTCGCCGGAAATGATCTTGCCGTCGACGGGGAAGTTTTCTCCGGGGCGGACGACGATTTTGTCGCGAAGTTGCAGTTCCGCCGCGCGGACGTTTTCCTCTTTGCCTTCAAGATTGAGCCGGCGCGCGGTATCGGGAGTAAGTTTGACCAGTTCCTCGATCGAACGTTGCGCTCCGCTTGCCGTGCGCGTTTCGATGATGATCGTGACGAGGAGGAAAAAGGCGATCACGCCGGCGATCTGGAAGTCGCCGCTCGCGAGCGCGGCGAGAATCGCCAGCGCGACCAGTTCATTCATATAGACCTTGCCGCTGACAAGATCCTTGATCGCGGTCCAGATGATCGGAAATGCGAGGATGAATGCGCCGAGGAGAGCGCACAACTGCCCCGCGAATTTCTGTTCGGGAAAAATTCCGTTCAAAAGGAAACTGTTGAGCGTCAGAATACCGCCGACGAGGACGAAAACGATCTTGCCCATCGAGCGGTCGTGACCGACGCCCTCGCTGCGGTGATCGTGACCGCAGATGCAAGTACCGTCCATTTTATGATGCTCGTGATCGTGGCCGCAAGTGCAATGCCCGTTTTCGCAGGAATGAGTTTTCATCTATTTTTTCTCCTCTGTCGGCGTCGCGGGCTTTTTCGTTTCCGGATTGAGCCGGATGCGAAGTTGTTTGCGCACTTCTCCCTTGGTGCCGAGGATGAATTTGTTGCCGTCGAGTTCGCTCAACGCATCGCTCAAAGCACTGGTGTAAAGTGCCATCAAAATCGTTTCCGGCGACTGCTGATATTCCTTGTTGATGCCCTCGAAATAGGTGCTTTCGGCGCGGACGACCGCAACGACTTTTTTGCGGTAGGTTTCCGCGTCGGCGAGAATTTCCGCCTGCTTCGCCATCGTGTCGTTGCGCACGGAGATCTCGTAGGCGCGCGCCTCGTTGCGGAGCGTGTCGCGGGTGTTCCCGGAAGCAGTCACTTCCTCAAACGCCTTTTTGGTCGCGGCGGGCGGCGAAATGCGGTTGAGCGTCACGCTGACGATCTCGATGCCGCAATCCATATCCCGTACCGCGGCGGCAAAGCGCGTCAGGACTTTTTCGTTATAAACGCTTTGCCCGACGGAAAGAATCTCGTCGACTTTACTGCAAGAAGTCACTTCCAGCAGAGTTTGGGTAAAGAGCGATTTGAGGAGCGTCTGCGGGCCGCGCGTACCGGTAAAGCCGTCACCGTCGGTTTCCACGGTATCGGCGACTGCGCGTCCGTTGACGACCGGAGCAGATGGCGTCGCAAGCGTCGTGTAGTATTTGACGGGATCGGCGACGCGGTAGCCGATATTCCACGAGGTGTGGACGATGTTGGCGTCGCCGGTGAGGAGATAGCGGTCGCGCCCCGGCGTCAATGCCGAAGCCGCGCGGTTGTCGTCGGCGGCAGTGAGATCGACCGTCAGAAATTGCTGATTGGTCTGAATCCTGACGAATTGATGGACGGGGTAGGGGACGAACCAGTATCCGCCGGAAGATAGGCTGTCGACGATCTTGCCGAAACGCAGCACGAGGACGGTCTGTTGCGGTTCGACGGAAAAATATCCGCCGAAAGAAACAAAGTAGATCAGCATCAGAACGATGATGCCGAGCATAACGCCGAATGCCCAGCGCAGGCTTTTGACCAGTGCCGCAAGCCCCTTGCCGAAACGCCCCTCGTCGTGATCGATGTTTTCGCGGGAGTCCATATTGTCACCGTTACTTTTTCACCGGAGTCGTGATCTTGCGCTCGGTCTCCTGTTTAAGCAGGGTGAATGGCGCAGTGTCGGTATCGAGGATCAGCGTCGTGCGCCCTTTGAGAATGGTGCGCAGCGAATCCAATTGCCGCAAAAAGAGGGCGAGTTCCGGATTTTCCTTGAATTTCGCGTAGTAGACGGCGGCTTCGGCGTCGCCCTTGGCGCGGATCTCCTTGGCTTGCGCGTCGGCGTTGGCGAGGACGATGGTGCGCAAGCTGTCCGCCTTAATACGGATCTGCCGCGCTTCGCTTTCCCCCTCGGCGATGTTTTTGTCGGCGATGCGTTTGCGCTCCGCGATCATTCGCGCGAAAACTTTTTCGCTGATGGTGCGCGGCACCTGGACGGCGTTGATGCCGACCGCATCGATGACGATGCCGTAATTGGCGGTGTGCTGTTTCAGGTCATTTAAGATCGCCTGCCGGATCGCCGGATATTTCAGAGCCTTGGCATCGGGATTGATGATCTCGTTGAAGCGGAAACTGCCGAATGCGGCGTTTTTCGCGCTGCGCATCCAGGAATTAAGTTGACTTTCCGCATTGGGGATCGTGTTGAACGTGGTGAAAAACTTTTCCGCATCGGCGATCCGGTAGGTGACGTAAATCCCGACGAGGATGTTGTGCTGATCTGCGGTGGAAGTTTCTTCCAGTTTGCCGGCGCCGCCGTCGAAACAGCGGATGCGTTTGTCGAAACGGTAGATTTTCTGAAACGGGTAGGGCCAGCAGAAGTGCAGTCCCGGCTCCGTGACGACGGCGGGCCGCCCGAATGTGGTGACGACGGCGACTTCGCTCTGATCGAGCTGATAGGAAAAGACGGCGACGAGCAGGATCGCCGCGACGATGAGACCGAGCAGCATCGTCGGCCAGTGCTTGAAAAATTCTTTTTTAGCCATAAAAATCACTCCGTTGTGAATTATTTGCCGAGGTTGCCGATCTGTGCGTCGAGGAGATCGAGCCGATCGTTTTTCTCAAAGTTGAGTTCGTAGATCTCATCGCGCAGTTTTGAGGAGATGATGAATTTGCGCATATCGGTGCTTTCGTCCTCCAAAAGTTCGAGATACGCTTTGAGCTTGAACATCTGCGGCATCACGAGATAGGTTTTGAGCTGGGTGGTGAAGCGGTCGCTTTCCGCCGCCGCGACTTTTTTGACCTGATGCTCGTAGGCTTTTGCGCCGGAAACGCGCTCGTCGGCTTCGGCTTCGGCGGCGGGCAGAGTGCGCGCCGCATAGGCTTGGGCTTCGAGGATCGACGTTTCTTTTTGCTCCAACGCGCCGATGACTTCCTGATACGAGGCGGCGACGTCCTGCGCGCCCCCGGTCGGGGGATGCGCGTCAAGGATCGAGAGCGAAACGATCTCCACGCCGAGTTTCGCCGCGTCGGCGCGTTGTTGTAATTGATGTTTCAAGCGGTTTTCCGCGTCTTTTCTTCCCGTGGACATGATGGCATCCATCGAGGAACTCGCCAGAAATTCGGTGATGATCTCGTTGCCGAGCAAGGTGAGTTCCCTGTCGGCGGCACTGTGATCGACAAGATAACTTCGCAGGTCGCTGACCCGGTAGAGGATCGGGATCGTCATCCGGATAAAGGCGATGGAGTTGCCGGAAGCCGTCGCCGGAGCGTCTTTTTCCTGCGGGACGGCGACGATGAATTGATCGTCGGCACCGCCGTGCTGCTCCGTCCAGAGGACGATTTCTTTCAACGCATCGGGGGCGTTTTTATCGGGGATCTCACCGACAAAAGCTCTCTGTAATTGCGCCGTGGAAAATTTTTCCGTCGTGCCGAAAGGGTAGGGCAGGCAGAGGTAGATGCCGGGCGCGAGGTCTTCCGCGTCGGTGATTTTGCCGAATGCGGTGCGGAAACCGCGTTCGCCCGTCTTGATCTCGTGGATCGAGGTGCTTCCCCAGAAAACGACCGCCCACAAAAGCAGAAGCGGGAAAAAGGAACGCTCGATCAGCGCGTAAAGTTTCGTGCCGGAAATTTTGAAGCCGAACTGGTAATCGAGGGTGGCGGCGATGTTGCGCATCACGCCGCCCGGCTCGGTGAAAAGCGCGAGCAACCGGCTTTCGTAAAAAGGTCGCTCCTCCTCTTGCGTACGCGGACGGTAAAATTCGACGATGCCGTTGAAAACCGTTTCCGCGGCGAGGAGGATGAAAAGGTAAAAGACGATTTTGCCGAGCCACGCGTCCGGCGAGGAGATCCCGTTGTGACGGCAGATCGCGGCGACGACGCTCAATGCGAGGACGAAAAACGCCGCGATCAATTCCGCTCCGGCGGGGCGGAGATAACGGCACATCGGCGCGCGGGACTGCCCGTTGAAAAACGCGCCGGAAAAAACGCAGAAAAGCATCATCAGCGCCGCGATCAGCGCGGCGTGGATCGCATTGCCGCGCATCGCGATATCGGGAAAAGTCCGGACGAAATTCAATCCGTACGCCGTGATCGCGATGCCGATGACGGCGACGACGTAGGGAGCGAAACGAACGTAACGCTCCAAGGTGCGTTTTGCGGTGAAGCGCACGTCTTCGCTCGTTTGCAGCAGACGGCTTTCCGGGCGGTTGGCGAGCAGGAGCTTTTCCTCCTCCTCGCGTGCGACGTTGCCGGAAAGAACGGCGTGGATCAACGCCGAGATTGCAAAGAGCAACGAGAGAAAAAGCGGGATCAGCGAGAGGGCGAAAAGCACGCCGCCCGTCGCGCGAAAGGTGAATCCGCCGACGATCAGCAATATCGCGTCGGCGATGATTCCGAAAACCGCTATGGAAACGGCGGTTTTCGCGCCGTCGGCGGCATTGCGCATCTGGTCATATTTTTCCACCGGAAAACCTCCATTGGGACATTGTCGATATCTACGGGATATATAATACACCTTTTTTGGTGAAATAGCAAGTGAGAAACGACATTTTTTCGCGACGCGCGCGCGAGTACGCGATGTCGCGGCGGTTTTTTGCAGGGATCAAAGTTCAAACGACGGCGTGCCGCACTGGGAGATGATTTCCCAGTGGAGATGCTTGGCGTCGAGTTTTTTGCCCGCCTGTTGCGCGACGAGTTCCGGCAGATTGCACTCGTTGCTGACGTGAGCGAGCAAAACGAGTTTGGTTCTTTCGGTCGTCAAAACGTCCAAAGCGGCGGCGGCGGCGGAATTTTCCAGATGTCCCGCCGGACCTGCGATCCGCCGTTTGAGGGAATCTCTCCGAGCGGAATGTACCAGCATTTCGGGATCGTAGTTGCTTTCAAGCACCAGGGCGTCGCAATCGCGGAGATGCCCTGTGACGACGGCGTTGACCTGTCCAAGATCGGTGGCGACGCCGATTTTTATTTTGCCGTATTCGACGACGAAACCGACCGGTTCCGTCGCGTCGTGGGGGACGGTAAAAGCGTTGATGACGAAACTGCCGATATTGAAGCGCATCCCCGGCGAAAACTGACGGACGAGTTGGGGCAGATCGCCCCGTTTGCCGAGGATCCGGCTTGTCCCCGGTGTCATACAGGCGGGGATATGCAATTTGTCGCAGAGTACACGGCAACCGGACGTGTGATCGGTATGTTCGTGCGTGATCAGTACGGCGCGCAAAGTTTCCGCCGCGACGCCGTGCGAGGCGATGCGCGTGAGCATTTCCTTGCGGGAAAATCCGGCGTCGATCGCCAGCGATTCGCCGCCCGCTGAAACGACCAGGGCGTTTCCTCTGCTGCCGCTTCCGAGCGGCGCAATGGTGACCACGGTGAAACCCCGCGATCAGAATTTGACGTTGAAAAAGGAGAGCGCGAGCAAAGTTCCCGAAATCAGCAACGCGACCGCCGCGACGACGGAAAGCGCCACTTGAAGTTTATTCGGCTCGTCATCCTCAAATTCGATATCGTCATCATCCGCTTCGACTTGCGGCGCAAAAGCCGCCACCGGTTTCGGCGGAATAACGGCGGTTGCCGGTTTCGGAGCGGCGACGGGCGAAGGCGTCGCGGGACGGTTGAATTTCAATGCCGGACGGGGCGCGCTCTCCGCCGGAGCGGCGGGCGCGGGACGTTTGACTTTGACGGTACGGTCATCATCGGCAGAACCGCTTGCCGGAGCTTTCGCGCTGCCGATGTCGATCGTCGCCGGTTTGACCGTCGCCGGGGCTTTGCTCATCTGGATCGCGTGGCGGGTCTGGGTGTCGTTGCCGTCCAGCGCCGACTTGGCAGACGCGCGGATCTCCAACGGATCGACGGTCCTGTTGGTCGATGCGATTTTGGGCATCAAAGGCTTCAATTTGACCGTTTTCTGGGTCTGGGTGTTATCCGCGGCGGCAGGCACCACCGGTTTCACGAGCGGGATCGGTGCCGGTTTGGGAGTCAAGGGACGCAAACGGATGGTTTTTTTCGTCTGGGTGTTTTCGCTGTCGTTTCCCTGCGGGGTGAGGTTTCCTTCTTCGCTCATAATCAATCCTCCGTAAATGGATGTTTATTTTTTCTGCGGCGCGGCGTCGGCGGGAGCCTGCGGCGCGAGTTTCGCCAGACGCTCCGCGATGTCGCGGTAATTTGCCATACTGCCCTGAATCAATTTGTAGCACTCGACGGCGCGGTCGGTCTTGCCGATCATTTCACAGGCGTTGCCGAGATAATAAAGGGCTTCGCGCTTGTACTTGTCGATCCGGTACATATTGGCGACGGCTTCTTCCAGAGACTGCACCGCTTCCTCCGGCGCGTTGCGCAAAATGGCGCATCTGCCGAGATAAACGAGCGCGTTGCGCCGCGTCTGGGGGATCTCGGCGCAGTGCTTCATTATTTCTTCCGCCTTGTCGTACTCCCCGCGCTCGAAATAGAGCGCGCCGAGGTCGAATTGCAACTGCGCGTCGTTGGGGAAATCCTTGGCGCGTTTGGTGGCGTGACGCAAGCGGTAGGCGGCGATCTCCTCCGTGAACTGCGCGATTTGGGTTTCGGGCTGATCGAATTGCTCGGGATTGGCGCGCAATTGCGCGATGCCGTCTTCCAGCTGGGCGACGTACGCCTGCTCGATCTGCTTGTCGAGGACGGGGTCGATGACGCCGAGTTTTTCGCCGACGAGTTTGTACTGGTTGTAGGCTTCGGTGAAATTTCTCATCACCATGTAGGCGTCGGCGAGTTTCCGGCGCATATCGATCGAATCGTTGGTTTCAAGGTCGCGGGTGAAGCGGTCGATCAGCAGTTGCGCCTGTTCGGCGTTGTGAATGGTTCCTTCGAGCAACTGCTGCAAAACGGCTTCATCGTTGTTGGCGAGGTTGCGTTTGGCGGGGGCGGCGTCGCTGTCGCTCTCGTCGTAGTTGCCGCGCTGAATGCTCGCGAGTGCCATCGCGGAACGCAGTTCATTCTGCGTGGCGAGGTCGGCGGGCGAACCGCTGGCAAGTTTGCGGTGAATGGAGAGCGCCTCATTGGCTTGGTTGTTCAACTGCATCGCCGCCGCGAGCCGTCGCAACGTGACTTCGTCTTTGGGGTGAAATTCGCGCAACGCCTCCAATGCGCTGACGGTGATCCACGGCGCTTCGGCGACTTCCGAGCAGGAAGCGAGAATTTTCAGCACGCCGACCTGATCGACGCACCCGGCGAGCTGACGCTCGCAACTTGCCATCGCGCCGACGGGATCGGAATGCGCTTTGATCGACAGGGGGATGAGCGCGAAAACCTGCAAAACCTGATAAAGCGCTTTGAGCGCGGGATTCATCGTCTTGCATTTTGCGATCTCGTACTCGCGAAGTCTTTCAAAAAGCACCGGCACTTCGGGGGCGTTGCAGGCGGCGGGGACGAGAATTTTGATCGCCTCGTTGTAATTGCCGGCCTTGCCGTAGCTGACCGCCCGGTTATAGGAATCCCGGATGTAGATCGGGACTTTGCTGAAAGTTTTGCGTTCCATAATATACCCTATGCAGACTTTATATTTTAGTCTAAAATAACCGCATTCCGCTTCTTTTTCAAGTCGCTTTCCGTAAAATTTTTCCGCTTTGCCGTTTTTTTGCCGAAAACGATTGATTTTTTGACCGTTTCGATGTATTTTTGGAAGAGGTATTTAAAGAATGGGGTTTGGTATTATGGATCGCTTTTTTTTGATCGCCGCTTATTCCGACACGGAGCAAAGCGGGATATACAGTTTCCGCTTCGCGGCGGAGGGACATCCGGAAAAACTCGGCTTCGCGCCGCTGAAAGGGGCGGGATATCTCGCCAAAAGCCGTGACGGAAAACGTCTTGCGGCGACTTGCACGCTCGACGAAACGACGGATGCGCTGGCTTTCTTTCAAATGGATAAAAAAGGACATTTGGAACTGCTTGACCTGCAACCGACGGGAGGGCTTTCCAGTTGCCACGTCGCGTTTTCGCCGGATGAAAATTTTGTCTATACCGCCAATTACCGTTCGGGAAGTCTGACGGAATTCCGGTTGCAAAACGACCGTTTGATGCGTACGCAAGTCATCGTCCACGAGGGACGCAGCACCCATCCGAAACGGCAGGATGCGCCGCACGTCCATTATGTCCACCCGACTCCCGATGCGCGCTATATCGCCGCCGTCGATCTCGGACTGGATGCGATCGATTGTTACTTTTTTACGCAGGGGAAGGGGATTTCCGAGCGCGGCGTGAAACGTTCTTGGATCGCTCCGGCGGCATCGGGGCCGCGCCATTTGGAGTTTCTGCCGGAAACGCACCGCGCCTTTCTCGTCAACGAACTCGCCAATACGGTGATGACACTTGATTACGCCGACGGAAAATTTCAGATCGTAAAAACCGTGCCGACGCTTCCCTTTGCGCTTGACTGCTATACGAGCAAAGCGGGAGCGATCCGGTTTTCCCCGGAACGGCAAATGCTCGCCGTCAGCAACCGCGGTGTCGATTCGCTCCTCTTTTTTCAGGTGTCGGGCGAGGGGGAGTTGACGCAAGCGCAGTTCTGCTACTGCGGCGGCAAAAGTCCGCGCGACATCCATTTCCTCGACGGCGGCGAGCGTTTCGCCTCCGCCGATGAATTTTCGGAAAAGGTAACTTTTTTCCGCCGGACGGAGCGCGGCTACGAGCCGGACGGCAACGAGTTGACTTTGCCGCGCCCGCTGTGCATTTTGCCCTGCTGAAATGGACGCGGATTCCTTCGACTACGCCGCGCTTGAAGCGCGTCTTGCCCGCTCGAAATTCCGGATGCGCTTTTGTTTGAGCGAAAAGGAGTGCGCCGCGCTTGCTGAACTCGGCAAAGACAAACTTCGCGAGCAAACCAAAAAAATCCTCACGGAGCGGCTTGCTCCCGCACATCCCTTTCACGACGGCAGTCAGACGCCGATGCGCGGTTTCGCCGTCTTCGTCGCCCAGCACGCGACTGCCTGCTGTTGCCGCTCCTGTCTGCGCAAATTTTACGGCATCGCGGAGGGGAGGGCACTTACCTCCGGCGAGATCGACGTGCTGACGCGCGTGATCATGCGCTGGATCGACGCGCATTGCGGCGATTTGGAGCGTTTTGCTCACACCCCTGATCTTTTCTGAAAAATTTTTTCTCTCCCGGAAAATAAGGTTGACAAATCCTGCCTTGTGCAGAGGGACATCCCGAAAACAAGGAGGATCAAATGGATTTGTTGACAGCCGAAAATCAGCTTGCCGATTATGTGGCAAGTACGCTCTCGTTGGAGTTGGAGAAACGGGTCTTTGCGGGAGCGTTGCCCGATTGTCTGCCGGAAGGTGTCGAAGTTTCCATCACCGAGTGTTGCGCCAAAGATGCCGATCATTTCGCTTCGGCGTCGGCGCGGGTCGCATTTTATTTTACCGACCGGACGGAATTGGAAAGTTATCTGCATTTGCTGCTTTCCGCGCTGCCGGAGTACGGGTGCGACGGATTTCATACCATTGAACTCGGTTCTCATTTAGATCTGTCGATCGCGCGCCGTCGGGAAATTCCGGTCTATTGCGTCGTTGTGCCGCTGAATTTGATTTTTGCGTGAGGTGCAAGATGATCGATGAAACTTTTTGCAACAGCTTGCTGACTCACGCGAGCGGCGCGCAGTTTTCCTGGCAGGTCAATGCCGCCTGCGCCGGTACGCTGGCACAACGCCTTGCCAACCGCGGGATCGCGGCGGATCAGGCATTGCCCGGCATCGCGTTGCTGATCGCGGATCTGGCGGATATCGACGACGCGGAAAATTTCCTCTGCGGCGAATTGCCCGCTTCCGCCGGGAACGGATTTGCCCTTGCGTTTCTCGGTGCCGGCAAGCGGGAAACGTATGACGCGACGCCCTTTCATCTTTTGATGTACGGCAGGAGCCGGATCCCCGACACGCTTTACCGGGTCGCGGGAAATCTGGCGGAAAAACTTCCGTTGCCGCTTGCGGTGGAAATTTCGCATACGTCGGTCAGTACGATCATCGTGCGTCAACTGATTTGCAACAAAACGCAGATCGACGCGATCGGCGGCAAAGGCTGTGCGCCCTATACGCTCAAAATGGAATTGACCGCCGACGTCGGCAGGGGGCTTTGACGGCTCTATTTGGTCTCGATGAAAATCTGCACCGTCGCTTCCCGCGGTGGCTTCGGCACGGTCGTCAGCTGATCGAGCATCCGTTGTACGGATTCGTCCATCGCGGCGTTTCCGCTCGGCGTGACGATGCGCTTGCCGATGACACGGCCGTCGGCGGCGATCGAGAGTTCGATCATTGCTTTGGGCAACGTGTCGCCGAGTTTGATCCTCGGCGGCTGTACCCATTTGCTCTTGATGAAAAGTCCGAGATTTTTGCCGAAACGCTCTTCTTCCTCGGTCGCGCCGCCCGCAGGCGTACGATTGTCCTGCGGCCCCAAAGCCTGTCCCCGGTTGCGCGAGCCGATCGGCACGTTGGGGTTGAAATTGTTGCTCCCGGCGGGGGGACGGTACACGTCGCGCTGCAACAATTCTTCTTTGCTCGGCTTGGGTGGCTGTTTGGTTTTTGCCGTTGTTTTCTTTGCCGGCTTCTTGTCCGCTTTTTTCGGAGAAACCGTTTTCTTTTTCGGCTTCGGTTTTACATCTTTCTTGGGTTTGGGCGTCGGTTTCGGTGTCGGCTTGGGCGTTGGTTTGGGAGTCGGTTTCGGCTCCGGTTTGGGCTCCGGTTTGGGCTCCGGCTCCGTTTTTTTCGGAGCGGGGGCAGGCGGTTGCGGCGCGGGGCGGGTGCGCTCCGGCATCCCGACTTCCGGCGCGTGCGAGAGTTCGACGCCGCCGAGTTTGACGCGAAAGAGATTAAGCGGCGGCGGCGCAAAGTAACTGCGGATCTTGTAATAGACGAGCGGAGCGAAAATCAAAACGACGTGCAACGCCAGGATCACTCCGCAAAAGATCATTTTGTTCTTTTTCGGAGTGAGATAATGATATAAAGACTGACGCCGCAGGATGTCCATAAAACTAATTTCCCTCCGCCTGCGTGACCAGCGTGACGTCGGAAAATCCGCTGCGGCGGATCTGCGCCATCAATTCGATGACTTCGTTGTAGGTGCGGCGGCCGTCGGCGCGGAGCAGCAACTGCGTTTTGGGTTCATCGTTTTTCAGTTTCCGGAGCCGTTCAAAAAGTTCCTCGCGGGAAACCGTCTCTTTGCCGAGCATAACGGTTCCCTCTTTGGTGAAAGTTACGCTCTGGAAATTTTCGGTCGGCAACTCGTTGCTGTCCATTTCCGGTTCGCTGATCTGCGTGCCGTACTCCATCAGCGGCATCGTGATCATAAAGGCGATCAGAAGCAGAAAGGTGAGGTCGAGCAACGGCGTCACGTTGATCTGATCGATCGCCGCCATCTGCGAGCGGGCGCGTTTGTGGTGACGCATGACAAGCTACTCCATTTTTTTCTGCATTTCAAGCTGTTCGAGCTTGATCCGCACCATGAATTCCTCGGTGAAATTGTCCATCGAGATCGTGATGCCGCGGATCGATCCCGTCAGCAGGTTGTAACCGATGAGCGAGGGGATCGCGACGACGAGTCCTGCGACCGTCGTCAACAGCGCGCCGGCGACGCCCGGGGCGAGCGCGGTGAAGTCCGCCTTGCCGGCGGCGGCGATCCCGCAGAATGCCATCATGACGCCCCAGACCGTACCGAAAAGTCCGCAGAAAGGCGAAAGACTCACCAGCGTCGCGAGCAGTCCGATGCGGGTTTCCAGCTGCTGGATCTGACCGGAAACCTCCCGTTCGAGGACGGCTTCGATGGCGTTGAGTTGTGCGTCCGAGAGTTTTGCCGGTGTGATGACGCCCGGTTGCAGCGATGCGGCGTTGGCAGGTGTTGCCTGTTCGTAAAATTCGAGAAGTTTTTCGACGCCCGCCTCGTAAATGATCGCCGTCGGGCCGCCGCTTTGGACGGCTTCACGGCGCAAAGTCGGGGTGGCGATGTTGCGCGTGTTTTCGCGGAACCGCAAAATAAAACGGTTCGTGAGATTTTTCGCCTTGTGGATCATCATCACCTTGTCGACCATCACGCTCCAAGTAAGAACTGAACCGATGATCAGGATCACGACGATCGCTTTGCCGACCGAGTCGCTGTTTTGAAAAGCGTAATAGACTCCGGGGGCTTCCGCGCAGACGCAATGAAGTGATGAAAGCATTTTGTTATTCCTTATATATATTATTGTGGAAAATACGAAATCTTTGCACTTGTAAAATATAATCCGTGTGATATATTCTGCAAGTAGTATTTCAACTTTTATCGGAGATTTTTTTATGATGAATCAACGCGAACTTGTGATCGGCTTCGACATCGGCGGCACCAAAGTCGGCATCGGCATCGGAGATACCCAGGGCAAACTTCTCGGCAGTTGCCGCATCCCCAACGTGAATACCGACCCCGACGAAACAATGCAGAAAATGGTTTCCGAGGTCAAACGGCTCATTCAGGAAGCGCATCTTGACCTCAAAGACTTCGCGGCGTTTGGTATTTCCGCGCCGTTTCCCGCCGACGCCGTGCGCGGCATTATGAAACGCCCGCCCAACAATCCCAAATGGGTCGATGTGCCGATCCTCGATTATATGAAAAAGCACCTCGGCATCCGCGGGTGCTTTGAAAACGATGCCAACTGCGGCGCGCTCGCCGAATGGTTTTTCGGAGCGGGCAGGGGGTGTACCGATTTCATCTATCTCACAATGAGTACCGGTATCGGTGGAGGGATCATCGCCGCCAATCACCTGGTGCGGGGCGGAGCCACTTTGAGCGCGGGGGAGATCGGTCATATGTGCATTCAGATCGACGGACGTCCCTGCAACTGCGGGATGCGCGGTTGTTACGAGAGCTACTGCGGCGGACGCGCGATCGCTCAACGGATGGTCGAGGAATTGGCGCAGTATCCCGATTCCTATATCGCGCGCGAGTCGGGCGGCGACAAAAGCAAGATCGATATGCTGCTTCTGGAAAAGGCGGTGCGGGCAAACGACGCTTACGCGCTGAAACTCTGGGATGAGATGTCCTTGCGCAACGCGCAGGCATTCGGGATGCTGATCAATGCCTTCAATCCGCAGAAACTCGTGCTCGGCACGCTCGCGTGGGCGATCGGCGATCTCTACACGGCGCCGATCAAACGCTATCTGTCCCGCTTCTGCTGGGCGGAGCCGCTCGCCGCGTGCGAGATCGTCGACAGCGCGCTCAAACGCGAGATCGGCAGTTTCGCGGGCATCGCGGCGGCGACGAATTTCCTGCGTGAAACGGCAAAACCCTCCAAAAACTGAAAAAAAAGCACATTTTCTTGCTGAAACGGCTTGCAACGTTGCTCAAACGGGCATATATTATAAGACCGTTTCGCGGCTCACGGGCCGATTTGAGGCGGAGCTGATAAAAAATCCCGCAAAAAAAGATTTGCAAAAGTCAGAAATGCGTGATACATTATAAAACCGTTTTGCTTCCGGAAAGAGATTTCCGAGGTGGCGGGG
>JAEDIJ010000050.1 GCA_016292515.1 Victivallaceae bacterium
ATTTGAGAAAAGTCATCTTGCGCAAAAAGAAGTAGCGGAAGTAAAGCGAGTGCTTCTGATAGGGATTGGGATTCTGCTCGTGCGGCAACCGGATGTTGAGACCGACGGTTAAACCGCCCGCCTCGTACGCGCCGCGGCACGCCGCTTCCATAATGCCGGGACCGCCGCCCGTGATGATGCCGTACCCCTGCTTGGCGAGCAACGCGCCGCACTGAAATGCGGACTGGTACTCCGGCGACGATTCCGGAGTGCGCGCCGAGCCGAAAACGGAAACCATCATCCGGTCGAGATCATTCATCGTGTCAAACGCTTCGACGGCTTCCGACATGATCCGCATCACGCGCCAGCTGTCGGTGGAAACGGAACCTGTGCTGTCAAAAAAAGCGTTGTGGTCAAACGAGACGGCTTTCGGAATTTCCTTATCCATAAATCACCTCATTGTTTTTGAATGGCGTCAAGGCAGACCGTCGCCGCCTGCATCGCGGCGTCGGTACTCTTGCCGGCGAGCAAAGCGCGAATTTGCGACAAGTCGTTTTCGACCTCGGCACGGCGGCTTCCGCCCGGCAGGATCTTTTCCACTTCCGGCACGATCCGGTACGGCTCGAAGCGGTATTGGAGCAACTCCTTGTAAATTTCCTTGTTGGCGATGATGTTGGGCATCACGAAAAATCCGCGGTAGAGTTTGACCAGTACCGCCGCGAGCAGCAAGGTGAAGTAATTGAGTTTGTACCCGACGACAAGCGGAATTCCGGAGATCGCCGCTTCGACCGTCACCGAACCGCTGGCGGCGATCCCCGTCCCCGCCTTGCGCAACCAGTACCCGGTGTCGCCGACGGAAACGTCGATCTCGGGCAAATCGGGATGCTTCCTGCGGAACTTTTCGATCGTTTTACGGCAGAAATCGGCGACGTACTCCCGCGGCGTCGACAAGTGGAAGTTCAATTCGGGATGCTTCTGCGCGATCTGGACGCTGGATCGGAGCATCGGCAAAAGCAACCGCGTGATCTCCGACTTGCGGCTTCCCGGCAACAGCAGAAAATCCTTGGGGTCGCGCACGAGACCGGGGGTCTGGGCGGCGCGTTCATCGACGATGTTGAGCAGAGGATGACCGACGAATTTCGCCGGATAATTCGCCACCTCGCGGTAGAAATCGACCTCGAAGGGGAAAATCACCATGATTTCCGAGCAGATTTTCGTCAGCACGGGGATCCGTTTTTTGCCCCACACCCACACCTGCGGTGAAATATACCAAATCACCTTGATGCCGAGTTTGTACATCGCCTTGGCGAAGCGCAAATTGAACCCGGGGTAGTCGATCAGCACCACCGCGTCGGGACGCTCCTCGGCGGCGAGTTTGACGAGACGGCGGAAGATCCGGAGAAACGTAAAGAGCATTTTCGCCACTTCAAAAATGCCCATTACGCCGAGTTCGGTCGAATCGACTTTGACGGGCACTCCGGCTTCGATCATCTTGGCGCCGCCCATTCCGGAAATCTCGATTTCCTCATTGCGCTCGGCGCCGAGTTTTTTCAACGCGACCGCAAGCCGGGCGCCGTACAAATCGCCGGAGGATTCCCCGGCCATGATCCAGATTTTTTTCATCGCAGATTTTTTTGAAGAAATGGAAAAATCAATAATTCGTTTCTTCCAACTGGAAGTACGCCCGCGGATGCTTGCAGGCGGGACATTCATCGGGGGCCTGATCGCCGATGTAGATATGACCGCAGTTGCGGCATTCCCAGCGGCGTTCGCCGACCTTGACCCACACTTCGTTTTTCTCGATGTTGGCGGCGAGTTTGCGGTAACGCTCCTCGTGACGCTTTTCGATCGCGGCGATCAGACGCATCTGCGCGGCGAGGTCGTGATATCCCTCGGCATCGGCGTCGTCGGCGAAATTTTTGTACATCTGAGTCCACTCCTCGTTCTCGCCCGCCGCGGCGGCAAGCAGATTGGAGAGCGTGTCCTGGATCCCGTCCAGCTCCTTGAACCAGAGTTTGGCGTGTTCCTTTTCGTTGTCGGCGGTCTGCAAAAAGATCGCGGCGATCTGCTCGTAGCCCTCTTTTTTCGCCTTGCTGGCGAAATAGGTGTACTTGTTGCGCGCCTGCGACTCTCCGGCAAAGGCGAAAGCGAGGTTTTTGGCGGTCTTGGAATTGGGATCGATCTTCATTTTATTCTCCTTGGTTAACTTGCGGGACTTCTTTCCCGAAAATACTCTCACGCTCCGGCGCGCCGAATTCGAGAAACGGCAGCGTCTTCAAATGGAAATTCCGCAATGCGTCGTCATCGTAAAAGACGCGCATCAGAAACAAGCCGTTGGGCGGCGCAGTTTCCGGCGCGGCGAGACGGTTTTTCGCCTCCAAGATCCGCTTGACGTCGGCGGGGGCAAGTTTTCCCGCGCCCGCCCATTCGAGCGTTCCCATCAGACAGCGGATCATCTTGTACAAAAAACCGTTGCCGACAAACGTCACCGCGATCAGGTCGCCGAAAGTATCGACTTCGATGCGGTAGATCGTGCGGACGGCGTCGTCGATCTCGCGCCGCTCGACGACGAAACTGGAATAATCGTGCGTCCCCACCAATACCTGCGCGGCGTCGTAAATCAACTCCGGCTTTATCGTATGGATCGGATGCCACGCATAGCGGTCGATAAAAGGCGACTCCGCGCCGTTGTTGATCAAATAAGTGTACGCCTTGCCGTGCGCGTCGAAACGGGCGTTGAATTCAAGCGGAGCCTCCTCGATCGAACGCAACTTGATGTCGGGCGGCATCTGATGATTGACCGCTTTCATCAGTTTTTCCGGCGGGATGTCGGGACGCTCCGGCACGAGGAAACTCGCGACGAAACCCTGCGCGTGAACTCCGCGGTCGGTGCGGCTGCATCCGACGAGATGGATCTCCTGGCGGTCGTACAGATTGGTGAGTTTTTTCTGGATCACCTCCTGGATCGCCAGCGAGTGCTTCTGTATCTGCCATCCGCTGTAAGCGGTACCGTCGTAGGAAATGACGACGCGGTAGCGCTTAAACGGGGTAAACGGGGTATCTTCCAAAGTCATTCAAGTATTTCCTCTGCCACACTGTTCCAGAACCGCAGCCCCTTTTCGGTGAGCGCGATCCTCTGCTCCGTAATAAGTATAACGCCGGATAGGCGATTTTGCAAATCGCGCGCGCGATTTTGACGCAAAATCCACGCGTCGGCGCGCGGGACGCTCGACCACATTTCGCGCGTCCACCCTTTTTCCGTCCGCAGATTGACGGCAAAGATCTCGTTGAGCCGCGCGGAGTCTGAAATGCGATCGACGTCCGCCGCACCTCCGGCAAGCCACGCGGCGAAGTCGGTCGGCTCCGTCATCCGGTCAACGCCGTCAAAACCGCTTGCCGAGGGACCGAAACCGCGCAGAAGTTGACCTTTCCAAACGTTGACGTTGTGACGGCACTCGCCGCCTTTTTTCGCGTAATTGGAGATCTCGTAACGCGCCATATCAAGTTTTTCTTCGGCGAGAAGCGCGGTTTTTTCCCACAGAATATCCGCCAAGTCGCCATCGACGGCGTAATCACCGCCGAGGAGGCTCCCCTCCTCCGGCGTCAACGCGTAACAGGAAAGGTGATCGATCGGCAATTTTGCAAGAAAATCAAATTCCCTTTCCCACTGCGTCAACGTTTCGCCGGGAACGCCGTAGATGAGATCGCAATTGAAGTGGGGAAACTTCGCCGCAGAAACCAGACGCAGCGCATTTTCCAACGCGGCGTCGGAGCAGATCCTGCCCAGTGTTTCACGCTTAGCGGCAAAGAAACTTTGGACTCCGACGCTGATGCGCGTTGCGAAATTCCGGATGAGCGCGACTTTTTCGGCGTCGAGCGTTTCAGGATTCGCCTCTATGGAAATTTCGCACTCTTTTTTCAACGGGATATGGCGCAAGATCAGCGAAAAAAGTTTCTCCAAGTGCGGCGCATCGAGCAAAGTCGGAGTGCCGCCGCCGAGGTAGATGGTTTCGGCGGGAGGATTTTCCGCCGCCGCCAGATTTTTTTCCAGATGCGCGAGATAAGCGTCGAAATGCGATGTTTCCGGATGCGGCATACTGTAAAACGCGCAGTATGCGCACTTCTGACGGCAAAACGGGATGTGGAAGTAATAATTCATAGGATATAAAATACCATAAATCCGGTAAAAATCAATCCTGACGGCGGCAGAATGTGCGAAAACGGCATCCCTCGCACGCCG
Organism: Victivallaceae bacterium; assembly: GCA_016292515.1. Classification (GTDB taxonomy): domain Bacteria; phylum Verrucomicrobiota; class Lentisphaeria; order Victivallales; family Victivallaceae; genus UBA1784. The sequence goes on from JAEDIJ010000050.1 coordinate 4,220, forward strand.
TCGTGTCGGCGGGAAAATTTTCTTCCCGGACAAAGCCGTCTTCGCCGATCGCCTGACACATTTCCCCGACATCCCGCCGGATGCCGCGCAGAACTTCGCTGACGTCGGCGTCTGCGCCGACTTCGGCAAAAAGTCCCTCATCCCCTTGCAGGATGAAACTTCTCACCTGTTGCGGCAAAGTTCCCCACCGTTGCGCGGCGGCGAATTTGCCGAGGACGGCGATCTCATTTCCGGCATCGCGCTCCCCCGTGCTTTCCAACAGCCAGATATCTCCGGCGCGGTGGACGGCGATCACCGGGACGAGAAAGCATTTCAATTCCGCGATCGAGAGCGCGAGCGGCGATTCGATCGGCCTCCGATCGCACGGAGGGATCGCGGCGAGACTTTGCCACACGTTGCGGGTGACTTGATGACAGAAAAAATCAAGTTTTTCCATCATCTGCCGATGGATTTCCGTCGGGGAAGATTTTTCTTGAAGCAATTCCAAAAGGCGGAGAGGCGTTTTCCCTTCCAGCATCTGCTGAAATTCCCATCCGGCACGGCGCGCGGCGACGGGAAAAATTTCGGAAAGCGGCGTTTCCGGCATCTCCTCATCAACGGGAGCGTAAAAACACTCCCGGAGCGCGAGATTGACCAGACGCCGTACATAGGCATCGAGCGAAATCGCTTTTTTGAGGGCGTAAAGCTCGCGGAGAGCGCGCGGTGCAAAGGGATCGGCGCCGCCCTGCGCCGCATAGTAATACAAAAAGTATTTCCGGCGGCACGTCCGCCAGTAACGCCGCCGCCGCGCCGTCCAGAAAAATTCCGCATCTGCGGCGCGCAGTTCCATTTTCCCCTCCCCCTCTGCGGAAAAAGTTTACGCTTTCAACGACTTTTTTCTGCCGGTGAACAATGTGAATCGGACGATGTGCCAAAGTGCCGCGACTCCGTCGCGCCAGGAAATTTTTTTCCCCTCTCCGCGTTTGCGCGGCGCGTAGCTGATCGGCACTTCAACAAGACGCAAGTTCTTGATTTTAGCCAACTTCGCACCGATCTCGACTTCGATGCCGAAACGGGGCGACGTGAGGATCAGACTTTGGACGATCTCGCGGCGAAACGTCTTGTAGCAGGTCTCCATATCCGTGAGACGCAATCCGGAAAAGAGATTGAAAAGCGTCGTCAGCACGACATTGGCGGTGCGGTTGCCGAAAACCAGTTCCGGATTGCCGAGCAGACGCGAACCGTAGACCACGTCCGCCTCGCCGGAAACAAGCGGCGAAAGCAATTTGCCGAATTCCGCGGGATCGTATTCCAGATCGGCATCCTGAACGACGACAAAGGGCATCGTCGCGCGGGCAAAGCCGCAGATCAGCGCCGCTCCTTTGCCGCGATTGCAATTCTGGCAGAAAATTTTGACGCGCTCCTCTCCGGCAAATCGACGCAAGATTTGCCGCGTATCGTCCGTCGATGCGTCATCGACGATAATCAATTCACCGACAACATCTTGCGCCAAAACTTTTTCGACGACTTCCCCGACGAATTTTTCCTCGTTGAAAACCGGCATCACCACCGAAAGGATGGCGTTGGTCGACAACCTTTTGCTCATTTGCCGAGTTCGCGGGAACGCTCCGCCGCCGCCCGAACCGCCTGAATG
>JAEDIJ010000029.1 GCA_016292515.1 Victivallaceae bacterium
AAACACTTGTTTGCGCATTTCCGCATTGCTCTGTGCAATGCGTAAAATCGCTCCCATACGCCTGCGCGCTCGTCGGCAACCGACTCGCATCCGTCTGCAATCAAAGCGTATGTAGTTTTTTCTCATCTCCTTGTCCCGCCGTAGCCTTGGGCGAAGGCGGATCATCTCTCATCTCTTTTTCCAAATCTCCTTGTCTTTTTTCTTTCGCGGTGTTATAGTATATCCGTAATCAGGGAGTTATCTATGAAAGCCATTTTTATTTTCAGCGGACAAGGGGCGCAGAGCGTCGGTATGGGACGCGATCTCGCCGGTGTTTCGGATGCGGCGCGCCGCATCTTTGAGGAAGCCGACCGGATCCTCGGCCGGAAATTGAGCGATCTGATCTTCAACGGTCCCATCGAAGAATTGACGCGCAGTACCAATTGCCAGACGGCGATCTACACGATGAGTTGCGCCGCGCTGGCGGCATTCCGCGAAAAATTCGATTTGCAGCCGGTCGCCTGCGCCGGTTTGAGTCTCGGCGAATACGGCGCGCTTTACGCCGCCGGAGCATTTGACTTCGGTACCGGCTTGAAATTGCTTGACCGCCGCGGCGCATTGATGGATGAAGCGTGTGAAAAATTCCCGGGGACGATGGCTTCGGTGCTCGGCGGCGATCCCGCCGTCATCGAGAGCGTCTGCCGCGAAATCGATCTCGACGTCGCCAATTACAACTGCCCCGGACAACTGGTCTTGTCGGGCCCGCAACCAAAAATCGACCTCGCCGTCGCGCAGCTCAAAGAAAAAGAGGGCGTGCGCAAGGTGGTGCCGTTGACCGTCGCGGGCGGTTTCCATTCGCGGTTGATGCGGGAAGCGGGGGAATTTTTGCGGAGCGCGCTCGCCGCCGCCGAAATCAAAATGCCGCAAGTCCCGGTTTATCACAACTATACCGCCAAAGTTTCCGGCACGGCGGAGGAGATCCGCGCCGCGCTCGCCGAACAGGTTTCGGGGAGCGTCCGCTGGGAGGAGTGTCTGCGGCACGCGATTTCCGATCTCGGCATCGACACCGCCATTGAATTCGGTCCCGGCAGCGTGCTCACGGGATTGGTCAAACGGATCGATCCCGGTATCGTCCGCATCAACGTCAACAGCGTGGAAACGCTTTCGCAAGTGGTTTTGAATTAGGAGTATAGCATAATGAAACGTCTGGAAAACAAAGTCGCTCTCGTCACCGGCAGCACCCGCGGCATCGGCCGCGCGATCTGTCAGCGTCTCGCCGAGGAGGGCGCCGCCGTCGCCGTCGTCGGCCGTTCGCCGGAAACGGTGGAAAAGATCGCGCAGGAACTTCGCGACGCCGGTTTCAACGCCCGCGGTTACGCCGCCGACGTCGCCAAAAGCGAGGACGCCAAAGCGACGGTCGCGCAGGTGGTCGCCGATTTCGGCCATCTCGACATTCTCGTCAACAACGCCGGCATCACCAAGGACAATCTGATGCTCCGTATGAGCGAGGAGGAGTGGGACGCCGTGATGAATGTCAACCTCAAAGGAACTTTCAATTTCACGCAGGCGGCGGTTCGGCCGATGATGAAACAGCGCAGCGGCAAGATCGTCAACCTCTCGTCGGTCGTCGGCAAAATGGGCAACGTCGGTCAGGCGAATTATGCGGCGAGCAAGGCGGGCGTGATCGCGCTTACCAAGACGACCGCCAAGGAATTCGCCAGCCGCAATATCCAGTGCAACGCGGTCGCGCCGGGTTTCGTGATGACCGATATGACGGCGGCGTTGAGCGATGATGTGCGCGCGATGTTTCTTAAAGTCATTCCCGCCGGACGCGCGGGGAGTCCGGAGGATATCGCCGGCGTCGTCGCATTTCTCGCTTCCAAGGATGCGGATTACGTTACCGGGCAGGTCATCAACATCGACGGCGGTATGCTGATGTAAAAAAAGCGCGTTTTTTTGACAGAAAAACTTGACTTTTTGTCGAAATTGCGTCATATTAAGAATAGCGTGTGGGGAAGTTTCTCCGCAATTCGTAAGAAAAATACATTCGTCAACCATAAATAAAGAGGTTTGAAAATGTCCACGATTGCTGAAAGAGTCAAGAAAATCATCGTCGACCAGCTCCAGGTTCAGGAAGAACAGGTCACGCCGGAGGCCAAATTCATCGAAGATCTCGGTGCCGATTCCCTCGACCAGGTCGAGCTGGTGATGGCGCTCGAAGAAGAATTCGGCGCGGATATCCCCGATGATGCGGCTGAAAAGCTCACCACCGTCGGCGACGCGATCAAATATATCGAAGATAACAGCGCTGACAAGTAACCCGCCGAGTTTCGGCTTGGGTTCGGTATCGCGGAAATTTTGCCGCGATGCCTGAAAAAGCGAACCGCGGGGAGCGGTTCCGGCATCTCGCCGGGACGACTTCATGCGGTTCGTTTTGTTTCTATTGTTCTAATTGTGGTAGATTATGGCGAATTTTGAACGGCGGGTCGTAGTGACCGGGATGGGCACGCTTTCGTGCGTCGGCAACTCGGTGCCGGATTTTTGGGCGGCGTTGGTCGCGGGCAAGTGCGGAATCGGCGAGATCACGCGTTTTGACGCGACCGATTTCAAGACGAAAATCGCGGGCGAGATCAAAAATTACGAATTTGAATCGCATTTTTCAATCAAGGAAGCCCGCCGGATGGATCTCTTTTGCCAGTACGCGGTGATCGCGGCGGACGAAGCACTCGAATCGAGCAATCTGCCGCGCAACTTGCGCGAGGCGAAAGATCTTGATCTCACCCGGGTCGGCGTTCTCGTTTCCAGCGGCGTCGGAGGGCTGAAAGTTCTCTGCGAACAGCATCAACTGATGCTGGAAAAAGGTCCCTCCCGGCTTTCGCCTCTGGTGATCCCGATGATGATTTCCGACATCGCTTCGGGCAATATCTCCATCCGTACCGGAGCCGGAGGCCCCAATTACGGGATCGTCACCGCATGTTCGACGGCGACCCACTCGATCGGCGAGGCGTTCTGGTGCATCAAGCGCGACGACGCGGATGTGATGCTCGCCGGCGGCGCGGAAGCACCGATTTTGCCGATCGCGGTGGCGGGTTTCAGTCAGATGCACGCGTTGAGTTCGCGCAACGATGATCCGCAGCACGCGAGCCGTCCCTTTGACCGCGACCGCGACGGCTTCGTGATGAGCGAGGGTGCCGGCGTCCTCGTGTTGGAGGAGCTTGAACACGCCAAACGGCGCGGCGCGCCGATCTTCGCGGAAGTTGTCGGTTTCGGTGCTTCCGGCGACGCTTATCACATCACCAGTCCCACCCCGGACGGTTCCGGCGCGGCGCGGGCGATGCGTATGGCGTTGCGCCACGCAAATCTGAATCCCGACGAGATCGATTACATCAACGCCCACGGCACCAGTACCGGATTGAACGACAAATTTGAAACGCTCGCGATCAAGAGCGTTTTCGGCGATCGTCCGCAGTGCGCGATCAGCAGTACCAAGGGCACGACCGGTCACGCGCTCGGCGCCGCCGGCGGACTGGAATCCATCGCCTGTGTCCAGGCGATCCGCACGTCGACGGTGCCGCCGACGATCAATTACACGACCCCCGATCCGGAATGCGATCTCGACGTCACGCCCAACGCGGCGCGGCAGCGCGACATCCGCACGGCTCTCAACTGCAACCTCGGTTTCGGCGGTCACAACGGAGTTGTCATTTTCCAGCGTTATGAAGCGTAGTGTTTTCAAAATAAAAGCCAACAGAAAATCAACGGGAGGGATTAAAATGGAAAAACAGTTTTTGGTTTGCGGAATCAGTACGTTGTTGATCGCGCTTTGCGGTTGCGGACCGCAGTTGGCGCAGATCGATTACGGGACGGAGGAAGCGGAGTGGGCGCGCGGGATCTCGCGGAGTTACCCCGGCTACCGTCCGCCGCGCATCGCGCCTCCCGCGATCGTCGATAATGTTTCGCCCCGTCTGGTCGAGGCGGAAGAAAAGCAGGTCGCCGACGTCGAAGCCGTTGAAGCGGTCGATGTGACTTCGGAAGCGGTCTCCGCCGCCGACCCCAAGGAAGCGGAAACCGCCGCTCCCGGTGTCGAGGTGAAAGACGCGGCAACTCCCGCGCCCGTTGCGGAAGCGAAATCCGATGCCAAAGCCACCGACGATCTTGAATTCACGGTCTACACCGTCAAGGCGGGCGACTCCCTCAGCAAGATCGCCAAAGAGCATTACGGCGATGCGCGCAAATACGACATCATCGTTAAAGCCAACGGTATTACCGACCCCTCCAAGGTGCGCGTCGGTATGAAATTGCAGATCCCGAAACTCTGACCGATTGTCAATGGCAGATATCGCGACACGCTTTTATTTTCCGCCGGGCACGGGGCTTTCCGACCTCTGCGCGGGGGATGAAGTCAAAAAACTCCGTCACGCGGCGGAGTTTTTTGATGTCCGCGCGGTCAGTCGCGACAACTGGGTGGAATTTTCCGGCGACGAGTCCCGCTGCCGGCAGGCGGAAGCCTTTTTTGCCGCGCTCGCCGAACTTTTTCAACTGCGCCGCCGTCAACTGGAAGCACCCGATTTTGAATTGTTGCTCAAAGCGGTCGGTTCAGGTGAAAAACCGGATCTCGCCGCGCTTTGGGAAGCGCGCGTCAAGGTGAGTCCCAAGCGGCGCGAGGTGTTGCCGCGCTCGCTCCGGCAACGGCAGTATCTCGCGGCGTTGCGCGAGCACGACATCGTTTTCGGCATCGGCCCCGCCGGTACCGGCAAGACTTATCTCGCGATGGCGGCGGCGGTCGAAGCGTTTCTCGCAGGCAAAGTGCGCCGGATCATTCTGACGCGCCCCGCCCGCGAATCCGGCGAAAAACTCGGTTTTCTGCCGGGAAGTCTGGAAGAAAAAGTTTCCCCCTACTTGCGTCCGCTTTACGACGCGCTCAACGATATGCTCAGCCCCGAGGAAGTCGCCGATCTGATCGGCAAAAATCTGATCGAGATCGCGCCGCTCGCCTTTATGCGCGGCAGAAGTCTCAACGACGCTTTCATCATCCTCGACGAGGCGCAGAATACAACCATCGAGCAGATGCTGATGTTTCTGACGCGGATGGGCTTCGGCTCGCGTTGCGTCATCACCGGCGACCCGATGCAATCCGACCTTTCCGCCGGGGAAAAATCCGGGCTGGAACACGCGATCAGGACGTTGCGCGGTCTCAAAGAGATCGGGTTCGTCTTTTTCCGCACCTCCGACGTCGTCCGGCACTGGCTTCTGGAAAAAATCATCAACGCCTATACGGAAAAGGAGTCTTGATATGCTTCGCGCTTTTTGGGAATTCTGGCGTCGTTATCGCAAAAAACGGCGCAAAACCCGCGCCGCTTTTGATATCGACAAGTTTGAAGGGATACTCAATCAGAGTTCCGTCCCCGGCGTGACATTGCTCATTCTGGTATGGGTGGTCTGCACCTTGTTGCTGGTGTATTCCGCCAACGATCAGAGCAAGATCGAATGGCAGATCGGCGATATTTCTTCTGAATCCTTATTGGCGCGTTGCGATTTCGAGTACGAAGACATCGACGCCACGGAGGAAAAACGCGCCGAGGCGCAGAAAAAATCGACGCTGTTTTTCAAGATCGATGCGGAAAAAAGCACCCGTCTGGAAAACAGGATCACCGATTTTCTCGAAGCGGTCGTACTGCGCAACACCGGAAATGACGGGGATTTCACCTCTGCGGGTAAAGTCGCGGCGCGGAATGCGTCGACGGAATTGATCAAATACATCGCGCCCCGCCACGAGGACTTCAAGGAACGCGCGACGCGCGAGATCAACCGGGGGATCATTTCTGAAAAGTTGCTTCGGGAGTGCGGCAATCCGGACCGGGAAGTTAAGATCGAAGATCTCCAAGGCAACGTCAATCACTATCAGTTGTTGCTTGCGGACTGCCGGACTCCGGAAAAGGTCGGCAAGAGAATCTTTTTCGCCGAAGAGAAAATCGAACTTTTCAATGAATTTTGTCAGATCATCAAGCCTGTCCTCGGCGACGACGGCAATCTCGTCCTCGACGCGACAAAAAAGGCGGACGTTGTCGTGGCACCTGTCATACGCCAGGTCAAGACGAATGACCTTCTGCTTGAAAAGGGCGGCGTCATCACCCCCGCCATCAAGAAAAAACTGGATGCGGAGCGGAAGTTTCTGCCCCGTGATTTTGAATACAATATACTGATCATCAATTTGATATGCGGTCTTGCCCTTTTGGCGATCATTGTGATTTATTTCGTCATTCTGCGGCCGCGGATCGTTCATCAGTGGCGGGAAATGTCGGTCGCATCGATCGTTATCGCCGCTTCGCTGTGGATCAATTATCTGGTCATCACCAACTATTCGGAGATCGCCCGCGTCGCCAAACTTCAAGGGCATCCGGAATTGATCGTCTGCGCGGTTCCCGTCGTATTGCCGATGGTGCTGCTGTCGGTCACGCTCGGTTTGCGCGCTACTTTTTGCTGCGGATTTCTGACGGCGACGATGACGACGCTGATGGTTTCATCGGCGTCGCATCCGCAACTCGCGCTCGCCATCCGCTGGCTTTTCATCGGCGGCGTCGGCGCGCTTTTTGTCCACCGCGTCGTGAGTTACCGTTCCTTTTTCATCCGGACTTTTCTCGCTTCGGTGATCCTGAATCTGGTTTTCAATCTCGATATCCTCTATCAGAATCAAGGTTGGGGGCTCAACGAGTTCAAGGAGATCGGCTCGGTGATCCTGTTGACCGGATTCACCTGCGCCGTCCTCGCGGAAGTGATGATCTTTATCCTTGAATTGCTTTTCAATCTCGATACCAATATGGCGTTGACGGTACTGGCGAATCTCAACCATCCGCTTCTGGAAAGGCTCAAGCGCGAAGCCCCCGGCACGATGTTTCACAGCATCAACGTCGCCACGCTTGCCGAAGACGCTGCCAAAGTCATCGGTGCCAATGCGTTGCGCGCCAAGGTCGGCGCGCTCTTTCACGACATCGGGAAACTTGCTATGCCGCAATACTTTACCGAAAACAACCGCGGCGGGAACAAGCATCTTTTTCTCTCGCCGCAGATCAGCAGTCTGATCATCCGCGATCACGTGACCAAAGGCTTGGAACTTGCCCGGCAGTACCGTCTTTTCCGCTATGTCCGCGAGGCGATCGCCACCCACCACGGCGATGACTTCGTCAGCTACTTTTACAATCTGGCGCGCAAAAAGCAGCGTGACGCCGGCGAGCCGGAAAGCAGTGTGTTGGAGTCGGAATACCGCTACGCCGGCGATCCGCCGGATCGCAAGGAACTGGCGATCATCAGCCTCGCCGATGCCTGCGAAGCGGCATCCCGCAGTCTGCCGAATCCCTCGGAGCCGAATGTCCGCGAAAAGGTGGAAGAGATCATCGTCGGGCGTCTCCAAGGCGGTCAGTTGCGCAATGCGGAACTTACGCTTGCCGAATTGGATGCGATCAAAGAGTGTTTCATCAAAACTTTGGTCAACATCAATCACAGCAGGATCGCTTACAATATAGAGGAAAAAAATGAATCACCTCGCGACGGCGTGGAAATCGCGTCCGCTTCCCAAGCCGGAAAATAAGAGACTTTTCACCTTTCTTTGCCGCGCCGCCGACCTCGCCGGTCTGCCCCGCACCGATTGGGAACTGGAAGTTCTCTTTGTCAACGACCGCGCGATGGCGCGTTACAACGAGGAGATCGTCGGTCATACCGGCACGACCGATGTCATCACGATCTCCTATTTTGAAGCGGAGTGCCCCGTCCTGCCCGGCGAGACCGCCGTGCAGTTGATCGTCAATCCCTTTGCCGCGCTCCGCGAGGGGGAGAGAAGAAAAAATTCCGATTACGCGACCGAATTGGCGCGTTATCTCATTCACGGATTGCTCCACGCCACCGGGCGGAGCGACCTCGACCCGAAATCGCGCGCTTCGATGCGCCGCAGCGAGTTGCGTGTTTTGCGCCGTCTCGCAGCGGAAAATCTCTTTCCCGCAGAGATTTTTTCCGTGAATTTGCAGTGATCCTCCGTTTTCTCAGCGAGCGAGTACTGACGGGAAATCAAAAAAACCTGCTTTTTTTACCAAAAAAAATTTGACTTTTCGCTTTTCCGGTGATATTGTTATACCGTATAAATATAACTTTTTACCTTCTACGGAGAGGAAAAATGGCGACAGCAAACAGTGGAAATTGGGAGTTGAAATATCCGGAGATCGCCGTCGAAAGTCACGTCAACGTGACCGTGGAGCGTTCTGCCGTCTGGTACAATACCCGGACCGGGCAATACGAGACCGAAATCGTAAAATACAAGACGGTTTTCGATTCGGCGGCGGTGACTTTCACTTGGAGCGGTCCGTTTCAGGGGGCCGGCGAGATCTCCTATGCGCTTGTTTTCGGCGATAAGGAGGATTTTTCCGGTAAGCGAAACGTGGTGTACTATCCTCCCGCCGGGAAAATCGTCCAGGGCGATGAAACGATCTCGGTGACTCTTGATCAGGACGCGTTGTCTCCGGTTTCGCTCGTCGCTTCCGTGGGGCACGGCACTGCAAACGAGATCTATTGGAGCGTAGTCGCCGGTATTTGGCAGGACGGGGTCTTTATCCCGCAGGAAGAAAGCCAAAGCGAGTCTTTCTACTTCGTCGATGAATTCGATAAGCCGATCTGGTCGGGCGCCGCGCCCGCCAAGGCTTCCGCCGACGTGGAACTCGGCAGATCCCCCCAAGGTACGGCGCAGGTATGCAACGGCAAACTCAATCTTACCGTCACCAGCGTCAAAAGCGGTTTCGGCATCGCCCAATATGAGGTGACGCTGAAAAACAAAACGACCGGCAAAACTTTCCGTTTCGACATCGATTACAACAGCGGATCGATCCAGTCGTCGGGGGACACCAATACTTTTACGCAGGCGATCGATCTCAAAGACGAGGACTTTTTCGGTGAAGATTACGAAGGCAATTATACGGTCAGCGTGAAAACGTCTGACGGTTGCGGTCATTCGGCGACTTCGGAAGCGGTGAATTTTGTCGTCGACGGCGTGGCGCCGGACAAGGTCGAAAACGTGAAACTTCTCAGCTCCGTTTCGAGTGTGCTGGTTTCCTGGGATGCGTCGTACGATGTCTCCGGGATCCAGAGTTACATCATTAAAGAACGTCGCGCCGGCACTTCGGCGTGGGAGGATATCCTCACGGTCAAGGGCAATGTGACCTCCGCTTTCGGCTACGATCTGCCCGACGGAGATTACGAGGTCATCGTCGTCGCCGAAGACAAAAGCGGCAACCTCAGCGCGTACAGCGATATTCAGCGGGTCACGGTTGCCAAAGGGGACGATTACGAGGACACCTATAATTTCGCCAAATGGAAAAAATTCGGTACCGACAGTTCGTTTTCGGCGGAGAATACGATCGGCTGGGGCGATCTGGCGGATTATTTCTGCTTCGAGTGCGATCTCTCCTGCTCCGTGACCGTCGATCTGTTGACCCTTGAACCTGAATTTGAGGAAGATTTCGGCTCCAAGGGCATCAAGATCGAACTTTATCAGTACGACGGCACCGGTTGGGAAAGGGCGATCAAAAGCATCAGCGTTTCGACGGAAAAAACGATCATTTCCGATCTGCTGCTGGATCGCGGGACCTATTTCGTCAAAGTCAGTGCCAACAATGTGGCGGCGGTGGATCGTTACGTATTGGATTTCGAGCGGAAAAACTTTTCGTATTCGGAGTACAACACCGACCGCGACAACGATTGGCGGAAACTGGAAGCGCAAGGATATTCCCCCGTTTCCGCGGGCGACACGGTGGTGGACTGGGTCGGCTTCGGCGACGCGATCGACTACCGCAAACTTGACGTCGCCGCGAGCGGCAATTACAAAATCACGCTGACGACGCCGGGCGATCCCTCCGCGCTGACGATCTATCAATTGGACAACGGATCGCTCAAGAAACTCCGGACGTTTGCCACGAGCGGCAAGGACGGTTTCAATGCCGCGACGATGCTGCTCGACAAAAGAAATGAATACTACATTTCCGTTTCTCCCGCCGGCAACGACAGCAATTACAAGGTCGATTTCACTTGTCTCCACGCTTATGACGGCGCAAAAGTCAGCAACGAGGACGACGACTGGAAGACGCTGGACACCACGAAATTCAAGACGATCAATATGGACAATCCGTCCGATCAGGATTGGGTCGGTTTCAGCGACACGATCGACTACCGGCAGGTGAAAGTCGATTTCGCGGGACGTTACAATCTGCGTTTGAGCGGCATTTCGCACAAGGTGGTTTTCACGGTCTATCAGCAGAACGGAAACAAGCTTCAAAAGCTTACCTCGATGACGCTTACGCCGCAGGACGGCAAGACCGCGACGGGCAAGATCGGCAACATTCTGCTCGAATCCCAAAATTACGGCGCGGTCTATTACGTGTCGATTTCCGCACCCGACGGCAATTTGGAGAAAAATTCCGATTACTCGCTTTTCCTCTCCGCCAACGAAATTTTCAACCGCGCCATCATTGAGGACGACGATTGGCGTACGCTTGACAAGTCCAAGTATCTGATTTCGACCGATACCCCCGTCCCTGCGGATCCCTCCGATATCGAATGGATCGGTCTCGGCGACAAGATCGACTACCGCAAGATCGAACTTTCCGCTTCCGGCAGTTACAATTTCAAGATCTCGCAGGTCGGCGCGCCTGTGGTGTTGACCGTTTATCAGGAAGTTGCCGGCGAACTCGTCAAGATCGCTTCCAAGACGGTCACTTCTTACGAGGATACGCTTGCCGACGTGGTGCTCAATTTTGATCACCGCGATGCCGCGGCGTACTCGTACTACCTCTCGGTCGAGTGCCAGAAGTACGACGGAGATCACAACTCGGATTACCGTCTGGAAATGACGGGTCCCAAGTTCGACGCGGCGCGTTGCGAGGACGACTGGCCCGATCTCGCCGTCAATGGCGACCAGAGCGTGAACTTCGGTTCTTTCGGGACTGTCAAATCCGATGACATCGGCAAACAGCTCGTGCGTCAGGACGACGTTACCGGTGAAGCCGGTATGGCGGTCAACTGGGTCGGTTACGGCGATGCGGTCGATTACGTCCAGTTTTCGTTGACTTGCGCCGCCAAACTCGTTTTCGACCTGGAAGCGTCGGGCAATGCCGATCTGACGGTCTATTCGCTCGAAGAGGGCAAAAGGGGTTATTCGCTGACGTCTCTCGGTGCGGCGGGCAAGGAACTCTACCTTCAACAGGGAACTTATTACATCGCCGTCAAGGCGCAGGACAAGAGTGTCAACGCCGATATCGATTATTCGGTCAAAGTCAGATCCGGCGAGTTTTTCCTCAAAAGCGCGGTCGGCAATACCGATGACTCCTGGCAAAAGGCGGAGCAGAATCAGCAGCCGTGGGAAGTTTTTGAAAGCGGCACGGATCAGGTGACGGACTGGGTCGGCTTCGGTAACGGTGCCGATTACTGGAATATCCAGTTGAAAAACGACGGCTGGCTTGAAGTTTTCGTGGACGATGCCACTCTCGACGCCTGCAACAGCGGAAAAATTTCGTTTGAATTGCGCAGCGGCGATGAGGGCAAAAAACTCGCGCTCAACTGGGATGCGGCAAACGGATGTTTCATCAGCAAGGACGATTTCGCCACCGGCAACATCTGCTACCTCGGCGTCGTCTGCAACGACGTCAAAAAGTATGAGGTCGATTACAAGTTCAGTCTGGCGGTGAAAACGTTGCAGAATCAGTAGAAGATCAAAAACCACGGGGCAGTGCGGTGAGCGTGCCCCTTTTTTAAGGAAAACAAAATGAAAAAAATTCTTTTGGCAGGGGCTCTGGCGGCAATGGCGGGTTTCACCGGATGCACGACGATCGAATCGACGCAGAAATTCAATGCCGTCGCGCTCGGCGACGGTGCGGAAAAGGCGGTTTGCCAGAGTTACGTCAAGATGTCCGCGCTTTACTTTTGCGGTTTGCCGATTGTCAGCGGCAGCACCAGCGGCAACGGCGGCTGGACGATGTTCCGTTACAATCTGACGACCGAAAACGCGATGTATCTTTTGACCAAGGAGGCCAAGAGCAAGGGCGCGTCGCGTCTGACTAACGTCAACGTCTCGCAAAAATACGATTTCAGCTATCTGATCTTTCAGCATCATATGATCGAGGCTTCCGGCACCGGCGTGCGCAATCGCGACGCGGCAGTCCGGCAAGCGGCGAAAGATTTTGACAATGAGCCGTAAAAAAGTCCCCGCCGAACTTCCTGCGGTCAAGACTTTTGTCCTCGACACCAACGTGTTGTTGCACAGCGCGTTGAGCGTGGAGTCCTTTAAGGAGAACGACGTCGTCATTCCGATGGCGGTGATCGAGGAACTCGACAAGTTCAAGAAAACTTCCGACGAACTCGGCCGCAACGCACGCAAAGTCATCCGTCTGCTCGACCGGCTGCGCGAAGCGACGGCGGCGGCGGGTCCGGGGCAATTGGCGCAGGGCGTGCCGCTCGGCAACGTTTCCGCGACGGCGACCGGCAAACTTTACGTCGTCTGCGCGACGGTCGGCGACAGCGCGATCGGGCGCAAGGTCGATGCCGTTTTCGGTTGCGAACTCAATCTCGGCTCCCCCGATAACCGGATCCTGCGCTGTGCCTGCGAGTTGCAATCGCAGGGCAAAAACGTCGTTTTCATCAGCAAGGACATCAATCTGCGGCTCAAAGCGGACGCTCTCGGCATCCCCGTGATGGATTACGAGCGCGGCAAGGTCAACAGCGATGCGCTTTACACCGGATTTGAAACGGCGGAAGTGTCGTCGGCAAAACTGGACGCGCTCTACCGCGATCGCGAAATGCCTGCGACGGGATACAGTCTGCTCTCCAACGAATTTCTTTTGCTCAACGCCGAAAAAGAAGGCAAAAAGTCGGCTTTGGTGCGGCTTCGCAACGACGGGAAACTGCATCTCTTGGAGCCGATCCGCGAAAGCATTTGGAATGTCGCGCCGCGCAACAAGGAGCAGCGTATGGCATTCGACGTACTGCTCGATCCCGAAGTGCGGCTGGTGACGCTGGTCGGCGGTGCCGGCACCGGCAAAACGCTGCTCGCGCTGGCGACGGCGTTGCAGATGGTGTTGCGCGAGAACCGCTACGAAAGGATCCTTGTTTCGAGACCGATCATTCCGCTCGGCAACGACATCGGATTTCTGCCGGGGAGCAAGGGGGCGAAACTTTCCAGCTGGATGCAGCCGATTTTCGACAATCTCGAATTTCTGATCGGCGCCGACGGCAGGGAAAAGCCCAAAAGCAGTTCGCACTACTCCGTCGAATCGCTTCTCAACGGCGGCAAACTGGAATTGGAAGCCCTTACGTACATCCGCGGCAGAAGCATTTCGCGCCAATTCGTCATCATCGACGAAGCGCAGAATCTCACGCCGCATGAAGTCAAAACCATTATCAGCCGTTGCGGCGATGATACCAAGATGGTGCTGACCGGCGATCCTCATCAGATCGACAATCCCTACCTCGACGCTTCCAGCAACGGTTTGAGTTACGCCGTGGAACGTCTGAAAGGACAATCGCTTTTCGGTCACGTGACGCTCGCAAAGAGCGAGCGCAGCGATCTCGCGGCGCTGGCGGCTCAACTGTTGTAGAAAGGTTTTTCAAAGATGCGCCGGATGCGTTTGATTTTTTTGGTCGGGGTGTTTTTTGCCGCCGTTCTGTCGGCGGCGCCGCGTTACAATTACCGGGACGAGGAATTGCGCCGGATCACGCTGGTGACACTGGAAACGCTTACGCAGACCCATTACCGCAATCGCATTTCCCGGACGGAATTGTCGCGCAACTTATTTGATTATTACTTCAAGTCGCTCGACCCCTCCCACACCTATTTCACCCAAAAGGATGTCGCCCGTTTTGCCGGCGACCGCGATCATCTTTTGCAGAAACTGGAACACGGCGACAGTTCTTTCGGCTTTGCCGTTTTTGAAATTTACCGCGACCGGGTCCGGCAATTCCGCCGTTTCGCCGAAGAATCGCTCAAAAAACCGATCGACTTCACGGTGGAGGAATCGTGGATCATCGACCGCACCAAGGAACCCTTTGCCGCCGACGAGACGCAGTTGAAAGAATTGTGGCGCAAGAAACTGAAAAACGATCTCCTCTACTACCGCCTGCTCCGGCAGGCGATCTCCGAAGCTCCCGACAAAGATGCGGACGACGCCCAAAAGGCGCGGCTTCTGGACGTTTCTCCGGAAGAACGCGTCCTTCGCCGTCTGCGCGATATCGACAACGATGTGGAGAAACGCGAAAAAATCGACATCCTCTCCCTCTATCTCGACGCGCTCGCCCGCGTTTTCGGTCCGCATTCGGGGTACGATTCTCCGAGTCAGGAGGAGGATTTCGACATCCAGATGAAACTTTCTCTTTCCGGGATCGGGGCGACGCTCACCAGCGACGGCGGTTTCATCAAGATCGTCGCGATCGTCCCCGGCGGCCCCGCCGCGCGCGACGGCAGACTCAAAGTGGAAGACCGCATCATTTCGGTGACGCAGGAGGACGGTTCGACCGTCGATCTGATCGACGTGCCGGTGACAAAAGCGGTGCGCTACATTCGCGGCAAGGAAGGCACGCGCGTCACCTTGACCGTGTTGCCCGGGGAGCAGGGCAAATCCGCGTCGCCCGTCACGATCTCGATCGTCCGCGACAAGGTGAAGCTGGTCGACAGCGAAGCCAAGGGCGAAGTGCGCGAAGTTACGATCGACGGTCAGGTGCGCAAGGTCGGCATCGTGAATCTGCCGAGTTTCTACTTCGATTTCGACGCCTACCGCCGCCACGATCCCGACGCCCGCCGTTGCAGTGTCGACGTCGACCGCATTCTGCGGGATTTCAACCGGAAACAAGTCGACGCCGTCCTGATCGACCTGCGGCGCAACGGCGGCGGCAGTCTGCCGGAAGCGATCAAACTTGCCGGGCTCTTTTTCGATCAGGGTCCGGTCGTCCAGTTGCGCGACCGCGACCGCCAGATCACCGTGTTGCGCGACCCCGAAAGGGGATGCACTTATACCGGGCCGCTGGTGGTTTTGACGAGCAAACTTTCCGCCTCGGCGAGTGAAATTTTCGCCTCTGCGCTCAAAGATTGCAACCGCGCGCTGATCGTCGGCGACAGCCGGACTTTCGGCAAAGGAACCGTCCTTGAAGTGCGCGCCTTGGAGCCTTATCCTTTCTTTACCGGGCGCAAATTCCCCGCGGGAAGCGTGACCTGCGAAAACGCGATGTTTTTCCGGACTTCCGGCAGTTCCGTCCAGCAGCTCGGGCTCGCTCCCGACATCAAACTGCCGAGCATCACCGACGAGATCGAGATCGGCGAAATGTTTCTCGATCACCACCTGCCGTGGGATTCGATCGCGGGGGTGCGGCGGAGCAATATCCAGCCGGGACTGCCGGCGCGGATCCCCGTTCTCGCGCGCCGCAGTGCGGCGCGCATCGCCAAGGATGCGGAATACCAGAAACTCATTGGCGAGATCGAACTTTACCGCGTGCGCCGCGACCGCAAGAGCGTTTCGCTCAAAGAAGACGTCCGGATGAAAGAATACCGGGAGGAAAAAGCGGCTTCGGAGCGGGTGGACAAGGCGTTGGCGGAGTCGCCGGAAGACAAGGACAAAAAGACGCCCGACCCCGTGTTGAATGAAGCGGTCAATATCGCGGCGGATCTCTCGCTTCTGTAAAGATCGAATTTTTCCGGCGGCGGATTTTTTGTGAAGAAAATGTGAAAACAATTTGCTTATCTGAAGTTTCGCATTTATATTTAGAAAGGATACGTTTGAAGTATCATTTTTTTAGGAGGATCGATCGATGTTGAAAAAATTTCTGGCAGTTCTTTTTGTCGCGGTGATCGCTTTTGGCGCATCCGCCTTTTCGTGGACGACGCTCGGCCCGCGCCGCAAGCCGGTGACGCTGATCATCACCGCCAATTACAAGAGCCCCCGTCTGCTCGCGGATCTGATCCAGACGGAGTCGCGTCAGCCCTACTTGCTGCTGCCCGCTCCGGAGTCCGGTGACAGCCGCATCATTTTCTGCCCCTACAAGAAAGACGGCGCGATGCTGATTGCCGAAGACCGCATCAACGAATTTGTCCGCTGGCTGGCTCCGCGCCGCATCATCGTGCTCGGCAATGAGACTTTTGTACCGCGCCAGTACGTCGATCTGCTGGACAAGACGATCCCCGTCATCCGCATCGAGGGCAAAAGCTGGGGCCGCGTCGCCGAGGAGTTGAACTATCTGCTCAATTTGAGCAATCTCGGCAAAGATTACCGTCGTTTGCAGCAGGAAATGCTCGAAGCAGGCGGCATCTACCGCCCGATCAGCCGTCCCGCCGCTCCCATCGAGCCGATGAAAGAAGAAGCGGCACCGGAAGCGACGGAAAATCCGGCTCCCGCTCCGGCGACGGACGCTCCGGCGGCAAAGTAAAAAATCTTTCACTTTGATCCTTGGATCGGCTCACGATGAGCAACTGGTTCAGAATCGCGCGCAACACGTTTCAGGAATCGCTCCGTGAGCCGGTTTCCGTTTTACTGCTCTTTGTCGTACTCGTTGTCATCGCGCTCTATCCCGCGTGCGCGAGTTTCGTTTTTTACGAGGAGCAGAAATTCGTCGTCGACGGCACGCTGGCGACGATCTGGTTCGGCGCGTTCCTCGCCGCGACGCTCGCGGCGGGCAACACCGTCTGCCGCGAGTTGCGCAACGGGTCGATCCTGCTGATCCTTTCCAAGCCGGTCGGCCGCTTCACCTATTTTGCCGGAAAACTTGCCGGGATCGTTGCCGGAACGCTCTTTTTCGGCATCGTTTCCGGCTGTGCCGCCTTGACCGCGCTCGCCGCCGCGACCGACACTTATTTGTATGAAACGTCGCTCGTATTGATCCCTCTCGGGATCCTCGTCGCCGCCGCGCTGATCGGGGCGGCGATGAACTTTTTGCGCGGCGCGTCTTTTTCGGAATGGACGAACTATATGACGGGGATCCTGACCGTCGGATTTTGCCTTTTTGCCATAACGTCGGCGGACAAACTGCCGTTTGATCTCGTTGAAGTAGTCAAGGCGCTTCTTGCTCTGCTCGCCGCGATGACGCTATCGGGCGCGCTGGCGGCGACGGTCGCGTTTTATCTTGATTTCGTGCCGACGCTCGGCGTGATGTTCGGCGTCTTTCTCCTCGGGACTCTTTCCCAGTTTTTCTTTGTCCGGGAAACCGGCGTCGCGTCGCTCGATGCGCTTTTGCGCGTCGCTTACGCGCTCTTGCCCGACTGGCAGCTTTTCTGGCTTGCCGATGCGGTCGCGATGAAACACATTGTGCCGTGGCGTTACGTCGGCTGGGCGTGGTGCGCCGCGCTGACGCAAGTCGCGTTGCTGATCCTCTGGGGCAACGAATTTTTCGTCCGGCGCGAAGCCGCCGCGATCGACCGGAAGTGTTGAGTGATGCTTTATCCGGAAAACAGTCTGATCCTCGCGCCATTGTCGGGGTTTACCGACCTTGCCTACCGTCGCGCGGCGCGCGAGTGCGGTTGCCGCTACGCTTTCACCGAAATGGTCGATGCGGCGAGCATCGTTTACAGCCCCGAACGGGCGAAAAATTTTCTTCTGCGGGGCGATGACGAGGATTTTCTCGGCGTGCAACTGGTCGGCGCCGATCCCCAATGGTTGAAGCAGTCGGCACATTTCCTCAATGATTTTTACTTTGACGTGCTCGATCTCAACCTCGGCTGTCCCGTGCCCAAAGTGGTCAAAAAGGGGGCGGGCGCCGCGCTCGGGCGCAATATCGAACTTGCCGCGCGCTGTCTCGGCGCGATTTCAGGCGTCAGCCGTTTTCCCGTGACGGCGAAGTTCCGCATCCTCGACGCCGTCGATCCCGCGCCGAGCATCGAACTTGCCCGACGCCTCGTCGCGGAGGGGGCGGTCGCCCTTACGGTGCACGGCCGTACCCGCGACGCCTTTTATACGGGAAACGTTTCCTTTGACGTCATCCGCGCGATCGCCGAAAGCGTCGATGTCCCCGTCATCGCCAACGGCGGCGTTTCCAGTTGCGACACCGCGCGCGTTATGCGCGAAAAAAGCACCTGTTCGCGCTTGATGCTCGCGCAGGGGGCGATGGGCAATCCGTGGCTTTTCCGTCTGATTTCAGGCGGCGACGCGCCGACCGTAGAGGAATGGAAACAACTCGTCCTCCGTCATCTGACGGGAATGATCGCGCTTTACGGCGAAATTGACGCGATGAAAATGGCGCGAAAAATTCTTCACGACTACCTCCGCGGCCGCGGCTTCCCCGCCTCGGCGCGCGCCCTCGCTTCCCAGGTCGAAACGATGCGCGACGCGGAAAATTTGCTCGCGCAACTGGAAATCACCGCTTCGACAGCGGCTCCGGCGCGGAATTTCCGCTTCTGACGCAGGGGAGCGTATCGTCGAGCGAGGGATATCGGATAAAATCTGCGAGATCGTCGCGCGTTTTGCCGCGCAGTTGAAGGAGATCATCCAGTTTTTTGTCCGCCTCGTTTTGAATTTCCGGCGGTAAATCCATTTTGCGCGCAAGTGCCGCCATCGCGGCGGCGTTGACGATGCTGACGGGGTAACGCCTCTCCTCGCGTGCGAAAAACCGCGCCGCATCCCCGTAACGCCCCGCCGCCATCGCGGCGCATCCCGCCATATGGTTGCTGTGAAAATAGCCGCCGAGGTGAAATTTGCGGTGGATCTCCTCAAAACACCTTTCCGCTTCCCGGTAGTTTTTCTGCCGCAGATTTTCCCATCCGGCGAGGTAGAGCGTGCGCGGTTCAGGATAAAATTTCAATGCGCGCCGGAGACTTTCGCCGCAGGGAAGGTTTGCCTGATGAAGCATTGCCGCTTCCCGGTAGGCGGCACTGCCGATCAGAATGCGGCCGCCGAGAATGAAAATCCATAACGTCGCGCCGCCGATGAGAAGGATCCGCGGCAGGCGTCCTTTTGCCGTCGCCGGCATCGGAATTTCGATCAACGCGCCGATCAGGGCGTAAAAGAGGACTCCGGGGAGCGGTTCCGCGAGCAACACATCGACTTGCGCGTGAAAAAACAAAGCAAGGCAACTCCACAACAGCCATTTCCCCGTGAGATCACCGGCATTGTTTTTTGCCGCCGCCGCGAGGAGCGCGGCGAGGAAAATGCCGCCCGCGATCCCGAATGTCGCAAGAAAAAAGAGCATTTCGTTGTGGGGATGCGTATGGCGCGGTGCCGGAAGCGGCGAAAAGTAGTATTCCAATGGCAGTTTTTCCTGGATGCGGTCTTCAAAATTGCCGGCGCCGACGCCGTGCCATACGTTTTGCGCGATCAGATCGTGCGTGCCGCGCCAGAGTTGGACGCGGCAGTCGTATTTCTGCGGAAACGCCTGCGGCAAAAAGCAAAAGAGTATGGTCAAAAGCGCGATCGCTCCAAAAACGGCAACGCCGCGCCGCTTGGCGGGAAAACACGTCAACAGCGCCACACTTGCCGCCGCCGCCGGCAACGCGAACCAGCTCCCGCGGGAAAAATAATTGCCGCGCCAGAAAAATGAAATCAGAAAATAGATCCCGAAAGCGATCGGTGCGAGCCGGTATTTCACAACGCCGGAGCATTTCGGCAACGAAAAAATCAGTGCGCCGATGCCGAGCGCGATGACGGTGGAATTCCAATTCCAGTTGAGGAGAAAACCCTCGCCGTGCGGAGAAAAAATCCCGTAAAAAACGGCGAGCGCGCCGCAAAGGAGCAACGCTCCCGGCAGAAATTTTTTCAATTCATCCCCGACGGCGATGCACGCAAGCGGCAATGCGGTGTAAAAGAGCGCGGTATCCCATTTGCCCGCCGCGTCGCCCGAAACGATCCGCAGGACACTTCCTGCCAACAATAATATCCCGGCGCAAATGACGATTTTTCCCAAAACGCCTTTTTGCCGGAAAAACGCGAGCAGTCTTTCGGGAAAGGCGCAGACGACGCCGAGCGCAAAAACGCCGATGACTCCCGGTGTTACAGCCCGGACAAGAGAAAAATTCCGCCCCGCCAGAGTGCCGGAAAAAACCAGCGGATATGCCGCAAGCGGCATCGCCAGCAGCGCGATCGCCGCGAAGCGTTTGACGGTCTCGTTTCGGAAAAAATTCATGGTGGACGCGCTCCTTTGTTATAAAGTAATGCCCGCTTCGAAAAAAAACAAGTTCCCCGAGGTGAGAAAAAGCCGTCATTTTCAGTTGACGAAATCCTCTTGAAAGGTTATATTATATGAAAAGTGTGTCATACCTCAAAATTATCGAAGAAAGCGAGTGAATTATGCCGCAACGCGAAGACATCAAAAAAGTTCTGATCATCGGTTCCGGTCCGATCATCATTGGACAGGCCTGCGAGTTTGACTACTCCGGTACCCAGGCGTGCAAGGCATTGCGCGAGAGCGGTTACGAAGTCGTGCTGGCGAACTCCAACCCCGCGACGATCATGACCGACCCCGATATGGCGGATCACACCTACATCGAGCCGCTCTGCGTTTCGTCGGTCGAAAAGATCATCGAGCGCGAACGCCCCGATGCCTTGCTCCCCAACCTCGGCGGTCAGACCGCCCTCAATCTGGCGATCGAATTGCAGGAAGCCGGCGTCCTCGACAAGTACGGCGTCAAGGTGATCGGCGTCGATCTCAACGCGATCAAGCGCGGCGAAGACCGCATCGAATTCAAGAAAACGATGGCGGCGCTCGGGATCCCGATGGCGAAATCCGAGCCGAGTTACTCGGTCGAAGAAGCGGAAAAGATCGCTTCCGAACTCGGTTATCCCGTGGTGCTTCGTCCCGCCTACACGATGGGCGGCACCGGCGGCGGCATCGTCTACAACGTCGAGGAACTGCGCGACACCGTCCGCCGCGGTCTGGCGGCGAGTATGATCCATCAGGTGCTGATCGAAGAATGCGTTTTCGGCTGGGAGGAATTGGAGCTCGAAGTCGTCCGCGACGCCAAGGGCAACAAGATCACCGTCTGCTTTATCGAAAACGTCGATCCGATGGGCGTCCACACCGGCGACAGTTTCTGCGTCGCTCCGATGCTCACCGTGCCGGAATCGGTGCAGAAGCGGTTGCAGGAGTACAGTTACAAGATCATCGACGCGATCGGCGTCACCGGCGGTACCAACGTGCAGTTCGCGCACAACCGCAAAGACGACCGCATCATCGTCATCGAGATCAATCCGCGCACGAGCCGTTCGAGCGCGCTCGCTTCCAAGGCGACCGGTTTCCCGATCGCGCGCATTTCGACCAAACTCGCCGCGGGGATGACCCTCGACGAGATCCCTTACTGGAAAGAGGGGACGCTCGACAAGTACGCGCCGAGCGGCGATTACGTCGTCGTCAAATTCGCCCGCTGGGCGTTTGAGAAATTCCCGCAGGCCAAAGATCACCTCGGCACCCAGATGAAAGCGGTCGGCGAAGTGATGTCGATCGGCAAAAACTTCAAAGAGGCGTTTCAGAAAGCGATCCGCTCGCTTGAAATCGGCCGCAGCGGCGCCGGACTCGACAAGGATATCGAGAAACTGACGCTCGACGAATTGCGTCCCCTCGTCGCCAATCCGTCCAGCAAGCGTTTCTTCCACCTCTACGAGGCGTTCAAAAAGGGTTTGACCGTCGACGAAGCGCAGAAACTGACTTTCATCAGCCGCTTTTTCTTGCAGGAAATCTGCGAACTCGCGCTCTTTGAACTGGAACTTGCCAAACACAACTATCTTGCGCTCCCCGACGAGATGCTTATTCAGGCGAAAAAATTCGGTTTCGCCGACAAGTATCTCGCCAAACTTTTCAAGGTCGCGGAAAAAGACGTGCGGTCGCGCCGGATGGGACTCAACTGCATCGCAAGTTACTGCAAAGTGCCGGTTTCCGGCGTCGAAGATGCCGATTACTACTACTCGACCTACTCCGGCGCGCCGGATGAAGTGCCGGTTTCCGACAAGCGCAAAATCATGGTGCTCGGCGGCGGCCCCAACCGGATCGGTCAGGGCATCGAATTCGACTACACCTGCGTCCACGCGGCGTTGAGTCTGCGCAATGCGGGTTACGAGACCGTCCTCATCAACTGCAACCCCGAGACCGTTTCGACCGACTACGACACCAGCGACAAACTCTACTTTGAACCCCTGACTGCCGAAGACGTGCTGACGATCTACGCCAAGGAGAAACCCGAGGGCGCGATCGTCCAGTTCGGCGGTCAGACGCCGCTCAACATCGCGCAGGAGCTGAAAGACGCCGGCGTCAACATCCTCGGCACCCAGCCGGAGGGCATCCGCCTCGCCGAAGACCGCGAATACTTCCGCGAACGCATGATCGCGCTGCACGTTTTGCAGCCCGAAAGCGGCACCGCCCGCAGTCTTGACGAAGCGATCGCGCTCGGCCGCAAGATCGGCTATCCCGTGATGGTGCGTCCCTCTTTCGTCCTCGGCGGCCGCGGTATGGCGGTGCTTTACGATGAAGAAATGCTCAAACGTTACGCCGTCGAGGCGATCAAGGTCAGCCCCGAATATCCGATGCTGATCGACCGTTTCCTCGATCACGCGATCGAGTGCGAAGTCGATGCCGTCAGCGACGGCGAGGAAGTTTTCATCGCTTCGGTGATGGAGCATATCGAGCTTGCCGGCATCCACTCCGGCGACTCCGCCTGCTCGATCCCCCCGGTGACGCTTTCCAAACGCCATATCGAGACGATCAAGGAGCATACGACCGCGATCGCCCGCGACTTCAAGGTGCGCGGCATCCTCAACGTGCAGTACGCCGTCTGCGAGGACGACGTCTGGATCATCGAAGCCAATCCGCGCGCTTCGCGTACCGTGCCCGTCGTCGCCAAGGTGACCGGCGTGCCGCTCGCGCGCATCGCCACCGAATTGATGATCGGCCGTTCGATGGACGATGTCCGCGGCCTTTTCCGCGACGCGCCGTCGACCTACTTCGGCGTCAAGGAAGCGGTGCATCCCTTTAATATGTTCCCCGAAGTCGACCCGGTGCTCGGCCCCGAAATGCGCGCCACCGGCGAGGTGATGGGTATGGCGGACACCTTTGGTATGGCGTACTTCAAGGCGCAGCAGGCGGCGGGCTCGAAACTGCCGCTCGCCGGCAAAGTGCTCGTTTCGGTCAATCCGCGCGACCGCAAGTATCTCGCGCCGATCGTCAAGACGCTCGACGAACTCGGTTTCGAGTTGCTCGCGACCGAGGGGACCTGCAAATTCATCGAGGAAAACGGCATCAAGTGCAAACTCGCCAACAAGATCAATGAAGCGCGCCCCAACATCCCCGATCTCATCCGCAACCGCGAGATCGCGCTCATCATCAACACCCCCGCCGGGCGGATGAGCAAGATCGACGACAGTTATATCCGGATGCTGGCGATCCAGTACAAGATCCCCTATATGACGACGATCGCGGCGGCGAGTGCCACTGCGGCGGGTATCCGCGAAGCGCTTCACGGCACGTCGCAGCTCAAATCGTTGCAGGAGTATCTGAAAAAGTAATTTCAACCGCGGAAGCGGTTACAGAAAGGACCCGTTATGCCGTGCTTTTTCACCGCGCTGATCGTTGCCGCGTCCGATGGACGCGCCCGTCAGTTCGGCGGTGAATTGCTGGTGACGGGTCTTTTCTTTACCGGGATATTGCTGCTTGTTTTGTGGCAGCGCGCCCGACGCAAGAAACACCAGTTGATGACCCTGCTCGCGGATCTTTCCGACGAGCACGAGGAACTCGCGGGATTTCTGGAACGTTTCGCCAGCGGCATCCGCGGTGACGGCGGCATCGAGGGCGCGCTCCACGTGACCGCCGCCAACGTCGCCGAAAAAGTCCAGGCGGAAAGCGTCGCGATCTATTCGCGGTGCGGCAATGAACTTGTCTGCGTCGGCGTCAGCGGACCTTACCTTTTGGCGCACGTCAAGGACGCGAAACTTTTTTCCGATCCCGTCCGTTTGCAGGAGGCGTTGCACCGCGAACGCATCGTGATCGGCAAAGGCTTCCTCGGCGTTCTCGCCGATTGCGGCGACAGCGCATTGCTGCCCGACGCTTCGATCGACCCCCGGCTCGCGGATTATCCGCAGGCGATGAAATTTGAAAGCCTGATGGCGGTGCCGCTCCTGCGCGACGGTTCGCTCCGCGGCTACGTCGTCGCCCTCAACAACCGCATCCAGCAATGGCAGCCTTTCAGCAAGGAGCAGTTCAAGCGGCTGGAAAGTCTCGCCGCCGAGGTGCTGATGGTCGGTCAGTTGATGGAGGTTTTCGGCGAGATCAGCGAACGCGAACGCATCGATCAGGAACTCGGTTTCGCCCGCAGTCTGCAACAGACGCTTCTGCCGCCGGCTTTTCCGCCGTGGGAAGGCTTCACGATCACCGCGCGGACCCGCTCCGCCAAGGAGGTCAACGGCGACTTCTACGATTTCATCCGCATCGACGACGACCGGACTCTGGTTCTCCTCGGCGACGCCTGCGGCAAAGGGATCCCCGCCTGTCTTCTCGCTTTGATGACCCGCAGTTTTGCGCGGAGCATCGTCGATAACTTCACGACGCTCACCGACTTCTTGCAGGATCTCAACGCGAAACTTTTCCGCGATACCGAGGCGGATCGATTCATCACGCTCGGCTGTTGCCTGCTGGATCGCCGTCACGCGCTTTTGGAGTACGGTCGCGCCGGGCATACCGATCTCATCAGTTATATCCACCATCATTTGCGGGTGCTTTCCCCCGACGGCGCCGCACTCGGCATATTGCCGCGCGAGATCGCAAGTTTCGACACCATCTGCATCGCGCTCGATCCGGGAACGCATCTCATCCTCTTTTCCGACGGACTGACCGAAGCGGTCGATGCCAAAGGCGAGGAATTCGGTGTCAAACGGCTCGGCGAAGCGCTTTTCGCCGGATGCAACGCTTCCAACGATCCCGAAAAAATTCTCGATACGGTCGTGGAAAGCGTCAAAAATTATGAAAAAGAACAGACCGACGATCAGACGATCGTTTTGATCAGCCGTTGCGGAGAGAGCGAGTGAAACGTTATTCGTTGCTCTGGTTGCTCGGCGCCGCTCTCGTTTTGCGCGGCGCGTTCGCTTTGAGCGCGCTTTTTTCTCCGGGCGGGACGCGGTTGCTCCGCCCCGACAGCGAGTTGTATCTCGCCGGGATGCGGCAACTTGCCGATGCGGGAAAACTCGACATCCTGGAACGCGCTCCCGGTTTCGCCGCATTTGCCTCTCTCATCTGGAAAGCCTCTCACTCCTACGCCGCACTGGTCGTTTTTTTTGTGCTGGTGAGCGTGGCGGCGCTCTATATCCTCTATCTCGCCGTCAAGGAGTACGCCGATGACAACACCGCTCTTATCGCGACGGGGTTCGGCGCGTTTCATCTCACTTTGATCGCCAATGCGCCGCTTCTGCTTTCGGATACCTTGTTTTTCTTTTGGGTGACGCTCGAATTTTATTTCCTTTTGCGTTTCTGGAAGCGCAAAACGCTCTGGTGTGCATTGCTTGCGGGACTTGTCGCCGGCATCGGAACCTTGGTGCGCCCGATCAATCTGTTGCACATTCTGCCCCTGACAGTTTTACTTCTTGTTACCGAAAAGATCAAGTGGAAAGATCGTTTTGCCGCCGCCGGTCTCGCGCTCGCGGCATTTTGTTTCGCCGTCGTGCCGTGGATGAGTTTCAACGCCTCGCGTGGCGCGGGATTCGCCATCGACACCAATACCGGCGCGATGCTCCACCAGAATGGCGCGATGCTTCAAGCCGAAGTGCGCCATACTTCGTTTGAACAGGAAAAATTCCGTATCCTGCAATGGGAAAATGCCGTCTTCCGCGACCGCCAACGTTTCCCCGATGCCGCTTCACGGGAAAAATTCCGGCTGAATGAATACCGGAAAATGCTTTGCGCTTATCCTGCGATCGCCCTGAAACAACAGCTGTGCAATTATCCCGTGCTTCTGCCCGATGCGCCGACGGCATTGGAGGATCTCGGCGTCTTTACCCCCAACCGCGGCACAATGGGCATCCTCGCCAAAGAAGGCGTCGCCGCCGCCGTCCGCCACTATTTCGGCGGCAGACTCTGGACGCTCTTTCTCATTTCGCCATTTCTTCTGGTCGCACTGATCGTCCTCGTCTACGCCCTCTGCCGTCTCGTCACGTCAATACGGAATTTCGCGGTATTCTGCCGCGAAGGACTCCTTTTTATCGGCTTCGCGCTCTATTATCTCTGGCTCCCCGGCGCGATCGTCGCCCCCCGTTATCAGATCCCCGCGCTCCCCGTACTTTTTCTATTGGCGGCGTTGTGGGCGGTACGGAAAAAAAGTCCCGATAAAGCGTGATGGGAGTCAGAGGGGGGCTGGTTTCGCCCCCTCTGAAACTCCCCTCAACCCGCCAGGGCGGGACTTTGTACCTGCCGCAGATATTTGCGGAACTTACGCTTTGTCCGCGTTCTGATTGCAACTCCCCGCAAATCTCCGCGGGCTCGTCTGTTTTGTTACTGCAAATTGACTTGCGTCCCACGCGGGCTAATGCTCCGCTTTATGCTCCGCCCGCCCGACTACCCTATGGGCGACACTCCCCACGCAAATGTTTGTCTCGCGGACGCCGCCGCGAAAGAAAGCGAAGAAATACCACATACGCTTTGATTGCCGTCGGATGCGAGTCGGTAGCCGACGAGCGCGCAGTCGGATGGGAGCGATTTTAC
>JAEDIJ010000051.1 GCA_016292515.1 Victivallaceae bacterium
CAATGCCCGTAATAGGGTGAAAAGAATTCGCCCGAATGGCGATGCGTGGCTCCTTTTGAAATGAATTCGGCGAGCGTCGGCGCGTCGGCGGGGGGCGGAAACTCCATTCTCGCCGCCGCTTCGGCGGCAAATTCCCGCATCAAAGATTCCAGACTGCCGAATTTTTGCTCGATCTGATAGGCGGTTCGCGCGGTCTTTACCGAAAGTTGCGTCCGTACGCTTTCGTATTTGCGCCGGGCGATCTCGGCGTTGCGCTGACGGTAGAAATTCCACGCCGCATTGCCGAGAAGTGCGAAAATGAGCAAAACGACCGCCGCCGCCACGATTTTGCGGTGCTTCATCATCGACCGGCTGATCTTGCCGAAAAAGCGGTCGGGCAGGGCAATGGTTTCCTCCCCGGCGAGGAAATTGCGCAGATCGCCGCTCAATTCCTCGACCGTCTGATAACGTTCCGTTTTGGAAAATGCCATCGCTTTTCGGACGATCGCTGTAAGTTCGCGGGGGACGCCGGCGCCGAAAGCGTGGCGGAAAAAATTGCATTGCCCGTTGGCGACCTGCGAGATCAATTTCTCCGGCGTGTTTCCCGAAAATGCGGATTTGAGGAAAACAATGTCGAAAAGGATCACGCCGAGGGCAAAAATATCCGCCCGCTGGTCGCCCGCTTCTCCGGCTAAAACTTCCGGCGCCATAAAAGGCGGTGTCCCCAGCGTATGACGCGCCGCACCGGGATCGCTTTCCCGTATCGGCGTCGCGGTTCCCCAGTCGATCAGGTAGACTTCGCGGTATTCTCCGATGATGATGTTGCCGGGTTTGAGGTCGCGGTGCATCAGATTTCGGCTGTGGGCGTAACTCAACGCGTCGCAGACGCGCAGAAAGAGTTCGAGCCGGTAGCGGAGTGCCCGATTTTCATCGTATCGCGCGATGCCGTTTTCGCGGTAACGGCGGCAGGTCTCGTCGAGGTAGGCGGCGAGCGTCATTCCCCGGAGTTTTTTCATCGAGAGGTGAAGACCGCCGCATGCGTTGCCGGAGAGGGAATAGATCGGGACGATCGAGGGATGTTCCAGTTGCGCGGTGATTTTCGCTTCCGCAAGGAAACTTTTGCGCGCTTTTTCGTCGGCGAGCAATTCGGGACGGAGCGATTTGACGGCGACGACGCGTTCAAACGTTTTGTCTTTGGCTCGAAAGACGATGCCTTGACCGCCTTCGCTTATGATCGCGCCGTTTTCATAGAGGAGTTTCTCATCGGGCAACGCCGGATAAAGTTCTCCCGCGTCCGTGCGGATGGCTTCGGCGCGCTCTTGTTTTGCCCAGTCGCGCCGGATCTCGCTGCCGACGTCGCGGCGGCGGAAAAAAGAAAAAATTTCCGCGCGTTTCGCCTTTTTTCGCTTCGGTTTTCCCGGGCGGGAGATTTTTTGCGTCCTGTCGGAAAGATCTTTGTCCATACTTCGGGGTCTCGAATTCAAAGAAATCATCTCGTTTTCTTAACATAAATCCGCGGGCAAAAAAATACAAACGTTTTTTTGCAAAAGCTCTTGCATTGGCTGAAATCGGCGTTATATTCCTGTCGTAGCAAATTGAATTTGACGAGGAAAAATGATGAGATCCTGCTTTCACTTTATTTTTGCCGCCCTGGCGGCACTGATATCTTTTTCGCTCCCCGCTTCCGAGTTGCCGCATTATGCTCCAAAAAACACCGGAATCATTATTTTCGCCGATATGAAGCGGATCTCCGACAGCCGTCTGGTGCGGAAAATTTTTTCGGAAAATTCCGAATTGCAGGAAGTCCGGGATGAAGTCGATCAGGAAATCAGAAAGCATCTCAATGCGAGCCGGGAGGAGTTGTTCGATTCCGAGGTCTGCTTTTTTATCGATGTGATCGATTCCGGCAAGGATGTCGCCTGGCAGATACTTTTCGTCAACCATTCCGGATGCGCGAAAAAGATTTTCGACGTCGCCGCTGATGACCGCCGCCGGGAGGACGATCCGGCTTTTACCGTCGGAAAAACGGGGGATATGCCGTTTGCCCGCAGTCAGAAATGGATTTTGTTGCAAGCCGATTCCGCAACGCTTCATTTTTCCCTTTTCGGCAAAGATTCCGCGCACTTCGTGCCGTTGCCGCTGGTCAAAAATGTTTCTCCTCTCGCCGGAGAGATCGACACTTGTGCCTTGTTGGGCGTTGCGGTCGATTTGGAAAAAGTCACGTTGTCGGACGACTTGTTGCAGGATGAAAATTTCCGGGCGATGCTCCGCGGCCTTGTCAAAGTGACGTTTCATTTTACGGAAAAAGACGATACGCTGATTTTCCGCACCGTCGCCGTTTACCGCGATGAAAAAAGCGCGGCAGACGCCAAAGCCGTCGCCGATCATTTCAACGCGGCGGTCAAAAACGCGCTTGCCGATCCCTCCGCAGAAGTTGACCGCCGGGCTTTGCAATTGCAGAAACTTACCGTAAGCGATTCGATGACGCGCGACGGCGTCCGTCTGATCGGAACTTCCGTGATCGACCGCGATCTCGCGATCGGATTCTTTCGTGCGTTGCTCGCTCAAACAGCACAATAAAGAGCGGTTCGACGCTCTTTTTTCAGTCAGTCGCTCTTGAAACTCAAAAAAGATATTTTTTTATTATTTCGGCATTGAAAAAATGCCGTTTTTGTGGTATTTTATGTTACCTGCAATATCGATAGGGGAGTTTTTATGCAACGGGACAAAATTTTGAACACGCCGACCATCCGCCGGATGCCGACGTATCTTCACAAATTGTTGAAGATGCAGTTGGAGGGCAAGACCCGTGTCTCCTCGACCGAACTTGCCGAGTATATGAATATCGAGCTGATCGTCGTGCGCAAGGATATCGCGCTCACCGGAATTTCCGGACAACGCCGCGTCGGCTACGAGATCGACGAATTGATCCGTTACATCAAAGCCTATCTCGGCTGGGAAAACATCATACGGGCAACGCTGATCGGGGCGGGCAGTCTCGGCAGCGCGCTTTTGGGTTATGATGATTTCCGCCACTACGGTTTGGAGATCGATACGGTTTTTGACCGCGATCCCGCGAAGATCGGACACGAGATCCGCGGCCGCGAAGTCTTTGATATCGAGACTCTTGAAACACGTTTGGCGGTCAATCTTCCCGAGATCGCGATCCTCTGCGTTTCCAATCCGGCGGCGCAACAGATCGCCGACCGTCTGGTGAAACTCGGCGTGCGCTACATCTGGAATTTCGCCAACGTCGCGTTGCAGGTGCCGGACGATGTGATCGTCCAGCGCGAAGTGATCGCGGGCGGGCTTGCGATGCTGACGGTACGCATCAAAAACGAGCGGATGGATGCAAAAGCGTCCGGATTGAGCAAATTTTTCCGGAAGCTGAAAAAATAGATTTTCCCATTAACCCTTTTTATATAAGGTAAAAAAAGTATGTGTTGCAAAAAATTGTCGGAAGCAGCGGCGGCCAAATTCGCCGAACTCGACGGTTTCATCGCCGGTCTCGGGATTGACCGCGATGATCCGCGTCGGCGCGGTCGTCTGATCCAGGTGCTGCATCGGGCGCAGGCGATCTTCGGATACCTGCCGCGCGAAGTCCAGCTCCACGTCGCCGAGAAACTCTTTCTGCCCGAAGCCGCGGTTTCGGGCGTCGTGAGTTTCTATAACTACTTCACCACCGAACCCAAAGGCAAATACTGCATCGACGTCTGCCTCGGTACCGCCTGCTACGTCAAGGGGGCGGAAAAGGTCTTGTCCGAGATCGAGCGCGTCCTCGGCGTCAAGGCGGACACCAAGCCGACCGACGACGGGCTTTTTTCGATCAACGCGCTGCGTTGCGTCGGCGCCTGCGGTCTCGCTCCGGTGATGATCGTCAACGGCAAGGTCTACGGCAAAGTCACCCCCGCGAAAGCGGTCGAAATCGTCAACGAATATAAAAAGCTGGGCTAAATTATGGACAAGATCAATTCGCAGGAAGCGTTGCTTGCCGCCTACGAGGCGTGCAAAGGCAGTCTGGCGCTCCGCTGCATCGACAAGCACGACATCAACTCCCCCAAAAAGGAGATCCTCTGCTGCGGCGGTACCGGTTGCCACGCCTCCAACTCCCAGGAGCTGATGGATAATCTCCGCAAGGCGATCAAAGAACACGGTCTGGAAAACGACGTCAAAGTCGTTCAGACCGGCTGTTTCGGTTTCTGCGCGCAGGGCCCGATCGTCAAAGTGATGCCCGACAACGTTTTTTACGTCCAGGTGACGCCGGAGGACGCCGCCGAGATCGTCGAGAAACACATCGTGGGCAAACAGCTCGTCGAGCGTCTCCTTTTCGTCGAACCGATGCTCAAAGAGCGCATCCACGACTACGCCAAGATGAGTTTCTACGCCAAGCAGGAGCGCATCGCGTTGCGCAACTGCGGTCTGCTCGACCCCGAAAACATCAGTGAATACATCGCCAACGAGGGCTATCAGGCGCTCGCCAAGTGCCTCTTTCAGATGAAACCCGCCGACGTCGTGCAGGAAGTGCTCAATTCCGGCCTCTGCGGCCGCGGCGGCGCGGGTTTCCCGACCGGTATGAAGTGGAAGATCGCCGCCGGAGTCCAGGCGGACGAGAAATACATCGTCTGCAACGCCGACGAGGGCGACCCCGGCGCCTTTATGGACCGCTCCATTATGGAGGGCGACCCCAACAGCATCATCGAAGCGATGGCGATCGGCGCCTACGCGATCGGCGCCCAGCACGGACTGGTCTACATCCGCGCGGAGTATCCGCTCGCCGTTTCCCGCTTGCAGATCGCGATCGACGAAGCCCGCAAGTGCGGTCTGCTCGGCGATCACATCATGGGGACGGATTTCTCCTTTGACATCACCATCAAACTCGGCGCGGGCGCATTCGTCTGCGGCGAGGAGACCGCGCTGATCCACTCGATGGAAGGACTCCGCGGCGAACCCACCACCAAACCGCCTTTCCCGGCGAATATCGGCGGCGGTTACTGGGGGTGCTCGACCAACGTCAACAACGTCGAGACCTACGCTTCGATCCCCGTCATCATCCGCAAGGGCGCGGCGTGGTACAGCAAGATCGGCAACTGGAAGCCCGAACTTGACGAAAACGGCAACTTCAAGCGCACCATTTCCGGCAACGCCGGTACCAAGGTTTTCGCGCTCGCCGGTCAGATCAACAACGTCGGACTCGTCGAAGTTCCGATGGGGACGACGCTCCGCGAGATCATCTACGAGATCGGCGGCGGCATTTCCGGCGGTCACGAGTTCAAGGCGGTTCAGACCGGCGGTCCCTCCGGCGGCTGTATCACCAAGGAAAACCTCGATACCCCGATCGACTACGGCAATCTGGGCAAGATCGGTTCGATGATGGGATCCGGCGGTATGATCGTGCTTTCCGACAAGGACTGCATGCCCGCGATGGCGAAATTCTACCTCGGTTTCACCAAGGATGAATCCTGCGGCAAATGCACCCCCTGCCGTATCGGCACGCGCCGGATGCTCGAAATGCTCGAAAAGATCTGCGACGGCAACGGCGACGAAAAGATGCTCGACGATTTGGAGCGGCTCGCCAAAACGATCGCCGACACCGCGCTCTGCGGTCTCGGCCAGACCGCGCCGAACCCGATCCTCAGCACCTTGCGTTACTTCAAGGATGAGTACATCGCCCACGTCCGCGACAAGAAGTGCCCCGCCGGCACCTGCCGCAAACTTTTCAAACTGACGATCACCGACGACTGCATCGGTTGCACCAAGTGCAAACGCAACTGCCCCGTCGGCGCGATCAGCGGTGAACTCAAACAAAAGCAC
>JAEDIJ010000052.1 GCA_016292515.1 Victivallaceae bacterium
GGCGGGTTGATAGCTCAGTCGGTAGAGCATCGCCCTTTTAAGGCGGTGGTCCCGGGTTCGAGTCCCGGTCAACCCACCAGTTTTTTCTGGTGACAAGAGTTTTTAACAACTTTTAGAAAAAGAGGCAACAAAATGAGCAGAGTTTGCGCGCTTTGCGGCAAATCGAAAGCCAACGGCGGTTGCATCACCCGTAAGGGGTTGGCGAAAAAAGCCGGCGGTATCGGTATGCACGTCGTGAAAAATGTCAAACGCACGTTCGAGGTCAACCTCCAGAGCGTGAAAATCAATGATGGCGGCACGGTCAAGACCGTGAAAATGTGCGCCGCCTGCATCCGTACCGGAAATTACCAGAAGGCCTAAGCGTCGCGGTAACCGGTATGACCGGTCAGGAAATTTTGGCGGACGAGTTGGCTTCAACTTCGTCCGCCGTTTCTTTTTTTGTCGTTTTTTTTTACACGCGCCCGCGCGAGCGGGGAATTTACGAAGGAGTTTTGAATTATGGCGTTTCCTCCGATTTCCGGACAGGTGGATTTCCCCCAGTTGGAGCAGGAGATCCTGAAATTCTGGCAGGAGCAGCAGATCTTTGCCAAGTCGCTCGACCAGAATCGCGGCAAAGATGAATTTGTCTTTTACGACGGCCCTCCGTTCGCGACCGGATTGCCTCATTACGGCCACTTGCTCGCCGGCACGATCAAGGACGTCGTGCCCCGCTATCAGACGATGCGCGGCAAATATGTCGAACGCCGTTTCGGCTGGGACTGCCACGGCTTGCCGATCGAAGCACTCGCGCAGGACGCGCTCGGTATTTCCGGCGCTCACGAGATCAAGGCGTTCGGCGTCGACAAGTTCAATGAGCAGTGCCGCTCGATGGTGCAGCGTTACGTTTCCGAATGGCGCAACACCGTGACCCGGATGGGACGCTGGGTCGATTTCGATCACGACTACAAGACGATGGATCGCTCCTTTATGGAAACGATTTGGTGGGTTTTCAAACAGCTCTGGGATCAGGGCCGCGTCTACAAATCTTACCGGATCATGCCGTACTCGTGGAAACTCTCGACGCCGCTTTCCAACTTTGAAGCAGGCAGTAACTACAAGGAAGTTCAGGATCCCGCCGTCACCGTCCGCACTCCCGTGCTTTCGGGGAGCGATCCCGCGTGGGGAAAAACCTATCTCCTCGTGTGGACGACGACGCCGTGGACGCTGCCCGAAAACCTCGCGATCTGCGCCGGAGCCGATATCGACTACGTCGTCGTCCGCGATCTCACCGATCCCGAAAAGCCCTGCTACGTGATGGCGGAAGCGCGCCGCGCTTCGATCTTCAAAAAGGAGGGCACGTTCGAGATCGTCGCCGCGATGAAAGGTTCCGCGCTCAAAGGGTGGCGTTATCAGCCGATTTTCCCCTATTTCGCCGAATTGGCGCAGGAGGGATGCTTCGTCGTTCTCAACGACAATTACGTCAGCACCGACGACGGCGTCGGTCTCGTCCATATCGCGCCCGCCTACGGTGAAGACGACTTCCGCGTCTGCCGCGAAGCGGGGATCACCGCGATCGCCGATCCGCTGGATACGTCGTGCAACTTCACCGGAAAACTCCCCGAATACGAGGGGCGTTTCTGCAAGGATTGCGACAAGGATATCATTTCCCGGCTCAAAAGCGAGGGAAAACTTGTCCACCAGGCGACGATCACCCACAGTTATCCCTTTTGCGACCGTACCGACACGCCGCTCATCTACCGCGCGATCGAAGCGTGGTACGTCAAAGTCGAGGATCTTCACGAAAAACTCGCCGCCAACAATTCCGGAGTCCACTGGACGCCCGATTACGTCGGCGGCAAACGCTTCGGCAACTGGCTGGAAAATGCGCGCGACTGGAATATCAGCCGCAACCGCTTCTGGGGATCGTGCATTCCGATCTGGATCAACGACGACGATCCCGAAGACCGCATCTGCGTCGGCAGTGCCGCCGAGTTGGAGGAACTTTCCGGCGAAAAGGTGGTCGATTTGCACAAGCACTACATCGACAAGATCGTCATCCGCCGCGACGGCAAGACCTATCACCGCACGCCGGAAGTGCTCGACTGCTGGTTTGAATCCGGTTCGATGCCCTACGCGCAACAGCACTATCCCTTTGAAAACAAGGAACATTTTGAAGCGAACTTCCCGGCGGACTTCATCGCGGAGGGGCTCGATCAGACGCGCGGCTGGTTCTACACGCTGATGGTGCTCGGCACTTGCCTTTTCGATCAGGCGCCTTACCGCAACGTCGTCGTCAACGGACTTGTCCTCGCCGAGGACGGCCGCAAGATGTCCAAGCGGCTCAAAAATTATCCCGACCCGATGGAAGTCATCAACCGTTGCGGCGCCGACGCGTTGCGGCTCTTTATGCTTGGCAGTCAGGTCGTCCGCGCCGAAGACCTCAAATTTTCGGAAGCCGGCGTGCGCGAAATTCTGCGCAGTGTGATGATCCCGATGTGGAATGCGCTGAGCTTTTTCGTCACCTACGCCAATGTCGATCATTACGAACCCAAGGACGTCGTCGTGCCCCCCGCGCATCCCGCGAACGTGCTCGACCGCTGGATCCTTTCCAGCGCGAGTCAGATGGTTCAGGAGTTGCGCGAGGAGTTGGACAACTACAACTTGCAGAAAGCGGCGAACCGTTTCAGCCGTTTCATCGACGATCTGACCAACTGGTACATCCGCCGGAGCCGCCGCCGCTTCTGGAAAAGCGCGAGCGATTCCGACAAGCGCGAAGCCTATGAGACGCTGCACTATGTGTTGCTGGTTTTCGCCAAAAGCGCGGCGCCTTTCATTCCCTTTACGACCGAGGCGATCTACCGCACGCTCCGCACGGCGTCGATGCCGGAATCGGTGCATCTTTGCGAATATCCGACTCCCGACGACTGCCGCGACGAGCGTCTCGAAGCGCAGATGCGCTACACGATGCTCGCCGTGACGCAGGGCCGTTTCCTCCGCACCGCCAACAATCTCAAAGTGCGTCAGCCGCTCGCCAAGGCGATCCTCGCCGCGCCCGATGCGGAAGTCGAAGCGATGCTCCGCGAAGCCGCCTCCATCATCGCCGAGGAACTCAACGTCAAGAGCGTCGATTTCTGCGCCGACGAGGAGGATTTGGTGAAACGCAGTTGCAAGGCGAACTTCAAGGTGCTCGGCAAGAAACTCGGCAAGGAAATGAAAACCGCCGCCGCCAAGATCGAGCAGTTGACCAGCCGCGAGATCGGCGATATCCTCGCCGGCAAAGAGGTCGTGCTGACGCTCGAAAGCGGTACGGCGATCGCCCTGACTCCGGAAGATCTCGTCATCCACCGCGAGGAAAAAGCAGGTCTCGTCGCCGCGAGCAGCGACGGCGTCACCATCGCGCTTTCGACGGAGATCACGCCCGAATTGGAGCGCGAAGGATTTGCGCGCGAATTCGTCAGCAAGATCCAGAATCTCCGCAAGGAAGCGGGCTTCGACGTCGCCGACCGAATCCAGGTCACCTACGAGATGCCGGAAAAAGTTCTCGCCGCGATGACGGAGTTCCACGATTATATCGCGGGCGAAATTCTGGCGACGAAACTGGAAGCAGGTAGCGGCGACACGGCGCTGGAACTCAACGGCGTCGACGTCAAAGTCACCGTGCGCTGTGAGAAATAAAAAATGCCCCGTCGTACCGCATCGGGTGTGATTTTCGCCGTGCTCGTATTGGCGGCGATGGCGTTTTTCTTCCTTATGCCGGAGGAAACGCCCGAAAGGCGGAGTGTCGCTTTTACGACGATGGGCACCGTCGCCCGCTTTGAATGGTACGCGACGGAAAAAGTTTCCGGCGAAGCGACGCTCGCCGCCAATGCGGCGTTTCAGCAAGTCGTTTCGGCGTGCAATCTGCGCGACAAAACAAGCGAGTTGTCGCGCCTCAACGCCACGGCGGACAAGGAGCCTTTTGTCTGCTCGGATACCCTCTGGGAAATTTTGACGGAAGCGCGCCGCGCCTATCAGATGAGCGGCGGCGCCTTTGACGTCACGATCAAGCCGTTGATGGATCTGTGGGGCTTTTACCGCAAACGGGAAACGTTGCCGCCCCCCGATGAGATCGCGGCGGCGCGCCGATCGGTCGGCTTGGAGCGCGTGATTTGGAATGACGCGAAACACAGCGTTTTTTTTCCCGTCAGGGGAATGGCGTTGGATCTCGACGGGATCGCCAAAGGCTATGCGCTCGACCGCGCGGCGGAAGCGGCGATGCGGTGCGGCGTCACGCAGGGCGCGCTCGACCTCGGCGGCAATCTGCGGCTTTTGGAACCGTTTCCCGACAAAAAAAGTTTTTCCGTCGGCATCAAGGCTCCGGACGGGAGCCGTCGGACGAAACCGTGCGAGGAATTGGCAAATCTTGCCGGAAACGTCGGCATTTCGACTTCCGGCAACTACGAACGCTTTGTCGTTTATCAGGGCAAACGCTACGGTCATATCCTCGACGCCCAAACTGGATCTCCGGCGGAATACCGCTACTCCGCGACGGTGGTCGCTCCCGACGCCGTGACGGCGGACTGGATGTCGACGACCTGTTATCTGCGCCCCGATCTTGCTCCGGAATTCCGCAAACAGGGCATCGTCGTCGTTTTGGTGGAGCCGTGAAAGTCAATTCCCGAAACGGCGCGGAACGCATCGTCAAAAGCAGCATCAACTGGGATGCGGCGGGGACGACCTTGCTCAACTTCCTCGCCGGACGCTTCACCTACCGGGGCGCGGAGGATTGGAAAAAACTCATCCTCGACGGCACGGTGACGTGCAATGATCAAAAAGTTTCTCCCGATAAACTCCTTGCCGTCGGCGACGTCGTCGAATACCGCCCCGGCGAACTCGTCGAACCTCCGGCGGAACTTTCCTATCAAATTTTATACGAAGACCGCGACCTTGTCGTCATCGACAAGCCGGGAAATCTCTGCGTCCATCCGGCGGGACCTTTTTTCAAACACACCCTCTGGTATCTGCTCCGCGAAAAATACGGGGAATCGCTCCACTTCGTCACCCGGCTCGACCGGGAAACGAGCGGTGCGATGATCGTCGCGCTCCGGCCGGAGATCGCGGCGAAACTGGAACGCGCCGAAATGGAAAAAAGTTACCTTGTCCTCGTCCACGGCGATTTCCCCGAAACGCTGACGGCGGAGGGATTTCTCTTTCACGATCCCGTTTCCGTCATCCGTAAAAAACGGCGTTATGCGGCAACCGCGCCGGAAAATGTCAAAAGCGAGCGTTGCCTTACCGTTTTCCGCAAAATTTCCGGCGACGGCAAATTTTCGCTTCTGGAAGCGACGCTCGGTACGGGGCGGATGCACCAGATCCGCGCGACGCTTTCTTCGCTGGGATATCCCGTCGTCGGCGATAAACTCTACGGCTTGGATGAAAATTTCTATTTGCGTCAGAAACACGATGCGCTGACCGAAGCGGATCGCGCGGCGTTGATCCTGCCGCGGCAGGCACTTCACGCGTGGAAACTTGCTTTCCGTCATCCGGTAAACGGTGAAAAAATCGTCTGTACAGCGCCGGAACCGGGATTTTTTGCAAAAATGATTTGACAAGTCGGTAAAACGGCTCTATATTATAAAACACAACAAGCGAGTGTAGCTCAGTTGGTAGAGCATCACGTTGCCAACGTGATTGTCGCCGGTT
>JAEDIJ010000030.1 GCA_016292515.1 Victivallaceae bacterium
CGGGGGCAGAGCCCCCGACCAAGCACTTAAAACTAAAAACTTATAACTTAAAACTAAAAAAGTGCTCCACGCTTTTTTATCTTCTCTCGCCGAGCTGGTAGACTTTCAGCGTGATCGCCCAAGCCTCTTCGATGGATATTTCGGCGGGTTCGGAGTTGGTGAAGCAATCGACGAAATAGATTTTGCCCTCTTTGGCGTTGATGCCGCAGATGATGCGCCACGACGGAGCGGGCGCGCCGACGGCGGGTTTCCCGGTCTTGTCGGTCTTGAAGCCCATCGCGCACCAGAGCGGCAGGTCGCCGCGGAAAAGCATCCTTTCGACTTCGGCGCAAAAGTGGTTGAGCCCGATCTTGTTGGCGGCGCGCGCCTTGGTGAGGATTTCCGGCGAAAGTCCGGGGACTTTGTCCGGCGGATTGTCGTCGAAATCGAGCGTTTTGACGACCTCCTTGTGCGCCTTGTGATTGGCTTCCGTTGCGAAACGGTTGTAAACGGTTTTCAACTTGTTGCACTGGTTGCGGGTGAGGAAACTGTCGCCGTCGAGGATCTCGCGGCAGGATATCCCCGTTTTGCCCTCCATTTTGCGGATGGCGCGCCAGGTGTCGGCGAGATCGGCGGCGTCCTTGCCGGGGTTGACTTTGACTTTTTTGGACGAGGAGGAGGACTTTTTCTTCTTTTTCTTTTTGCCGTCGGGAGCGGGGGCAGGAGCGGGCTTTTGCGGCGGCTTTTCTTTCTGCGGTTTTTCCTTGCCGCCGACGGCTTCCTGGACCTGCTGCGGCGTCACGCTGACGCCGTAGTAAGCGGCGAGGCGCGCCGTCGTCGACGCAAAATCATAGCCTTGGAGTCCGGTTCCGGCGGGGACGGGGTAGAGCAACGCGTTTTTATCGGCGTCGAAATAGGCGCGGTGGCGGAAAGACGCCGCATCGGTGAAAAATTCGATCAGCCTTTTGGGCGCGCCGCCGACGGGATAAATTCCGGCGAGCAGAATGACGGGGCCGCGTTTCAGCGCGGCGTGGCAGATGAGAACTTCCCCCCACGCGCCGCGCCGCAACGAGCCGGAAAGCTGAATTTGTTCAAATCGGTCGGAAAATCGTCCGGCTTCATCGGGAAATGTCTTGGCGAGTTCAGCAGTGAATTTTTTCATCAGTTCCGCTCCGTCGGCGGAATTGAGTTTCTTTTCCGCCGAAGCGTAACGGTAGGCGACGAGAATGAGTTTTTCCGGAACCGCCTTGCCGACAAAAAGCCGGGCTTCGGCAAGTGGCAGACTTCCGAGCGTCGGTTTGTCCTCGCCTCCGGCGCACCAGATGGTTTTTTCCTCATTGCCCGGCACCCATCCCGGATAGGCACTTTCGATCTGGTCGCTGGAAGTCTTGAAAAATTCCTCCGTCATTTTTTCCGCGAGATCGAGGGCGGAAAGAGTAGTGGCGAAAACGAAGCAGACGAAAAAAGCAAAAAGAGTGCGCATCGGTCGGATTTCCTTTCTGTTATTTTACCTATAATATATAGTGTAAAAGGATTTTGTCAAGAATCGCTTCATTGAATCGCATCCTTTTCAGATAATTGAAAAAAATTTTTGTAAAAACTTGAAAAAATGTTTTTAGAGCGATATAGTAAAGGAGAATCAGGGGTGTTGTACCTTGAAAAAATCGCATCACTCTAAAACTCTTGAAGTGGCGAAATCGGCATAAATCAGATTTGCATAATGCGAAAGAAGTGATATATCATAGCAAATAACAGGAGGAAATGATGACTGCTCTATTCGATTACGAGAAGCCGGAATTGCTCGATTTCAATTCGGATTGCGCCAAGGGTGATAGTTGCTTTGTCGATTGCACCACAGATAACATTTGCGCTACCCCCGCCGACACTCTTTGAGCGTGATGTAAAATCCCCGGAAATACCGGGGATTTTTTTGTCCCGCCGTAGCCTTGGCGAAGGGGGATACATCGGCGCATTCCGGGGCGCGGGGGCAATTAGCCCCCGACCAAACACTTAAAACTAAAAACTTAAAAAAGCGCTTTACGCTTTTTTCTCCCCCACCACAAAACATCTTTCGCCGTAATCCAGTGTACGCGTAACGCTGACGCGCCACGTGTAGCGGGCGTCTTTGGCGAGTTGCGGCAATTCTTCCGCCGCCTGATTGGGGGTTTTGTAGAAAGCGTAAAATCCGGTGCGGTTGAGGAAATTTGTCGTTTCCGCGGCGATTTTCGGCGAGGGTGCGACGGCGCGCGCCGTCACGAGATCGAATTTGTGGCGGAACTCCTCTTTGCGGTTGAGTTCCACGGCACGCCCCTGAATCGCGGTGAGATTGGTCAATTTCAGAGCCGCCGCCGCGCTTTTGACGAAATCGATCTTTTTCCCCGTCGAATCAATGGAAGTGATATGCAAACGCGGATACGCGAGCGCGAGGACGAGCGAGGGAAATCCGGCGCCGCATCCAACGTCGGCGACGAAAAGAGGTTTTTCCGCGATTTCCGGAAATTCCAGCGCGATCAGCAATGAATCGTGAATGTGTTTTTGGAAAAATTCTTCTTTTTCCGTGATGCGCGTCAAATTACAGCGCGTATTGCCCTCGATCAGCAACGCGCGCAATGTCTCGCAACGTCCGGCAAATGTTTCGGCGTCCGCGAGATGAAATGCGCTCCAATCAGGCATAAAGGCAACTCCAAACAGCTCCGTAGAGTGCAATGACGGCGGCGGCGGCGAAACAAATCGTCATCGCGATGCGGAAAGACGCGTTGCGCGCGGCGAGCCGCGCGGCGTCGCGGAAGTGACGCGGAATCCCCGACACCCAGATGCCGCCGATGCCGAGCAGCCATCCGACGATCGCGAAAACGGTGTGCCCCGGGATCATTCCCTCAAAAGAAAGGTGCACCAGTTGATACCCTAAAATGATCGCCCAGCCCGCCGCGACGCGACTGAAAATAAAATCCAGCACGAAATATCCCGCGACCGGCACTGCGATGGCAAGCGGCCAGAAAAGGGGAATGAGGAAATCCGGTGCGACCGCCCCTGCGTGAGGGATGCACCAGATGAGCGCGGGGATCCCGAAAACGATCCCGACCCAGCGGATGCGGGCGATTTTTTCCCGTCCGGCAAGTTTATCCTCCGACGAAGTCGCGTACCAGACGCTGAAAGCACCGCAAAAAAACGCGGCCGCCAGAAACCAGAAAAAAGGCATCATTTTTATCTGACCTTATTAGAAAAATTCAAGGATACTGTTTTAACATAGCATGGAAGGAGAAAAAAAGCGAATGCTTTTTAGTTTTAAGTTATAAGTTTTAAGTTTTAAGTACTATGCAGGGAGCTTTTCGGCTCCCTGACCCTCCGACAGCGCAAACGCATCCCCCTTCGCCAAGGCTACGGCGGGACAAGTCGCGTTTGCTTAAAAAGCAATCGGCAGTACGCATTGACCGAACAAATCGCGTACTGCCGTTTTGTATCGCCCTGTAAGCCGATGCGATGCGTCGGCGCATTCAGGGGTACGGGGGCAGCGCCCCCGACCAAGCACTAAAAACTTATAACTTATAACTTAAAACTAAAGAAAAAGCGTTTACGCTTTTTTCTTTTTGGATTTTGAGGCGGATTTTTTCACCGGAGCGGGTTCCGGCTCGGGCTCGTCGTCGAAATCCTCATCGAATTCTTCGTCCAACTCGGGCTCCGCGTCGAAGTCCTCTTCTTCTTCGGCAAATTCTTCGTCGCTGAATTCGTTTTCATCGAAGTCTTCGCCGAGCGCGAACTCGTCGTCGTCGAATTCTCCCTCGAATTCATCGTCTTCGTACTCGTCGTCCTCGTCGTCGAATTCGCTGAAAATATCCTTTTCCTGATCGTCAAAATCGTCGAAATCCTCCTCGTCCATCAAGGAACTCGGCGCGCCGATCACGGCGCCGCACTCCGGACAGCACCCGTCTTCGGCTTCGACTGCACTCTCACTGACTTCGATGTTGCAATAAGGACAATTCACTGTCGCCATAATCCGTATTTCTCCCGTTGGTTTTTTTCCGGATCTACTATCTCCGTTTTATTTAGATGGTACTATATTAGATTTTTTCGATTTTTCAATCCCGAATTGTAAAAAAATTCAATTTTTTTTGCATTTCAGGGGTCTTGCGCTTGAAAAACAAAAACAATGGCATAAATTAAAGAAGAATCTACCTCAAACTATGGAGAAATTCATTATGCGCCGTATTCACTCGTTCACTCTGGTCGAAATCCTCGTCGTCATCGCGATCATCGGCATTCTCGCCGGATTGATCTTCCCCGCGCTCAACGGAGCGCGCGCCACCAGTCAGACGACGACCTGTCTCAACAACAAACGCAATCTCGCGCAAATCACCAATGTCTATGCCACGGATCACAACCGCGAGGTCATTTTCTCCTTTGCCAACGATCAGCCGTATTCGCTGCTTTTCCGCGGTTACACGCTCTCGGCTTACGATCTTGACGTCCTCCCGACGGGGCGGGTCTATATGAGTTTCCCGACGATGCGCTGTCCGCTTGCCAAGATCCGCGGTACCAAAGGCAAGGAGGAGGATCCCGAGCAGCAGGTTTCCGCGATGTTTGATGTCGAAGGGTGGCTGGACAGCGACATCAACGGCAAAAAAGG
The DNA here is from genome assembly GCA_016292515.1 of Victivallaceae bacterium. GTDB lineage: Bacteria > Verrucomicrobiota > Lentisphaeria > Victivallales > Victivallaceae > UBA1784. The sequence continues at coordinate 4,604 of JAEDIJ010000030.1, forward strand.
CAAGGAGCGTTACGGCGACTTCCGCATTGAAAAAAAGATCAAAAGCGGTTCGCAAAACGTCGAAGCCGTGGTTTACGCCGTGCGGCAAATGCGCTCGACTTCCACGTTGCCGCTTTTTACCGACGCGTTTGAAAAGACCGGCGGAAGTTCCAGAGTCAATCCGCTCAGCAAGGCGACCTGGAAATTCGACGAAAAAGGTTCCAACGGTTCCAACGGCGTCATTTCTCTGATTCACCAGGACAAAGTGCCCGTCAGTTACGCCGACGGTCACGCCGATTTGCAGGAGAAAAACGGCTTGGGAACTCTGGGGCTCAACAATTTCTACGACGGTGCTTTCAAATCGGTGAAAGCCAAAAAATAAGTCGTCGCATTCCGGATCAAACTCATACCTGAAAGGTTTTTTTATGAAAGTCGCGGATTTTACGAAAGATTGGGGCTTCGGCAAGTTGCAGTTTGAATTCGGCTACTGCGACGCCAAGGGCAAACTCGTCCTGCCGCAAAAAAGCAAGGCGACCGCGCTCGCCGACGGTCTGAAACTTGATCTCGAATACGCTTCGGGCGTTCGGGAAGTGCTCTTTTTCGAGCGGTCGGGCGACGAGGGCTTCCTCTGCCGCCGCAGTTTCATCAACGGCGCGAAAAAAGTCGAAGTTTCCGAACTCAAAGTCGCCGTCACGGGCATTGATTTCAAGGGCGTTCAAAAGGACGATTACTTTTATCACGTCGAAAATCCGCGCGTCTACGAAGTCCTCGCGATGCCGATCGACTACGACCGCGTCAAAAATGCGGGTTCTCTGCGCGACACCGGTTTCGATTTTCAGGCGGGCAACCGCTGGGCGGATCCCGGCGTCGTCCACGAACGCATCGGCCGCAGTCCCTATCAGCCTTTCCCGGCGATCCTCGTCAGCAATATGAAATCGGAACGCGGCATCGTCCACGGTACGCTTTCGCAGAAAATCTTTTACCACAACTATCTGCTCCGCCACGACAAGGCGGGCAAGATCGTCTGGGAGATCTTTTCCGGTTGCAAGGCGATCTCGGCGCGTATCGTTTCCCCCGGCGAAACGCTGACCGACGCGTGGTATTTCGGTGCAACGGACGATGCGGCGGATTTCGATCATCTTTTTGACAACTATACGGCTTGTCTTCGCAAGGAACTTCCCCCAATGTACGGCGCGACGGCGATCAACCGCGACAACGTCGTCTGGGGCACCTGGAACGACGGAATTTTCCGCGACGTTTCGGAAAAGATGATCGTCGACGAGGCGAAGTATCTCGCCGCCAATTTCCCGACCTGCCGTTGGATCCAGCTCGACGACGGCTATGCCGTCTACACGGAATCCGCCCACGGTCTCGGGATGCCCTACGAAGGGGAAAAAGGCTTTGACTACAAGAAATTCCCCGGAGGTTTCCGCGGTCTCACCGACAAGATCCGCGAAACGGGCTTGCGCCCCGCGCTCTGGATCGGCGGTTTCGTGCCGACCGACTGCAAACTTTTCAAGGATCATCCCGATTGGTTCATCGATTACAGCTACCGCGTGACGCAGATGGAGCCGCTCGACATCAGCCAGGCCGAAGTGCGCGACTACGCGACGCGCGCCCTCGATGAAATGGTCACCAAGGGCGGTTTCGACGCCGTCAAGCACGATTTTTGGAGTTACGCCTACGAGGACAGCAATCCGTTGCTCAAAAACCGCGAAAAAACCGGTTACGAGTGGCGTGAATGGTGGACGACCGAATTTCGCAAACGCCTCGCGCCGGACGGTTATTTTCAGACCGGATGCGACATCTGCATGGGCAACGTTTTCCTCGGCACGAAGTTTTCCAATTACCGCTACGGTATCGACATCGGCGGCGGCAACTGGACCAATGTCAAGATCAATTTCCTCTGGGGCATCGCCTGTTTTGCCACCCATACCGGCGATCTTTTTGTCCCCAACAGCGACTCGATCGGGCTTTTTCCGGGGCTGAACGACGTCGACGCGCAATTCTGCGTCAACTACTGCCTCGTCACTCACTCGATGGTCGAGATCGCCGGGCTTTTGAGCAAAAACACCAAACACAAGCGTTTCAAGATGCTCGCCAAGGCGGTCTGCAATCCCAACAACGGTCAGGACGTCTATCTCGCGAATTACGATTACCGCGATCATCATCATCAGATCCCGCATATCCTCTACTTCAAGACGCCGCACTTTTCGACGGCGGAAAACGCCGCGCAGCTGCCTTTGCGCACGATCGGCTTTTTCAATACCGAGGACGAAAAGGTCACCGTCGATTTCGCGCCGACGGATTTCGGGCTTTCCAACCGGAAACTCTATCAGATCACCGACGTTTGGAGCGGCAAAAGCTTTTTCTGGCAGGGCAAGTCGTCGATCGAATTGCTCCCGCACGGCAGCCGTCTTTTTGCCGTGTCGCTCGCGGGCGACAAAGAGATCCTCGACGCCAATATGCGCATCGTGGTCAACGGCAAAGAACTTGCTTTCGACTACGCCGGCAAGGCGGAATTGGTCACATCCTCCCGCGTCGCCGAAGTCCGCATCGACGGGGAAAAAGTCAAATCAAGTTGCCGCGACAACGGCGACAATTATCTGGTGAAATTCGAGGTTCCCAAAGCGGGCAAACTGGAATTGACCTGGAAATAACGCTTCGTCCGGCGGTATGCGTTTCATCGCCTGCCGCCGTTTTTTTTTGTCTTTTTCCGCTTAAAACTTTATATTTCTCCAATTTTGCTATTGACGAAATCAGTTTTTTGTGGCATATTATGTAACACCTTTTGCGACAAGCAGAAATAAAGCATTATCATAAACGAAAAAAGAGAGAGGTTTGCTATGACGAAACGGGATCTGGTAGTTCGCATCGCCAACGAAACGGGCATCATTCAAAACGACGTGGCGGAAGTCGTGCAGCACACGCTGGACGCTCTGGCGGCGGAGTTGATGGCGGGCAAGAGCATCGAATTGCGCAATTTCGGTATTTTTGAGATCAAGATCCGCAAGAGCCGCAAAGGGCGCAACCCCAATGCCCCCCAGAACGAGGTGGTCATCCCCGAACGCGCCGTGGTCAAATTCCGCGCCGGCAAAGAACTGAAAGACGCCGTCGAAAAACTCAATCCCGCCGATTTCAAATAAATCGCTCCCCGGGAGTTCAAAATATGAAATACGCACGCCTGACGAAGCCGAGCTTCCCATCGGGCGTGCTTGCTTATTTAAGATAGGACGATACGATGGCAACCTTTGCTCCGCCGCCGGGAACCGCTGACATTTTTGAAGAGGAAGCGCGCGATTGGCGCTTTTTGGAGTCGGTCGCCCGCGAAACGTTTACCCGTTACGGATACGGGGAATTGCGCACCCCCGTTTTTGAGTACACCGAGGTCTTTCAAAAGGGGCTCGGCGACGAAACCGAGGTCGTGCAAAAGGAAATGTACACCTTTACCGACCGCGGCGGACGCAGTCTGACGCTCCGCCCGGAGGGGACTGCCGGTGTGATGCGCGCCTTGTCCAACACCGACGTGATGAATGGCGTCGAGCAGAGAGTGTTTTATCTCGGGCCGATGTTCCGCGGGGAACGCCCCGCCGCCGGCCGCCGCCGCCAGTTCCACCAGATCGGCGTGGAAAACGTCGGCCGCTGTGCGCCGCTCTTGGATGCGGAGTGTATCGCGATGCTCGCAAATTTCCTGCGCGGCGTGGGACTGGACGGTTTCACCATCGACGTCAACACCCGCGGCGCGATCGCCGACCGCGCGCCCGCCGTGGAAAAACTCCGCGATTACTTTGCGTCGCACATCAACGATATGTGCGACGACTGCCGCGCCCGTCTGGAACGCAACGTCTGGCGCATTTTGGACTGCAAGCAGGAAAAATGCCGCGCCATCGTCGCCGACGCGCCCGATTATCTCGCAAGTTTCGGCGAAGCCTCACGGCTTTACTTCGATGAAGTGCGCCGCGCGCTCGACCGTCTGAAAGTGCCTTATCAGGTCAACCGCAATCTGGTGCGCGGTCTTGATTATTACGTCCACACCGTTTTTGAAGTGACGCATCCCGCGCTCGGCGCGCAGACGGCGATCTCGGGCGGCGGCAGGTACGAACTTTACCTCCCCGGCGAAAAGCGTCCGGTGCCGGGCGTCGGTTTCGCCGCCGGCGTCGAACGGTTGCTGCTCTGCCGCGAAGCGGCGGGGATCAAGGCTTCCGGCGATTTCGGAGCCAAGGCGTTTCTGATCGGTCTCGGCGCCGAAGCGCGGCTCGCCAATCTCGAACTCGCCGAAACTCTCCGCAACGCGGGCGTCAAAGTCGAATTGGAATTGGAGGAGCGTTCTTTTAAGGCACAACTTCGCTCCGCCAACCGCTCCGGCGCACCGCTCGCGGTCGTCCGCGGGGAATCCGAGATGGAAAAACACATCGCGATCGTGAAAAATATGGCGGACGGCTCCCAGACGGAAGTCCCCGATCTTGAATTGGCAAATTTCATCAAACAGGCAAGTTTGAAGTAATAAAAAGGGTTTTGACGATGTCGCTTACCAAAAAAAATCTGATTTTCCTCGGCGCGCCGGGGGCGGGCAAGGGCACGATTTCCAATCTGCTCCTCGCCAAAGTGAAACTCGCGCACATTTCGACCGGTGATCTGCTCCGGGCGGAAGTCGCCGCCAAAAGTGAACTCGGTCTCGCCGCCGGCAAGATCATGGCTTCGGGCGGACTTGTGCCCGACGAGATCGTCGCCAAAATGGTGCGTGCGCGCCTTGCCAAAGACGATTGCCGCGAGGGCTTCATCCTCGACGGTTTCCCGCGCACGATCCAGCAGGCGGAACTTCTCGACGCCGCGCTCAAAGAGATCCACTCGCAGATCGACGCCGTGATCTATCTGCACGTCGATGACGAAACTTTGCTGCAACGCCTTACCGCGCGTCTGAATTGCCGCGGCTGCGACGCGATCTACAACAAACTTTTTATGCCGCCCAAAGTCGAGGGCGTCTGCGACAAATGCGGTTCCGCGCTCTACCAGCGCAGCGACGACTCTCTGGAAACCGCCAAACAGCGTTTGAGCGTTTTCTACAAGCAGACCGAGCCGCTGATCGAATTCTACCGCAAGGCGGGACTTCTGATGACCTTCGAAAAAGGCGATCCCAATGCGATCGTCGATCAGATGATCTCCGATTTGAAGTAGGTGAACTTGATTTATGCCTGAACGCGTGATCATTCATACTCCGGCGGAGATCGAAAAGATCCGCCGCGCCGGCGCGGTGACGGGGGAGGTGCGCGATGCGATCGCTTCCGCCGTGCGTCCCGGAATGACGACGTTCGATCTCGATCAGATCGCGGGGGAGATCATCCGGGCAACGGGGGGGCGCAGTGCCTTTTTGGGCTACGGCGATTTCCCCGGCAATGTCTGCATTTCCGTCAACGACACCGTGATCCACGGGATCGGCTCGCCCAAAACCATCCTTGAAAACGGCGATATCGTCAGCATCGACGTCGGCGTCGCCATCGGCGGCGCGCTCGGCGATTGCGCCGTGACGGTGCCGATCGGAGAAATTTCCGCTTCCGCGAAACATCTGCTCGACGGTACCAAAAAAGCGCTGTTTGCCGGTATTGACGCGGCGCGCGGCGGAAATCCGTTGCGGAAAGTTTCCGCGGCGGTGGAATCGGTCGGCCGTCATTACGGACTCGGCATCGTGCGCGATTACGTCGGTCACGGTTGCGGGATCCAACTGCACGAACCGCCGGAAGTCCCCAACTTCACGGGATGGGGCGGCGGTCCGGTATTGCAGCCGGGAATGGTCATCTGCATTGAGCCGATGTTCAATCTCGGCGGTTCGGCGGTCAAGGTCGATCGCCGCGACGGGTGGACAGTTCGTACGCGCGACGGTTCTTTGAGCGCGCATTTTGAGCATATGATCCTTATAACCGAAAAAGAAGCGGAGATTTTAACGTGGCAAAAGACGATGTGATCCGGGTGGAGGGGGTAGTCAAGGAACTGCTGCCCAATACGATGTTCAAGGTGGAAATTCAGACGGGACACGTGGTGCACGCCCATATTTCCGGCAAGATGCGGATGAATTTCATCCGCATCCTGCCCGGCGATCAGGTGACGCTGGAAATGTCCCCCTACGATCTGACCAAGGGGCGGATCGTTTTCCGTAAAAAATAAACCATTTCAACAATAGGAAAACAGAAAAATGAAAATTCTCGTCATCAACGCCGGAAGCAGTTCGATGAAGTTCACGCTTTTTGCGATGGAAAATGAGGAAGTGCTCGCCAAGGGTGTTTTTGAACGCCTCGGTACCGACGCCCCCAACCTCGTCTACAAGCGTCCCGACGGTTTCAAGAGCGAAGAAGTCATCCCCGTCAAGGATCAGGTCGAAGCCGTCCGCGAGATCTGCGCGAAACTGGTCGATCCCGCCGTCGGCGTGATCAAGAGCCTCGGCGAGATCAGCGCGATCGGTCACCGCGTGCTTCACGGCGGTGAAAAGATCACGGCACCGATGATCGTCGACGGCAACGTCAAAGCGATCATCAAGGAGTGCTTCCCCCTCGGCCCGCTGCACAACCCCGCGAACCTTGCCGGGATCGAAGCGTGCGAAGCGTCGATGCCGGGCGTGCCCAACGTCGCCGTTTTCGACACCGAGTTTCACCAGACGATGGCACCGGAAGCCTATTTGTACGCGATCCCCTACGAATACTATGAAAAACACGGCATCCGCAAGTACGGTTTCCACGGCACCAGCCACCACTATGTGACGCAGGCGACCGCCGCTTTCCTCGGCAAAAAGGAAGAGGAGGTCAACCTCATCACCTGCCACCTCGGCAACGGTTGCAGTATGGCGGCGATCCAGAACGGCAAAGTCGTCGATACGACGATGGGGTTGACGCCGCTCGAAGGATTGATGATGGGCGGCCGCTCCGGCGATATGGATCCCGCCGCCGTCATCCGGATGATCGAACTGGGCAAGACGCCCCGCGAAGTCGATACCATTCTCAACAAGAAATCCGGTCTTTACGGAATGGGCGGTATTGAGTCGGGCGATATGCGCGACCTCGAAGCCGCGGCGGACAAGGGAAACAAACGCGCGCAACTTGCGCTGGATATGTTTGTGCGCCGGATCATCAAATACATCGGTTCCTACTTCGTCCTGGTGAAAAACCTCGATGCGATCGTTTTCACGGGCGGCATCGGCGAATTTTCACCCTACGCCCGCGGCCGCATCCTCAACGGTCTCGCCAATTTAGGCATCACCTGCAACGAGAGCGTCAACGCCGGTTGCCGCGGCAAAGTCTGCGTCATTTCCGGGGACGACAGCAAATATCAGGCGATCGTGATGCCGACCGACGAGGAACTGATGATCGCCCGCACGACGAAACAACTTACGACGAAATAAACCGTTTTACGAAGGAGAAAAATTATGTCCGCGATTGAAATTTTTGCCGAACGCGCCCGCACCGTGGCGCGCACCATTGTGCTTCCCGAAGGGCAGGATGCCCGCGTCGTCGCCGCCGCCAACAAGGCGGTCGCCGAAAAAGTGGTGAAAAAGATCATCGTCCTCGGTACCGAGGAGGAAATTTCCGCCGCGTGTGCCAAAGCCGGCATCACCGAGCGCGCTTTTGAGTGCCTCGATTACACCAAAAGTCCCTTGATGCAGGAATACGCCAACGAGATGTTTGAGATGCGCAAGGCGAAAGGCTGTACGCCCGAAAAGGCGGCGGCGATGCTTTCGAGCCGCATCTATTTCGGCGCGATGATGTGCCGCCACGGCCTCGCCGACGGTCTGGTCGCCGGCAGTATCGCTTCGACGGCGGATATGCTCCGCGCCGCGTTTCACTGCATCGGCACCGCGCCGGGGATCAAGAGCGCGAGCAGTACCTTTGTGATGGATCTCGCGACTCCCGCGCCCGCCGGCGACAACGTGTTGCTCTTTGCCGATTGCGGCGTCAATCCCAATCCCGATGCCGATCAATTGGTCGATATCGCGATGGCGACGAGCAATACCTACCGTGCGCTTTTCGGCAAGACGCCGAAAGTCGCTTTCCTCTCGTTCTCGACCAAAGGCAGTGCCAGCAACGATATCCTCGTCAAAGTGACGGAAGCCGCGGGCAAATTCGCCCAGCGTATCGCCGATGAGAAACTCGACATCATTTGCGACGGCGAGTTGCAGGCGGATGCCGCGCTCGTGCCGGCGGTCGCCGCGCAAAAAGCGCCGGAGAGTCCGCTCGCCGGAGCCGCCAACGTGCTGATTTTCCCCGATCTCAACGCCGGCAACATCGCCTACAAACTCGTCCAGCGTCTCGGTCACGCCGATGCCTACGGCCCTGTGCTTCAAGGCTTGGCGAAGCCGCTGAACGACTTGTCGCGCGGTTGCAGTGCCGATGACATCTACGGCGAGATCGTCATCACGGTCTGCCAGAGCATTCAGTAGAGAGTGTGCCTTCCCCGGAGAAATTCCGATGGCTGATCTGGATCGACTGCGGAAAAAACTCGGCTTCGTGCCGACGGACGGAAACGACCGTCTGATCGAAGCGTTGACGCACCGCAGTTTTGCCGTGGAAAATCACGTGCCCTGCGACAATCAGCGATTGGAATTTCTCGGAGATGCGGTCTTGGAGATCATCCTGACCGATTATCTCTTTGCGATCTATCCCGACGCGCAGGAGGGGGAGTTGACCAAAATGCGCTCCGCCCTCGCGCGCGAATCGACCCTCGCGCAGTTGGCGGCGGAGTTGGAACTCGGCAATTTTCTGCGCGTCGGCCACGGAGAAGCCGAAGCCGGCGGCGACCGCCGCGCTTCGACGCTTGCCGACCTCTTTGAAGCGGTGTTGGGCGCGCTTTACCTCAACGCCGGATTCGACCACACCAAACGCTTTTTTACGGCACTTTTCGCCTCGCATTACCCCGATCCGCGCACGTTGCTTGATGTCATCAATCCCAAAGGCGCGTTGCAGGAATTTTCGCAGGCGCGCTGGGGAGAAACGCCCGTCTACAAAGTCCTGCGCGTCGAGGGACCGGAGCATCAGCCGAGTTACGAGGTCGAAGTTTCCCTCCACCGCTACGTCGCGCGCGGCGGCGGTCACAGCCGGAAACTTGCCGAATGCGACGCCGCGAAAAATCTCGGTGAATACTTTCACTCTCCGGAGTTCGAGGCATCCGATGCAAATTGATTTTTCTTTGCCCGCGCATATTGATTTCGGGAGAAAAGTCCGCTTTGAACTTGCCTCTTTGCTTCCCGACGGTGCGGTTCTTGTGATCGCGGGCAGGCATTGCGCAAGTCAGGTCGAAAAAGAAAAGGTTCGACTTTTCGGCGCGCGAAATGTCCGCATTTTTTCCGAAATCCCGCCGGAAGTACCGCTTTCGGCAGTTGATGCGGCGCGAAAAGCCGCCGTTGAGATCCAAGCCGCTTCCATTGTCGGCATCGGGGGCGGCAGCGCGATCGACGCCGCCAAAGCCGTTGCCGCGCTTGTCTTGGAAAGCGCGCCGACGGCGGATTTCTTTTACGGGAAACGGCAGCCGGCGCCGCGTCAAGTGACTGTTGCGGCACTGCCGACGACGGCGGGAACGGGGGCGGAAGTGACCGCCAACGCCGTTTTGCACGACGAGGCGACCAATATCAAGCAATCGCTCCGCACGCCCAATCTGGCAGCCGATATCGCGCTGGTCGATCCGGAACTTGCGGAAAACGCTCCGGCAAGCGTGATGGCGGCAAGCGGAATGGATGCCTTGACGCAGGCGATCGAAAGTTTCACCAGTTGCCGCGCCGACGCGCTCACGCGGCAGATCTCCTCCGCGGCGGCGAAAATGCTTCTCGCCAATCTCGAAGCGGCGACGCACCACGAAAAAACCGCCGTTGACGCCGTTTGCCGGGCAAGCCTTTTGACCGGCATCGCATTCAGCCGTTCGGGACTGGGGGCGGTTCACGGTTTGGCGCATCCGCTCGGATGCGTCCGGCAAGTGCCGCACGGCATCGCCTGCGCGGTGCTGTTGGGTGCGGTGCTCGACGCCAATCGGCAACGCGCGCCCGAAGTTTATCGGAGTTTGAGCGCGTCATTGGGATTTGAGGGGAGCGACGCGCTCTTTACGGAGATCGCGGCATTGCGGCAAAGACTCGGCATCGGGGAGAAATTCGATTTTGCCTTAAACGATCAGGAACGCGATTTCATCATCGGGCACAGCCGCTCCGGCAGTATGAAATGCAACATCGTTTCCTACACCGACGAGGAACTCGGCGCGATTCTGGATGCGGTCACGCGCTGATTCAGCGGACGACTTCGGAGATCTCTTTTTCCTGGACGGCGCACTTTTTCAATTCGAGCAGAAGTTTCCGCCACTGCGCCGCGAGATCAATCTTTTGGTCGTGATTGAGTTTTTTCGCGTGCTTCAACGCCGCCTGAAACGCCTGACGGTCGTTGTCGCGCAAGTGGCAGAGGGCGGAAACAAGTTCCCCTTCGACCGTCGCGCCGTGGAGCGAAAGTTCCTCCAATGCCGCCGCCGTTTCTCCATTCATATAACGGGCAAAGGCAAGTTGTGCGCTTTCCGTTTTTTCATCGCGCTTCATTTCCGCCGCCTGCCGGCGGTACCATACGGCAGTCGCCCAGTCGTTGCGGTTCGCGGCTTCTTCGGCGGCGTCGTTGAGAAAGTGGGCGAGTTCCCGTCTTTCATCGAGCCGTCCGGCGAAGCGGATCTCAAGTTTCGGATTGGCGGTGGCTCCGGCGACGCGGAGATTTTCGTAAAGTTGAAGTGCCTCCTCCTCGCGCGTCGCATCGGCGGCGAGAAATTCCGCCAATGCCATTTGGGGAGCGAAACTTTGCCGACCGAAGTAGCGGACGGCAAGTTGCAGCAACTCTTCCGCTTTGTTTTTTTGACCGCTGCCCGCATAGGCGACCGCTCCGGCGAGAAGTGCGTCCATCCCGGGACGGGGATCTTTCAGGAGTTTTTCCAGATAGACCAGCGCACTTCCGTAATGCTGACAGGCGTTGGCACTGCGTGCCGCCGCGACGGCGATTTCGGGGTCGTCCGGCGCAAGCCGGCTGGCGATTTTGAGCGCGGCCAATGCGCGTTCAAATTGTTCGCGCCGCAGTAAAAGGATGCCTAAACGCTTGGCGGCAAAGGCGTTGTCCGTATCTTTGCGGAGGGCGTTTTCGTAGTTCCAGATCGCGGTGGAGAGGCGATTTTCCTTTTCGGCGCGCATTCCGGCGGAAATCAGAACTTCCGGCGTTTCCAAGAGTTCCGTCGTCGAATCGAATTGGAACGTGTCTTCCTTGGGACGCAGTACGGCGAGTTCCAAGTCTTTGTTTTCCTTGCGCAGATCCTGATTGAGCAAACGCAACCGCTCGACTTCCTGACGGTAACTTTCCGCTTCGGCGAGCCGGGTTTTCAGCGATTCGATCTCCTGACCGGAAGCGTGATTTTTGATGAGCGTTTCATTGAGCGCGCGCAGTTGTGCGATCTCGCTTTCGGCAAGTTTTTGCTTTTCAATAAGTTGCGCGAGTTTTGCCGATTGCTGTTTCAGCGCGGCGCTCTCGGCGTGGAGACGGTCGATCTCCAAACGCAGGGGAAGCGTTTTTTCCCGCACTTCTTTTTCGGCGTTGCGGCTGATTTCCTGACGCAAGGCGTCCAGATCTTTTTGCTGACCGGCATTGCGCTTTTCACTTTCGGCGGTTTTTTCCGTTTCAGCGGCGAGTTCTTGGGTCTTGGCGGCAAGTTCGCCCGTTTTTTCGGCGAGTTGCCGTTTGATCGCGTCGTTTTCCTGTTGCAAAGCGGCGATTTTCTGCTGATCCCGCGTTTGCTGCTGCAAGGCGGCGTCCAGTTTTGCCGAGCGCGATTCCAACTGGATGATCTGCTGTTTCGCCGCGGCAAGGTCTTTTTCCAGATCGCGGTATTTCGCCAGAAATCGGTTTTGTGTTTTCAACCGTTCGACGGCGTCGCGCAGTACGGCGACCTGTGCCGCTTCGGCGCGGAGTTTGACGACTTCATCTTTGAGTTTCAACGCTTCGGCGAGCCGTTCGGTCAATGCGGCATTGGCGTCGGCGAGTTCGGCGGCAAGACGCTCCCCGTCGCTCAATTTCATTTTGAGCTGATCGATGCTCCTTTGCTCCTGACGCAAAGCGAGCAATTCCTTATGCTCCTTTTGCGCGGTTTCCAACCGGACGCGGCATTGCGCCAAGTCCTTTTGCGCGGCGCGGAAATTATTTTCCAAAAGCGTATATTGTTTTTGGATTTCAAGAAGCGTTGCCAGTTGTTGCCGCAACGCATCATTTTCCTTGACGGAGTTGTCGCGTGATCGTGTCATCACCGCCAATTGGTCGGTTTTTTCCGCAAGGAGATGCTCTTTTTTGGCGATCTCGCCTTTGCCGTCGGCGATCTCCTTTTGCAAACGGGCGCGTTCCGCGTCCCACTCTTTCTGCTTGGCGGCGATGTCCGCCGTTGCGCGGTAGTCTTCGGAATCGCGCTGTTGAAGCCGTTTTTGAAGGATATCCCGTTGGGCGACTGCCGTTTTCAGATCGTTTTCCAACGTGGAAATACGAGCCTTTGCGGCGGCGATCTCCGTCATCTGCCGGGTCGTTTCGTCGCGCAGATCTTTGAGTTGTTTTTCCTGCGCCGTCTGCTGTTTTTCCAGCATCCGGCGCGCGCTCTCACTGCGCTCGGCGATGCTTTTCATTTGCGCGGCGGTGGCTTGCTCCGCCATCGCTTTTTGGCGCAACTCCTTGAATGCCGCGTCCAGTTGATCGTAGCGCAGTTGCAATGCGGCAAGTTTTCCTGAAAGCGTGCGGTTTTCGGCGGCGAGAACATTGTTTCCCGCCTGATTTGTCTCGACGGCTTTCCGGATCTTTTCCTGTGTTTCGGCGAGATTCCGCCGCGTTTCCTGCAATTCTTTTGCCGTTTCGGCGAGTTCTTTTTGGGCGGTGTCAAGTTCTTTCTGCAACGTTTCCCTTGCGGCGCGGCTTTCCTCCTCGGCGCGGCGGATATCCGCCGTTTCGCGTTCCTGCCGCAGGAGTTTTTCCTGCGTCGCCTGAATGGCGGCTTCGGCGAATTTGCGTTGCCCCAACATCTTTTCGGCTTCGGCTTCGCTTGTTTTGACTCTGGATTCCGCATCGGCAAGTTTGCCTTTGAGCGATTCGCACTCCATTTTGCTTTTGAGAAGCTGATCCTGCAAATCTTTTTGCGCTTCTTCACTCAACGCCGAACGGTTTTTTTCCGCCTGACGGAGTTTTTCCTCCAACATCGCCTGCCGTTCTTTGGCGAGGTGCTGGTCGCGGATCAGCAAGGCGATCTCCGATTCGAGGTCGCGGCGGGATTTTTCCTTTTGCCGGAGCGTCTGCAATTCCAGATCGAGTTCGGCGATTTTTTTCTTGAGCGCGGCGACTTCGGGAGTGTCGGCTTTGACGGGTGCAGGGGCGGCGGCGCGCGGCGTCGCCCGGACGGAGGAGGCATCTTTGCGCGTACTCGGCGCGGCGGTGCCGGAAGTCAGAAATCCCTCGACTTTGCCCAATTCTCTCCGGCTGTCGGCGATGCGGCGCAGAATGACTTTCTGATTCCAGTCGGGACGCTCCTGATGGACGAATTGATAGAGTTCCAACGCTTTTTTGAAGCCTTTTGCGGCGGCGACGTAATCGCCGCTGTCGCGCGCTTTTTCCGCCTTTTCAAATTCGGTGTAGGCTTTGCGCCACGCGCTCCACGGCGTTTCTTTCGCCGGAGCGGCGAGAGAAACCATGAGAAACAGGATCAGCAGAAAAAATTTTTTCATACAAGATACTCCGCAAAGAGATGCTGATGTTTGGCTTCGATGCAAAAAGTGAGGAGCGTGTTGCCCGCCTCGTCGTAGTCGCACGCTTCGACTTGCCCCGACTGATAGGCGAATGCGACAAGATCACTGCGCCGGGCGGGCAGTTTCGCCGACAACCGACAGCGGTTTTCCGCGACGATGAGGGCGATTTTGCGGCGTAATGTGTCCAGACCTTCCCCCGTCGCCGCCGAGATGAAAAGCGCGTCGGGAAAAAGACCGCGCAACCGGGCGGTGAGAAAAATTTTTTCCTCCGCCGGGATCTTGTCGCATTTGTTGAAAACGATGATGATCTTTTTTTCATCGGCGCCGAGTTCGCGCAAAACGCCGATGGTGGTTTCCCATTCCAGATCGACGTCGCGGCTCGACGCATCCAGTACGAGCAAAAGGAAGTCGGCGATCACCGATTCCTCCAAGGTCGATTTGAAAGCCTCGACCAGAGTATGCGGCAGTTTCCGGATAAAACCGACCGTGTCGGTCAGGACGGCTTCGAGATGTCCGGGCAATGCGACCTGGCGCGCCAGCGGGTCGAGCGTCGCGAAAAGCTGATCCTTTGCCATCACTTCGGCACCGGAAAGCGCGGCGAGCAGACTTGATTTGCCGACGTTGGTGTACCCGACGATCGCCCCCTGCGCGACCGGACGGCGCAACCGCGCCTTGCGCTGGGTGTCGCGACTGCGGCGGACGCGGCGAAGTTCCTCCTCTAACTGACGCACCTGATCGCGGAGCAGACGGCGGTCGGTCTCGATCTGCGCTTCGCCCTTGCCGCGGGTCGTCGCGCCGCCGCCGCGCTGGCGCGAGAGGTGACTCCATGCGCCCGTCAGACGGGGAAGCATGTACTTGGCGCGGGCGAGTTGAACTTGCAGAACGGCCTCGCGCGTCTGCGCGCGCGAAGCGAAAATTTCAAGGATGACTTCTTCGCGGTCGATCACTTTGCACTGCGACAACCTTTCCCAGTTCCGCTGTTGCGACGGCGTCAGCGGTTCGTCGAAAACGAGCAATTCGGCTTCGCACTCCTGTGCGATTTGAGCGATCTCCTCCGCCTTGCCCGTCCCGACTTTGAAGCGGGAGTGGTTTTCGCGGTTGTGGACGGCGAGCGGCTCTAATACCTCGATGTCGAGATTGGCGAGCAATTCCGTCAATTCGTCCAGTTGCGGGATCAATTCGGAGATATCCCCCTCGGTGATGCCGATGGGGAGCGCGCGGGTGCGGATTGCGGCGTCGGCGGCAAGTTCGATCATTGCAACTTACAGTTTCACATAGTGCTTTTCGATCTGCGGCGTACGGTCGGCGATGTTGGCGAGGCGCGCTCCGATCTTGGTGATCTCGCCGAGCATTTCGATGTAGATGATGCCGGTCGCGGCACTGCAACGTCCGTCGCGGAGACGGTCGATATGCTCGGATTCAAAGCGGTCCGCCATACGGGTCACTTCGTGTCCCTCGGTACGCGCGGCGCGGACGACTTCCGCCCCCGCTCCCTCCAAACCGGAAATGACGTGCCGCGCCTGCTGATCGAGCACCTGCCATACCTGCTTCAATTCGTTGATCGCCGTATCCGAAAGCGGATTCTGCTCTTTTTTGAGGCGTTCGGCGAGACCGAGGATCGTTTCGCAGTGGTCGGCGATCCTTTCGGCATCGTTGGTGCAGTGCATCAAAAGCGGCACAAGTTCCGATTGCGGTTCGCTCAACTGCCGCCGCGTCAACCGCACTAAATAGGCGGTCACTTCTTTTTGCCGGGCGTCGATGTCTTCTTCCTCCTGCTCCAACCGGGAGATGTTCTGCGCCGACGCATCGCCCCCGATGAAGTGGGTGTTGACGGCGGCGTCGATCATTTTCCACGCGTCGATGACCATTTTCTGAATGGCGCTCGTCGTCAGTTTCAGCGCGATCGACGGCGTGTTGAGCAGGACCGGCTCCAAGGTGCGGGTCTGCCGCTCGTTGTCGTCGCGAATCGGCAACAGGATATTGGTGATGCGTTCAAACCATTCCAGAAAAGGCAACAGTCCGACGGCGGAAACAACGTTGAAAAGCGTGTACGCCATCGCGATATGCCGCTCGATATTCTGCGGCACGGCGGCGAAAGGATTGCCGGGGGTGATGAAATCGGTGAAAGCGAGGAGGATCGGCGTGTGCGTTGCCCCCCACGGCACGTAGAAAAGGGCGATCATCAGCGCCGCCGAGAGGATCTTGAAAATCGTATGCGCCAATGCCGCCTGCTTGGCGACGCGGTTGCCGGGGATCGCCGCTAAAATGGCGGTGATGGTCGTACCGATGTTGGCGCCGAGGAGCATCGACATCGAGGTGTAGAAATTGATCAGTCCGCCCGAAGCGAGAGCGAGCACAATACCGGCGAATGCGCTGCTCGACTGAATGATGATGGTGACGACGATGCCGATCAGCACCGCGCCCATGATCGCGCCGAAAGGCATCACGCCGCCGGGCGTTTTGGGGGCGCAGTCAAAGAGGTGAAACGCACTTTGCAAGGTCGGCATATCGCCCAAAACTTTCAACTCGTTGCTCATCATCGCCAAGCCGTAAAAGAGCAAGCCGAAACCGAGTACCATCGAGCCCCAGTTGCGGGTTTTTCTATGCGACGAGAGGATCAGTATGACGCCGACGATGACTGACGGCAGAGCAAGTGCCGAAAGATTGAATGAAATGATCTGTGCCGTCACCGTCGTACCGATGCTCGCGCCGAAAATGATGCCGAGTGCCTGTTTGAGCGTGAGAAGTCCGGCGTTGATGAAACCGACCGCCATCACGCTCGTGGCGGAGGATGATTGGAGTACCGCCGTGACGGCGATGCCGGCAAAGAGCGCGACGACGCGGTTGCTGGCGAAAAATTGGAGGATCTTGCGCATATTTTCCCCGGCGCAGTTTTTGAGTCCGTTGCTCATCAACTGCATGCCGAAAATGAAAATCGCCAGACCGCCGATCACCGCGATCGCGACGTGGAGGAAATCGATCGCCATCAGATCGACGCTTTTGTCCTTGATCGAAATGTTTTTGCCGTTGTCGACGTCGATGTTGACCCGGTAAGCACCGGTCTTTTTGCCGAGTTTGACCCGCGTGGAAGCGTAGCCGTCGGCATCGGTTTTGGTTTTTGGGGTAAGGAGTGAAGCGGTCGTCGACGCGCCTTCCGCCGTCGCCGTCAAAGTGAAACTTACGGGGACGTCGGCGAGCGGTTTGCCGTCGGCGTCGGTGAGACGGATCGCGACGGGATCGTCGAGCAGAGATCCCGCCGCCCCCTCGCTGTGGATCCCGGTCAACTCCACGCCGCTGATGAAACGGACTTTGACCGTGTGCTTCGGTGCTTTTTCGGGGATGACCAAAAGGATCTGGTCGCCGATTTTTTTACCGGCTTTGACGCGGATCGAAACCGTACCGCCCGCGTCGGTTTCGGCGCGTTGCGGAGAAACTTCCAGATCGGAATTTTCGGCGGGTTTGAAATTCAGCGCGGTATTGGCGAGCGGACCGCCGGAACTGCGGACTTCGATGAGAAGCGGTTCGGCAAATTCTTTTCCGGCGGCGGCGCATTGATCGCCGCCCCGCAACACTTTGACCTGCCGGACGTGGGGGTCGTTGTTTTGCGAACATCCCGCAAGCGGAAAGAGTACCAGTGCCGCAAGCAGCACGCCAACACGGAAAAAAAGCGTTCGTTTCGTCATAGAAATACCGGGTTTCTTCAGCTGGATATTATATAGTATATAATATAGCCCGAAAAGTGCGGTATTGCAAATCAGGGGTGCGTTGCGAGATAGGCGTCAAGCGCGGCGGCGAAGTCCACGTGCTCCTCGCTTTGGACGACGAGTTTCCAGTTCACCTGTGAGGCGATCGGCGCGAGATAACGGACGATCCCCTCGTTCATCGAATCGAAATCCAATATCTTGTAGAGTTGCGCGTCGCGCCGCAACGCCTCCTCAAAGAGTTTGCGTCGGCGGTTTTCCTCCTCCGCGCTTTTGTGCAGGACTGCGGCGGCGACGCTGTGCCGCTCCGTAATGATCCGGTTGGAACTCCACGAAAGCGAGAGGATCTCCGCCTTGGGCAAACGGAGCGTGATCGTCCGTTTTTCCGGATCGACCAGAAGGTCTTTTGCAGGATCTATTTTGGCGAGATCGAAGCCCGCCTTGATGGTCGCCGTGCGGCCGATCACGCTGTGACGGGCGGGGAAATTCTGATTTTCGCTGATGACGCTCTGCCAGACGACGGTACGCGTGGCAAGTTCCGCCGCCGGAAGTTGACGGGAAATCAGATTGTAAACAACGGCACCGCTTTGATCCTTGTTACAGCCGAAGAAATACCCGAGTCCCGCAACGATCGCTCCGAGCAGAACGACCGCGAGGAGAAAACCGGATATTTTTTTGACCATTTTCATTTTTTTCTTAAAAAGTGACGCAGCAAAGGAGGTAAACAAGGAGCAGTAAAACGAAGATCGCGCCGAGGATCGTCAAAGTCGCTTTCATCCTATTTTATTTCCTTTTGCCGTTTCGGTTATCCCAGTTTGATGCGCCGGAAGTTTTTCTTGCCGGCTTTCAGCACGATGCCGTTTTCGGAGATCTTCGAGATCACCGCGTTGACGTCGGTGACTTTTTCGCCGTCGAGCGAAACAGCACCGCCCTGGATCAAACGTCTGCCGTCGCTGTTGCTTTTGGTGATGCCGGCAAGCATCAGGACTTTGGCGACGAGAATACCCTGTGCCAGTTCCGCTTGGGGCACGGCGACGACGGGGAGTTCCGCTTCGCCCTGGACGATCTGCGCGACGCGGCTCGATGTCGGGATCCTGTTTTCGGGATCGGCGAAGCCGAAGCGGCTGCCCGCCGTGTTGAAAGCCGTCCGGGCGGCTTCTTCGCCGTGGGCGATCGCGGTGGCTTCGGCGGCGAGGATCTCCTTGGCGCGGTTGATGTTGCCGCAA
The DNA here is from genome assembly GCA_016292515.1 of Victivallaceae bacterium. Taxonomy (GTDB): domain Bacteria; phylum Verrucomicrobiota; class Lentisphaeria; order Victivallales; family Victivallaceae; genus UBA1784. The sequence continues at coordinate 23,272 of JAEDIJ010000030.1, forward strand.
TGCGCGAGCGCTTCGGCTTCCTCGACGGGGAGGTTGATCGCGAATTTTTTAAGCAATTCCCCGACCATCGCGTCGTCGGTGTTGCGCCAGAATTGATAGTAATCGAAAACGCTGGTGCGTTCGGGGTCGAGCCAGACGCTTGCGCCGCCGATGGATTTGCCGAATTTCTGCCCGGTGGCGGGATTCATCAACAGCGGGATCGTCATGAAGTGGGCGACGCGCTCCTCGTCGTACATCCGGCGGATGAGTTCGGTGCCCGCCGCCATATTGCCCCATTGATCCTGACCGCCGATTTCAAGGCGGCAGTTGTAATTTTTGTTGAGGAAGTAGAAATCGTACGCCTGCAACAAGGAATAGGAAAATTCAAGGTAGGAAAGACCGTTTTCCATACGGCTTTCGACGGATTTCTGCGCCATCATCCGGTTGACCGAGAAACGGCTGCCGATGTCGCGCAGAAAATCGAGCAGATTGAGTTTGCCGAGCCAGTCGAAGTTGTTGACGAAATTCGCTTCGCCGTCGGCGAGGGAAATGAAGCGCGCCAACTGCTTTTTGAGACATTCGACGTTGGCGGCGACGGTTTCCATCGTCAGCATATTGCGGGCGGTCGAACGGCCGGAGGGGTCGCCGATCGCACCGGTCGCGCCGCCGACGAGGACGGTCGGGATATGACCCGCTTTCTGCAACAGTTTCATCGCCATCACGGGGAGCAGATGCCCGACGTGGAGGCTGTTGCCGGTCGGGTCGAAACCGCAGTAAAAAACGACTTTTTCCGTCGACAGCATTTTTTCGATCGCGGCGGAATCGGTTTCCTGATAGATGAAACCGCGGGCTTTGAGTTCCTGATAGATATTCATATCGACTCCTGCAATGGTTTAATGACCGATGGTGATGACGGGAAGCGGCAGTTTTTTCCACGCCCGATGACAGACGGCAAGCCCCTGACTTTGCCACCTTTTTTCAAAATCGCTGACGATGCCATCGAGATCGGAAATCGCTTCGTCGCACGGGGTGAAAAGTTGCGAGGCTTCGAGGATGCGCCCGACCGCCGCGCAGTAATTCTGATCGTCGCTCGAAAAGTGAAAAATCCCGCCTTCTTTGAGGACGCGGTGCAGTTGCGTTGTAAAGTCGCAGCAGAGCAAACGATGCCCGCGGTGGCGTTCCTTGGGCCACGGGTCGGGGCAGAGCAGATGGATGCGGTCAAGCGATTTGTCGGGCAGCATCCGTGCGACGAGGTTGCGCGCTTCGACGCGGAGGACTTCGATGTTTTCGATCTTTTCGCGCTGAATGTGTTTGACGAGTTTGCGCAATCTGCCGATCATCACATCGGCGGCGAAGATCCGGCGGTCGGGGTAGCGTTGCGCGAGGGCGACGGTGTAACTGCCCGAACCGCAGCCGAGATCAAGCTCCACACAAGTTGCGGGCAACTCCAAAAGAGTGTACGCCGAGGTGAGGATGCGGATTTTTTCGTCTTCGGGATGAAGCATCATCGTGGCACGTCCTTAAATCGCGTCGCGGTCGCGCGCCCAGTCGCGGATCTTCTGCGCCGTTTCGGCGGCTTTGCCGCCTTGGATCGATTCGACGAAAAGTTTGAAGTAACCCTCCAACGCGAGCGTGAAATCATCGAGGAAAGTGATGCGGTCGGCAAAACGCTCGAAGTCGTTGACTTCTTCGCTTTCGGGGACTTTGAACGACGAAAAGGTGAACTGGTCGGCGTCGAAAGTGCCGCTCCAAATCTGGTCGAGATGGGTGATCGTCAACGTCGCCTTGCGCAATTTTTTGCCGACGGCGATCGCCGCCTTGGCTTCGGCGCTGCGCACCGGGCTGTCGCCCTTTTTGACGGTCGCTTCACCGGCGCCGCGTTCGCCGCCTTCGCCGGCAAAGACGAGAGGCCCTTCGATCATCAGATCAAATTCGCCGTGGTCGGGCACTTCGATCTTGCCCGCTTTTTCGCTGTAATACCAGAGGAACATCAGAAAGTCGCGTCCCGTCTGCGGATCGCCGGGCGCGGCGTCGCCGGTCGCGAGGACGGGCAAACTCGCGCAGGTGGAGTGAAAGTTTTTTTCCATCCAGTATTCGGGGCAGATCTGTACCGGCTCCTGTTTCATTGCCTGATAGAAATTGTCGATGAAATAATCCAGTTGCGTCCGGCTGGTTGCGCCGACGTAAAGCCGTTGACGCGAGGGATCGATGACGAGCTGGATCCCGGAAAGAGAAGGCGGCATTTTCTGCGTGTATTTTTCGATGACTTCCTCGCGGATCTCCTTTTTTTCCTTGCTTTTGAGAAATTCGCGGTTTTCCGCGGCGAGTTTCGCATATTCCTCGCGTTTGCAAAGCGCGTTGAGGAGCGCGGCGGGGAGTTTCCGCACCGCCTGACGCAAGGCGAGATAGTAACAGCCGCCGGGCGCAACGCCTTCGCCGCTGAAATCGGTATCGAGCAGATGGCGACCCGCCACCCAGCCGATCTGCGGCTCCACGCCGACCGAATCGAGCGAACCCGCCTTGGCGGCGGCAAACCGATCCAACACATTATCCGGAACTTCCTCCGGCAGATCGAAGATCGCCAAAGACATACTGCCGTGATCAAAAGACATAAGAGAACCCTTTCAATAGATGATTGAAAGATAATATATCATTGAAGAAGAAAAAAAGCAAAGATAAAATAAGTTATAAGTTTTAAGTTTAAAGTTTTAAGTGCTTGGCAGGGAGCTTTTCGGCTCCCTGACCCTCCGAC
>JAEDIJ010000031.1 GCA_016292515.1 Victivallaceae bacterium
CCGTCGACGGCGGCGCGTTTTTGCCCGAAAGCGATGGAAGCGATCGCGCCCGCCGTATAATCTCCTATTCCCGGCAGATCCCTGACCGCGGCGTAATCAGAGGGAAAAACGCCGCCGTATTGCCGCATCACGGCGATCGCTGCTTTTTTGAGCATCGCGGCGCGGCGGTAATAACCGAGCCCCTGCCACAATTTGAGCAACTCCTCGTCGGGCACTTGACTCAACGACGCGAAGTCGGGCAAACGTTTGAGAAAACGCCGATAATAGGGAATGACCGTTTCAACTCTCGTCTGTTGCAGCATCACCTCGGAAACCAGTATCGCGTAGGGATCGCGCGTTTTACGCCACGGCAGATCGCGGCGATGCAGACGATACCAGTCGATCAGCACTTCGGGAAGCGCGTCGGGCAAAGATTTCATTCTTCCACCAGAAGTTTCCGGTAAAGTTCGCAATCGTCCAAAGAAAAGCAACAGAAAATCACTTTTTCAGGCAGAACTTCCCGCCATTCACGAACGGCCTGCAACGCGATTTTTGCCGCGCGCTCTTTGGGGAAACGATAGACGCCCGTACTGATGCAAGGAAAAGCGATCGAGCGGCAATTGTTTTGCGAAGCAAGCCGCAAAGAATTGTCATAACAATTTTTCAACAACTCGTCTTCGCGATGACTTCCGCCGTACCATACGGGGCCGGGCGTGTGGATCACAAATTTCGCGGGAAGCAGAAATCCCGGAGTGATCCGCGCCTCCCCTGTCGGGCAGCCGCCGAAAACGCGGCACGCCGCCAGAAGTTCCTTGCCGGCGGCGCGGTGGATCGCACCGTCCACGCCGCCCCCGCCGAGCAAAGTCGTATTGGCGGCGTTGACGATCGCGTCAAGCGCAAGTTTCGTGATGTCCGCAGAGATGACTTCCACGTCTCTCATTTTACCGCGTCTCCGCACAATTCGACACTTTGCCGCGCCGCCGAAACGGGATCAATGCCGCGGTAGCAGAGATTTTCCGGCAACGGACAAATGCGTTTCAGACAGCCGAGACAGGGGATTTCGGGAGTCAGCGTAAGATTGGAGCGCGCGCGCACCCCGGTCAACGCGGGACGCGTCGAGCCGTAGAGGGAAACCGTCGGAGTCCCGACCGCCGCGGCGAGATGGATCGCTCCGGTATCGCCGCCGCAGACGCATTTCATCAACCGCAACGCTTCCGCGAGGACGTCGACGCCGGTCTTGCCGGCAAGCGACAGACACTTCTGCGGAGGAAGTCCGCTTTTTTTCACGATATCCACGATCATCGGCAACTCCTTTGCCGTACCGAAAAAGACGAACTTCCACGCGGGGCGAAGTTTCGCCACTTCCCGGAGGTAGGCGGCATAAAAATCCTCCGGCCAGCATTTACTCGGCCAGTTTGCGCCGGGAACGATGCCAAAAAGCGTATCATCGGCGGCGGCAAAGCAAGAATTCAGCAACGACCGGGCGGAAGACGCCGCACTTTCCTTGACTTGAAGCGGCGAAAAATCCAATGCGCGATCGTCCCAGCCGAAAGCCTTGGCGACCATCGCCAGATTGCGTTCGATCGCGTGCATCGTCCCGGCGGGGATCGCAATATGGCGGTTGTAACAGAGCGACATTCCGAATTCACGGCTCTTCGCGGGACCGAAAGCAAGTTCGCTTTTAGCGCAAAACGAAAAGATCGCACTGCGCAGAAGTCCCTGCAAGTCGATGACGGCATCGTATTTTTCGCTCCGCAGATCGCGCAGAAAATGATAAAACACCGGCAGAAACGTTTTTATTCTGCCCATTTCGCGCCGGCGGAAGATGATCTTGCGCCCGAGATTGGGGCAGTAATCGACCAATTCGGCAAAGGCAGGAGTCACCACCCAGTCGATCACGACGTCGGGGATATGGCGGACGATCAGCCGCGCCGCAGGAAGCGCGTGGACAATATCGCCGAGACTGCTCGGTTTGATTATCAATATCCGTTCAATTTGTTTTCCCATTTGAAAGACTCCGCTTTTTCATAAGATAGCCCGTCCCGCGGAAAATTGCCAGTTACTTTTGCACGAATCGTTCAAGATAGGGGCGCAACGCCTCGGCGTAGACCTGATATCCGGCTTCCGACGGGTGGAGGTGGTCGTCGAGATAAAGTTCCGTTTTCAAATGCCCTGCCCCGTCGACGAAAAAAGGCGAAAAGTCCGCAAAAAAGACCGTTTTGCCGTCGGCGAAGTCGGAAATAATGGCATTGATCTCCCGGTTTCCGACATTGTGTCCGCTGTCGCCGCCCTCGGCGTGCGGCAGGACACCCAAAAGGAGAATTTTGGTATCGGGCGTCAACCGCCGCAGGGAATTGACCGCGCGGCGGATGCCCGCCGCCGCTTCGCGCGGACCGGACTCGTTGAATTCAAAGTGATTGGTGCCGATCAAAATGACGGCAAGTTGCGGTTGAAGCACGGGAAAAAAGTCGCCGTGTTCGATGACGTAGAGCATCTGCTGGGTACGGTCGCCGATGAAGCCGAGATCGAGCCAGCAATAATTTTTCATCGCGGCGTCGGAAACGTTTTTGCCGAAGCCCTCGCGTTCAAAATTCTGCGTGATGCTGTCGCCGAAAAGGACGACTTCGACCGCTTTGCCGAGGCGTTTGGCGATTTCGGCTTTTTCGCGGTAGCGGACGCACCACCAGTTGGAGGGATCGGTTTCTCGCGGCACGGGCGTCGTCGCCCGCAACAAGGCTTCGGAGTCTAAATTTTCCATAATTTCAAACTGACTTTCTGATAGATGCCGGGAATGATCGCGCGCAACCAAAAGAGCGCGAATTTCAGCATCGCAGGATAAGTGACGCGCCGCTTTTTCCTTTGCCAGGCGCGGTAAACGAAAGAAGCTAATTTTTCCGGCGACGTCCGGCTCGAACCGGGCGAATCCGGCACATCCCGATGAGCAAAAGCGCGGCGCGAAAAGCCGGTGTTGATCTGCCCCGGAGCAACATCCAAAACGTGAATATTGCGGCGGCTCAACTCGACGCCGAGCGTATTGGAAAACATCGCGACGGCGGCTTTGGCGGCGCAGTAAGCCCCCATACAGGGGACCCAGAGTTTTCCCGCCGCGCTGGAAATGTTGATGATGGAGCCTTGCGCTTTTGCCAGTTGCGGCAAAAGAATGCGCGTCAACGCGACGACGGCAAAAAAGTCAAGTTCAAAGAGTTTGCGCAATTCCGCTTCGGGCAACTCCTCCCACGTCGCGTAACTCCCCATTCCGGCATTGTTGACGAGGACATCGAGCCTGTCGAATTTTTCCGCGACAAAGGCGGCGATCTTTTCCTGATCGGAGCGTTGCGTTATGTCCGCTTCGATCCAGTGCGGCAGTTCAACGGGAGGACGATGCCGGCTGACGCCGATCACGATATGACCGTGCGACAAAAAACACTTCGCCATCGCGAGGCCGAGACCGCTTGAAGCACCCGTGATCAAAACGATTTTTTTCGAGTCATTCATTTTCCAGCATAATGGAACGGAATCTCGCGATGTCTTCCTGCGTAAAACCGTTGTCAAGGACGTATTTTTCGATCTTTTCGTTGATCGAATTTCCCTCGTATTTTTGAAATCCGGCGACGAGGTGATCAAATAATCTTGCGTGGCAGAAGCGGGTACTGGAATTCCAGAAGCCGGTCACTTCCCAGTCAAGATAAAGTTCCTCCTCCGGCACTCCGAGCAGTCCGTTGAGGATAAACGCGAGCGCGCCGGTGCGATCCTGTCCGGCAATGCAGTGGAAGTCGATCGGATAATTTTTTTCGTCGAGAAAAAGCCGGAAATCCCGCTGAAAGGCGCGCCGCCCGAAATCGCCTTGCATATGCTGGTATTGCGAGGAGGAAATATGACACCATTTCACCTTGTCCCCGGCGGGAGAAACGGTCATTCCGGCGCATTCCTTGTCGCTGCGCAGATCGAGATCGGTTTTGATGCCGAGATCCTCGACGAAATAGGCTTGGGATCGCGCGGTAAAACGGACTTTTCCCGGTTTGTCGCCGGAAGCGTTGTCATTCAATCCGGCGTTGCGGTAGATCATCCCCTGCTTGACGCGTCTGCCGTCAAGCGTTTTGCGGCCGCCGAGGTCGCGGACGTTGGGAATGCCGGCGATGCGGAGCAGACGCGGCGCGACGTCCTCCGTCTGAAACGCGGCGACACGGGAAACGCCTTTGCCGTCGGAAACGCGCCAGTAATAACATCGGGCGATTTTGAGGTTGCCGAGACGAAGAGAAGTCGCCGTCGTCATTGCGCAAACGGCTTCCGACATATCTGGCTTTTCCGAAATCATTACGGTGTAAGTGCAATTTTTGCCGATCGGATTCCAGCTGAGCGTGACCGTTTTCGGGAAATAACCGTAAGAGACCATTTCTTTTCGTTTTTCCCGGTCGGCAAAAAAGGCAATCCGCTCCACACGGGGCATCGCGATAAAACTTTTCTGCTTTTGACTTAAAAGCGGCACAACGACATTGTTTGCCGGAGCCGTCAGGACGATTTCAGCTGCGGGCAAAGAAAATTCCGGCGACGCGGCGGTACGCTTCCCGTCGGCGAGAATATAGACCGGCGGCGCGCCCCGAAGCACCGCGGCGAAAAGAATTCCCCAAAGAACGATTGCAATTTTTCGCATAAGCCCTCCTGTATTTTAGAAAATATATCACGATATCCCGTATGCGTCAAGTACAGCTTCCCGATAAAATGCCATCATCACGTCTAATTTGAAAATCCGCCTCCTCTGTGCTATATTATGGCGTTGCATTTACGATAAAAAGGAGTGTTCTTTATGAGAAAAATCTGGCTTGCTGTTCTGCTTGTCGCCGTCCTCGGCGCGGGATATTACGTCTATCGCCTCTACGAGGAAAGTCAATTGGATCACAACCCTGCCCTCACCCACGGTAATGGCAGACTCGAAGCCACCGAGGTGAGCATCGCGACGAAACTCGGCGGACGTATCGAAGAGATCTCCGTCAACGAGGGCGACTGTGTTGTCAAAGGTCAACTGCTCGCCCGTACTCAAACCAACATTCTCGCCGCGGTTCTGGCGACCTCCAAAGCGAAACTCAATCAGGCGAAAGCCGCGAAATTGAGCAAAGATGCGACCGTCAATCAGAAACAAAGCATATTCGACGGCGCCGAAAAAACCTATAAGCGTCAGTCCGAATTGTGGAAAAGCAAAGCGACTTCACAACAGAATTTCGAAAACGCGGAAACGGAATACAATTCCGCTCAAGCGGCGCTTCTGCTCGCAAAAGCCGACCTCGCAGGTGCCATCGCCAACATCGAAGCCGCCGAAGCGGAGATCGCCGTTGTCCAGGCAAATATCGACGACAGCAATCTCGTCGCGCCGATCGACGGCAGGATCCAATACCGCGTTGCCGAACCGGGCGAAGTGCTTGCCCCCGGCGGCAGGGTTTTGAACCTCGTCGATCTTTCCGACGTCTATATGAATTTTTTCCTGCCGGAGCAACAGGCAGGGCAAATCAAGATCGGCGCGGAAGTGCGGATCGTCCTCGATGCGATGCCGGACTTCCCGATCCCGGCGCGCGTTTCCTTTGTTTCCGACGTCGCGCAATTCACGCCCAAAACGGTGGAAACCAAAGTCGAACGGCAGAAACTGATGTTTCGCGTCAAGGCGAAAATCGACCCGGCTCTGCTCAAAAAGTATCCCGACCTCATCAAAACCGGAGTTCCCGGCGTGGCGTGGATCAAAGTCGATCCCAATGCGCAATGGCCCAAGAAACTGGAATTGAAGCAGCTCTAAATGAAACCGCTTCCCGGAAAAAAAACGGAAAGAACTTCCGTTTGTTTTCATCACCTGTCGTACCGTTACGGCAAAACACAGGCGTTGAAAGATGTCTCTTTTTCGCTTGCTCCGCAGAAACTTGTCGGTCTGATCGGACCGGACGGCGTCGGCAAATCGACGTTGCTTTCCCTTATTTCCGGCGCCCGCGCCATTCAAAGCGGAGATCTCTTCGTCCTCGGTGGAAATCTGCGAAGCATCACCCACCGCAAAGCGGTCTGTCCGCGCATCGCCTATATGCCGCAGGGCCTCGGCAAAAACCTCTATTTCACATTGACGGTGGAGGAAAATCTGCAATTTTTTGCCCGTCTTTTCGGACACGACGCCGCCGAACGCCGCCGCCGCATCGATCATCTGACCAAAAGTACGGGATTGTATCCTTTTCTCGACCGTCCGGCGGGGAAACTTTCCGGCGGCATGAAGCAGAAATTAGGTCTTTGCTGTGCGCTGATCCACGACCCCGACCTCCTGATCCTCGATGAACCGACGACCGGCGTCGATCCGCTGGCGCGACGGCAGTTCTGGGATCTGATCGACCGCATCCGCGCCGAGCGGAAAAATATGAGCGTCATCGTCGCCACCGCTTATATGGACGAAGCCCAGCGTTTCGACCAGTTGATCGCGATGGACGACGGCAGGATCCTCGCGACCGGCACGCCGCAGGAATTACTGGAAAAGACGCACCAGAGCAATCTCGACGCGGCATTCATCCAGTTGCTTCCCGAAAGCAAACGGCAGGATCACCGCGAACTGGTCGTGCCGCCGTTGCCCGACGCCGCCGCCAACGAGATCGCGATCAAAGCGACCGGACTCACCAAACGCTTCGGTAAATTCACCGCCGTCGATCACGTCAGTTTTGAAATTCCGCGGGGCGAAATTTTCGGTTTTCTCGGCTCCAACGGTTGCGGCAAGACGACGACGATGCGGATGTTGACGGGATTGTTGCCGGTGACGGAGGGCAATGCCGAAATTTTCGGAGTTTCCACCGGACATAATACGATGGCGAGCCGTCTCAACCTCGGTTATATGACGCAGAGTTTTTCCCTCTACGGAGAGTTGACGGTACGCCAGAATCTGGAACTTTACGCGCATCTTTACCGCATTCCCCGCGATCAGGTGCCCGGACGCGTCGAAGAAATGCTTCAGCGTTTCCATTTGCAGGAGGTCGCCAACATCTACCCGAAATCGCTTCCTCTCGGCATCAAACAGCGGCTTTCGCTGGCGGCGGCGGTGATCCATCATCCGCAACTTCTGATCCTCGACGAACCGACTTCCGGCGTCGACCCGGTCGCACGCGATGCCTTTTGGGAACTCATCATCGAACTTTCACGCCGCGACAAGGTGACGATTTTCATCACCACCCACTTTATGAATGAGGCGGAGCGTTGCGATCGCGTTTCGCTGATGCACCAGGGACGCTCGCTCGCCTGCGACACGCCCGGTAATCTCGTCAAGGCGCGTCGCGCCCGGGATCTGGAGGAGGCTTTCATCGGCTTTTTGGAAGAAGCATCCGGTCCCGCGGAGGAAAGCCTGAATGAAGAAAAAATCTCAATGCAGACGGACACCCCCGTCAAAACTCCGTGGTGGCATATTTTTGCCGATCACTTCAATATCCGTCGCTGGTACAGCTGTATGTGGCGCGAGACACTGGAACTCGCCCGTGACCCGATCCGGGCGACGCTCGCCCTTTTCGGCGCAATGCTGCTGATGGCGGTCACCGGATACGGCATCAGCATGGATGTGGAAAATCTTCGCTACGCCGTATGGGACAACGACCACAGCGAATTGAGCGTCGATTACGCCAACAACATCGCGGGCTCCCGTTATTTCATCGAACATCCTCCCGTCAAAGATTATCAGGATATCGACTACCGTATGAGCAACGGAGAACTTTCGCTCGTCGTGGAGATCCCGCCCGATTTCGGGAAGAAATTGGAGCACGGTCTGCAACCGGAAGTCGCTTTCTGGATCGACGGAGCGATGCCGATGCGCGCCGAGACCATCAACGGATATGTCCAAATGCTCCACCAGGGGTGGCTTCTGGATTTCGCCAAGCACAGAATGCCGGTCGCGTCGCAAAATGCATCCGTTTCGGTACAGGTGCGCTATCACTACAACCCCGACGTGCGCAGTCTCCCCGCAATGGTGCCGGCGATGATCCCGATTCTGTTGCTGGTGGTTCCCGCCGTGCTCGCCGCGCTCGCGGTCGTCCGCGAAAAGGAAAACGGCTCGATCATCAATTTGTACGTGACGCCTTTGACGCGGCTGGAATTCCTGTTGGGGAAACAATGTCCCTATGTGATTTTCGGCACATTCAGCGGCATTCTGCAAGTTCTGATGGCGGTTTTTATTTTTGACGTCCCCGTCAAAGGAAGCGTGCCGTTTCTGCTTTTCTCGATTCTGGTCTACTCGATCCTGGCGACGGGATTCGGACTTCTCGCCTCGTCGGTCACCCGAAGCCAGATCGCCGTGATCTTTCTGACGATGCTCGGCACGATCCTGCCGGCGACCCAGTTGTGCGGTTTGATCACCCCCGTCCGTGCGCAGAATCCGCTGGCGCAGACGATCGCCGCATTTTATCCGACGACCTATATGTTGCTGATATGCCGCGGCGTTTTCAACAAATCGCTCGGTTTCGCCGAACTTTTCCGCTTCCTCCTGCCGATGCTCATCATGGTGCCAAGCTTCGTGATTTTCGGAGTATCGCTGCTGAAAAAACAGGAGTCGTAAATCATTATGCAAACATTTCTCAACATCTGGCGTTTGGGCGTCAAGGAATTGCGCGGTCTGTTGCGCGATCCGTTGCTGATCGGCTTGATCATCTACGCGTTTACGCTCGGCGTCTATATTTCGTCGACAGCAACGCCGGATACCCTCAACCGCACGACGATCGCCGTCGTCGATGAAGATAATTCGCAACTTTCCGGACGGCTCACCGATGCCTTTTTACCGCCTTACTTCGTTAAACCGGAATTATTGAAACTGCATGAAGTCGATGATGCGCTCGACCGGGGAACTTACACATTTGCCATCGTGATCCCCCGCAATTTTCAGCGCGACATCCTCTACGGACGATCGACCGACATCCAGCTCAACGTCGATGCGACCCGTATGAGTCAGGCCTTTATCGGAAACGGTCATATCCAGCAGATCCTGCAACAGGAAATACAGAAGTATTATCACCAGACATCTCCCCTGCCGGCATCCGCCGTCGTGCGCAACCGCTTCAATCCCAATCTGACGCGCGCCTGGTTCGGTTCGGTCGTCCAGTTGATCGACGACATCACGATGCTCGCGATCATCCTGACGGGCGCGGCGTTGATCCGCGAACGGGAAAACGGAACTTTGGAGCATCTGCTTGTGATGCCGGTCACCGCCTTTGAGATCATGCTTTCCAAAGTCTGGTCGATGGCATTGATCGTCCTGCTCGCAACAGGAGTTTCGCTCTATGCCGTCATCGAAGGGGTTCTTGGCGTCCCGATCGAAGGATCTATAAGTATCTTTTTCATCGGAGTGGCATTGCATTTATTTGCCGTGACGTCGCTCGGGATTTTTCTCGCCTGCATCGCCCGCAATATGCCGCAGCTTGGAATTATGATCATTCTGATCCTGATCCCGATGCAATTGCTTTCCGGCGGCGTCACGCCGCGCGAAAGTATGCCGCAAGTGGTTCAATTCGTGATGCAGGCGGCACCGACGACCCACCTCGTCGAATTCAGTCAGGCGATCCTCTACCGCGGCGCAGGGCTCCGGGTCGCGGCGGTCTCTTTCGTCAAACTTTTCGTCATCGGATCCGCGCTCTTTTTCTTCTCGCTGATGCGTTTCCGGAAGACGATGGTGCAATCGTAATTCCCCCTTAAAATCTCCTGCGCACCCGTGAGAGGGTGCGCCCCGCTTCGCGGCTTCGGTCGATTTTCGGGGGTACCCCCGGCTCCCCTTGATCCGTTCCTCGGCTTTTTGTATCTCCTGCGGAGCCTCGCATCCGCTTCGGCTCCTCCGCTTCGCTACGGTGCATAGCTATTTGCTATGCTCCTCCGGCAAAAAGCCTCCGGTACTCGTCGGCTCGCTGTGGTAGTTTTTACTTTTTTGCTAAACATCCCCCTGCCCCCCTTAAAATCTCCTGCGATGACAGAGATGAGAGAGACCACTCGGAGGCGTGCTCTCGCGGACGCCGCCGCGAAAGAAAGGTTGATACGGACGGTAACGGACTTTAACGGACGATAACGGACAATAGCGTGATGGGAAATTGATAAAAAACGCAATGGTGACGCGTCCGTTTTGTCCGTTAATGTCGGTTGAGAATGACAACACACTTGCGCTATCCTGCGCAATTCCGCCCTCGCTAAAACTACGGAGGATAGGCGTCCGAGAGATGGATATTCGCGTGAGCCCCCCTCTTGCGCCCATTGCGTCAAACCGTGCGGATATTTATTTTTTCTCCAGCGGAAGTTTCGGGGCTTCCGCTTCGACGTCCTTGCCGTTCCAGCAATAGGTGCAGAGTTTTTCCTTGGGGATCCCGATCGCGGAAAGCAATCCGTCGAGACTTTGGAATTTCAGCGTAGACAAATTCAATTCCTTGCGGATCTCCTCGACCATCGCGAGGTATTCCGGGGAGTCGAAAACGAGATATTTTTCCAAAATCTCATCGGTGATCTCGGTCGTTTTTTCCAGCCGGGCGATGGCGCGGCGAGCGGCGAGATCCATTTCACTGCGCGAACGCGAGAAATTCAAAAAGCGGCAGCCGAAAAGCAACGGAGGACAAGCCGATCTCATATGCACCGCCTTGACGCCGTCATCGTAGAGCCGTTTCACCGTATCACGCAATTGCGTGCCGCGCACGATCGAATCGTCGCAGAAAAGCAAACTTTTACCCTCGATCTGCTCTTTGACGGGAATCAGTTTCAATTTCGCGACGAGATCGCGTTTGCTCTGATTCTGCGGCATAAAACTGCGCGCCCAGGTCGGCGTATATTTGACGAAACTGCGCAAGTAGGGCTTGTCGGTCGCGTTGGAATAACCGATCGCATGAGCGATGCCGGAGTCGGGAATGCCGCAGATCGAGTCGACGTCTTTGAGCATATCCTTGTCGCGCGAAGCGAGGATCGCGCCGTTGCGGTAACGCGCGCATTCAGCGTTGGCGCCCTCGTAACAACTCGACGGATAACCGAAATAGACCCAGAAAAATGTACAGATTTTCATCGTTTCAGACGCTTCGTGATGAATGATCACTTTGTCCTGCGTCAATTCGACGATCTCTCCGGGACCGAGTTCATGTTTTTCCTTGTAATCGAGATTCGGGAATGCGCTCGACTCCATCGAAACGGCGTAACCGCCCTCCTTTTCCCCGATGATGACGGGAGTTCTGCCGTAGCGGTCGCGGGCGGCGTAGACGCTCTTGCCCGTCAGCACCAGGATCGAGCAGGAACCGTCGATCACTTTTTGCGCGTACTCCAAACCGGCGGCAAAGGTGTCTTTGCGGCAGATCAGCATTGAAACAAGTTCGGTCGGATTGACTTCGCCGTTGCTCGATTCGCACAAGTGGGAGTAACCGCCGTCGAAAAGTTTGCGGATGATCTCCTCCTGATTGTTGATCTTGCCGACGGTGACGATGGCGAAACTGCCGAGTTTGCCGGTGATGAGAAGCGGTTGATCCTCCGTGTCGCTGATGACGCCGATGCCGGCGCAGCCGCTGACGTTGTCAAGTTCGCCGTCGAATTTCGAGCGGAATTGCGCGTTGGTGATGTCGTGGATGCTGCGGAACATCTTGCCGTTGTCCTGCCGGATGGCGAGACCGCCGCGGCGCGTACCGAGGTGAGAGTGATAATCCGTCCCGTAAAAAAGATCGTCCACACAGTTGAAAGACGATACAACACCGAAGAAACCGCCCATGCGACACCCCTATTGAATAAACATCCCGTCTGTTTATTCCTTAATATAATACAGGGGCGCGCTTTTTACAACCGCTCCGGCACAAAATCCGCTATAAATCCCGCGAAACGACTTCCCCGGGCCGCGTCGCCGCGCCGGCGGAAATTTTGCGCCCGGGATAGATCGACGTGTGGATCCCGGTATGGACACGATCTCCGATGACCGCGCCGAATTTGCGTCTGCCGGTATCGACAAGTTCGCCGTTTACCATGGAACGGTGATCGGCGCCGTCGTGACGCAGATTGCCGATGATCGTCCCTGCACCGAAATTGACGTGATCCCCGAGGATCGAGTCGCCGACATAACTCAAATGCCCGACGGCGGAATGATTGCCGATAATGGAATTTTTGATTTCGACCGCCTGACCGATATGGACGAAATCTCCGATGACGGTATTGCCGCGGATATAGCAATTGGGACCGATTTTGCAGTTTTTGCCGATGATGACGTTGCCCTCGATGTAGACGCCCGGCAGAACGACGGAGTTTTCGCCGAGGATGAGATGCCCCGTGTATTCCGCGCGAGAAGAAAAGTTCCCCGTAATGGCATCGGAATCAAGATTTGCGACGAGCGTTTCGCTGATCGCGAGGATGTCCCACGGATAACGGATCTCCACGCCGTTGGCGGGAAAGATCTCACTCCCCTGTCCTGCGCGCGCCAATTCTTCCCCGATGCCGTTTTCGACGACAAAATCGGTATGCCCTTTCAACTCGGCGATCATCTTTTCCGATGGAAAAAAATCCGTCCGCCACGTCACGTCGGAGGCAAAGGCGGCAAGTTTTTCCGCGAGAAGTTCGCGCAAGGGGCGGTTGAGGATCGCAAGATCGCCCGCGTTTGCCGCAAGCGGAGCCAGAGTCGGAATTGTTTTTTCTATGAACTTCACCATTTTTACGCCCCCAGTTCCGCCCGCGCGGCGTCCGTCAGTTTACCGAGCCACATTTCAAGTGCCGCGGAATCCTCCATTTCGACGAGGATGCGCAGTTTGTTTTCCGTGCCGCTATAACGGACGACCGCCCTGCCCGATGTGCCGCAGGAGCGTTTCAGATCGTCGAGAACTTGCCGCAGCCGCGGCAATTTTTCAAAAGGAATTTTTGACCGTATCGGCAGATTGACCATTTTCTGCGGAAACGCCGTCATAAAAGCGGCGAGTTCACGAAGCGGTTTTTTTCTTTCCATCATCAGTTTCAAAACGTGAAGCGCGGTGATGATGCCGTCGCCTGTCGTCACATAGTCCATAAAGATCACGTGCCCCGCCTGTTCGCCGCCGACGTTGCAGTGCTTTTCGCGCATCGCTTCGATGACGAGATGATCGCCGACATCGGTCGTGACGACGTCGATGCCCGCCTCGTGCATCGCCCGGTGAAATCCGAGATTGCTCATCGAGGTGACGACCACGGTATTGTTGGCAAGTTTTCCTCTTGATTTGTAATCGAGCGCGACCATTCCGATGATGCGGTCGCCGTCGACGACTTCGCCCGCCGCGTCGCAGAAAATCACCCGGTCGGCGTCGCCGTCAAGCGCGATCCCGCAATCGGCGTGATGATTTTTCACTTCTTCACACATTTTTTGCGTGTGGGTCGCTCCGCAGCCGTCGTTGATGTTGATGCCGTCGGGAGAAACGCCGATCTCGACGACTTCCGCGCCGAGTTCGCGGAAAATCGCCGGAGCCATCGAGTAGGCGGCGCCGTTGGCGCAATCGAGAACGATCTTCAAGCCGGCAAGAGAATGATTCTTGATCGAACTTTTGGCAAATTCGATGTAGCGGCCGCGGGCATCGTCGATACGGCGCGCTTTGCCGATTTTGGCATCGCCCGCGAGCAATTCGGAATTTTTCCCGACGGCGATCAGCTTTTCGATCGCGTCGCTCTGCGTTTCGGTCAACTTGAATCCCTCGCCGTCAAAAATTTTGATGCCGTTGTCCTCCGCCGGATTGTGGCTCGCCGTGATCATAATGCCGCAGTCGGCGGCAAACGAACGCACCAGATGCGCGACGGCGGGCGTCGGCATCGGGCCGACTTCAAGGACGTCCATCCCCATACTGACCAATCCCGCCGTGATCGCGCTTTCGAGCATATACCCGGAAAGCCGCGTATCCTTGCCGACGACCACGCGCCGCGAAACGCCGTTGGCGCGGTACTTCGCCACCGCCTTGCCGACGAGCAACGCCATTTCCGGAGTGATGGGATAAAAATTCGCCTTGCCGCGAATTCCGTCGGTGCCAAAAAGTTTTTCCATTTTCATCCTTTCCATACCACCAAAATTTTCAAAGCTTTTCGCGTTTTGAAAAACGATTTGCATAAAATAACGCGACATCTTCAACTTTTCCACCGTTTTATGGATTTTTTTTCACTTTTTATGGATTTTTTATCATTTATCGATTTTTCTTGCGACTTTTTTTGAAAAATTTTTGCGTTTTTTTGCAAAAAAAAGAATTTCAAGGTTGAAAAAAAAGCGCAGGAGAATTATTTTAAGCAAGATGCAAGGATCTTTTTCTTTTGCATAAGACGCGAGAGGGGCGTCTTTGTCGGATCGTTTTCCACCGCTCACGACAAAACGAACCTCGACCGGACTGCGGTTTTGCGGCAGGGAAAGTCGCAAAGCCCGGGAAATTCAAGCTTAGTTTGAAGCGTTGCGTTACCTGTCTTTCGGGAGGGGGGACGTTTATTCGCTTGTTTTTGTTTTTCCCGAGTTAGTCCGGCTTCGCGCCGAGCAGAAAAAACAGATACGAAACCTAAATCAAGGTAAAGGACGACAAAAAATGAAAGTCAGAGCTTCGATCAAGCGCAGATGCGAATTCTGTCAGATCATCAAACGCAACGGGACGATCCGCGTGATCTGCTCCCGCGACCCCCGCCACAAGCAGCGTCAGGGCTAATCGCAAGTAAAACCGAAATCACGGCAACTATAAAAAAGTAAGGATCAAAAACATGCCTCGTATTATTGGTGTTGACATTCCGGGCAACAAGCGCATCGAATACTCGTTGCGTTACATTTACGGCGTCGGCCCGACCAAAGCGATCGAAATTCTCACAAAAGCGAAGATCGATCCCGCGATGCGCGCCAGCGACATCACCCCGGATCAGATCTCCCAGATCACAAAAATCCTGCAAAACGATCTGATCGTCGAAGGCGATCTCCGCCGCAGTATTTCCGCAGATATCCGCCGCTTGCAGCAGATCAACTGCTATCGCGGCATCCGTCATCGTCGCAACCTGCCCGTCCGCGGCCAGCGCACCAAGACGAATGCCCGTACCCGCAAGGGCAAGAAGGTGACGATCGGCGCGATCCGCGACAAAACTCAGCGTCGTCTCGCGGCGAAAGAGGCTTAATCCCCCTTTTCTGAACTTAATGACAGCATAAAATAAATTTGGAGAATATTCAGATCATGGCTGAAGAAGAAATCAAGACCGCCGTCGAGACGGAAGCGGCTCCTGCGGAAGCGACCGCCGCCCCCGTCGTCAAACAGCGCGCCAAGAGCGGCCGCTTTATCCCCAGCGGGATCGCCTATATCCTGGCGACCTTCAACAACACGAAAGTTACTTTCACCGACTTGCACGGCAATGTGATCAGCTGGTCCACCGGCGGCAAGAACGGTTTCAAGGGCTCGCGCAAAAGCACCGCCTACGCGGCGCAGGTGATCGCCGGTGAAGCGGCGAAAAAAGCGATGCTCCTCGGTATGAAAGAAGTCGAAGTGCGGATCAAAGGACCGGGCGCCGGTCGTGAATCCGCCGTCCGCGGCATCGCCGCCGCCGGCATCGAAATCAGCGTCATCAAAGACATCACCCCGGTTCCGCACAACGGTTGCCGGCCCCCGAAACGTCGCCGGGTCTAATCGCTGTGGATTTTACCGCTTCGATTGACGGAGCGGATAGCGTAAACAACAGTTTTCGTTCAAAATATGTGCCGGAAACGGCACGAAAATGGAATTTGGGAAGGAAGTAAATATGAATTCTACAATCGGATTTCCGATGCCGAAGGCGATCGTCGCCGATGAAGCGACGATGACCGATACCTATGCTAAATTCATTGCTCAGCCGTTCCAGAGCGGATTCGGTCACACTTTGGGCAATGCGTTGCGCCGGGTGTTGCTCTCCTCTCTCGAAGGTGCGGCGATCTCGTCGGTTGCGATCGACGGCGTCAAGCATGAATTCGACTCGTTGAAAAACGTGGTGGAAGATATCACCGAAATCGTGCTCAACCTCAAGATGATCAAGCTGGTTCTGCACGGCGAAGGTCCCAAAATGCTGGAGATCCGCGCGGACAAAGCCGGCGCGGTCACGGCGGGCAACATCATTTGCGACAGTTCGGTCGAGGTGCTCAACCCCGATCAGTTGATCTGCACGCTCGACAAGGACGCGCCCTTTCACGCGGTGATCGAAGTGATCTCCGGCAAAGGCTATCAGCCCGCCGAAGAGCACAACGATCAGCGTCCGATCGGCACGATCCCGGTCGACTGCCTTTTCAGCCCCGTCACGCGCGTCAACTATCAGGTCGGCGCAGCCCGCGTCGGCGAAGAGACCGAAATGGACAGCCTTGAGCTTGAGATCTGGACGGACGGACGCATCGCGCCGCGCGCCGCGCTCGAAGCCGCGACCAAAATTCTCTGCGATCACCTTTTGCCTTTCCTCGGCAATCAGATGGTCAAGGAAGAAGTGCCGCTCAACGAGGAAGAAGCCAAACTTTACAAGCTTTTATCGCAGGACATCGAGGTGCTCGACCTCTCCGTCCGCGCGATGAACTGCCTCAACAGCGCCGACATCCGTCTGGTCAGCGAACTTTGCACGAAAACCGAAAGCCGGATGCTCAAATACCGGAATTTCGGCAAAAAATCGTTGGATGAAATCAAAGAAAAAATTGAAAAGCTCGGTTTGAAACTGGGGATGACCCTCAGCGACCGTTTGCTCGCCGCTTTGGAAACCGAAGCCGCGCGTGTCCGAACCGAAGCTGAGGAGACTAAATAATCATGCGTCACAGAGTAGCAACTTTCAAGATCGGTCGTTCCGGCGCGCATCGCCGGGCGATGTTGGCCAATATGATCAGCAGCCTTTTCCTCAACGGTCGGATCGAAACCACCGTTGTCAAGGCCAAGGAAGCCGCCCGTCAGGCGGAAAAGCTCGTCACCATCGGCAAAAAAGGCGATCTCCATCGCCGCCGTATCGCGGCTGCGCGTCTGCGCAACCCCGAAGCCGTTGCGAAACTTTTTGCGGAAATCGCTCCCGCCTACATGGATCGTCAGGGCGGTTACACCCGCATCCTCAAACTGGGTCAGCGTCGCGGCGACGCCGCCGAAACCTGCATTCTGATGCTGGTCGATGCGGCGCAGCAACAGGCGAAGAAAGCCCCCGCAGCGGAGGTCAAAGCGGAAGAAGCGCCCCAAGCGTAGTTCTTGATTTTGACACCAAAACTCCGGATTTCCTGCGGGATTTCCGGAGTTTTTTTATTTGCCGCAGTTGAACCGTGACCGGGAATGCGGTATATTATAGGAAGCATCAGTTTTTTCAAAGGACTTCACGGATTTATGAGTACGCCAAATCGTCTTCACGCCGTCAACGCCGTCGCGGATATCAAGACCCCTGCTCCGCGCCCGGCGATGCCGGTTCCCGAAATCAACTTCGCCGAGGATGTTTTCAACATTCAGACGATGAAATCCTATCTGCCCAAAGGGAGTTGTCAGAAACTTCTGTCGACCATCCGGCAGGGGACGCCGCTCAATCCGGAAATCGCCGGAGACGTCGCCCACGCAATGAAGCAATGGGCATTGGAACGCGGCGCGACGCACTTTACGCACTGGTTCCAGCCGCTCACCGGTTCCACGGCGGAAAAACACGATTCTTTCCTCGATTTCGAGGGCGAAAAGGCGATCATGAGTTTTTCCGGCAAAAATCTGATCGTCGGCGAACCGGACGCATCCAGTTTTCCCTCGGGCGGATTGCGTTCGACCTTTGAAGCACGCGGCTATACCGCGTGGGATCCGACCAGTCCCGCTTTCATCAAACGGCACGGCAACGGCGCGACGCTCTGCATTCCGACGGCATTTTGCAGTTACACCGGCGACGCGCTCGACAAAAAAACACCGCTTTTGCGCTCCATTCAGGCACTTTCCAACAGCACCCGGCGTTTGATGAAATGTTTCGGATTGCCCGATGAAAAAGTGGAGATCACGCTCGGTGCCGAGCAGGAATACTTTTTGATCGACCGCAATTTCTATTTGCAACGCCCCGATCTGCTCCAAACGGGACGTACCGTTTTCGGCGCGCCGCCCGCGAAACATCAGCAGCTGGAAGATCACTATTTCGGCGCGATCAGGATGCGCGTCCTCAATTTCATGACCGAGGTGGAAAAAGAATTGTGGACGCTCGGCATTCCCGCCAAGACCCGCCACAACGAAGTCGCTCCGGCGCAGTTTGAACTTGCGCCTCTCTTTGAGGAAGTCAACCTCGCCTGCGATCACAATATGCTGGTCATGGAAGTCCTCCGGCAGGTGGCGTCGCGGCATAATCTGGTCTGCCTGCTCCACGAAAAGCCCTTTGCCGGAGTCAACGGCTCCGGCAAACACAACAATTGGAGCATCAGTTACGGCAAACGCAACCTCCTGAACCCCGGCGACGACCCGGATCAGAATGCGATTTTCCTCACCGTGCTGTGTGCGATCATCGAAGCGGTCGACCGCCACGCGGACATTTTGCGCGCCACCGTTGCCGGCGCCGGCAACGACTACCGGCTCGGTGCCAACGAAGCGCCGCCCGCGGTCATTTCGATCTACCTCGGCGATCAGCTCAACGAAGTCATTCACCTTTTGGAAACCGGTTCCGGTCGCGCCAGTCACAAGGCGGGGTCGCTCAAAATCGGCGTCGACACGCTTCCCCCTCTGCCGCAGGATGCGACCGACCGCAACCGCACCAGTCCTTTCGCCTTTACCGGTAACAAATTCGAGTTCCGCGCCCCCGGATCCAGTCAGTCCTGCTCCGGGTGCAACGTCGTGCTCAATATGATCGCCGCCGAGGCTTTTGACCGCATTGCCGACGTACTTGAAAAAGCCGATAAAAAGGATTTCAATGCCGTCCTCCAAAAGGAGTTGCGCGCGATCGTCAAGGCGCACAAAAAGATCCTTTTCAACGGCGACGGCTACACCGACGACTGGCTTACCGAAGCCACCCGCCGCGGGCTGCCCAATTTTCCGACGACGCTCGATGCGATCCGTACCCTCACCCAAAATGAAAACGTCGCGCTCTTTGAGAAATACGGCGTTTTCAACCGGCGCGAACTGGAATCGCGTTACGAAGTTTCGCTGGAAGATTATCAGCGCCGTATCCACATCGAGGGCGCCGTCGCGTTCGAGATCGCGACCAGTATGATCCTGCCCGCGGTGCGAGGGGAATACGAAAAATGCGTCCACGCCCTTTCCGAAGCCGGGCAAGCCGGCGTCAAAGCGGGAATCCAAGCCGTCCGCCGCGATGCCGAAATTTTCGGCAAGGGGTGCGACGAGATCGTCGCCAAATGCGCCGCTCTGGACAAGGCTCTCACGGGCAAACAGGATGACATCATCCCCGCAATGCAGGCACTCCGCCAAATCGTCGATCAACTGGAAAAAGTCGTTCCCGACGACAACTGGCCGTTGCCGAAATACCGCGAGATGCTCTTCATCTATTGACGAAAACGCAAAAAATCGTCGCTTCACGGTGAAAAACGCGCGACATACGCTTGAAATTTTGGCGTTTCCGTGATATTTTATATAATACGATAAAAGTTTTTTCGTTTCCGCCGTTGGAGATGAAATCATCATTTGAAGCAATTTTTGGAAAAAGGTAAAAGAAAATGAAGAGAACTTTTCAGCCCTCGAATCGTCGTCGCAAGAGCCGCATCGGTTTCTTCGCCCGTATGGCAACCAAAGCCGGCCGTCTCGTTTTGAAACGCCGTCGTCAGAAGGGCCGCGCGAAACTGACCGCGTAGTTCCTGAAACAGGAGCATCGGCTTTGAACTTTTTCCCCGAAAACGAGCGTCGAACCTTATCCAAAGCGGATAAATTGACGCTCAAAGCCGAGTTCGACTATGTCCGGCAAAACGGGCGCAAAGTCGCATCATCTTCGATCGTCGCCGTCGTCGCCCCGGGAGAAAAAGTCCGTTGCGGAGTCATATGCGGCAAGAAGTACAGTCTGTTGTCGGTCGAACGCAATCGGGCACGACGACTGATGTGGGAAAGTTTCCGGCTGTTGAAACCGGCGATCTCCCCCTGCACGCTGATCTTGATCCCGCGGCGAAAAATGGCACATTGCACGCGTCAGCAGGTGACCGGGGAACTGGCGAAACTGCTGGCTGCTCTCCATCAGATCCCGCAGGAAATTGCGGATTCGCCGCTCGATGTATGATCGCGCTGATCAAGGTTTATCAGCATACCCTTTCCCGCGTGTTGCCTGACCAGTGCCGTTTCCGGCCGAGTTGCTCCTATTACGCTGTCGAAGCGTTTGCCGTCCACGGTTTTTTCCGTGGGTTCTGGTTGACCTGCTACCGCTTGTTGCGCTGTCAGCCATTCTGCAAAGGGGGATACGACCCCGTACCTCCTCGTAAATCAAAAGAAAAAGGTGTTTCGGGCAAATGAAATTTTCCAAAGAAACTCTGCTCGCCATCATCATCAGCGCCGGGATCCTGCTCGGCTGGACGCCTTTCTGCAAGATGATGGGTTGGATCCCCGACAAACCGGCTCCCGCAAAAGTCGAAAAAACGCAAGTTGCGGAGAACCCCGCGCCGACCGTCCCCTCCCCCAAAGCGGAGATCGCCCCTGCCCCGCAACCGCTCCCGACCGAAGTATCGGCGGCAAAAAAGACGGTTGCCTGCGATGTCAAGTTGCAGAACGATCTCATCGAGATCGCCGTTTCTCCTGATTCCGGCTCGATCAAAGAGATCACGCTCAAAAAATATCTGACGAATGACCGCAAAGGCTCTATCGTCGTATCGCCCGCTTTGAGCAACCGCGACCGCGGCGCACTCGCGCTTTTTGCCGAAAAGTCGGCGTGGACATGCCTTGATATCGTCACAAGTCAGATGCAGGACGGCAAGTACCTTTTGATGCGCAAAATGCGCGACGAGCGGGGAAATGATTTTCTCCTGACCCAAAGCTGGGAGTTGCGTCCGGGGAAATACGAAACGCATTACACGATTTCGTTGCGCAACGTTTCCAAAAACGCAATGTCGTTCAACGATCTCGTCGTTTTCGGCGGAGAATTGCTGCCGTGGGCGAAAATTTCCGGCGACAAGACCCGGATCGCTTCGCACCGGATGAGTTATATGCTCGCAAACGGCGCGTATGAGGATATCGACGCCGACAAGAAACACAGCAAATTTATGCTCGCCGAGCCTGCCGTCGTCGACTGGTGCGCCGTCAGCAACAAGTATTTCTGCTCGATCCTCGACGCGGAAACTCCTTTCACGCTCTTTCAGTCGCAGGTGATGGACGGCAAAACGCCGATGATCTCCGCCGGGGCAAAACTCGACGCTTTCACGCTTGATCCCGGCGCCGAAAAAAGTTTCAGTTTCAACCTTTACAGCGGTCCCAAAATTCCGGCGGAGCTGAATTCCTTTCATCCGTCGGCGGACAAGGTGCTTCACCTCGCGTGGGGACCGTTGAATTATCTCGCCAAACTTCTGCTGTGGATCCTCATTCAGCTCAACAATGTTTTCCACAGTTACGGCATCAGCATCATTTTGCTCACCTTGATCGTGCGGCTGATCTTTTATCCCGTCACCGCCAAGGCGAATGCTTCGATGAAAAAAATGCAGGTCGTCCAGCCGCAACTCAAAGAATTGCGGGAAAAGTACAAGGACAATCCGCAGTTGATGAATGCCAAGATGATGGAACTTTACCGTCAGGAAAAAATCAATCCGCTGGGCGGTTGTCTCCCGATCCTGTTGCAGATCCCGATTTTCTTCGCCCTCTACCAGATGCTCGACAGCGCGATTTTGCTGCGTCAGGCAAGTTTCCTCTGGTGCAAAGATCTGGCACAGGCGGATACCGTCTGCACGATCCCGCTGTACTTTTTCGATCTGCCGCTCAATCCGCTTGTCATCGCAATGACGCTTCTGATGCTGATCCAGCAAAAGATCACCCCTGCGGTCGGCGATCCGGCACAGCGCAAGATGATGATGTTCATGCCGGTCGTGATGCTGCTTTTCCTCTACGATCTGCCCTCCGGGTTGACGCTCTACTGGACGATCAGCAACGCATTCAGCATATTGCAGATGATTTTGCAAAATAGAACTCGTACGGCGGTTACGGCTTCCGCCGAAAAATAAGTTAGAACTTTCAAAAAAAGGATCCCAAAAATGTCGGAAACCAATCCCAACTTCGAGGCGCAGAGCGAGAAACTCGTCAAATGCCTCTCCACAATGTTCGACTTCCTCGGACTCAACGGCAACCTCCACATCGAGGAAGCGGGCGAAAAAATGGCGGTCAAGATCACCAGTGAAGATGCCGGCCGCATCATCGGCCGCCGCGGACAGACGCTGGAAAGCCTCCAACTCATCGCCAACCGCATTATGTTCAAAGAGGACGAAACGTTCCCCCGTATCACGCTCGACATCGACGGTTACGCCGTCGGCGAACGCGAACGTCGCGAACGCCATTCCGATGACGACCGTCCGGAGCGCGGAGAACGCTCCGAACGCCGCTCCCGCGGCGGACGCGGCGGTGAAGCGTCCATCCCCGTCGAACAGCTTGAACAGCAGGCGCGCGACGCCGCCAAAGAAGTCAAAAAATGGGGCGAACCCGTCAAAATGCCGGAAATGAATGCGCACGATCGCCGCATCATTCACGTGACCTTGCAGGACGATCCGGAGATCATGACCGAATCCGAGGGCGAAGGCAATTTGAAAAAAGTTGTCATTTCTTTGAAAAAATAATCATTTTTCTACTTGATTTTGTCGTATTGCGTAGTATATTATAAGACAATACGACAACCAAGTCGGGGTGTGGCTCAGTCTGGCTAGAGCGCTGCGTTCGGGACGCAGAGGCCGGAGGTTCAAATCCTCTCACCCCGACCATTTTTTCGATTCTCCGCCGACCGGACCTCCGGTCGGTTTTTTCGTTTTTGGGGCTGATTTTGAGGTGAAATTGGCCCATTTGCAGTGCCGGAGAGAATCCTCTGTTTTCGCATTTCCCTCTGTGTTTCCGATGATCTCCCGACAAATTCTCCGGCGAGTAGAGGTCGTAGGCTTTTCGATTGGAGAAGCAAAAGTCGGGGAAACACACAAAAAATCCGACCTCTTGATTTTTGGAATTGAAAAACGAGATTCTCCGCTTGTGGGAAAATATGTTGTAATATATTCATTATCAAGCCATTAATCAAAAAGCCTACAAGGGTAGAGGTCGGAAGTTTTAGTTGCAACAACCCTACCATTTTCAAGGTTAAACTCTGGAGAAAATGGCCGTTTTTTCGATTTTTCCGAAATTTCCGGAAAATGGTCGTTTTTCCGCTTGGCAAACAGCCGACTTCTTGCCGTTTATCTTTGATTCCTTGTAATCGGCAAACAGTGGGATATAGTAAACCAAGGGTCTTTATACCAATCTTTTAATAAAAGTTGTCCAACCTATGGGAGTGCGATTGGCCCCGGAAACTAAACAACTTGACTCGGTGTAAAATGCCGATAGTATCTGTTATTGCATTTGCACACATCTGCTCTGGGAGATTACAGATAGCAAACGTGAGTTGGAGCAGCCGGCATGTGGAAGTTGCTATGCTTGTCATCTTTTGCCGTAGGCCTTTCCCTCGTCTAACATGAAAACGGGCGAGCAGGAGAAAAGCCCGCAATCGCCCGCTGTTGCTTGTTACTGTGGAAAGAAAACCTTTTCCTGTTCCTCCCAGGAATCCGGAAAACTCTGGCGATACTGTTCCTGCGATAAGTTTACTTCCCCGGCAATGATCTTATGGATGATTTTCGGGGAAAGCAAAGTCAGGCGGATTGTCCGTGCCACTGCTCCGGAGTCGATGCCAAGCACATTGGCAAGTTCGGCAATGTTTTTGAATTTGCCTTCATCGATCATCTTCTGCCAGCGATATGCTCTTGCGATACTCAGGAGAAGAGGAGAAGATCCCGCATCCTCGGAATCCGGCATAATCATCTTTTTCCGCTGTCCGCAGATCTTGAAAACGATCGGCAACGTAATCAGCAGGTTCCCGTTTTCCAGAATTTCAATTTGATTCTTCGGCATTTGCCAGCTCCTCCAGCAGAGTTTTGACTCCGGAGCATTTCAGCTCTACGGAAAGTTTATTTTCATAAATGATGACCTTCTCAATCAGAAGAGCGGTCAGGCGATTGGCTTCTCCCGGTGTGATTTCTTCCCAGAAAATTCCCTGAAGGGCTTCAGTGATATCCACACCTGGCATATTCAAAGCTGCTGCCAGACGCATAATGATTGTCGGCGACTGAAGAAATTTCCGCAACTGCTCCCGGACATTTTTTTCAATTTCTCCCGCAGATACCTGATGCACGGGACAATGGGTTTCCCCACGTTTTGCATC
>JAEDIJ010000032.1 GCA_016292515.1 Victivallaceae bacterium
TCCCGTCAAACGCGCCGTCGGCAAGAACTTCGAGCGCGCGGATCGTCGTGCCGGCGGGACTGGTCACCATATCGCGCAGTACGGCAGGGTGCTGACGGGTTTTGAGTGCCATCAGCGCGGAACCGAGCACCGTCTGCACCGCGAGACGATAGGCGACGTCGCGCGTCAGACCTTCGGCAACACCGCCGTCGGCGAGAGCCTTGATAAATTCAAAAACGTAGGCGGGACCACTGCCGGAAAGTGCCGTGACCGCATCAAGATCGGATTCTTTCACCGGCATCACGATACCGACGCTGCCCAGGATTTTTTCGACCAATGCGGTATCTTCGGATGTCGCGCTCTTATCGGGAGCGTAACACGCCGCGCCGGCACCGACCAATGCGGGCGTATTGGGCATCACGCGAATCAGCCGCGCACCGGGACAAAGCGCAGAAAGTTTCGCCAGTTCCACTCCGGCGACGATCGAGATAACCAGTTTTCCCGCAAAGACTTTGGAGATCGGCGCCAACGCACCGGCAAGCGTCTGGGGCTTCACCGCGATCAGCACGGTGTCGAAATCCGCCGCTTTCGCCGGATCGTCGACGCAGGAAATTTTGGTCGCGGCGGAAAAACTCTGCGCCGCCGCGTCGGAAACGTCAAAAGCGGCGAGTTCCGCCGCATCGAACGCCCCCGAAGAAACCATTCCGCCGGCGATGGCAGTCGCCATTTTTCCGGCACCGATAAAGAAAATTTTGCTCATATTGGAACTCCTATCCGGCATAACGGGAGAAATATTTGAGGATCAACAACAAACCGAGGAAAAACACATACCACGAAAAATAGCAGAGTTTTCCTTTTTTGATCAATTTCACCAAAAATTGCAAGGCGATAAAGCTGACCAACGCCGACACCGTGACGGCGACGGCAAGTTGCGATGCGGAAACCGTCATCGACGACTCCGCCTTGCCTTTCAGCAAATCCACCATTTCCAGAAGCGTCGCGCCGAAAATCGCCGGCAACGCCAGCAAAAAGGAAAACGCCGCCGCCGATTCTCTTTCGATCCCGGCGAGCAATCCGGCGACGATCGTCGAACCGGAACGCGAAATACCGGGCAGGATCGCCGCGCTCTGCACCGCGCCGACGACGAGCGACTGTTTCCAGGTGATCTCTTTGATCTGCGTCGGCGGAGTTGATTTTTCCAGCAGTTTCTTTTTGCCGCTCAAACGCAACAGCGCGCCCGTGATGAGAAATCCGAATGCGATGATCGCAAGATCGCCGAACAATTTGGAGTCCAACTGAAAATGTTTGATCAATATCCCGACCACTCCGGCGGGGATCGAACCGAGAATGACCATTCCCAAAAGATGCCATTGATCGCGGCGGAAAAATCCGATCAGCAGTTGAAAATAAAAGACGATGATCGCCAGAAGACTCCCCGCGTGGAGCATGATCCCGAGCGTCGCGCTCTCCTCTCCCTTGAAGCCGAAAAACGCCGAAAGCACCGCGAGATGCCCCGATGAACTCACCGGCAGAAACTCCGTCAACCCCTGGATCACGGCGAGCAAAATGACCGAAAGCCACAAACTCATTTGCGGATCTCCTGATATGCCTTGTCCGCCGCCTTGTCCACGGCCTTGTTCACCGCGGCGGCGGCATCGCCATTCACCCATTGATTCCAGTAACGCAAGCAAATATCCTGAATATCTGATGGCTTCTTTTCAAATATAACGCACGCAACAATCACGCCCAAGAGGAATCCTAAAATTATTCCGATCAAGCAACCACAAGATTTGAACATCGCGCTATACCTTTCTCACTATTGCAAAAACTTTTCCGGCTGATAAACGATTTCGGCGACCGGCAGACGCCAGAGCGCACTTTTGCGCGATGCATTCTGCCCCGTCGGCACAAAGCGCAACCTCCCGCCGATCTCCGTTATCGTCAGCGCGGACATTTTTCTCGCGGACGATTCGCCGAGAAACACCAGTAATTTCCCCGGTGCCGCAAATCCCATTGCCGCGGCATCCAGTTCCACGGCGCACACCGCGCCGCGCGTCGAAACGCCGCAACGTACTTTTTCCCAAGCATTTCCAGCGGCAAAGTCCGCCAGAGATTCCTTTCCGTCGTAACGCGAGAGGATGTCACCGGAAATCAACGGCAGATCCGCCGCCCGGTCGGCGACTTCCAAAATCGGCGTCACCCGCCGCGTGTAGGGCTCGTCCAAATCGCCGCAGGACGCGACGTGCTGCGCGAAATCTCCCGGCAGGATCCGCGCGAGTTTTTCCGCTTCCTCCGCATTCGGCAAGGCACCGGGATCCGATTCCAGTTTACGCAGCCGCGACGCGGATATCCCGCTCAAATTGGCGAGATTCACGACCGACAGCTTGCGGCATTGACGCGATTGATGCAACTTTCGGTTGAAAGCGGAACTCACCTCCGTTTCGCCGAGGCGGATGCGTTGCCACAGATCCCGGAGCGTCGAGATGTCGGTTTTTCCCTCCAACAACGCCGTGATCCGGTCGAAATGTTCCCGGGACGGTACCAAAATGCCGCTGATCGTCTGCGAAACCGCACTGGGGGTTATTTTCAGATGACAAGCCAGCGCATTTTGCCGTATTTTAGTTTTTTTCAACGCAGTTTTCAATTCACTGCCGAAAGCCTTGGTCAGAATCGTTTGCATACAATTGATTTAATGAAGAGTTTTAGGTTGCTGAAAGATAAGGTACTCTCTCAACCGAAAAATAGCAAGTTTTTTTCGATAAAAAACTTGTGAAAATTTCACAGAGTGAGCAATTTGCGGAGTTTTTCCAAATCTTCCGGCGTCGTCACTTTGGGATTACTGGCGTTATCCTCCAACACGGCGACGGCAAATCCCGCACGGCGCATCGCTTCCGCATCGTCGGTGACCGAAGCGTCGACCGCTCCGGCAAGCGCAGTGCGTAATTCCTGCAAATCAAAGAGTTGCGGTGTTTCAGCGCGGAACAATTCTTCGCGCACGAGGTGTTCGACGATCTTCCCTTTTTCATCGATCCGCTTGACCGTATCGACGATTTTTCTGCCGGAAATCACGCCGCAATGATTTTTTACGGCGTAATCGTAGAGCCGCATCAACTGCGCCGCGCTCCCCAAAGGACGCGCGGCATCGGCGATCGCGGCGAAAACGATACCGGGCTCCACGGCGGCAAGCCCGTTGCGCACCGATTCCGCCCGGCACGCGCCCCCCGTCGTCACCGTGACGGAAACGTCCGGCAAATAGCGACCAAGAATGTTTTCATACTCTTGCCGGTACGCCGCCGCGGCGACGAGGATCAACTGCCCCGCGACGGGGGCGTAATTGCGCAGAGAGTGGATCAAGACCGGCGCGTCGCCCAGCATTTCCAGAAGTTTGTTTTTACCGTAGCGCACCGATGAACCGCCCGCGACGACGATGACGCCGAGATCGCGATACTTCATTTTGAGATCTCCTGATTTTCCTCGAACCACTTTGCCGCGGCGATGTCGCCGGATCTGGCGGCGCGCCGCATCCACTCGATGCCGAAACTTTTGTTGCTTTTGACGCCGCGGCCGAGCAACAAGGCGATGCCGGTTTCCCGCATTGCTCCCGGATGCCCGGCAAAGGCGGCGGTGCGGAACCAGTAAAAAGCCC
The DNA here is from genome assembly GCA_016292515.1 of Victivallaceae bacterium. Taxonomy (GTDB): domain Bacteria; phylum Verrucomicrobiota; class Lentisphaeria; order Victivallales; family Victivallaceae; genus UBA1784. Next base: position 3,626 of record JAEDIJ010000032.1, read on the forward strand.
CTTCCGGATCCGGCGTAACGCCCTGCCCGTCCCGGAAAACGATCCCCAGAAGATATTGCCCCTCCGGATCGCCGGCGCGCGCGCTGCGTTCAAAAAGTTCCAGTGCTTCATTCAGATCTTTTTCCACGCCGATCCCCGCGCTGTAACAGATGCCGAGCTCTCTCCACGCGGGCGGGTACTGCATCAAAGCGGCGCGCTCGAACAATTTGACCGCCGCCGCCGGGTCGTGCGGCAACGCCTCGCCGAGCAGAAGGATTTTTCCCATCCTCACCATCGCCCGCGGCGAATTTTTGGCGACCGCCTGCTCCAAAAGCGACAAGGCCCTTTCGGAATTGCGGGCGCAACCGAAACCGTCGTCGAGTGCGATACTCAACCGCGCCATCGCCTCGGGATCGCCGGTCGCCGCGAGGGTCTCCAATTCCGAAACCGCTTTCTGCATATCGGGAACGCCGCCGATACCGTCCTGCAATACGGTGACATAAAGCAGACGGCTCTCGATCGGACAACGGGCATTCTGAACGGCTTTTTCGAGATAAAGACGGATCTTTTCGCCGTTCTTTTCCCGCAGTTTCGGGTCTTTGTAATAGATTCCGGCAAGGATCGTCTGCGCCGGCATAACATTTTGCGCGGCAAGCGTTTCCAGAATTCCAAGTGCCTTTTCCGGTTGAGCGGGCAACTCCGCGAAGCGTCCCGCCTCGTTTTCTTCTCCGGGAACTCCGGTGTAGGTGAGTGCCGCCAGATGAGCGCGCGCATCGGGAATGCGATCCGCCGCGCGCTCCAAGCAGAAATAAGCCATCCGGCGGCTTTGGGGGGCACCCCAACCGTTCAGATAACACATTCCGAGATTGAAAATCGCTTCCGGATGATCCTGATCCGCGGCAAGCCGGAACCAGTAGACGGCAAGTTGCAAATTGACATTGCGGTTCCGACCGAAAAAGAATTCGTAGCCGAGTTTCAGTTGGGCATTGGCGTCGCCTTTTTGGGCGGCTTCGCGCAAACTTTCAGACGGGATCTCTCCGGCGGCGGCGCAAAAAGTCCACGCCGCCGCGCAGGCGAGCAAAATCCTACTTTTTCTTAAGTTCTTCAACTTCGGCTTGAAGCGCTTCAAATTTTTTGGTCAGCCGTTCCAGACGCGAGGGCGCGGTGAAACGCCACATATAATCGTGCTGGGATTCCGCCGGGGTACCGAGCGCGATCGCGCCCGCAGGCAGACTCTTTTGCACGTTGCTGGTACCGGCGACCTGAACACCGTCGCCGATCACCGTATGACCGTTGATACCGGCACGACCGCCGAGAACGACGCCGCGGCCGAGTTCGGCACTGCCGGCGACGGCACTCTGCCCCACCATGATACAGCTTTCTCCGATGATCACATTGTGGGCGACCATCACGAGGTTGTCGATCTTGGCATTGCTCTTGATCCAGGTGCGGCCGAAACGGGCGCGGTCGATCGTCGTGTTGGCGCCGATCTCGACGTCGTCGTCGATCTGGACGAAACCGGTCTGCGGCACTTTGGCAAGTCCCTGCGGAGTCGGATAGAAACCGAAACCGTCGCCGCCGATCACGACTCCGGGATGAATGATCGTCTTATTGCCGATCCGGCAACGGTACATCACGGTGACATTGGGATAAAGCAACGTGTCCGCGCCGATTTTCACCTGATGCCCGATATAGCATCCGGCACCGATCACCGTGCGGTCGCCGATCTCGGCGCCCTCCTCGATGACGGCGTTGGCGCCGATGGAAACGTCCGCGCCGAGCTTGACCGAAGGATCGACCACCGCCGAGGGATGGACTCCGACTTTGAATTTCGGCGGTTCTTCCGCAAAAACGGCGACGACCTTGCTGAATGCGAGATCGACGTTGTCGCAGACGACGAGCGTACGCGTCGAAGTGTCGGTACCGGCAAGTTCCTTGCAGACGAGGACGACCCCCGCCGGAGAAGCCTCCAACTGCTTCTGATAGCGTTTGTTGGAAACAAAACTCAAATCACCGGCTCCGGCGTGACGGATGCCCTCGACGCGGCTGATCGCGCGATTGGCGTCGCCCTTGATTTCGCCGCCGACGATCTCGGCGACCTGACTGGCGGTAAGCGTCAATTCTTTCATCGGGAAATCTCCTTGTTTATTTCTTTTCCTGCGCTGCCGGCGCGGGATGCGCGACCGGACGGGTGCGGTTGAGTTCCTGGATCACCGATTCCGTAATGTCGTTCCCCTTGGGAAAAACGAGCACGACCGGCTGATCGTTGGTCGTTTTGCCGGAAACGTCAAAAACAAAGGCATATCCTTCGGCGGCGGCGCGGCGGCGGATCTCCTGCTGGATATCCGCCATGATCTCGCCCCGCTTTTTCGTTTCCAGATTGCGCATATCCTGCGTGCGGGCGCGGACGTAGAGTTCGATCTCCGCTTTTTTCTCGTTGACCGCGGCATTGGCTTGGGTCGCGAGTTTTTCCGCATCTTCGCGCTCCTTGTCGGAAAGCGCGATGTTGAGCGCGTTGGAGCGCGTCGTCCGCGCCTTTTCGACCGCCACATCGAGCTGTTCATTCAAGCGGGCGAGATAGGAACGGTAACTTTCCGCCTGCTGTTTGATCGCGTCTTCGGCGATCCGGCTCTTGTAGTATTCCCGGAAAACTTTTTCGAGATCGACCAGCGCGATCCGGTCGACCGCCGACAGCGAAAAGCAGACGCACAGTGCCGCAAGCCACACAAAAAGACGTTTCATCGGACAACTCCGGTTTTAGTGGCTGGTATAGTTCGGGGCATCCTTGGTCACGACGACGTCGTGGGGATGCGCTTCGCGCAACGCGGCACTGCTGACGCGGACGAAACGCGCCTTTTCGTGGAGCTCCTCGATGTTGTGCGAACCGCAATAGCCGAGGCTGTAACGCAAGCCGCCGACGAACTGGTGGATCACATTGCGCACCTCGCCGCGGAAAGGCACCATCGCTTCGATGCCCTGCGGCACGATGTCGGCGTCGTTGTCGACGTCGTCCTGACCGTAACGCTCGCGGCTGCCCGCATTGGCTTTCATCGCTTCGAGACTGCCCATTCCGCGGTAGGCGACGTAACTGCGTCCCTGATGGAGGACGACTTCGCCGTTGCTTTCGCTGGTACCGGCGAGCACCGATCCCATCATCACGCACGAAGCACCGACCGCGAGCGCCTTGGCGACGTCGCCGGAAAGCTTGATGCCGCCGTCGGCGATCACCGGGAGATCCTTGGGAACCATTTTGCAGGCGTTGTAGATCGCCGTGACCTGCGGCACGCCGACGCCCGCGACGACGCGGGTCGTGCAGATCGAACCGGGTCCGATACCGACTTTGATGCCGTCGGCACCCGCGTCGGCAAGCGCCTTGGCGGCTTCGCCGGTCGCGATGTTGCCGGCGACGACGTCGATTTTGTCGCCGTAAGTCTTTTTGATCAGTTTCAAGGTGTCGATCACGCCTTTGCTGTGACCGTGCGCCGTGTCGAGCACCAAAACGTCGCAACCGGCGTTGTAGAGTGCCTCGATGCGCTTTTCATCATAGGGACCGACCGCGGCGGCGACGCGCAGACGGTGATCCGCGTCGCGGTTGTAATCGGGGGTGTCGCGCTCGATGAGACTGCGGACGTCGGCGTAGCTGAAAATGCCTTTGAGATGCCCCGCGGCATCGACCATCGGCAGTTTGCCGATCTTGTTTTCGCGCATGATCCGGTAGGCGTCGTTGATCGACGTCGATTCGGACGAGGTGATCAATTCGCGCGACATCACGTCGGCGATTTTAAGTTTGTAGTCGCTCAAAAACTTGATGTCGCGGCTGGTGATGATGCCGACCAGGACATTGTTTTCGTCGACGATCGGAAATCCGGTGAAAGAATAATTCTTGCGCTTGCGCTCTTTCATCATTTCGGCGATCGTCTGATCGGGACGGAAAGTAACCGGAGAATCGATCCTGCCGTTGAGGTAGGATTTGACCGTGCGGACTTCCTCCGCCTGCGCTTCGGCGGTGAGATTTTTGTGAATGACGCCGATGCCGCCGAGACGCGCCATCGCGATCGCCATCCGGCTCTCGGTAACGGTATCCATCGCCGCGCTGACGAACGGCACGTTGAGCGAAATGTTGCGTGAGAATTTGGTGCGTACATCGGTGTCGTGCGGCAAAAAGTCCGCGTAGAGCGTCACGAGGGAAATATCATCGAATGTGATCCCCTCATAGGGAAACGCCGCCATAAATTCATCAATAAAACGCATTTTTTCCTCCTGCTGTTTTGTCGTTGGTATATACACGTGTTTTAATATATACCGCGCGGGCGGAAGATTCAAGTAAAAAAGGCGGGGTATCGCCGGAGAAAAATCACTTTTTCCGGCGCAGACGTAACGAATTGAGTACGACGCAGAGCGAACTTGCGCTCATCGCCGCGGCGGCGGCGACCGGCGTCAGGACGGGCCCGCCGAAAAGCGCGGCAAAAAGTCCGCCGGCAAGCGGGAGCGCGAGGAAATTGTAGAAAAACGCCCAGAAAAGATTTTCCCGGATGATGAAAAGCGATTTTCTGCCGTGATCGACGGCGCGCACGACGCCGGCGAGATCGCTCCCCGGCAAAACGATGTCGGCACTTTCCAGCGCGACCGCCGCGCCGCCGCCGAGCGCGATGCCGATGTCGGCTTGCGCGAGCGCGGGAGCGTCGTTGATGCCGTCGCCGACCATCATCAAAAGCGCACCTTTCGGCAAATTTTCGCGCATCTTGGAAATCTCGTGCAGTTTTCCGTCGGGCAGCAAGCCGCCTTTGAATTCATCGGCACCGAGTTCCCGCGCGAATTTTTCCACATTTTCCCTCCGGTCGCCGGAAAGGATCGCCGTTGCGATATGCCGTTTTTGCAATGCGGCAAAAAGCGTTTTCGCCCCGGGGCGGAGGTGATCGCCGAGTTCGATCTTACCGGCGAAAACTCCGTCGCAGGAAAACATCGCGACCGTTTCCGGCGACGTTTCAGGGGGGATATCGAGTTGCAGAAAATCCGCCGTTCCGATGCGCCACAAATGACCGTTGATGCGGCAACCGATGCCGCGACCGGGAAAGTATTGCCAATCCCGCACTTCGTCAAGCGGGAGACTATGCGCCTTTGCCGCCGCGACCAGCGCGGAGGCGATCGGGTGGCGGACATCGCGCTCCGCCGCGAGAGCGACAGACAACAAGTCGTTGTCCTTGAAGCCGTTGCACGGCAAGATCCGTTTGACTTCAAAGCGTCCGTCGGTCAAAGTTCCCGTTTTGTCGAAAATGATTTTTCGGACGTTGGCGAGTTTTTCGATGCTCTCGCCGTTGCGGATCAATAGTCCGCGCGCCGCGCCGCCGGAAATCGAAGCGGCGACGGCGATCGGCGTCGCCAGCCCCAACGCGCAGGGACAGGCGACGACAAGGACGCTCAACGTATGATTGAAAATGATTTCCCATGGCGCGCCGGCAAGACTCCACGCGATCAGCGTGACCGCCGCCGCGCCGAGAACGATAAAAGTGAAAATTCCGGCGAAGCGGTCGACGCTCCGCGCGATGGCGGGACGATGCGCCTGCGCTTCGGAAACAAGCCGCGTCAAACGGCCGACGATACTGCCGCTTCCGGTTTTTTCCACGCGCATCACAAAACTGCCGTCGAGGTTGACCGCGCCGCCGAAAACAAGGTCGCCGCGCTTTTTGGCGACGGGGAGCGACTCCCCCGTCAGCAACGCTTCGTCCACGCAGGAATTTCCCTCTGCGACGGTGCCGTCCGCCGGAACGCGCTCCCCCGGTCGGACGCGCAAAAGATCGCCGACGACGATCGACGCCAAAGCGATCTCGACGTCGCCGGAAGAAGTGATTTTGACCGCTTTTTCCGGCAATTGTTCCATCAGTTCGGCGATCGCGCCCGTGATGCGGCGGCGACTGGAAACTTCCAGAAATTTCCCGAGGAGGATCAGCGCGAGGATCATCGCGCAACTTTCAAAGTAAAGAACGCCGCCCGTAAAAAGGTGAATGACGCTGTAAAGAAACGCGCTCCCTGTACCGAGCGCGATCAGGGAATCCATATCGGGCGCGCCGCGCAGCAATTGGAGGATGCCGCGCGGATAAAAACGCCAGCCGACCGCGACGGCGCACAGCGCGACAACCAATTGGGCGATGCGGTTCCATAAGGTCGGCAAAAGCGGGAAATGCATCAAAACGACCGACAAGACCGCCAGAACGACGGCGACGGCAAGCCGCGGCAGAGTGAAAAAATCTTCTTTGGCGGGGGACGTTTCCTTGTCTGGACGTTGGAGCGCGCCGGAAAATCCCGCTTTTTTGATCGCATCCAAAATGACGTTTTCGGCGGGGCCGCCCTCGATCAGAAGCTGCGCCGTCGAAAAATTGACGCTGACTTCACAACCGGGAGCGAGCTTGGCGATGCGGCGTTCCAAATTCGCCGCGCAGGCGGCGCAGTGCATTCCCTGAATGGAAAAAATCCGCCGGTTCATCTACGCTTCCTCCGGGAGCAACGCCTTTCCCGTATAAACGCCGCTGCACGTCGCGTAGGCGACCAGTTCGCGGTCGGCGTTGAAAACTTCCACCCGGTAGAGCACCGAGCGTTTGCCGCGCGAAACTTCCCGCGCCTCGGCGCGCAAAAGAGGAGCCGTGCCGGGGCGCACGAAATTCAGATTCACCGACTGGGTCACGCATTGCTGATTTTGCGCATTGGCGGCTCCGGCGAAGCAGAAATCCGCGAGCGTCAAAATCGCGCCGCCCTGTACGACGCCGTTGCTGTTGAGCGAAGAATTTGCCACCTGCAATTCCGCCTCGGCGAAACCGGGGGAAACCCGGATTATCCGGATATGGTTTTCCCGGCAGAAAGAATCGTGCCGGTTCAAAAAATCCACGATGTTTTCGGGAGAAGCCATTGATATCCCCCCCTCTAAAACGCCAATTCGCCGCGCAGATACGCCGACATCACGCTTGCGGCGCGGCCGTCGATGCCGGAAATGACGTTGATGCCCGCTTCGCGGAGACGTTGCTCAACGCTCTGTGCCATCCGCGAAGCGATGATGAGATCGACTTCAAGACCGACCAATTGCCTGACGAGCGCGTCCACTCCGCCCGGAGCGACGGGGGCTTCCTCCTCCTCGCGCACTTTTCCGGCATCGATCCGGTAGTAGGCGAAGCGGGAGAAATTTTCTCCCCATTGAGTGGAAACGGCGATCGTCATAAGAAAATTCCTATTTGAGCGCGTCGGCTTCCGCCGCTTTCAATTCCGCTTCCGAGAGCGGAGTCGCCTGATGCTGAACGATCTTTTCGCGCAGGTTTTTGATCTGCGTCTGGATTTTCTGCAAAGCGGCGTCAAACGCCTTGTAGACGTCGAAATCCTCGACTTTGGCGGTGAGCACGTGATATTTGCAATTCAAGACCAGATTGACGGAAAAGCGGTTCTTCTCCTGCTGAATGACCGCGTTGATCGCCGTCATTTTCAACATCGAATCGTCATAGATCGGAGTCAACTGCGCCACAAAGTAAGCGCGTTCCTTTTCCGACATCTCATACTGACGACCGTTGACCGTGATTGCCATACACACCTCCGTTATGTTTCCGGGAAAAAACGAACTTCCCCCGCTCTACATCGAAAACTGCTTGCCCAGATAGATTTCCTGCGCCTTGGGATCGCGCACGAGGAAGTCGCTCGGCCCCTCGATCAGAATTTTGCCCATACACATCAAGTAGGCGCGGTCGACGACGGCGAGCGTTTCGCGCACGTTGTGGTCGGTGATGAGGATCCCGAGACCGCGGTCGCGGAGTTGCAGAATGATTTTCTGCACGTCCTGCACCGCGAGCGGATCGACGCCGCTGAAAGGCTCGTCCAACATAATGAACCAGGGATTGGTCACCATCGCGCGGGTGATCTCCAAACGCCGTCTTTCACCGCCGGAAAGCGTCATCGCCTTTTGCTTGCGCAGACGCGCCAACTGCAATTCGTCAAGAAGTTTCTCCAAACGGTTGTGCCGCTCCGCCGACGAAATGTCGAGCGTTTCGAGGATCGCCATAATGTTTTCCTCGACGGTGAGTTTCCGGAAAATGGACGGCTCCTGCGCGAGATACCCCATCCCGAGACGGCCGCGCTGATACATCGGCATATGGGTGATCTCGGTGTCGCGGAAAAAGACCTCTCCGCCGTCGGGACGGATCAGCCCCATCACCATATAGAAACTGGTCGTTTTGCCCGCTCCGTTGGGACCGAGCAATCCGACGACTTCACCGGCGCGGACGGAGATCGAAACATCGCTGACGACGGTGCGCCCGTGGTAGACTTTTTTCAAATGGTCGGCGTGGACCAAAACGGGATTTTTTTCAACTTCACTCATAATAACTTTCCCCTCACGACATATTATACACAGTTTCCTTTCATCCGTCAAGTCTTTTTTGCAAAATTTCCGATGAATTTCCCCGACAAAACGATTTGCATATCTCTCAAACGGCACTTATGTTAAAGAATGATGAAAAAACAGGGGGTATGATTTTGGATTTTTTTGACGAACTTTGTCAGCTTGCCGCAAAAGCGCCGCGACGGTGCTGGGTCAGCGCCGATCATCCGGCGTGGCAGGCCTTTCTCGCCGACGCCCCCTGCCCTGCGCCCGATTCGCCCTCCGGCGGAGCGGAAACCCTCGAAGAACTCCGATGCCAGGCGAAAAACTGCAAATTATGCGCGCTCAATAAGACGCGGCAGAATGTCGTTTTCGGCGAGGGAGATCCCCACGCGAAACTGATGTTCATCGGCGAAGGCCCCGGTGCCGACGAGGATGCTTCGGGGCGTCCTTTTGTCGGCAGAGCCGGGCAACTCCTCGACAAAATGATTTCGGCGATGCAGTTTTCGCGCGAGGAAGTCTACATCGCCAACGTCGTCAAATGCCGTCCGCCCAACAACCGCGCCCCCGCGCCGGAAGAAGCCGAGGCGTGCGCCGGTTATCTCAAACGGCAGATCGAACTTGTTTCGCCGGAAGTGATCGTCCTCCTCGGCGCCAGCGCGGCGAAGTATCTGCTCGATCGCCACGAGGGGATCACCCGGTTGCGCGGCAATTTCCTCGACTACCGCGGGATCCCCGTAATGCCGACCTATCACCCCGCTTTTCTGCTCCGTCAGGAGTCCGCCAAGCGCGAAGCGTGGAGCGATCTCCAAAAGGTCATGGCGAAATTTGGCAAGGTTTACCAAAAAAAGCAGTAGATTTTCCCCTACGCAAAGGGAATGCGGAAGTCTTACGCCTCCGTTTCGTCTTCCCGACTGGAATTTCCGACGGCGGGGCCGACGCCGATGACGAATTCACCGCGCCAGTTGTCCGGCAAGGCGGCGAGTTCGCCGAGCGTGCCGCGTTTGACTTCTTCGTGCAGTTTGGTCGCTTCGCGGATGATCGCCGCCGGGCGTTCCGCTCCGGCGATTTCGGCAAGTTCCCGAAGCGTTTTGCCGACGCGGAAAGGCGATTCAAAAAAGAAGGTCGTTCCCGCGTAATCGCGGATCTTTTCCATAAATTTGCGTTTGCGCCCCGACTTGACCGGAGCAAAAGCGAGGAACTGGAAGTGATCGACCGGCAACGCCGACGCGGTCACGGCAAAAGTGAGCGCGGAAACGCCGGGAATGACGACCGGCTCGATGCCCGCTTTGAGCGCTTCGTTGACCAGAAGATAGCCGGGATCGGCGAGCGACGGAGTCCCCGCGTCGGAAACGAGCGCGATCGATTGCCCGGACTGCAATCTTTCGACCAGTTTCCCGACTTTCTGATGCTCGTTGAAACTGTGACAACTTTCCAACGGCGCGTGAATGTCGAAATGCGTCAAGAGTTGCCGCGTGTGGCGCGTGTCTTCGGCGGCGATGAGATCGACCGACTTCAAAACGCGCAGAGCGCGGAGCGTCATATCCTCCAAATTGCCGATCGGCGTCGCCACGAGGTAAAGTCCGGTGAGTTTTTCCGTCAATTCAGCCATATTCGCGCCTCCTTTTCTACCGGTAATGCGTCGGGTCGGGGACGCCCGCCGCGAGAAATCCCGCCTTGCGGATGCGGCAACTGGCGCAGACGCCGCAGGCGCGCCCCTCGGCATCGGCGTCGTAACAACTGACGCTTTGCCCGTAATCGACGCCGAGCGAAACGCCGAGTTTGATGATCTCCGCCTTGGAAAGATCCTGCAACGGCGTGTGGATGACCCATTTTTCCCCGGCGTCCTTCGCCTTGGTGCCCCACGTCGCCGCTTCGGCGAAGGCGTGAATGAATCCGGGGCGGCAGTCGGGATAATTGGAGTAATCGACGTCGTTGACGCCGATGAAAATATCGCGGCATCCGAGCGTTTCGCCCCAGGCGGCGGCGAGGGAAAGAAAAACCAGATTGCGGGCTGGAACATAGGTGACCGGCACTTCGTTTTGCTTTGCCGCTTCCTTGGGGACGGCGACGGAAGCGTCGGTCAGCGCGGAACCGCCCCATACGGTAAGATCAAGCGGAAATTCCAGATGTTTCACCGCTTTTGCCGCTTCTGAAATGCGGCGCGACGCGGCGAGTTCCGAGCGGTGACGCTGTCCGTAGTCGAAACTCATCGTGTAACACTCGAAGCCGTCGCGTTTCGCCACGGCAAGACAGGTAGCGGAATCGAGTCCGCCGCTCAACAAAATGATCGCTTTTTTCATCGTTCTACACTCCGGGGACATCGCCCCAAATGATCTTGTGCATCTGTAACTGCATACGCAACGGCAATTTCGACTCGATCACCCTTGCCGCGAGCGCGTCAAAGGCGATGCGCCCCCACACCGGAGAGATCAACAGCGGACAGCCGATCTCGTCAAGGTGAAACTTTTTGATCTCGGCAAAGGCGAAATCGACGTCTTTTTCATCGGAAACGACAAATTTCACTTCGTCGCGAGGAGTCAACTCCGCGTAATTGGCGTCGAGGTGAAATTCCGCCATTCCGGAACCGGGCAATTTGCGGTCGACGATCCGGTGGCAACGCCGGTCAAGACGGCTGATCGGCATACTGCCGTTGGTTTCCACGAGGACGGTAAATCCCGCTTCCAGCAACGCCGTGCAAAGCTGCGGCGTTTCCGCCTGCGCCAGAGGTTCGCCCCCCGTCACTTCGACGAGTTTTACGCCGCTTGACCGGGCAAGTTTTACCAGTTGCGGAATTTCCTCCTCGCCGGAAACTTGCCACGCATAAGTGCTGTCGCAGTAATTGCAACGCAGATTGCAGGTCGCGAGGCGAATGAAAAAGCAGGGCAATCCCGCAAAGGTGGATTCGCCCTGTAAACTCAAAAAAGTTTCCGCGATCTTCAACACGAAAAACGCTCCTTATTCGTAGTAGGTGCAAGCGGAAGTATCGGATTCCTCGACTTTCACCTTGGCGATCTTAACGTGATCGGTGTTGAAACGCGATCCCATTTGCTGAAAGATGTGCATCGCGAGTACTTCGCTCGTCGGATTGATGTCGGCAAATTCCGGCAGTTCCGACAGATTGCAGTGATCGTAGGAGCCCAAGACCTCGTCCATTTCCGCTTTCAGTTTGCGGAAGTCGAATGCGATCCCGACTTCGTCCAGTTTTTCGGCGCGCACCGTGACCGTGATGCGGTAGTTGTGTCCGTGCAGATTGCGGCAATTCCCGGCGTAGCCGCGCAACTGATGCGCCGCCGAGATCGAACGGGAGATCTCAATATCGAACATCGTAAAACTCCTGTGGATTTATTCCAATTTCAAATCGTCGAGCGCGCTCCATGCAAGGGAACCGCTCTGTTTTTCGTGACAACGGCATTTTTTCTGATTGCGGTTGACGCCGCAAACGGGACAAAGCCCCGCGCAATCCTCGCGGCAGAGCAAATTCATCGGCAACGCCAGGAGCATTTCCGAGCGGACGTCTTCGCTGATGTCCAACTCGTCGGCAATGCCCTCCAAAGGAAAAAGCAACTGCAATTTTTCCGTTGAAATTTCGCGGCGCACTTTTTCCAAACAGCGGCCGCAACTGCCCTCGATGGTGACGCGGACAAAGCCCGACACGAGCGCGTTGCCGGAAACGCACTGCGCCGCGAGATCGTAAGAAACATCCGAAACGACGGCAAACTGCTCGTCCTCCCCGAGTTCCAAAAAAACGGCAGGTTCGACGCCGACAAGTTCGATCGGCTCTTTCTGCAACCGCGTAATAGAAAATTTGATCATCGTACAAAACCCGTAATAGTGTTTTTATAACATACCACGCGCTCGCGCGGTTGTCAAATCATCCGGCGGGAACGCAAAAAGTTTTAAGTTATAAGTTTTTAGTTTACAGTGCTTGGTCGGGGGCTCTTTGCCCCCGTACCCCTGAATGCGCCGATGCATCGCATCGGCTTACAGAGCGATACAAAACGGCAGTACGCAATTTGTTTGGTCAATGCGTACTGCTGTTTGCTTTTTTAAGCCAGCACGATGTGCCGGCGCTAGCGGAGGGTCAGGGAGCCGAAAAGCTCCCTGCCAAGCACTGTAAACTAAAAACTTATAACTTTAAACTGGAGCGAAGCGAGGGCAACTCCGTCAAGAAGTCCCTGACGCGGACCATTTTTTCAAACGATTCCACTTCCTGCGCGAGCGAGGGACTTGACGGAGGCGGCGAAGCCGCCGAGGTGCGTGAGCGAAGCAAAGCGAAGCGAGGGCAACCCCGTCAAGAAGTCCCTGACGCGGACCATTTTTTTCAAACGCCCCGTTTGAAAAAATGGTACGCGGCAAGGGACTTGAACCCTTACGCCTTTCGGCACAGGAACCTAAATCCTGCGTGTCTGCCAGTTTCACCAGCCGCGCATACGATCGTCAAAAAAAGAGGAATTACTGATTGAATTCCTGCGCTTTCAAAACGGCGACGAAAGCCTCCTGCGGAATGTTGACTTCGCCGATCAGTTTCATCCGCTTCTTGCCCTCTTTCTGTTTTTCCAAAAGTTTGCGTTTCCGGGAAATGTCGCCGCCGTAGCACTTGGCGAGGACGTTTTTCCGCAACTGCCGGATCGTTTCGCGGGCGATCACCTTGCCGCCGACCGCCGCCTGAACTGCGATCTGAAACATCTGCGGCGGGATCGCGTTTTTGAGTCTTTCGGCGACTTCTCTGCCCCGCTCATACGCCATATCGGCGTGGACGATGCTGCTGAAAGCGTCGACCGGTTCGCCGTTGACGAGAATGTCGAGTTTGACGAGTTTGCCGGGACGGTATTCGTCGGGCTCGTAATCGAAACTGCCGTAGCCCCGGGTGATCGTTTTGAGTTTGTCGTGAAAATCGATCAAGATCTCGTGCATCGGCATACTGGCGGTCAATACGACGTGCCCCGCGTCGACGCTGTCGGTCGAGGTGCAGATGCCGCGCTTGCTCATCACGAGATTCATCACGTCGCCGATATACTGCGACGGCAGCATCAGACGGCATTTGATGAAAGGCTCCTCGATGCGCTCGATGCCGCTCGGATCGGGCAGATAGACGGGGTTGTCGAGGTTGATGACTTCGCCCGATTTGAGGTAAACGTGATAGATCACCGACGGATAAGTGGTGATGATGTCCATATTGTATTCGCGCCGGAGCCGCTCCTGAATGATCTCCATATGGAGCAAGCCCAGAAATCCGCAACGGAAGCCGAAACCCAGCGCGGCGGAACTTTCCGCCTGATAGACAAAGGCGGCGTCGTTGAGTTGAAGTTTCGCCATACTCGCGCGCAACTGGTCGTAATCGGCGGTGTCGATCGGATAGATGCCGCTGAAAACCATCGGGCGCACTTCGACGAAACCGGGCAGCGGCTCCGCCGCCGGATCCGCCGAATCGGTCACGGTATCGCCGATCTTGGTGTCGGCGGGATTTTTGAGGTTGGGGATGATGTAGCCGACGCTACCGGCGTCCAACTCGTCGCTGGCAGTCATTTCGGGGTGGAAAAAGCCGACTTCCTTGATCTCGCTCGACAGATTGTTGCTGAAAAGTTTGATCCGCGTGCCGCGGCGGAAACTCCCGCGCTGGACGCGCACGAAATTGACGACGCCGCGGTAGACGTCGTACTGCGAGTCGAAAATCAACGCCGCCGAACCTTTTTCGTCGGATCTCGACGGCGGCGGCACGGCTTCGATGATGCGTTTGAGCAATTCCGGCACCCCCTGCCCCGTCTTGCCGGAAACGAGCAACGCTTCCTCGCGCGGAATGGCGAGGATCTCCTCCATCTGCTGATAGCAAAGTTCCAGATTGGCGGCGGGCAGATCGACCTTGTTGATCGCGGGGATCACCCGCAGATTTTCACGGAATGCGAGGTTGACGTTGGCGACCGTCTGCGCCTGTACGCCCTGCGTCGCGTCGATCAGCAGCACCGCGCCCTCGCAGGCACTTAAACTGCGGCTCACTTCGTAGGAAAAGTCGACGTGTCCCGGAGTGTCGATCAGATTCAATTCGTAGACGATGCCGTCGCCCGGATCGTATTTCATCTGTACCGGGTGGGATTTGATGGTGATGCCGCGTTCGCGCTCCAAGTCCATCCCGTCGAGCGTCTGCTCCTGCAAATCGCGCTTCGCGACGGTGCCGGTCAATTCCAGCATCCGGTCGGCGAGCGTCGATTTGCCGTGATCGATGTGCGCGATGATACAAAAATTTCGGATATGAGATAATTCTGCCATAGAGAAAATTGCCCTCTTTGCTTTATAATCGCGATATAAGATACCACAGAATAACGGGTTTTTCAACATTTCATTTGCGCCAAAGCGTCTCCCGTTGTATATTATCACGTGAAACACGGAGGTTTTTTATGGCGATCAACACTTTTATCGGTAAAGCCAATGTTTTAGTTGAAGCACTGCCTTACATCCAGAAATTCCGCAATTCGCTCTTTGTCGTCAAGTTCGGCGGCAGCGCGATGGAGGATCCGGAACTTGTCCGCCGCACGATGTGCGACATCGTGATGCTCGAAGCGATCGGCATCAAGCCGGTCATCGTCCACGGCGGCGGCAAGGCGATCTCCGCCGAACTCAAAAAACGCAACATCCAGACCAAATTCGTTTTCGGCTTGCGCTACACCGACGACGCCACCATCAAAGTCGTCGACGACGTGCTTCACAATCAGGTCAACCGCAATCTGCTGGATCTCGGCAATCAGGCGGGCGGCAACTGCTGCGGCATTTCCGGCAAGCAGATATTGAAAGCGATCAAAACCTGCGCCGTCAACCCCGAAAACGGCGAACAACAGGACATCGGCTTCGTCGGCGAAGTCGTCGGCGTCAACGCGACGCCCATTCTCGATGCGATCAATCAGGGTTTCATCCCCGTCGTCACGCCGCTCGGCGTCGGCATCGACGGTCAAATCTACAACATCAACGCCGACCGCGCCGCCTGCAAGATCGCCGAAGCACTTCACGCTCGCAAACTCGTCTTTATGAGCGACGTGCCGGGGGTTCTTTCCGACTGCAACGACGAAACGAGCGTCATTCCCACCATCCGCACCTGCGATATCGACGAGTTGATCCGGCAGGGCGTTCTTTCCGGCGGGATGCTCCCCAAAATCGCCAGTTGCGTCGAAGCCCTCAACGCCGGCATCAACAAAGTCCACCTCATCGACGGGCGTCAGACCCATTCGCTGCTGCTGGAAATTTTCACCTCGCAGGGCGTCGGCACCCAGATCGTGCGCAGCGATTCCGCGATGTAAGGATTGAGCGCGATGAAAAAGCGCGTGGTGCTCTGCAAGCCCGTCCCCGGCAAAATGACGGAGCAGGAAAAGGCGGAAAAAGGCTTGCTCTACAATCCGAACCGGACGACGGAAATGGCGGCGTACCGCTTCAAGATCCAGGATTCGCTCTACGAATACAACCAGTTGAAGCCGTCGCAGGTCAAGGAGCGGCGGGATTTTCTCGCCAGAATTTTCGGCAAGATCGGCAAGAACTGCAATATCCTGCCGCCTTTCAAATGCGACTACGGATTCCGGATCGAAGTCGGAGAGAACTTTTTCGCCAACTATAATTTCATCGTATTGGACGGCAATTTCTGCAAATTCGGCGACAACGTGTGGATCGCGCCCAACGTTTCGATCCTCGCCGCCGGGCATCCATTGGATATGCAGGACAGGATCGACGGGTGGGAATACGCTTTTCCCGTCACAATCGGCAACAACGTGTGGATCGGGGGCAGTTCGACGATCCTCGGCGGCGTGACCATCGGCGACAACGCCGTGATCGCGGCGGGAAGCGTCGTCATCCGCGACGTGCCCGCCGATACGCTCGTCGCCGGCAATCCGGCGCGGATCATCCGCAAGATCACGGCGCAAGACCGCAAAAAATACGCGTGGGCACCGCAGGATCAGCCCAAAACCGCCGACTGACGATTTCTCGCGCCTTGCAAGAAAGCACAAAAATACCACAAAAGGCATTTTTCTACTCTTTCTCTTTGATGCCGTTTGCGCTATGTTAAATGCGTCAACCAACCAAGGAGGAAATTATGGCAAAAGAACTTCATCTCGGCGTCATCGGCACCTGCGGGCGCGGCTCGCTTTCCGACTGGGCGCATCAACCGCAAAACGGCGCGCTCGTCGTCGCCGGAGCCGACCCCTATCAGTTACAGCGCGACGGTTTCATCACCCGGCATCAGAAAAAATTCAACCACACCCCCAATGTCTACGCCGACTACAAGGAGATGTTGGAAAAAGAACATCTCGACGGCGTTTTCATCACCTGCCCCGACTTTTTGCACGAGGAGATCGCCTGCTACTGCTTACAGCACAAAATTCCGGTTTATCTGGAAAAGCCCATCGCCATTTCCATCGAGGGCGCCGACCGCATCCTGCGCGCCGCCAAGGACAATGAAACGCGCCTGATGCTCGGTCACAATATGCGCTATATGAATTTCACGCGCAAAATGCGCGAGATCATCGAAGCCGGCACGATCGGCGAAGTCAAGGCGATCTGGTGCCGCCACTTCGTTTCCTACGGCGGCGACGCCTATTTCCGCGACTGGCACGCCGACACCAAAAACACCTGCTCTTTGCTGCTGCAAAAGGGCGCGCACGACATCGACATCATCCACTGGCTCGCCGGCTCGCGCACCGCACGCGTCAACGGCATCGGAAGCCTCTCGGTCTACGACAAGGTGCCCCGCCGTCCCGCCGGAGAAGAACATCTCTACAAGGATAAACTTGACATCACTTCCTGTTGGAGCAACGATCACTGGCCCGCCAAGGGACTCAAAGATTTCTACCCCGTCGTCAACAACGAAGACATCAATATGGTCAATCTGCAACTCGCCAACGGAGTCCAGGCGTGCTATCTGCAATGCCACTTCACGCCCGACGGCTGGCGTAACTACACCGTGATCGGCACCAAGGGTCGCATCGAGAACTTCGGCGACGACGGCGAAGGAACCAAACTCCAAGTCTGGACGCGCCGTCAGGACGGTTATCACAGCGAGGGCGATATCACCTACCATATGCCGCCTCCGGGCGAAGGTCACGGCGGCGCCGACCCCGTCATCATTCAGAATTTCCTCGATGTCCTCCGCGGCAAAGAAGTCCCGACTTCAACCCCCCAGGGCGCGCGTTACGCGGTCGCCGCCGGCGTCCTCGGCGCGAAATCCGTCCGCACTGGAGGTATGCCTTACGACATCCCCGCCCTGCCCGATGATATCGAAAATTACGATTTCTCGCGCAACAAGTAAGAAAGATCAACCAATGGGAGCAAGAGGGCGCTCACGCCGCGCCCTCTTAACTCCCCAAGCGCCCGCCACAGGCGGGATCTGTACCTGCCGCAGATATTTGCGGAACTTGCGCTTTGTCTGCATTCCCGGCGAATATCCCCGCAAATCTCTGCGTCCGTCTATGTTTGTTACTGTAAAAGAAGATGCGTCCCACGCGGGCTAATACTTCGCGCTTTCGCGCTTCGTCCGCCCGACTGCCCGATGCGCGACACTTCCCACGCCAATGTTTCTCTCGCTCTGCCGGGCGAAAGATACCGGGGTGTTGCCGGGATGAATATGTGATTTCCGCTTAGGAGATGCGCCGACCCAGTCTTCAGAAATATGATTTTTGAACAACTTGAATCTGGAATGACCCCAGATGAGATACAACAGGATTACAATTGTAAATTCAGAGGCTTCCCCAAGCATTGATGAGTTGTAAAATCACCTTGCTATGCGACTACCGTGAGCCCTTCATAACGGAGCAAAGCGGCGACATCACGCCATTTCCTGGCGGATTTTGCCGAAAAGATTGTTGTAGCGTTTTAAGTTGAGAGCTTCGACGAATGAAGCGATCTTGGTACTGGTGGAGCAAGGATCGATGGAAGCGTCCATACAATCGCCCTCCAGCGTCAGCAGAGGAAGAGCGATCTTTTCCAATTCTGCACGCAATTTTTTGGTAAAAGGACGATCGGCAAGACTGCATCTGCCGAAACCGTGCGTATACAGGATGCACCCCGTGATTTTTGCCATCTGAACGACTTTTTTAACGTATTCGACACGCAGTTTCGGGTCGAGAAAGCCGCTTGAAAGCAACCGTTTTGCCAAAGAACGGATCGGGTCTTTGAGATCGAGAAGATCCCAGCCAACGTAGTTGGTTTCCTCAAAAACAATCGGCGCGTTACAGCTGTTTTCGATGAAATCCAAATGCGCATTGTCGTAAAAAGGCGGCAGATGAAGCCAGAGCAAACGGTGGGTGTCTTCGATTTTATAGCGTTTTTCCGCCCACTCTTTTTTCATCAAGAGTTCCTCGTAATACGCCTTCTGAATCTCTACCAACTCAGAGCGTCCCCACAGTTGGCTGAAAATCACGGCGTTGTAGACGGCTTTGGAACCGCGGATCAAAGGCGGCGAAGTCCAGCGCAATTCATTGCATTTCTTGCTGATTGCCGCCGCCTGATTGGAATATTCGCACGCTTCGACGAGCCTGTTCATATCAAGTTTTTTGCCAAAGGCTTTGCCCATCATATCAATCGCCTTTTGCAACCCTTCGGCAATCTGTTCGACTGCGTTGGAGAAAAAGGAATTGATGGGGGTGTGAAGCGAGAAAAAGCGGTCTTCAAAACCGTGATCCTCCGCGAGGTCGGCAAAGATGCGTTCGCCCTGCTGACAGGGCTGACTGGTGGAAACGGCAAATGCGGGCTTTTCCTGCTTGATTCCCTCAAGAATGCGCAAAAAGGAACAGGTTTGCTGATCGAAGCCTTTGCGAGCGGCGATATCAAGTGCCTGTTTTACTCTTTTACGGTTCCTGCCGAAAAGCGAGGCATAAGTTTCCAGCGTCAAAATGCGCGCACCCAATGCGTGCAATATCTCGGTCGGAAAAAAGAGGTTGCGCCAAACAAGCGGACGGCTGCTATCGTGTGAAAAGAAATCTTTTTTGGTATTATTGACCCGCATCGCGATCGACTTTTGCGGCGTCGGCTCGTATTGTATCTTATCGAGGATGAGCTTGCCTTGCAACTCTTTGTACTGGTGCGCGAGGAGAGCCGCTCCCAAAGCGCCCATCACCTGGTGGTATCGGGGCACGATGATCTCGCTTCCCGTCAGTTCTTTCAGAAAATGGGCGACCGCGCCGTTGGAAGCGACTCCGCCCTGAAAAAGAATGCGCCGTCCGGACTGGTGGAGTAAAAGCTGTCCGACGCTGTTGAGGATCGTACGCGCCTGCGCCCGGCAGGCCCCGGCGAGCAGATCGCCGATGGGGATGCGGTTTTTGAACTTGTTGATCGAAGTCGCGGAAAGCACCGCGCAGACCGAACTGAATTCCGTGTCGGCTTCATAGTTGACCTTGCCGGCGATCTCTTCGACTGGAATACCGAGTTTTGCCGCAACGCTGTCAAGGTAACTGCCGGTACCGGCGGCGCAGACGCCGGACATCATCGATATCCACATATTCATCGCGGGATCGAAGACCATGCACTTGCTATCCTGCCCACCGCAGTCGATGATCGCGTCAATGTCGGGATGGAAGTGTCGCGCGCCGACGACATGTGCGGAAACTTCGCTCACCTGCTGATCGTATGGGACGAAACGCCGCAATCCGTCGACGATCTGACTGCCGGTCACGATCGTGCAGGCGATATCCGACAGCGTGAGATCACACTCCGCCAAAAAGGCGTTGAGCGATTTGCCGATGGAACCTAAATTGCAGTTTCCGCAGGAAGAGCAGTGACCGGAGCAAGCGAGGCGTTGGGTCTCAATGGGGCGCGTGCGCTGATAGGTGTGGTTGACGATTTCGTTCTTTTCGTTAAGCACAACGACTTTGAAGGTGGTCGAACCGATATCGATCCCCATATAGTAATTTTTGCCGGAATCCATAAAAACCTCATTAAAAAAATTTTCATTCCTTAATATACTCTCAAAATACCGGACAGGCAAGGTCGACGACAGGATAATTGTCGTTATATGTTAAAAGAATAAAACTTCCGCCGGAGCGTTTCACGCCGACGAAAAGTCGGCTTTTCACGGCAAACGGAAGTTTGCCATTTCACGCGACGCTTGTCCCCCGTCTGTGAAAGAGTGAAAAAGTGAAATCGACGCTTCGCGTCTGTGAAACGAAATGCGCCTTTGTCGCATTTCACTATTTTTTTGGTTCTTCGACGGTTTATGACAGAAATAAGTAGAAAACTGAAAATTTTCCAGAG
>JAEDIJ010000033.1 GCA_016292515.1 Victivallaceae bacterium
ATTTTCTATTGGAGGGTTGCGCTCACTACGTTCGCGCTCTTCGGTAAAACCTCGTGCCCTCACTGCGTTCGCGCTCTTCGTCGCTTCGCTCCTTGTCGAATCTCTCCTACTCCAGGTTTTTTCGCTTACGTACGGCGAAAATCACAGGGCAAAAAAAGCCCCGCGCTTTTTACGAGTGCGGGGCTTTGGTTTTTTTGGTTTTCTTAACGTTTTTCGATCAAAATAATCGTGCCCGGCTCAACGTTTTTTGGTATTTTTTCGTCAAGTTTCGTCGTTTTGCCGTCGGCAAGCGTCATTGAAACGGGAACGAAATTTTCCGGTAACGACACCTGCAGATTTTTCACGCCGTCGAAGCAGAAAATCGCCGCGCCCTTTTCCGCCGTCCAAGTCGTGCCGAAAGGCGTTTCGCGGATGAACGGCATCCCGTTGTCGAGAGCGGCGTTGATCGCCGGCATATAGTTTTTGATTTTCTGCAAGTAGGCAAGTTCGCCGGGATGGGACTCAAACTTCGATGCCCACGCATCAAGCGGCGTTTTAATGAAATAGCCGTACATCGAAGTACGGAAATAATCAAAATACATCGCATCGCGGATACTGCTTGCGCCGATGAAGGGGAATTCCCGCCCGCGCAACGGACGGTTATAGGAGTCGGCGCGGAAAATATAACCGTCAAGCACGCAGGGATTCATCCCCTCGGTAACGACAAAATGACCGCGGTCGTAGTAGTACTTGTAAATTTCCATCTGCGGCCACAGTCCGACCCGCGATTCCGGCGTTGCGAAGTTATAAGTGCCGCTCGCCGAGCCGCCCATATCGTACCAGCAAACGCCGACGCCGTGATCAAGCATCGTGTCGATCACATTCTGATACCACTTGCGGAATTCGGGGTGATCCATGTCAGCGGTACGGTAGTGACCGCCGAAATATCCGGCGATTTTACCATTTTCGTCGTGGATGAACCATTCGGGATGCTGTTGCACGAGCGGCGACTGACCGGGCGTATGACAGCAGGGATGCCACGGATAGGCGATCAATCCCGCTTTTTTGATCCTTTCATACTTGGCGACGGTCGCAGGGATCGTAAAATCCTCGATCTGCAACGGACAAAGCGGTACGTCGATGATCTTGTAACCGAATTCCTTTGCCGCCTGGATGATTTCGTCGATCTCGGTATCCGTCGCCATATCGGAATAGCAGGCGGTGGGGCAAGCCGGAATTTCCGGAAATCCCGCTTTTACGCGATAGACGTGGCGCAAAAACTGATAGAGTGCGATCCAGTCGTTGCTGGTATCGTATTTTTTATCCATCGCCATATGCCAGAAAATGGCACTTTTCTGCGGCGCTTTGACTCTGCCGTAGTGAAAATTGATCGTTTCGTCAAAACAAGGATCGCCCTTTTTCGTCCTGCCGTTGAAAGAAACGGGGAAAAGTTCGTCGACGAACTCACACAAAACCGCGTTTTCTCCCTCGATCCAGGTAAAAGGCTGTCCCGTCGCGAAAAAGCCCCAACTGCGCAACTCGGCATCGCCTTTGCCGGAAAGATCGTACTCATTGTAACCGCGGGGCGGCTGATAACAGGCGAAACGGCGGAAACGCTTATTGCCGACATCGACACGATAGTTCAACTGCAAATTGTTGAGCAACTTCTTTCCCAGCGAATGCACGATGATTTTTTCGCCGATCCCGGCAAGGCTTCTGCCGTCGACATCGGCTTTTCCGGTCACAAATATCCAGTCGAGCCGGATCGAATCGTCCGCATTGGCAAGCGTGATGGTCAACTGGTCGCCGCCGGTGATCGTTTTGACTTGAAGTTTAACATTCGCGGCGTGAAAATCGCTTTTCTGATTGGTCGCTTCGCCGGTCGATGTGTCATCGGATCTCGTGACGGCTTTGGGATAGCCGATCGCAGGAAACTTCACTTGGCGCAGATATGGCTTTGCCGCCCCGGGAAAGGTGATGTCAAGACCTTTATCGCCGACGGCGACGACGTAGCCGTTGCTGAATTTCGCAATGTTGCCGTCAACGGTGACGGTCGCGGGAACTTTTTCCAGCGTCATCGCGGGCGCGGTGATCGTGACATCCGCCTGATCCAACATTTTCGGCTGAATATGCGATTCCGTTTCCTCCGGCTGAGTCAACTGAAAATCTCCGGCTTCGCCGAGGAGCGCGGCAATCAGCCGGTAACGATATGCCCATCTGAAAAACTGAATGTTCTCATTGCGGCGGTTGTAGTCGTTGTTGAAAAAAAGCACGTTGCCTTTGCCGTATTTCCAAATCGCCGCATATACGCTTTGATGTTCGCCTTTCTCGTTTTCCAGCCACGCAAGAACTCGCGCATCTTTTTTGGGCGCGGCAACGCGATACGGGTCGACGTTGCGCCATTTTTTCGGCAGGGAGGAAAAACGTGCGCCTTCGGGACGGCGGACAAAAAGCGAGTCGGTTGTCGGTTCAAGATCGCCCAGTTCAACAGGCGTGACGTCGGCGAGGATTTCCGGCGTATTGACCGTCAGCACCAGATTGCCGCCGTTTTGAACGTATTTTTTGAGTTGCTCCAAACGCCTGTCGCCAAGCACCCGGGTCTGATTTTCCGCGGAAAGCGCACTTAAAAAGACCACCTTGTAACGATCCAACTGATTGAATTCAAAGGGAAGATAGTTCAGCGGCGTCGGTTCCACGGGGTCTTGCGGCGTGATCTTGATCGACGCGCCGGACATTCCCCCCATATAAGTCCCGTTGATAAGGTAAAGATCCGCGCCGTAACGGCAGATTTCCCGGGCGAGCGTATTGGTCATCCACGGACGCATACCGCCGATCATCAAAATGGCGGGACCGCCTTTTTTGCCCTTGGGACGGGGAAACATACCGTCAAGTTTGGGCGAAATCGGCAAGTGACCGGGGTCGGCGATCAGATTGCCGGAACCGCTTTTTTTCGCCGATTTTTTCCGGGCGGCAGGTGAAAAATTTTTATCATCGGTCAAAACGATCTCATCGATCCGGCACATCGTTTTGACGGAAACGATTTTGATTTGATTTTCGCCCGCACGCAACACAAGAGGGCGTTTGCGGCAACACCAGCCCCAGCCCGCCTTGGTCTGACCGACGCCGAAAACGTCGCCGAAAACTCCGATGCTTTTGCCGTTGATGAAAACCTCCGCCGTGCGCCAGTTGTCACCGAAATTTTTCGTTTTCATCCAAAAATAAAAACTTCCCGGCTGATCGACCTTGAAACCGCCCTCCGCGACCGCGCCGGGCTTGGCGCCGCGGATGCACTCGATTTCGCGCGCCCAGCCGTCATCCGCTTTCAACGAACTTGCGTCGATCGCGATTTCCACAGCCGGAGAACAACTGCACCAAAGCGCAAAGAAAAACAAAACGATATGTTTCATAGGTTCCCCTCTTTTGGTTGCAAAATGTACTTTGACTTTTTACAGACTATCCACTATAATATAGCATGACCCCATAGAAAAAACAAGAAACTCACGGCATTCCGGGATTGCTTTTTTGAAGCAGTGGCAAAGCTATCGCGAAATCTCTTTTCCCTGATGAATGACCAGTCCGATGAATTCATTGCGGTAACGCCCGTTGTACCAAAGCAACCATTTGTCGTGCTCCTTGTCGTAAACGACGGAGGGTTTGTAGCAGGCGTAGTGATCCCAGCTTTCCGGAGTCGGAGAGACGATCGGATTTTCGGAACTGCGCTTCCAGTTGGTCACGCCGTCTTGGGAAAAAGCGACGCAGCCCCGGGCGGTGTCGATGTTTTCGTAACCGATATAAAACATCGCGTAAGTACCGTCATCGAGCTGATGCACTTCACAACCGCCGACGCGATCTTTGTCGTAGAAATCCTGCCCTTTGACGAAAATCGGGTTTAACAGGGATTTTTCCCAATGGATGCCGTCTTTGGATTCGGCATAGCAGATAACGTTGGGTTCGTAGGTTTCGCCGGAGGCGTACCACATGCGGAAAACGTCGCGTTTTTCGTCGTAAATGACGTAAGGATTCATCACGGAAAAACCTTTCCACGGATGCTCCGGGATCATCACCGGAAGTCGGGAAACGCGCGTAAAATGAACTCCGTCGTCCGACACGGCGTAGCCGATTTTGGAATATCCCCGCGCCTGTCCGGTGTACCACATATGGTAACGGTCTTTGACAAAGATCACGCAGTTGCGGTTGACATCGTCTTCCCAACCGGATGCGGGATCCGCATTGAGGACGATGACCGGCTCGCTGAAATGGACGCCGGCGTCGGAGCGGACCAGCGCGAGCGCTTTCCTTGGACGCCACGAGAAGTACATATTGATTTATGCGTTCCCTTTTCGATGACGTTGACGTCAAAGCACGTCCCTAGTTTCGTGTCGCCGAGAACCGGATTCCCATCATATTTGACCCAAGAACTCATTTTTTTTCCTTTCCCCGTTTCCGGATCGCCGGCAAATACCGCGCCGATGCCGATTAAAACAAAACAAATTGCCATCCATTTTTTCATCGTTCTTTCCTTTCGGTCATCGTGCGGATCCACACTGCCATTTGAGAGGGACCGCGATTTTGCCACAAGGCATACGGAATGGCGGTGCACCGGATCGGCGTGATTTGGGTTTCTCCCTCAAAATAAAGTGCGTCGCCGTCATTTTTGACGGTTTCGCGCCACGCATCGAACTGCAACGCCACCGTTCCGGCGGGAAGTCCCGATCCGGCATCAAGAATGACTTCTTTCATATCGGCACATTCCGGATCAAGCACGATTTCTCTTACCGGACACGGCGCATCCGGCGATTCGATGCAATAGACCACGGGACCGCGCTGAATGGCGATGCGCCCGAGGTCATTGGTGACGCGGCTGTCGGCGTGCAGAAACTGGATGCGCAACGCCAATTTCATTTCCACGCGGTCGCCCTGCCGCCACACCCGATGCAACGGCAAATAGTTTCCGCCCGCGCCGCGGTAGACCTCTTTGCCGTTGACCGATACGGCGACGTCGTCGCACCAGCCGGGAAGCCGGAGATCAAGCGTCCATTCTCCCGCGGATCTTACATCGATTTTGATGTTGCCGTCATAAGGATAACTTCCCGACACTTCAAATTCCGCCGTTTTGCCATCGGCAAAAGCGTGATGAAGTTTACACGCCGTCGGGATATGCAGATAAACGTGATCCCGTTCATCGTCAAACGCCGCGACAAATTGCGCAAGTTGCGTAAGATACCGGGCGAAACTCGTCGGACAGCACGAGCAGTCGAACCATTCCTTGCGCACCGGAGAACCGGCATTGTAGCAGTGCAGATTTTCGTCGACTTCAAGATAATTGGTATAGAAATAATGTTCCCCGTCCAGACTGATGCCCGACATCACGCCGTTGAAAAGCGCGCGCTCCATAAACGAAGCGTATTTTTCTTCGCAGGTGATATCGAGCATCCGGCGGCAGAAGAAAGTGAAACCCATTGCGGCGCAACTTTCGGCGTACATCAGACTTCCGTTTTGCAGATCGTAATCCGAAGTGATGGCTTCCCCGTGAAAACTCGAACCGATACCGCCCGTCACGTACATTCTCTTTTGCGTCAGATTGTCAAAGATTTTGCGGCAGCTTGCCAACAATTCCCCGTCGTCGGTCAAATTCGCGACGTCGGCGACGCCGCAGTAAAAATAGACCGCGCGGACCGCGTGCCCGACCGCTTCGTTTTCCTCCCGCACCGGTTTGAGCGCCTGAAAATGTTTCAACGCTTCGTCACTCAGCGGCTTGGGATATTCCCCGACGAAAAAGTTCGGTTGGGTGCCCCGGTCGTTGACAAAATAAGCGGCGAGTTCCAAGTAACGTTTTTTATGAGTGACGCGGTAAAGTTTGACGAGAGCAAGCTCGATCTCCTCGTGCCCCGGCCACCCCTGCCGCACTCCGTGCGGTCCGAAAACGGTGCAAAGATAATCCGCGTAGCGGCACATCGCGTCAAGAAGTTTCCGCTTTCCAAGCAACGTGTAGCCCGCCACCGCCGCTTCGATCAGATGACCGCAACAATAAAGTTCGTGCGCTTCCAGCAGATTGGTGAAACGCTTCTCCGGCTCGACGGTCGTGAAGTGCGTGTTGAGATAGCCGTCCGGCTGTTGCGACGCGACGAAAAGATCGACCCAGCGGTCGTATTCCTTTTCCAAAGCCGCATCCGGACGAAGCGCAAGGGATGCCGCCATTCCCTCCATCACCTTGGCGAGATCGGAATCCCAATAGACGTGGGGCTTGTCGGGCATACCCTCTTGCCACGGCGTTTCAAGCGACCTCAAACGCCCGGTCTCGACGCATTTTTTCATCGTCGAGGCGATCGTGCGGCCGATACCGGTCTCCTGACGCTCTTTCAATACGCCGGAGGTCAACTCGACGTCGCGGCCATCGGCACATTGTTTTTTGCTGATCATATTATTCTCCTAGACAGGCTTTTAAGAGTTCTTCCGAAAGGAACTCCCTTGTATCATCATCCACCAATGAAAACCGGTTCCCGTCGTTGGGGGTGGAAAGATAATTCCAGACGCAATACGGGATGCCGTGCTCTTTCGCGAGGGAAATGACGTCGCGCATATAGTTGATCCGCGACTCTTTGGGCGCGTGGCGGATCGTGCCGAACTCCCCAAGCCACAAAATCTTGTCGGGGTGTTGTCTTTTGAATTCAAAAGCGTTGCGCATTTCCGAAGCGAGATACGCCTTGTCAAAAGGACGAGGATCCGGCCGGTGTTTGATTCGGTCGCAATTTTTATCGGGGTAGACGACGATTTGGTTCCAGTAGAGTGCCCAGTCTTTCAGCACGCCCCGCTGATGGGTAAATTCTCCTGGCGCGTACATATGAAAGGTGTAGACGACTTTGGGATCATCCCAAATGCGCAGCGAGGGAAGTTCCGGCGGATTGTTCCACGCGACCGGACCGACGATGATCCACCGCTCCCGATTTTTCGCCCGTATCGCCCGTATCGCGCGGTCGGCAAGCGCATTCCATTTTTCGGGATCGACATCCCGTACGTCGTTGAGAAGTTCAAATGCGATATCGGGGTGATCGTGGTAACGGCGCTCGATCTCCAACCACAAAGCGATGAAACGGTTTTGCAAAATTTCGTCGTCCATAAGTTGAATTTTTTCCGGGATGTCGCAGTAATTCCCCAAAGATTTGTGCAAATTCAGCACAATGTTGAGACCGTACTTGTCGCACCACGCGATGAATTCGTCGATTTTCCGGAAAGTGCGCTCCCGGTACTTCCCCGGAGCTTCCTCCAATACGATCTGATCGAAACCCAATCGCACGTGGTCGAATCCCCAACTTTTGATCTTCCTGACATCGTCCTCGGTGATGAAAGAATCGAAATGCTCAAAATCGCCGACCGTAAGGTCAAGACGTTTATTTTCCGGCAGTACGTTGAAACGTTTGTAGTTGGTAAGCCAGCCGCCGATCCCCATACCTCGTTCAAATCCCTGCCATTTGCCGCCTGACGACGGAAGTCCGGCGGCGGTCCCCAATTGAATGATCCCGACTATGACGGCAAAAAATCTGAGTAATTTATTCATATTCCGCTCCCCGATTTTCGCATTTCCCACCCTGCTGAAAACAGACGATTTTTTTCACACGATTTAATATATCTTGACGAAAAACGATTGTAAAGACGGCAAAAGGAGATTATATTGTACAAAAAGAGGACAAAAGAGTATGTCGATCGAAGTTTTCAATGCGGGCAATTTTATTTCCCGCGGCAAAGGGACGCATCCCGAGCGCACGATTTCAAGCGACGAATTGATCGTTGTCACGCAGGGGGAATTGGAGATGTTCGAGGAGGAACACAGGTTCCGCGTCCGGGCAGGGGAGTATCTGTTGCTTTACCGCGGACGCCGTCACGGAGGAGGTGCGCCTTACCCGAAAAATCTGCGCTTTTTCTGGATCCACTTTGCCGACGACGGTTCGGTCGCAAAATCCATTCCGCAACAGGGGGTGCTGGACAAAAATTCCGCGTTGGAAGAGTATGCGCACAGTTTTCTTCGCGAACAAAGCAGCCTTCGCCCCGATACGGCTTCATTGAATTTGCTTTTTCAATTGATTTTGCGGGAATTGACGCGGAGCGACGCGACCGTTTCCGCGCCATTGGCGACGCCCGTTGCCGACGTCGCACAGAAATATATCGCGTTACATTATACGGAAAACATCGCGACGGAAACGATCAGCCGCGCCTTGCATTGCAACGCGCAATATCTGGGGAAACTTTACCGGCGCAGTTTCGGAGAATCCGTCGCGGAGACGGTCAACCGTCAAAGGATCGCACTGGCGCGGCGGTTGCTGATTTCGACGACGCGCGCCGTCAAGGAGATCGCCTACGAATGCGGATACAACGATCTCGCCTATTTCCGGCGTCAATTCCGCAAATACGGAAATATGACACCGCGGCAATTTCGGCGGCAATTCCAATTGGAGCATTGGAATACTTTGTGATCCTGTCGTCCGGCGGAGGCACACCAGGAATTATACGCTTTTCGTATATTCGCATTCATTCGCGGTTTCAATCTTCCAAGCGAGACTCTCTCATCTCTCATCTCTCATCTCTCATCTCTCATTTTATTTGCAAAATCAGGCAGAATATGGTATATTGAGACATTATGCAAAATCAAATTTCCTCCATCGAAGTCATTTTGAGCGACGACATCCGGAAAGCGCTGGACGATTTCGCCGCATTGCTGAATCTGCGCGCCGTGTTTTTCAGCCGCGACGGCAGGGAGATCAAGATCGGACGCGACGCGGAAGCGTCCGCATATTGCCGCGCTATGTGGCGCGACCACGGTCTTGCCGGTGTCTGCGACGAACTTGATTGGCGCATGCAAGCCGAATGCGGCAGAAAAAAGCAGATACTCTCTTATGTCTGCACGCCGGACTCGGAGAGATCGTCGCCCCCGTCATCGTTATGGACGACGACGTCGGTTTCATCGTACTGGGGCAATTCCGCGTCACGCCGCACTCCCCCGCCATCGCCGCGTCGCCGGAGGAAAAACGGCTTTACGCCCAACTGCCGCTTTTCACCCCGGCGCAGTTGCGCAATCTCGAACATATGTTGCAAGTCATGCTCGAATGGATCCTCGCGAAAAAACTCGTCGATTATCCGCAGGATATGCGTATCGTCAAACTTCACCGCTACATCGAACGCCATCTTGCGGAAAAGATCACCCTGTCTTCGGCGGCGCACGCGCTTTGTTGCAGCGTTTCGACGCTGACTCATTTTTTGCGCGAAAAAGGAGACCGTTGTTTCAGCAGTATCGTGGCGTCCAAGCGCATCGAGCGGGCGAAAATGTTATTGAAAGAGCATCCGGAGTGGACGCTCGACATCGTCGCCGACAAAAGCGGTTTCGGTTCGTCCTTTTATTTGTCGCGGATGTTCAAAAAAGCCGTCGGCATCACGCCGAAAGATTTCCGGCGCAAGTGATCCCATCGCTTTCCCGATTTTGCGAAAAATGCCTGATAAGACAAATTTTTGCCTGATTTTGGATAGGCAAAGCCGACGGAATCGGTTATAGTAAGGTAGATGCGGAACGATTTGGACCGCACGAAAATCGAAAGGGAAAGAGATGAAAAAATGGTTGTTTGCCGCGCTTTTTGTTACGGCGTCGGTCTGTTTCGGGGAGACTTATCGTCTCGAAGGCGAGTCGATGACGGTAACGGGCGATTGGTTGAAAAGCAATGACACCGACGGCACGGGCGGGTCGTTCCTCTGCTCCAATGCCAAGAATATCAAATTGACCGCATCTATGTCGTCCCCGAAGCGAGGAAATACATTCTGTGGGTGCATACGGAAACCCGCAATGAAGGATGGCGCAAATCACAAATCAAGATCAACGGCGTTTCTTTCGGCAAATTCGGCGATGATAAGCGGAAAGATTTCTCCAAACCGGTCTGGTACTGGAGAAAACTTCTTTTGCCGCTTGTGACCAAAAGCGCGAATGAAGTCATTAAAGTCGAAATCACGGCATTGTCCGCCGCATCGCGTTTCGACAGTGTCGTACTGACGACCGATGCCGCTTTCGCTCCCGATGGTATGACTATTGCCGAAGTCGACGAAGCTGCGGAAGAACTCTACAACGAAGACTGAGCAACTGCGTTGTCATCCCCTACGGACTTTTACGGACAAAACCGACATTGACGGACCAAACGGACCAATTGGTCCGTTATCGTCCGTTGAAGTCCGTTATCGTCCGTTTTCACCTTTATTTCGCGGCAGTGTCCGCGAGACAAACATCGGCGCGGGGAGTATCGCCCATCGGGCAGGCGGGCGGGCGCTCGGGAGTTGAGAGGGCGCGGTGAGCGCCCTCTCATTCCCAATGCATATGCCGCTTACATTTTCTTTTCGCACGCGGGGCAAATCCACGCTAAACGCAGTTCGATGTGCCGGATGCTTTTTGCCGGAATTCCGGAGGGGAGGGGAGGCAACTCCGAAAAGTCGAAGTCGGTGACTTTGCCGCATTTTTCGCAGATGAGATGTCCGTGGGAATCGGGACTGGAATCGTAGTGGGCGCTTTCGATTTTGTCCATCCGGTAAAGAATGCCGGCATCGGCAAATTCGTTGAGGATGCGGTAAACGCTTTCGCGCGTGATCGAGGGAATGCGTTTGCGGACAAAAGTCCAAACGTCGTCGACGGAGGGATGACGGAAATTGCCGTGCATATAATGATAAACGGCGAGGCGTTGCGGCGTGCATTTCCAGTGCTGTGTTTTACAGACTGCGCGGAACTCGTCGGCGTTTGTCATCATTCTCCCCCGTTTTTAATGAATTATGAATAAATATAGCATTTTTTTATCGCGCTTTCAAGCAGGGAAAAAAGTTTTTGCAAATTTTTTGAAAAGGGGCTTGTTTTTTTACAAATAGATTGTATATTTAATTAGTGCAAGGATTTATCAATGCCGAAAAAATCTTTCGGCGGGCAACAGAAAGAGAGGATGAAAAATGGAACTCAAAGGATCGAAAACCGCCGCCAATCTCGCATTCGCATTTGCCGGGGAGTCGCAGGCGCGGAACAAATACAATTACTTTGCCAGCCGCGCGCGAAAGGACGGTTTCGAGCAGATCGCGGCGATTTTTGAAGAAACCGCCAACAACGAAAAGGAACACGCGAAACTCTGGTTCAAGGCGCTCGGCGGCATCGGCGACACGGCGGCAAATCTCGCCGCCGCGGCGGCGGGCGAGCACGAGGAGTGGACCAATATGTACAAGGAGTTTGCCGAAGTCGCCAAGCAGGAAGGCTTCACGGAGATCGCTGAAAAATTTGCCGCCGTCGCCGCAATCGAAAAGCGTCACGAGGAGCGTTACCGCAAACTCGCGAAAAATCTCGAATCAGGCGAAGTCTGGGTGCGTGTCGGCGAGAACCGCTGGGAATGCCGCAACTGCGGTCATATTTACATCGGAGAAAAGGCTCCGGAGGAATGTCCCGTCTGCAATCATCCGCGTGCCTATTTCCAGATCGAACCCGATAACTTTTAACCTCCCCTCCCACAACCCTTAACAAGGAAAGGAAAACGTTATGAGAAGCATCGCCACTTTTGATTTGCAGTATGCCCACCGCTTTTACCGTTTCCGCGGTGAAGCGCAATATCTTCACGGTCATACCGGACGCCTTACCATTGAGGTAGAAGACACCATCAATACGGGCGTCAATATGGTTTTTCCCTGCAACGAGATCCAGAAAACGGCGTGGAGTTTGCTGAAAAACTTCGATCACGCGCTGATCCTCCGCGAGGACGATCCCCTGTTGCCCGCCATTCTCGGCGTCTATGAGAAACAGGGCATCAAGGATGGCGACATCACCAATACGATGAAAGGATTTGCCTTCAAAACGGAACTTGCCACCGCCTATCCCGACTGCCGCCTCGTCGTCACCAAGGAGACGATGACCGTTGAAGGGATGATCAAGATCGTCTACGATTTGCTCAAAGACAAACTCAACATCGCCAAGATCACTTTCACCAGCGGCGTCAACGCCGCAAGCGAGGAATACAAGCAGACCGGCACGATCGACCGTTGTCCGCTTTGCGGCATCGCGCTCGTCGACGGCGTCTGCCCCAAGTGCGGTTACAAAAAGCAGAAATAGCACGGATTTTTTTCAAGAAGGGCTGCCGCAAAACCATTTTTGGGGGGGACGGCAGCCCTTTTTTTTGCCTGTTTCGGCGTAAAACGCTTGCATTTGCCGGGATATCCCGCTATATTTTACCGTCATCTGTAAAAGAGGAGTCGATGTAAATTGGATCGCAAACGTTTGGAATCTTATGCGTGGTTGCTGGTGGAAAAGGGGATCAATCCCGATGTCGGACAGGACGTCGTGCTGACGGCATCTTTCGATCAGATCGAATTTGTGCGGATGGTGGTCGAAAACTGCTATCGCCGCGGCGCGGGCAAGGTCGTGTTGAATTGGACGGATATGCCGCTGGCGAAAATCGAACAGCGTTATCAGAGCGAGGAGCGGCTTTCTGCTCTTGAACCGTGGGAAAAGGCGCGCTGGCAGTATCAGGTGAAAAAATTGCCGTGCCGCTTGTGGTTGGATTCCGACGATCCCGACGGTATGGCTGGCGTCGATATGGAGAAACAATCGCGGACGCTCGCGGCGAAATTGCGTAAAATCAAACCTTACCGCAACGCGATGGAAAACAAACACCAGTGGTGCATCGCCGCCGTCCCCGGAAGAGCGTGGGCGAAAAAAGTTTTTCCGAAACTTCCGGCGGAGCGCGCCGAGGAAAAATTGTGGGAGGCGATCCTTTCCTGCTCCCGCGCCAACGGCGATCCCATCCGCAACTGGGAAGCGCACAACCGGCAGATCCATCATCGTTGCAAGGTGTTGAATGCCAAAAAATTAGTCGCATTGGAGTACCGCGCTTCCAATGGGACGGACTTCAAAGTCGGCTTGATCCCGGACGGCATTTTCTGCGGCGCCGCAGAGACCGATCTGTCGGGGAGGGAATTCAATCCCAACATCCCGTCGGAGGAAATTTTCACATCGCCCGCGCGCGGTGTCGCCGAGGGATTGCTCGTCGCCTCCAAGCCGCTTTCCTGGCAGGGGGCTTTGATCGAGGATTTCTCCATCCGCTTCCACCGCGGCAAGGCGGTCGAAGTCAAGGCGCGCACCAATCAGAAAATGCTCGAAAAAATGATTTCGATGGACAAGGGGGCGGATTATCTCGGGGAATGCGCGTTGATCTCCTACGATTCCCCGATCAATCAGAGCGGGATCTTGTTTTACAATACGCTCTTTGACGAAAACGCCTGCTGCCAC
This sequence comes from Victivallaceae bacterium, assembly GCA_016292515.1. Lineage (GTDB taxonomy): Bacteria > Verrucomicrobiota > Lentisphaeria > Victivallales > Victivallaceae > UBA1784. The sequence continues at coordinate 13,262 of JAEDIJ010000033.1, forward strand.
ATCGCGCTCGGGCGCGGATTCGATAACTGCGTTGCCGATTATGCGAAATATACGCCTTCCGAATTGCGGAAAAAAGGCATCAACGACAGTATGATCCACGTTGATTTTATGATCGGCACCCGCGATCTCGAAATCGACGGCGTCACGGCGTCCGGCGAAAAAATCGCCGTATTCCGTAAGGGAACGTGGTGTTTTTGAAGCATAAAAAAGCGGCTCGAACATTTTCGAGCCGCTTTTTTTTACTCTTTTGCCGTTGCTTGCTTTGGTCGGAGAATGGCGAAATAGAGTTGTTTGGTGGAAATTTTGCCCCATTTTGTCCGGTATCGGAAATACACGGGGGTAATGTCGGTGACATCGACCTCCATCTGCTGTCTGATGTCCTGGATTTCGTATGGCTTCGCGGCGACGAACATCGCGCCCTCTTTTCCGATTTTTTGACGGTAACGCATAATGTCGAGAGGATCTTCCTGGATGCAGACGAGCGGACGGGATTTCTGATAGTGCGAAATAATGCAGGCGAACCACATATCTCCGCATACGATAGAGAGATCATTTCCGGTTTTCTGCCGATAAAAAGCAACTGCCTTGTCGGCGCATTCCTGTGCCGGGAAGTGCCCCGATTGCCGGGTCTTGACGCAACTGTAAATGACGTCCCCCGCCTGAAATGCCAGTATCACGGCGACGACGATCAGCGCAAGACGCTTGAAGCGTTTTTCCGTCCAGAAATCGTCTTCGTAGAAAGAAAGGAATAAAATGCCCGAAGCAAAATAGATCGGGTATCCCCACATCAAGTCGATTCGCGGCACGAAAAAACTCAATCCCGTGAAAAAAAGGATCGGGAAAAGCAGAAAATATCCGGCAAAAAAGAAAGCCGCGCGGTTGTCGATTTGCCATTTCGTCCGGAAAAAACGGCAAAAGGCCTCTTTGCCTCCCGCAACTAAAATTGCCGCAAGCGGCGCCGCAAGAGGCGCGAGAAAACCAAAGAATATCTCCACCGGGAAATAAAACGGACTCGACTCGGCGTGAGCCCGTTCGGAGGCGTAAGTCAATGGCAGGAAGTCCGTCTGAAAAAGCCAGACGAGATAAGGCGCGAAAAGCGCAAAAGTGAGGATCGCCGTGACATAAGGTCCCGCTCCGGAAAAACGACTTCTCGCCCGGCGGTCGGCGAACATCCAGATCGCCAGCATCAGCAATAAGATCCCGCCGGAAAGTTTGCTCCAAAGGCAAAAAGCCGCCAGTATGGCGAGCGCGATCCATTGCCGGAGCAAATTCTCTTTGACCGCCTTGACGAAGCAATATGTCGTCGCCGGCCACAGCGCGAGATGCAGCACGTTGACGTTGAATTTTGCGGAGTCGAACGAATAGAAAAACGTGATCCCGAGTACGATGGAGGCGAGGACGGATTTGCGTTCGTTGAAAAATTCCCTGGCGATTTTATAGATGAAATAGTAACTCGCGGCAACGCAGAGTTGGCTCAAAAGATACATCGCAAAATCGGCGTGCCCGAAAAGTGCCGAAAAATTGTGGGCGAGCCAGCCGGAAAGCGGCGGATGTTTGTAGTTGCCCATCGTGAAGCGTTGTCCCCAGATGACCGCTTCAAGGGTGTCCAGCGGCAGAACACGGTAAAACAACGTCGGGATCAGCGTCGCGATGGCGGTGTTGAAAATCAGAAAAAACGCAAAAAATCGTTTCGGCTCAAAAAAATGCGATATGTTTTTCATGTGAAATATCCCGTGATAACCACCTTTGACACAACGACAGAATATACCTTGCCGCATAAAAGAATGCAAGTTGAATACGGCGCAGGAAAAAAGAAAAAGCGGTGCTTTTTGCTTTCCGGGGTGGAAAAGCGGCAAAATGAGGATATATTAAGGACAAATAGTTTTTTGCGAATCAGGGAGAAACGATGCCGCATCTGCAAGAAAAGTATCGGGAAATCATCCGCTATCTCATCGTCGGCGTGCTGACGACGGCTTTGAGTATGGCGGTCTATTTTTCCCTTTTCTATTTTTTGGAAAAAAGCAGCGTTGCTCATTATGCCGGACGGATCGCGACCGTGGTGTCGTGGGTCGTCGCGGTGCTTTTCGCTTTTTTTGCCAACAAACTTGCGGTATTCAAAAGCCGTTCGATGGCACCGGGAGTTTTCTGGCGGGAATTCCTGCTCTTTTGTACTTGCCGGGCGGCGACGCTTGCTTTTGATTTCGCCTTTATCTGGGTGACGGTCGATTATCTTGCCTACACCGATTGGGCGAAAGAGTGGTACCCGCAATATGCGGCGTTGCACGGCTATCTGATGAAACTCGTCGATGAGTTTTTTGTGACGGTTTTCAATTACGTCATCAGTAAATTCTGGATTTTTACCCGTAAAAAGGGGGCTGCCGATGCGCACGATTGATCTTCTTCTGCCGCTTTACAAACCCCATTCCGGATGGGAAAAGCATATCGTCGATGCCGTTTCGGCGTTGCGGACTGCGTTTGCTCAAAAAAATTGGCAGTTGCAGCTTTATCTTGTCAACGACGGTTCCGATCTGTCGTTTTTTCCGGAGGAGAGTCTCGAAAAGATCCGTCAGGCGGCGGGAGGGAATTTTGAATTTCTTTCTTACTCGCCCAATCACGGCAAAGGCTACTGCTTGCGCTACGGGGTCGCCCGCGCGACGGGCGATTATCAAGTCTACACCGACGGCGATTTCCCTTTCGGCTGGGAAAGCGTTGTGGACGCCGCCGAAAAGTTGGAGCAGGGGGCCGACATCGTGATGGGCGTGCGCGGCAGGGAATACGGCGACGCGCTCAACTGGTCGCGCAAGCTCATTTCGTCGGGCGTGCGCGCACTGAACCGGTTGTTGCTCGGTCTGCCGGATCGGTTTCTCGATACGCAGGCGGGGCTGAAAGGATTTGCCGCCAACGGCAAAAACGCTTTTCTCGCGACGGAAACGGATTCCTTTCTCTTTGATACGGAATTCATTCTGCTCGGCAACAATGCGAAATTGAAAATCGACACGATCGATCTGCATTTGCGGCCGGGGTTGCACTTTTCGCAAATGGGCTTCAAGGTGATCTGCCGGGAATTGCGCCACTTCATCCGGATTTTGTTTCAAGTCAGGATCTGCGGAAAGATGAGAAAAAAATGAATCCATCCAAGCGACCGAAATTGCTCCTCTCCTTTGACATTGAGGAATTTGATTTGCCGGAGGAATACGGCGTTCCCGTTTCCGAAGCCGACCGGATGACGGCGTCGACGGAGGGGACGAAAAAAATTCTCGACGTCCTCGACCGTACCGGCGTCAAGGCGACGTTTTTCATCACGGCGTATTTCGCCCGCCGCGCGCCGGAATTGGTCGCAAGAATGGTGCGCTCCGGTCACGAGATCGCTTCGCACAGTTTGAATCACTCTTTTTTTGAAGCGCCGCATCTCGTTGAATCCAAAGAAATTCTGGAAAAATTATCCGGCGAAAAACTGGTCGGATTCCGGATGGCGCGCCTTGCGCCCGTCGCCAAAAGCGACATTGTCAAGGCGGGGTATCGTTACGAATCTTCGCTGAATCCCGTCTGGTTGCCCGGACGCTACAATCATTTGACCTCGCCGCTTTTGCCTTTTGCGGACGAAGGCGGTTTGATGCAATACCCAGTGTCGGCGGTTCCGTTTTTACGGATCCCGCTTTTCTGGTTGAGTTTTAAGAACTTCCCGTTTTTCATCTACCGGGCTTTGGCGCGTTTCACCGTGAAAAAAACGCGTTATTTCAATTTGTACACTCACCCCTGGGAATACAGTGAGATCGCCGCCGATCCCAAGTGGCATATCCCGCCGTACATCACTCGCCACGCGGGGATGCCGTATGCAAAGCGGCTGGAAAAATTGATCGTATCCTTGCGTGATCTCGGGGATTTTGTGACTTTTCAGGAAACGTTGGAGGATTTTTGATGATGCGGGAATCTTTTCGTACATTGGTCAACGCTCTGCTCGCCGGGATTTTCATCGGCATCGCGGGGACGGTTTATCTTGCCGTAAAAAATCCGGTGGCGGGGGCGGTGCTTTTCGGTTTCGGATTGCTGACGATCCTTTGCTATCAATTCAAACTTTATACCGGGGCGATCGGCTATCTCGCCAATCAGGGAAAAAAGACTCTTGCCTATTGCCGGACGCTCTTTCTGATCTGGTGCGGTAATTTCGGCGGGACGTGGCTCGTCGGCACTCTGGTGCGCCGCAGCCGCGTTTTCGCGCGGATCGACGCGAGAGTCGGCGCGATGTGCGCGGAAAAACTCAACGACGGTCTGCCGAGTCTGCTGATCCTCGCCTTTTTTTGCGGCATATTGATGTATGTCGCCGTTGAAACCTACCGTCGGGAGGAGTTGGCGCCGATCTTTCGCTTTTTCACCGTTTTTCTCTGCGTTTCGATCTTTATTTTGAGCGGCTTTGAACACTGCATCGCGGATATGTTCTACTTTTCCGCGGCGAATGTATGGAGCGGCAAACCGTTGCTCGTCACATTGTGGCTCACGCTCGGCAATTCTCTCGGCGGAATGTTGCTTCCTGTGATGGATAAGATCCGCAAATAAAGTTTTTTCCCGGTTTCTTCGGAAAAGAATTGCATTTTGAGGGCCGATGTATTATATTTAATACATCAAACGGAAAATCTTTTTTGCGGAGAGTAAAAAATGGCGGACGGAAACACCTTTGTTGTCACCACGTTGGATGACCGCACCGAAGCGGAAGGCGGCATTGTTTCATTGCGTGATGCATTCAATTGCGCGCTCGCCTGTGTCGGAGAAATGCCGGAAACGGACCACCCGGTTTTCATTGCGTTTGCCGATTCGCTGTTTACGGGAAACGAGGTTGAGATCGTCTTGCAGAGCGCGTTGGATTTCCCCGAAAACGCGTTTGCCGCGCATCCGCTGTTTCTGCTGACTCCGGCTGACAAAGCGGTCAAAATCATTGCTCCGCAGGAAAATGTGCCGTGGCAGGTCGCCGACGATAGTTGCGTGGTGTTTGAAACGCGCTTTGACCAAACCGGTTTGAGCGCGATGCCGCTTTTTGCGTCGGCTCCGGTTGCCGTCACGCATCTTTTTGTGGATCCGGATTATACGCAAGTGGATGAAACGCACTTTTTGACCATTGCCGACGCCGTGGCGGCGTATCCTGATTTCACCGGCAAGATCACGGTGGAAAAATCCGGCGCATCGACGACGATCGGCGCGTTGACGACGTCCGCTAAAATTTTCGGCGGCGCCGCCGTTTTTTTGGCGGGCGGGACTTATTCCGACAACTCCGCCTTGACCGTTGCCGTCGCGGGAGGAGAAAGTGCGGATTTCCGTTTGCTCGTCGGCGGGAAATATGTTGAAGTTCCCGGCGGCACGACCACCAAGATCGCGGGGAATTCCGCACTGGTGATCGGAGGGGAGGGGGCGATCGACGTCGATTTCGCTTTTGGCGGACTTTACCTTGCTTCCGGCACGGTGAGTGCGACGGGAAATGCGGAAATTTCGATTTCCGGCGGGACGTATCACTCCGTCGTCTGCGGCGGACACATCGTCGGCGGTACGGCGACGTTGCTTAAAGCCGCGTCGGGCAGCTGTTGCACGCTGACGGTTTCCGGCGGCGTTTTTCTGAAAGAAGTCGCCGCGGGCAGTTACAATCAGGCGGGCAGGATCGAGGGCAGGCACGTCACCAACACTTTGACGATCACGGGCGGCACTTTTTACAAATCGGTTTACGGCGGGAATCTCGCCGCGACGCAGGAACTTGCCCGGGCGGTCAATTACTCCTCCCCGATCGATATGACGGTCAACAGCCACGACTACGTGACGGTCGACACGTCGGAAAATGCGGTTTCTCTGCTGAAACATCTGGTGCTCGGCAGCCGTTATCAGGGTAAAATTCAAGGTGATTGCTCAATGACTTTTTCCGGCATTGCGGAAAATCTTTCTTTCGGCAACGGCAGTTTTGTGGTCGGTGACAGCGAATCCGCCAGCAACGACGAGCACTGCATCAACGGTGCCCGATCGCTTGTTTTTGACGCGTACCGCAGTTCGTCCGACGGGGCAGGGGCGTTTGCGCCGCTGGATCTTTTCGCGTTTGACCGGATCACCTTTGCCAATGCTTCCTCCGTTGATTTTTGCGGAAAAGGCAGAGGCGGTACCGGATTTAATCTTTCCGCGGTGAAATACTGGAATTTTGAATACGGTTCCTCTTTGGAATGGACGACCGGCACCAATGATTTCTATGCGGACGCCTTGCAGATCACATTGAATGGAGCGACCGTCGAATCGCCGTGGACGATTTTTACCGGTTCCGATGACACGTTGTACCGCTGGGACAAATTGGGATTGAATGCCAGTTATCCCGTTTCGATCGACGGTGTGAAAGCCGTCTGGGACAAGACGAATCAATGGTACGCGACGAGCGAGTATAAAATCTACCGTGAAGGAAATTCTCTTAAACTTGCCGTATTGGCATAAGGAAAAATATGAAAAAAAGTTACCTTTTCGTTTTGGGCGCCGGCGCGCTGCTTTTCGCCGCCGGTTGTAAGACCGAAGATCCGCTGATCGTTCAGATGCGGGAGGCGTCGGAGTCGTTGGAGAAGCACGTTTCCTCCTCCGATGGGAATGCCCGTATCCTCGCGGCGGAAGCGGACTCCGAAAAAAACCGGACGAATTTTCCGTTGAAGGAAACTTCGCCGAGCGGTCACGTCCGCGAATTGCGCGTGCGCATCGGCGGCGCGGTCAATGAGATCCGCCGGCTGGCGCTCGCCCCGCAGTCTTCGGGGCATTTGCAGGCGTTGGAAAGTTCCGCCCGGTTGCAGTTGCATTACAGCGGCAAGGATCGGCAGATCCTCTGGGCGATCGTCCGCGCCGGACTCCACGGCAAAAATGAAGCGCTGTGGCTGCTTGCCGTCAACGGGGACGCGGATGCGGAAAAGATGATCGATCTGGCGTTGAAACGCGGTGCGTCCGGAGAGTTGGATCAACTTTTTCAGGCGAGCGATGTCAATGCGCTCGCGCCGTCGATCGCCGATCAGGTTTCCGAAGTCGTTTTCGCCGCCCGCACGGCGGGGGAGCTGGAAACGCTTCCGGCGGAACGCGTGGAAAATCTGAAAAAGATCGCCGACATTCAGCGCGGAACTCTTTGCGGAGCCACTGCGCACTGGGCGCTGGCGCGTCATCAATTGGCGACGCCGCAGGACATCTGCCGTGCGCTGTTGGATTCGCGACGGGGCGTTCCTGCCGATGCGGCGGTTTTTTATCTGTTGGCATTGGGGGAAGTCGGCGGAGAAAACGAACTGCCTATGCTCCGGGAGCACCTCAAAGGGGATGATGAAAACCTCTCGGTCGCCGCGGGGAAGTCGATCCTCAAAATCTGCCGCAGATTGCTGCCTTTCCGGGAAAGAAGGTAGTCGCGATGAATGATGTGATCGAGGCGATGTTGACGCGGCGCAGTTGCCGCAATTTCAAATCCGATATGCCGGATGCGGCATTGATCCGGGAAGTGCTTCGCGCCGGAAGTTTCGCGGCGACGGGCAAAAACTGGCAGTCGCCGATCGTGATCGCCGTGACCAACCGTGAATTGCGGGACAAAATTTCCCGCCGCAACGCGGAAATTCTGGGCAAAAGCGATTTCGACCCCTTTTACGGTGCGCCGGTGATTTTGATCGTGCTTGCGGACAGGAGCCGCCCGACTTATCTTTACGACGGGAGTCTGGTAATGGGCAATCTGATGCTCGCCGCGCATACGCTCGGACTGGCTTCCTGCTGGATCCACCGCGCCAGAGAGGAATTTGACTCCGTGGAGGGCAAGGCTTTGCTGAAATCGCTCGGCATTGAGGGCGATTACGAGGGGATCGGTCATTGCGCGCTCGGTTACGCGGCGGAGCCGCTTCCGGAAGCAGCTCCGCGCAAAAAGAATTATTTTTACTTTGTGGATTGACGGGAAATCAAAATGAAAATTGCAGTTACTTGCGAAAACGATGAAGTTTTTCAGCATTTCGGCCATACGCCGGAATTTGCGGTATTTGAAGTCGAAAACGGCAAAATCGTCGCCGAAAGCCGTCTGCTCTGCGGCGAAACGGGGCACGGCGCATTGGCGGGACTTCTCGCCGGAGGCGACGTCGAAGTCCTCATCTGCGGCGGCATCGGCGGCGGCGCGCTCAACGCCTTGGCGGCGGCGGACATTCAGGTGATCGGCGGCGCGTCGGGCAACGTCCGGCAGGTCGTCGAGGCGTTGCTGGCGGGGCATCTCGCGGTCAACGCGGATTTTTATTGCCATCACCACGAGGAAGAGGGACATTCCTGCGGGGGGCACTCCTGCGGAAGTCATTCCTGCGGCGGAAGTTGCGGCGGCCATTGTCATTAAGACGAAGTTTCATCTCGCGTGCGTGCGAATATCTCGTGCGCGCGCGCAAGTATAATTAAGGATTTGCATTATGCCGATTACAGAAATTCTGGAACACAACGCCAGTACTTACGGCGACGACGTCGCTCTGGTGGAGATCAACCCGCAGGAATTGGAAGCGCGTCATACGACCTGGCGGGAGTACTCGCTGATCGAGCCGAGTTCCCGCGACTCTTTCCGCTCCGAGATCACGTGGCGGGAATTTGACCAAAAAGCGAACCGTTTCGCCAATTTCCTTTTGACGCGCAACGTCCGCAAAGGTACCAAAGTCGGCATATTGCTGATGAATTGCCTTGAATGGTTGCCGATCTATTTCGGCATCCTCAAAAGCGGCGCGCTTGCCGTGCCGCTCAATTTCCGCTACACCGCCGACGAGATCAAGTACTGTTTGGAACTCGCTGACGTCGAAGTGTTGCTTTTCGGCCCGGAATTCACCGGACGCATCGAGTCGATCTGCGACCGGATCCCCAAAGTGAAAACGCTCCTTTACGTCGGCGAAGACTGCCCGAGTTTCGCGGAGCCTTACGCGAGTTTGGTCGCCTACTGTTCAAGCAAAAGCCCGGCGATCCCGCTTGCCGACAGCGATGAAGCGGCGATTTACTTTTCGAGCGGCACGACCGGATTTCCCAAGGCGATCATCCACGCGCACCGCAGTCTGATGCACGCCTGCCGCGTCGAGCAGAATCACCATCAACAGACCAAAGACGACGTTTTTCTCTGCATCCCGCCGCTTTACCATACCGGCGCAAAAATGCACTGGTTCGGCAGTTTCCTCGTCGGCGGCAAGGCGGTGTTGCTCAAAGGCGTCAAGCCGGAGTGGATCATTTCGGCGGTCAGCGAGGAGCATTGCACGATCGTCTGGCTTCTGGTGCCGTGGGCGCAGGATATCCTCGACGCCATCGAGCGCGGCGACATCAAACTTGAAAATTACCAGCTCGACCAGTGGCGGCTGATGCATATCGGCGCCCAGCCGGTGCCGCCGAGCCTCATCAAACGGTGGAAACAGGTTTTCCCGAAGCACGATTACGACACCAATTACGGTTTGAGTGAATCGATCGGTCCCGGCGCCGTTCACCTCGGTATTGAAAACGTCGACCACGTCGGCGCGATCGGCGTCGCCGGCTTTGGCTGGCAGACGAAAATCGTCGATGAGCAGCGCCGCGAAGTGCCGCGCGGCAGTGTCGGCGAACTCGCGGTCAAGGGCGCGGGCGTGATGTTGCGCTATTATAAGGATGAAAAGGCGACGGCGGAAGTTCTCGATGACGAGGGGTGGCTTTACACCGGAGATATGGCAAAGGAATCCGAAGACGGTTTCATCTATCTCGTTGACCGCAAAAAGGATGTCATCATCACGGGAGGGGAAAATCTCTACCCCGTCCAGATCGAAGATTTCCTGCGGCGCGACCCCGCGATCAAAGATGTCGCCGTCATCGGTTTGCCGGATGCGCGTCTCGGCGAGATCGCCGCGGCGATCATCGAAGTCAAACCGGGTGTCGCGCTGACACAGGAGCATATTGAAGCTTTCTGCCTTGATCTTCCCCGCTATCAGCGGCCGCGCAAGATCATTTTCGCCGAAGTGCCGCGCAACCCGACGGGCAAGATCGAAAAGCCGAAACTGCGCAAGATCTACGGTGCCGATCGTTTGGTCGCCCAGCAGAACGAGATCCTGTAGCGGTTTTTTATATCCTCACGCGTTGATGCAATGAGATCAAGAGGGCGCAAAACGCGCCCTCTTGACTCCCCGGGTGCCCGCCACAGGCGGGATCTGTACCTGCCGCAGATATTTGCGGATAAATCGTTTTCTCCGCGCTCTAAACATTTGTCACCGCAAATCTCCGCGGCCGTCTATATTTGTTACCGCAAAACATCTTGCGTTTCGCGCGGGCTAACGCTTCCGTCTTCGCCCTGCGGGCTACGCCGTGACAAGCCGCCCGCCCGACTGCTTGATGTGCTTACCTTCCACGTAAAGCATAGTCTCGCGGACGCTACCGCGAAAGAAACCGGGGAAATATCACATACGCTTCATTTGCCGTCGGATGCGAGGCGGTTGCCGCCGAGCGCGCAGTCGGATGGAAGTGATTTTACGCATTGCAAGGAGCAATGCGGAAATGCGCAAACAGCTGTTTGCG
>JAEDIJ010000034.1 GCA_016292515.1 Victivallaceae bacterium
CTTTTTGTTAAATATCCCCCTGCCCCCTTAAAATCTCCGGCGATGGCGTGATAGCCATCGCCCCGCTTCGCAAAACTATCCTTGCGGGATGGATACTTTTGTAAGAAAAACAGGGAGGTGAGCGGAAATACCCGACGTGCAAGGTGCAAGGAGGGGACAGCCGTATTCGTCCGGCTTTCCCCTCCTTAACCACCCCTTTTCCCGTGTGACCGCGGTCGGAACGGATAGAGATGTTCCCCTTTTTACTCCCATACGCCTGCGCTTCGTCGTCGCTTCGTTCCTTGCTCCTTCTCGCTCGCGGCTACCGTGCTCGTCTCCGGTCGCTCGCCGCAAACAACTTGTTTGCGCGTTTATGCGTTGGGTCAACGCATAAAACCGCTCCCATCCGACTGCGCGCTCGTCGGCTACCGACTCGCATCCGACAGCAAATGAAGCGTATGTGGTATTTCTCCGGTATCTTTCGCCCGGCAGAGCGAGAGAAACATCGGCGCGGGGAGTATCGCACATCAGGCAGTCGGGCGGGCGGAGCATAAAGCGGAGCATTAGCCCGCGTGGGACGCAGTTCTATTTGCAGTAACAAACATAGACGACCGCGGAGATTTGCGGAGACAAACGTCTAAAACGCGGACAAATCGCTCATCCCGCAAATATCTGCGGCAGTACAAAACCCAGCCCGTGGCTGGTTGAGGGTGTCCAGAGGGGCGAAATCAGCCCCTCTGGCTCCCATTGCGTAAAAAAAGTTACTTCAAAAAGATCTCGATGACGGGGACTTCGACATCGGGTTTGATAGCGGGAAGCGCGAGGGCGACTTCGCCGACGGCGATATTGGCATCCATCGGCAATTCCTCGTCGACGTGTTCGCGGAATTTCACTTCGCTGCCGTCGTGGAGGAATTGGGCGTAGCGCACTTTGCCGCCGAGGCCTTTCAAGGTGACGTGCTTAAAAGGCCAATTCATCAAATGAAGATAGAGCCGTTTCGTCGCCGCGTTGTAAGTATAGCGGCAATCGCGCGGTTCGGGGAATTCGGCGGGTGCCATACCGCAACCGCGGATGGAGCGTTCATTGTACTTCATCCACTTGGCGTAGCCCTCGAGGATATTGACGGCGCGTGCGTCGAGATAGCCGCGGCTGGTCGGACCGACATTCATCAACAGATTGCCGCCGCGGGAAACGTGATTGATGAGCATATCGATGCACTGCTTGACGCTCTTCCAGGTGTTTTCGTCGCGGAAGTAGCCCCAACTGCCGGAAAAAGTCTGACATCCTTCCCAGACGGCGACGGAGCCGTCTTCGTTGCGCATCGCGTCGTCGGGGGTGTACTGCTCCGGGGTCACGAAGTCGCCCGCGCCGGGAAGATCGAGGCGGTTGTCCATCACGACGTGCGGTTGAAGTTTGCGGATGATGGCGAGAAGTTCCTCGCTGCCCCAGTCTTCGCGTCCCTTGCCGAACCACGCGGAGGAGTTGTCGCCCTCCTTGTGCGGCACGACCTTTTTGTAGGAGAAATCAAACCACAAAACGTCGATCTTGCCGTATTCCGTCAGAAGTTCCGTGATCTGGTCGCGCATGTACTGACGATAACGCGCCATATCGCATTTGGCGTTGTAGGCTTCGCGCTCCTCAAAGGGGCGGTTGCGCAGCGGGTGAAACTTGTCGATCGTGAAATCGGGGTGATGCCAGTCGATCAGAGAATAATACAAGCCGACGTGGATGCCCTCGGCGCGAAAAGCGTCGAGGATCTCGCGCAGCGCATCGCGGCCGAAAGGTGTATTGGTGATCTTGTAGTCGGTGTACTTCGAGTCCCACATGCAGAATCCCTCGTGATGCTTCGCCGTAAAGACGACGTAACGCATCCCGGCTTCGCGGGCAAGACGCGCCCACTCTTTGGGGTCGAACATATCGGGATTGAAAAGTTCAAAATAAATTTCGTAATCCTCGTTGGGGATCTCCTCCTGATTGCGGATCCACTCGTGCCGCGCCGGCATCGAATAAAGTCCCCAGTGAATGAACATCCCGAAACGGGCGTTCTGATACCAACTCAAATCAGCAGCCATAATAAAATTCCTTGTTTCCGTTATTTTTCCAGACAGTTGTAGTGGATTTCATCCCACGCGTCCATCGCGAAGCCGTCGAGTTTCAGATCGACGGGGCTTTTGCCCGTAAAGGGAATTTCGCCGTAGATCGCCTTGACCGCCGCGCGCTGGGAGGCGGGACAGTGCGAACAGACGTTGACCACCGCCGCCGGGGTATTGGGATTCTCGGTCGCGATGTAGGGCGAGCAAAGGCTGACGACGACGGGATTGGTGTGGAGCGTATTGCTCATCTGCCAGACGTTTTCCAGCGGCGTACCGGAAATTTTGGTCTGCAAATAAGGCGTGAACGGGAAAAGCATCACGATCGCGTCGTAATGGACTCCGCGCAACTCCTCGTCAAAGAGATCGAGGCAGTTGCCGTTGGCGCGGATCGTCAGATGCGCGCCGCGTTCGAGGAAGCCGTCCAGCATGATTTTGATGCGCGGATCGTCCTCAAGGTGATCCAGTTTGAGATTGTCCACCGTGTCGACGACGACGACGAGCATTTCCTTGACCTTGTCTTTGTCCAGCGGCAACACCTTGTTGCGGTCGCAGGCGAGAACGAGACCTTTTTCGGCGATCGTGTCGGCGATGAGCTGATAATCGGTCGCATCCTTGGCGGCCGGGGGATTTTCGTCGAGAACGCCGGAAGCGACTTTCATTTTGAGCGCGCGAAGTGCCGCTTCGTCAATGCGCGACTCCTTGACGTCGCCCGCGGCGACCGCCTTTTCGAGGAGGTCGAAAATATCCGGCTCCGGCCAGAGCAGGACGTCGCATCCCGCATTGACCATCGTGATCATCCGCTTTTCGTAAGGACGGAAAGAAACGAAACCGCCCATGATCAGCGCGTCGGTGACGAGCACGCCGTCGAATTGAAGTTCGTCGCGGAGCAGTCCCGTCGTGATCTTGTCGGAAAGGATCGACGGGAAATTGCGGTCGTCGACGCAGGGCAGAGAGATGTGCGCCCCCATGATCGACGCGACGCCGGCGGCGATGGTCTTGCGGTAGACAACACCGAAAGTCCTGTCCCATTCCTCTTTACTCATATCGTCGACCGCGACGCCGATATGCTGATTGCGGAAGTCGGCGCCGTCGCCGGGGAAGTGTTTCAAAGTGGCAAAAAGTCCGTTGCTCTGCATTCCGCGGATGATCTCACAACACATATCGGCGACGAATTCGGGGTCGCTGCCGAGCGCGCGCATCCCGATCGCCGGCGCAAGCCAGTTGAGGATGATGTCGCCGACGGGGGCAAAAGTCCAGTGGAAACCCTCGCTGCGTCCGCGCTGGGCGATCACGCGTCCGAAATCATAGGCGAGTTTGAGATCGTGCGTCGCACCGAGAACGATCTGACAGGGCATCGGCTCGCCGCCCGCGCCGTTTTCCAGATCGCCCGCGACGAGCAACGGCAGTTTCGAGTGTTCGTTGATCGCCTTGACGTCGTCGATGCCTTTCATCCGCTTGCCGACAAGCCCGATCACGTCGCAACCGGAAAAGAAACTTCCGAAAGGAAACTTTTCCGCGATCTCCTCATAGCTGTATTTTTCGCGCAACATCTTGACGTTGCGCGAGTTGAACATAACCATCTGACCGATTTTCTCGCGGAGCGTCAACTGCGACAGGATCTTTTCCGCGCGGGCACAGATTTTTTCATCGTAAAGTTTCATACCGGACATCCTTTCTTTTGTCGTTAGCGGTTCCCGCTTGTAACATAGTTCAATTCAGTCGTCTTTGCAATCGCAAGCGCACTTTTTTTCGGCTTTTTTATGCGATACATCAATGTGTCATACGGATGTCGCCGAGCCGTCCGGTCTTGGCGGAAAAGCAGAAACCGAAAAGACATCCGCCGCGCGGATAAATCCGGATGAGCTGTTGCTGAAATCCCCGCGGAGAAATTTCTTTTTGCGGCGCACCGACAAGTGCTTCGACCTCGCGGGTCGTCATACCGAAACGCACCTGTTTCCAGGCAGGATCGGGCACGGAACGCAACACAGCCGGAACCGCTTCGGATTCTTCGTCGGCGCGAAGTTGCTGCAATTTCTCCATACAGAGATTCCGTTTTTTGTCGAGCATAGCGCGGTAAAGTTCCGCGTCGCCGCGAAGCCGTTTCCACTCGTTCCGGTCGAAAGCGCAAAGCAAAAGATAACGGGAATAAAGCAATCTTTCAGGATCGACGCCGCATTTTGCCGCCGCGTCGAATTTCGCCAACTCTTTTTCCGCGCCGTCGGGCATACCGGCGCGGCAATACCAGAGGGCGCGCACGAGAAACTGTTCGGGGAAAGTCCCTTTTTTCTCGGCGGCGTCGAAATCCGCGTGCATTTCCGCGATCATCCCCCGGTGCATTTCACAGACGGCGAGAAACATCAGAAACTGCCCGCGCGCCGGATCGTCGGGGGAAATATCGTTTTTCAATGCTTCCTGCAAGTGAAACGCGCCGGAATCCCAAGCGTGGTAAACAGCGCACATTTTAACGCCGAAAAGCCCCTGCGACGAGGAGCATCCCGAAAGAAAAAATCCCGCAAAAAAAGCACAAAGCAAAACGGCGAAACGGCGTTTCATAAAAAAACGTATCCTTGACTTTATCCGACAAACATTTGAGCATAGGAGATCCGGTAATTTTTATATGATAGCATTTCCCCGGTAACATTTCAAGTTCATTCTCAAGACAAAAAGCGGTGCTAAACTCGGAAAGAATTTCGTAGATTGTCTGTTAAGAGCATCCTTGTTCATTTCCGACTATTCCATTATTGGCGTTGTATTAATAAACTCGACAGAAGCGATATAAAAAACATCATCATTCCCTTCCGAGCGACCGTCGTAAACAATTGAACAAACTACAATGTGCGGCCAATCATCTTTAAAGATAGCAAGAACTTTTTGTCCTATTGCGGTATTACGCAATAAATACCCATGTCCGAGCAATTTTTGCGAATGGTGTGGAGACGAGGGCATTGTACACGTGAAAGACAAATATTTTTTCTTGTCACCAAAACCCGCAATGTAAAACTCGTTTAACTCTAAAACAAGCAACAGTTTTGTTATTTCGTTAGGGGTGTTGTTTCGCAAAGAAGTAGCAGATGGTTGATCCGTATATAAATTTTTATATTTTACAGGCACGGACCTGGACTCTCCATTCATTGCGCTTAATTCACAAATATTATCAACAGTAGATGATTTGACTGTAGAAGATGGTTCTTTCTTATTCTTGAATAAATCCATATCTGGTGTATCACCTATATGTCTTGTTTTATATCCATCAAATGTTTTATATTCTTCTGTTTTTTCACGTGCAGATTTTTTGATTCCAATCGCAAGAGACATATTTTCTTTGTTATTAGTAGAGTGCAATATTATCGGGAAAATATTTTCTTGTAAAATAACATTAACGCTGTTTGCCAATTGCCTTGCCGCTTTGGTATATGTATTGTTAGTTACAACAATGGCCTTGTTACAATTATAATATTTCGCTCCTGTAAATGCTTCTTGTATTGCACGATTTCCAACGGGAGAAGAGTAAAACTTACATTGTATTGCAATTTATTCGTCTTCCTTTTCTGCGATAAGATCAACGCCTTGGTCACCAGTAGGGGGAGTATTTATGACATGATATCCTTTCACTTCGTATAGTTGTCGAACATATCGTTCATACTCAAATCCAGACGTTATAGACAAAAAATCTTCGTGCGTAGAAAGCTTATTCTCAATAAGATCGTCAAACGCTCGCAAAAATTCAGCGACATCTGCATTCGTTACTATGCTATCGGGAAAAATTTTAGTGGACAAATAGTTTTTTACTTCTTTCTTCCAACGCTTGTCAACGATGTCACCAAATTCATCGTAATATATCATTCTATTCTTAATGCCGACCAACGTCGAAAAGTTTCTTTCAACGATATCATCAATATATTTGATACAAGCTAAGTAACGTTGGTGCTTTGAGTATTCTTTTTTTGCTATGATGACAAGAGCTATCGTTGTCAAAAATCCTCCAACAATAACCAAGGTGGTGATCATGGAAGGAAAAGACATATGATAAAAAAAATGCAAAACGGCAATAGTAATCAATAATCCAATATAAGGGATGTTAAATTCCGGTCTCTTTTTATGGATAAAAACCGCAACTAACAGAGGAAATAAAAGCAAAATCCCTAGACTTGCCACATCTGAATTACTTCGTCGCCCCATATTTCCCTCTGCATGCACATAAATCAAAGTATTTGTCGGAGAGGAAAGTCCCGTTTTTGAGACGCTCGTCATCCATGACCCAGCCTTTGATGGTGTACTCCGAAGCGATCTCATTGACCCACTTGCGGAATTGCACCGCCCGCTCCGAATTGACCTTGAAGCCCACGGCGATAATCATCTGGAGATTATAATGGTTGACCTCACGTTCAATGGTACGCCCGCCCTCGGATTGAACTATTCGAAATTTTCGAATAGTTGCCTCTGGTTGAAGTTCGCTGTCCTCAAAAATCTTTTTGATATGGTAGTTGATGGTGTTCGTTTCCACGTCATAAAGCACCGCCATCATTTTCTGGGTGAGCCAGATATTTTCGTCCTCATAGCGGATTTCAACACTGCCGGCACCGGTCGATGCAACGTAAGTCAAATACTCCGCCGCCGAACTGCGGATATCCACTTGTTTTTTTACTTTTTTATTCATAGGGTTCTCTGAAAATCTGCGTCGTAGTCCCGATCACCAAACGGTTTTTATTTTTCGACGAGCGGCACGAGGGCGTCTTTTTCCTGAAAGCCGTTGCCGTAGACGGGCGACCAGCAAGTGATCTCGCGCGCATCTTTGGTATGACGGTCGCGGACGAGATTCGCTTTGACGAGTTTGCCGTCCGCGCCGTCAAGATCGACTTCATAATGCGCCAGCCAGCCGTCGGAAGTTTTTTTGACTTCCGCGACAAAGTGCCGCTTCGCAAGTCCAAATGAGTAAAATTCGGCGCGCCCCATTGAGTCCATCACGTACTGTCCCTCCTTGCCGTCCGCCGTCGCGAGGTACAAATTGAGGCAGTCACTGCTCCACGCGCGCGGTCCGTAAACGAGGCGGTCAAGCGCGGGTTCCTTACAGGCGACGTCGACGATGATCTTACCGTTTTTTTGCGCGATGACGGCGGTGGCGCCGACTTTGGCTTTGCCGGTGCGCCGTGCCTGAAAAACGATCTTTTTGCCGGAATTGAGAAGATAATTTTCCGGCATATTGACGGCGCGTTTCTTTTCGGCGTAGGCACTCCACAACTTGCGCTTGACGAGGATCGTCAGCGCGGGATCGATGCACTCGCTGTGCCCGAAGCCGTCGATCGAATAGATTTCGGCGCGGGTATCCTGATGAATTTTGCGGAGCACGCTGTAAAGCAACTGATTTTCCTGCGGACGGCTCGGCCAGTCGAGATCGACGCCGCCCGTAAAGAGAATGACGGGGGGCAATCCCTTTTTGGCGTGCCAGATAGGGGCGTATTCATCGACGACGACGTGTTCGGCGATCTCCTGCTGTGTACCGAGCCTTTCATTCTGGATCTGAAAATGGGTCGTCATCTGTCCCGAAACCGGAGCGATCATCAGAAACCGCGTGTTTTTTTCGCCGAATTTCGCGAGATAACGCGCATCCATTCCCACCATTGCGGCGAGATATCCGCCTGCGGAATGCCCCGAAATGACGACGCAATCGGGATCGCCGCCGTACTCCGCGATATGCTTAAAAACCCAGTTCGCCGCCGCCGCCGCGTCGTAAAGGTAATCGGGGCACTTGGCGGAGTCGCCGCTCAAACGGTAATTCGCGCTGACGACGATCGCGCCCGATTTTTTCAATTCCTCGGGGAAATACTTTTTACCGCCGCGCAGACCGCCGCCGTGAAAAAAGAGGACGACGGGACGTTTCGTTTCGTCGTTGCCGGGGATGAAAAGATCGAGCCGGCATCTTTCATAGGCGTACTTGGCGTTGTGGTCGATCAAATTGACGTCGTCGTAGTAAAAGATATCCCTGATCTCAACGGGGTCTTTCGCCCACAGCGGAAAAAGAGCGAAAAACGCGGCGGCGAAGCAAATTTTTTTGAACATCTCAAAATCCTCTTGTAATTGAAAACGTACTGTAATATAGTATAAAAAAGACAAAAATCAACTTGTTTTTGCACGGATGTTGACCTATTTTGACGGCATTGATTTCGTGACGGCGGGCAATTTTCCCGCGCACAACTGGATGATCGGCGGCAAGCGTTTCGCCGATTACTACGGAATCCAGTACAATCACGCGGGCAATCTCCACCTCGCCATCGACGGCGGGGAGGAAAAAATCTACTCGGGCGCGCACGTTTTTCTGACGATGCCGGGCAGAGTTTACACTTACGGATGCACGGCGCCGGAAACGCGCCATCACGTTTTTCTCTGCTTCAAAGGGCCCCGCGTCGAAAAATTCATCGCGGGCGGACTTTTCGACCCCGCGGCGGAACTCCCCGTTTTCCCCGTCGCCGACCCGGAAAAATTTTTCCGCACGATGTTGGAAATTCAGGCGTTGCTTCCCCATCCTCTGCCGCACGAAAAAGCGCGCGCCGTGCAACTTCTGGAATCCTTGCTGCTCCAATTGCACGCCCAGACGCCGGAACCCAAAATCAACTTGTTTTACGGCGAAAAACTGCAAAAACTGCGCGACGGCATCATCGCCGCGCCGCAAAATGCGTGGAATTTCGACGCCGAAGCGCGCAAAGCGGGCATCTCCATCCCCCACTTCCGGCGGCTCTTTCAGGAAATCCTCCGCGACGCGCCGACCCATTTTCTGATCGAATGCCGCTTGAAACTCGCTGAAACGCTCCTCGTCGGCACCGCGCTCCCCGTTGCCGAGATCGCCCACCGTTGCGGCTACGCGGATGAAAGTTACTTTTACCGCCTTTTCAAAAAGCACCGCAATATGACGATGCTCGGTTACCGCAAAGAATTCAAATTGTAAGCCAAGGAAAAAATGATGGATTTATTACGGAAAAGTTTCACGGCACTTTGCATTCTTGCCGCCCTGTGCGCCGCCGCCGCGCCGCACTACACGCAGAAAAACGGCATCCTTTACGAAGACGGTGAACCCGTTTTCGGGCTCGGTCAAAACTATTATTGCTCCTACTTTCCGGACAAGATGCCGTTCGCGCCCGGCGATGACCGCAACGCCGTGATGAAGAAAGACTTGCAGGCGATCAAAGACGCCGGATTCAACATCGTCCGCTTCGCGGCGCAAGGCGGCATTTCCCGCAATGCCGACGGTTCGGTCGCCTTGGACATCCCGTTCACCGAAAAGGAGTTGGCGTTTGCGGAAAAGATCGGTCTTGCCGCACAGCTCCGGCTTCACGGATACTCGATCAACACGACGGGGGAAAAGGGGCGCACCATTCAAGACCGCAACGGCAAAGAGATCGGCAAAAACTGGATCGTTTTCGTACAGGACAGCGTCGTTCATCCCGGCGTGATCAAAGAAAATCTGGAAGTCACGGAAGCACTTGCCAAGCACTTCGCAAAATTCCCTGCCGTCGTCACCTATTTGATCTACAACGAGCCGCAATACGACAACGACCAATGGGATTACAATCCCGCGACCGTCGAAGCGTGGAAAAAGTGGAGCGTCGCGCGCGGCGAACATACGGAAAAGGATTTGCCGCTCCTCGACGCGCCCCGCCGCCGTCCGGCGCCGCAGGAAGCGGCGACGGACTGGGTCTCGTGGCTCCTTCTCCGCACGCGCAAGATGAGCGATTTTCTCAATATGCTCGGGGAAAAGGCACACGCCGTTTCCGGCATTGAGGCGATGACCTGTCAGACGATGGCACCCTTGATGCCCAAACAGAGCATTGTCCGCGGCGTCGATTATTTCCGGATCGCGGAAAAAATGGACGTCGTCGGCATCACCCATTACCGCCAATACGCCGGAGACATGTACTTTCAGGCGAATGCCGTGCTCGCGATGGCGGAATCCGCCGCCGCCATCTACGGCAAACACGCGTGGATCATCGAAGCCGACGCACGGACACAGCAAAGTCCGCAGAAATTCGAGCGCGAGACTTTTGCCTGTCTCGGCGCGGGATTGAAAGGCATCCTCTATTACCAGTGGCGCGCGGACTACCCCTATCCCGGCACCCCCGAGCCGGAGCGTTTCGGATTTTTGTGGAACAACGGCAAGCCGACGGAAAAATTCGACCGCGCGATGGCGCTCTGTCATCTTATCCGCGACAACGGGAACTATTTCGTCAACGCCGAAAAGGTGCGCTCCGGCGTCGCCTTGCTCGTTTCCCAATACGCGCTCGCGCAGTTCGATGCCCGGCACGGGGTTCCCAATCCGGCGTCGGTCGCACTTTTGCGCGCATACGTCGATCTGGAAAGAGCGGGCGTGCCGGTCGATTTCATCCGTCCGGAAGACCTTGAAAAAATCCGTTGCATACCCGCCTTGTGATCTCCACGATGGGCGATCATTTGTCCGACGCGGAAAAAATCCTGCTGAAAAATTTTGAAAAATCCGGCGGCAAGGTGTGGAATTATTTTCTGGAAGGTCCCGGATTTTTCAACACCGATCAGGCGACGATTCTAAATTGGTGCGGCATATCGCCCGTTTTTGCCGGGATGCCGGATGAACTTCACGGCAAGTTGTTGCGGGCAAACGACAATTCCTTTTTGACGCTTTGCCTCATTCGCCGCGCGGGGATGACGCTTGACGGCAAAGAACCGCAGGAATTTGCGCTTCCCGGCGGCAAAGTCGTCACGCTTCAAATTCCCGATACCGCTAAATTCACGCGGGCGCGCTTCCTCTATCCCGGCAAAGCGGAAACGCTCGAAATCACTCGCGACGCACGGGGATTTTTGCAGATCAGACTTCCTG
Organism: Victivallaceae bacterium; assembly: GCA_016292515.1. GTDB lineage: Bacteria > Verrucomicrobiota > Lentisphaeria > Victivallales > Victivallaceae > UBA1784. The sequence continues at coordinate 10,915 of JAEDIJ010000034.1, forward strand.
AAATCACTACGGGCGGCATCATCGTAATCGACTGAAACAGGACTTTTTGATCACATAAAAAGCATAAATCCACCGGCAAAAACCGGTGGATTTTTTCTTTTTTATGCAGTATAATATAGAAAACCCCAAAAAACGGCAAGGAGGATTTTATGCAGATCGATCTTTCTCAAAAAGTCGCCGTCGTCACGGGCGGCGGCGGCATCCTGTGCAGTGAAATGGCAAAAGCACTTGCGGCAAGCGGCGCGCGCGTCGCGATCCTCGACCTCAAAGAGGAGGCGGCAAAGCGCGTCGCCGACGAGATCCGGAATTCCGGCGGCGAAGCGATCGGCGTCGCCGCCAACGTGCTGGATGCGGCAAGTCTGGCAAATGCCGCCGAAACCGTCCAAAAGGAATTCGGCGTCTGCGACATCCTCGTCAACGGCGCGGGGGGCAATCATCCGCGCGGGACGACGAGCAAAGAATATCTTTTCCCCGACGACCTCAAAGAAAAAGTCGACGGCATCACGACCTTTTTCGACCTCGATCCCGCCGGAGTCGGATTTGTCTTCAACTTGAATTTCCTCGGGACATTGCTCACCTGTCAGGCTTTCTGCCGCGATATGGCAAAGAAAAACGGCGGAGTCGTCATCAACATTTCCAGTATGAACGCCTTTACGCCGCTCACCAAAATCCCGGCGTACAGCGGCGCAAAGGCGGCGATCAGCAATTTCACGCAATGGCTCGCCGTCCACTTTTCCAAAGTCGGGATCCGCGTCAACGCGATCGCGCCGGGATTTTTCCTCACCGAGCAGAACCGGACGCTCCTCACCAACGCCGACGGCTCATTGACAGCGCGCGGAAACACGATTTTGTCCCACACGCCGCAAGGCCGCTTCGGGACGCCGCAAGACCTCATGGGCGCGCTTCTTTTCCTCTGCGACGAGAGCGCAAGTTTCATCGACGGCGTCGTGCTGCCGGTCGACGGGGCGTTTTCCGCTTTTTCGGGGGTGTAGAAACATGGACTTGCGTATGGAAGAAACTTTTCGCTGGTACGGTCCAAACGACCCCGTGCCGCTTGATTTCGTCCGCCAGACGGGCGCGACGGGCGTGGTGACGTCTCTCCACCACATCCCCTACGGGGAAGTGTGGAGCATCGAGGAGATCCAAAAGCGGCAAAAGATGGTCACCGACGCCGGAATGGTTTGGAGCGTCGTCGAGAGTCTCCCCGTCCACGAGGAGATCAAAACAGGACGCGGCCGCTGTGACGAGTACATCGAAAACTACAAAAAAAGCATCGAAAATCTCGCCGCGTGCGGCATTCACGTCATCACCTACAACTTCATGCCGGTACTGGACTGGATCCGCACCGACTTGCATTACCGTCTGCCGGACGGCAGTGAAGCACTTTACTTCAATCAGGCGCAATTCGCCGCCTTTGAAGTTTTCATCCTTCAACGTCCCGGCGCGGAAAAGGATTACTCCCCTGCCAAACTCGCCGAAGCCAAGGCGTTTTACGACTCGATGGACAGCGTTGAAATCCAACGCTTTACCACGAATCTCATCGACAATTTCCCCGGCTTCAAGGGCGTGACGCTCGACGACGTGCGCGCGATGCTCAAAAAGTACGAAAATCTCACGCGCGCCGATTTGGAGCGTAACTTGAAACACTTTTTGACGGAAGTCTGCCCCGTCGCCGAAAAATGCGGCTCCATTCTCGTCATCCACCCCGACGACCCGCCGTATCCCATCCTCGGCTTGCCGCGTATTTTCAGCACCATCGACGACGTGAAAAATCTGCTTGCAATGGTCGATTCGCCCGCCAACGGCGTCTGTTTCTGCGCCGGAAGTTTCAGCGGACGAAGCGACAACGACGTCGTCGAAATTTTCAAGGCTTGCGCGCCGCGCGTCGGTTTCGTCCACTTGCGGAGCACCCAGCACGACGGCAACGGCAACTTCTTTGAAGCCAACCACTTGGAGGAGAGCGTCGATATGTACCGTCTCGTCAAGGCGATCCTTGAAGAAGAGTTGCGGCGGCAAAAGGAGGGACGCGCCGACTGGAAACTTCCTTTCCGCCCCGATCACGGTCACACGATGCTCGACGACCTCGCCAAGCCTCCCTGCCCCAATCCCGGCTACACTGCGATCGGACGGCTCAAAGGCCTCGCGGAACTCCGCGGACTTGAATTCGGCATATTGAAATCCATGAATTTATTATAAAGGAGATCCAAATGAAGACAGATCAACAACTTCGGGAGATCATTTCCGGTCTCACGCTCGACGAAAAGATCGGACTTCTTTACGGCGACGGCAAGATCCGCAATCACGGCATTCCGCGCATCGGTTTGCAGGCGATCTGCCTCAACAACGGTCCGCGCGGCGTGCGCTTGGAAGACGGGCGCACGGCGACTTGTCTGCCCGCGACGATCTCGCTCGCCGCGACCTTTGACCGGGATGCCGCATTTCAATACGGCAAACTCATCGGCGAGGAAATTCTCGCCAGCGGCGCGCACGTTCTTGAAGGGCCGGGGATGAATCTGCAACGCTCCCCCTTGTGCGGACGCAACTACGAGTACCTCGGCGAAGACCCCGTTTTGTGCGGCAAGATCGCCGCCGCGTATGTAAAAGGGTGTCAATCGGTCGGCGTCGCCGCCGTGCCGAAACATTTTGCGCTCAACAATCAGGAGACCTGCCGCCGCGTCACCAGCGCCGACGTCGACGAACGCACGATGCGCGAATTTTATCTGCGCAACTTCGAGATCGTGGTAAAAGAAGCGCATCCGTGGATGATGATGTGCAGTTACAACCGCATCAACGGCGTTTTTTCGGCGGACAATCACCATCTGCAACTGGATATCCTCAAAGGGGAGTGGCAGTTCGACGGCGCAGTCGTTTCCGACTGGGGCGCCGTCCACAACGCGTATTTGAGTTGCGTCCACGGCGGGATCGACCTCGATATGGCGGGCGGCGAAAACGCGCATTTCTACAAGCCGCTCAAAAAGTACTGCGAGCAGAAACTGATCCCGCAGGAAATTCTCGACGAACACGTTTTCCGGATGCTCAAAGTGATGGACCGCACGGGGTGTTTCGCGCCGGAAACGCGCCTCAAAGGCTCCGTCAACACGCCGGAGCACCGCGATTTGTGCAAACGCTTCGCCCAGGAGGGCGCGGTACTGCTCAAAAACAACGATCTTTTGCCGCTTGACCGGACGAAATGCAAAAAAATCGTCGTCTGCGGCCCAAGCGCGAACTTGCGTCACGAAATGGGCCATCACAACGTCTGCGGCGGTTCCGGCTCGGTGCATCCCGAGTACGAGATCACGCCGCTTGACGGATTGAAGGAATTTCTGGGCGACGACGTCGAGATCACCTTTTTGCCCGGCACGTGCTTCAAGCAGGTCAACATTCCGGACGGCAGGCTTTTCCGCACCCCGAACGGCGAAAAAGGGCTTGCCGTCGATTTCTACGACTACGATCCCGCAACGCAGACCGTCGGAGAAAAAGTCATTTTGTCGCGCGTCGATACGCAGTTGGAGCAGCACTTCGGGCACGACAACGCCTTTGTCGGCTCCAACGCTCCCGCGACGCCGCTTGACGACAAGGCGTTTTTCGCCGTGTGGAAAGGCGATTTCGTTCCGGAACGCGACGGTAAATGCGGTTTCAGTCTGCTTCACCTGGACAACTGCCGGGTCGCGCTTAAAATCAACGGCGAAACCGTCCTCGACAGCAAGGAAGCGGGATTCCGCGATTACGAATCCACTTTTTATCTTGATTGCGTCGCGGGCAAAGCCGTTCCCGTCGAAATCGAATTCTGCCGTCTTTCCGCCAAGGGACAGGTGAGTTTCCGCTTGCTCTACGACGAAAAAATTCCGCTCGACCTCGAAATCGTGCGCAATGCCGACGCCGTCCTCTACTTCGGCGGCACGAGCCACGCGACCGACCGCGAAGCGACCGGCTTGCCGCGCCTCGACACCCCGGCGGACATCCCCGATATGGAAATGCCCGCAGGACAAAATGAATTGATCAACGAATTGATCTCCGCCAATCCAAAGACCGTCGTCTGCCTCATTCACGGCTCCATTTTCAGCATCGAAAAATGGATCGACCGCGCGAATGCCGTCTTTTCCGTCTGGTACCCCGGTCAGGAGGGCGGACGCGCGATTGCGGAACTCCTTTTCGGCGAAGCCGATTTCGGCGGCAGACTCTGCGCCGCGTGGGCGAAAGATCTCGACGACTACCCCTGTCATCACTACGATCTTTTTCCCGGCATCACCGATCCTTACACCGCCGCTTCGGAATACCTCGACAAAATGCAGGTGGGCTACCGTCATTTCGACACCGCGAACGTCGACGTCCGCTATCCTTTCGGCTACGGATTGAGTTACACGACGTTTGAGTACAAACTGCTCGACTGCCGCGTTTCAGGGCGCGACACGGTAAGCCGCGTCGAAGTCGTCAACACGGGCAAAGTCGCGGGGAGCGCGGTCGTCCAGCTTTACACCGCCGTCTGCGATTCCCCGGTCGAACTTCCGGCGCATCAACTCGCCGACTTCGCGAAATGCCGCCTCGCCCCCGGCGAAAGCGCGGTCGTCGAAGTGAAAAGTTGCGAACGCGATTTCGCTTACTTTGAGGAAAAGGAAAACCGCTTCGTTTTCATCCCCGGCAAGAAAAAACTCCAATTCGGAACCGATTCCCGCACCTTTTTCGCGGAAAAAGTCATCGAAATGGAGTAATTTTTCCCCGGCTTGCGGCGCGGGAGAGGCGTTTATTTGCCGAATTGCACGACCCAATCGGGATTTTCCGGCCCGAAGTGTTTGAGCATCACGATCGGGTCGCAGTTGGACTCGTTGACGATGACGACGCCCTCTTGCGCCGCCTTTTCCGAGACGAAATACTCGTCGTTGGTCAGTTGACCGTAGCGGATGAGCGACGGCGTTTCCAGCGGCATACCGTTCAATGTGCCGTGCCCCTGCATCATGATGAGTCCGTACGCCGCCGCATCTTTGACGACGGCGGTTCTGCCCGGCAGCACGGTCAATTCTTTGGCGGAAACGGCGGAGGATTTGTAGCAGACCCAGCGGTCGATTGCGCCCTCGGTTTTCTGAATGTTTTCGACGGGGCGCATAAAGCGGTGTTTGCCGAATTCGGGATCGACGTTCAACTCCCAGTTCATATTGGAAATGAGGTAGTCGAAATCGCCGATCTTTTCTTTCGGACAGTTTTTCCACAAGAGCGACTCGTCGATCAACTGATCGTCGACCAGACTCTGCCACATCGCGTAGACGTCGCTCGCGACCTGCGGCTCATAGGTGCATAAACTGCCGGGCGCGTGGAGCACCCCCGGCGGCACGTCCCAGCCGGTGCCCGCTTCCAGACGGTACGCCTTGGCGAGATTGGTGATCTTGTTGTCGCCTTTGGTGAAGTTTTTCAGACACTCCTTGACCTCCTCCTTGGTCGTCCCCGGCTCAAAACCGAAAAAGGTGAAGGGGAAGTGGCCGCCGTGGTTGTTGAGTTGCGGCGGGAAATAGTAACACTCCGGCTTGCCGCGCTCGCCGACGAGTTTTGCGTGCTCGTCCATATGGTGGATGTGGTGCGGCAGAGGACCGAGATTGTCGAAAAATTTGGAGTAGACCGGCCAGCAGTGATAGGCGTCCCAGATGCGGTTTCCGAGAAGTTCCGCGCCCAGTTCCGCGACGGCTTCGGTCAGCGGGATCAACTCCCCGTCGGGAGCGACGAGATGACTGATGCCCTCGTTTTTTCCGGTCAGCGGCCCGTTGTCCGCCGGAGTGGTACAGCCGAGCCAGCGTTCGTCGATGCCGCCGCGCGCACTGCCGAGCGCGTAATAATCATCGGGATGCAACTTGATGCGGCGTCCCGGAATGCAGAAAGAACGGGGCACCCAGGTGGGCGCGAGACGAAAAATCCCCTTGCCTTTTTCAAACGCGGCTCTGATCTTGGCGGAATGACTCATTTTGCTTCTCCTTTTTTAGCACTTTTTATACTTTGGCAAAATTTGACTTTTGCGAAGCGGCACTTATATTATACAAGAATATATCGGGAAACACAATATCCCTTTTTTGATATTTATAGCACAGATAATGCAATTTGATCAAAAAAACAAATTTTCTCCCTCCCCCGGACCCACATTTCACGGCAAATGGCAGCCGGGGTATGTGGAAGCCAACCGCCGCATCTACGATTTTGAACTGGTTTACTTTGCGCAGGGCGTGACCGAAGTCATTACGCCGGAGGGAGTTTTCGACTGTCAGGCGGGGAGCGTCCTCATCATTCCTCCCGATTTAGTCCATTGCTCGGTGGCACTCGACGAAGTGGAGAGGTGGTGCATTCACTTTGACTGGTTTTCCGACTGCCGCGGACCGCGGACGGCATCGGATGTCTTCGTCTACACGGGAAGCGAGAAAAAATTTGATCCCTCCCTCTGCGCCGCGGCGCCCGGCGGGCTCGCGATGCCGCTCGCGCTTTGGGGAGATCCGGCGCTTCTGCCTTTGATCCGCAGTTACTTCGCCGCGCAAAAAAACGGGGCGAACCCGCTGATCCGGCAGGGGTTGCTGTCGCAGATATTGGGGGTCGCGTTGGAGGAGGAAAACGGCATCGCCCGATCTCGCTCGATGAACCGTCTCGCGCTCGCCGCCAAAAACAAGGTCGATGAAAAGTGCCGCGATTTCACTTTGACCGTCGCGCAGATCGCCCGTGAAATGCACGTTTCCGCCAATCATTTGTCGCGGCTTTTCCGGGAGCAATTCAACTGCTCGATCACGCAGTACCTCATCCGGCAGCGGATGGAAATCATCCGCGGGATGCTTTACGACTACACGCTTTCCATAGCGGAGATCGCCGAGCGTTGCGGTTTCAGCAACAGCAATTACTTCTGCCGTTTTTTCCGCAAACAGACGGGGATCTCCCCCGACGCTTTCCGCAAGCGCAAAAACTGATGCTTTTACCCGAGCGGGGAAGCGTTATTTTTTCCGGAAGTCGTGAAACGCCTTTTTGACCACGTCGTAGGCAAGTTTCGGACGGCGGTACTCGTCGACGACGCCTTTGTTGTTGAAAGCGCGCGGACGCTTGACCGCGCGGCTCGTCGAATAACTGCGGAAGTCCGCGTAGACCCAAATGCAAAGTCCGCAGAAATCGTCGCTGTGCAGAAAAACGTCGCACGATTGCTCCAAGTAATCCGCCTGATATTCCTCGCTCCAATGCCCCCGGAAACGGTCGCGCCAGCCGTAGATGCCGCCGGCGCCGTTTTCGCTGATGAGATAAGGCTGGTCGAGAAATCCCGCGTCGCGGCGGAATTTCAGCCATTCGTCAAGGAGAAGTTGCAGTTCGCCGAGCGGACGGTAGCTCTCCTCCTTGAAAGGATACCATCCGGCGTAGCAATTCATACTCATCACGTCGGCGAGATCGTAGTTGAGGTCGCCGGCGCCGCCCTTGGAGGCGTAAGTGACAAGGCGCGTCGGATCGGCGGCGCGCAGAAATCCCGCCATCGCTTCAAAGAGCGGACGGCTTTCGGGCACCCAGGAATCCGCTTCGTTGAGGAAGCCCCACAAAATGACGCAGGGGTGGTTGAAACTCGCCTTGACCATCAATTTCTGCTGTTCTTTCTGCAAGGCGACGAAGTGCGCGTCGCTCTGCTCCTTGATCGTGTCGCCCCAGCCGATCGTTTCCTCCCAGACGAGCAGACCGCGCTCGTCGCAGAGGTCGAGGAAACGCTGATCCTGCGGATAGTGACTGCCGCGGATGAAATTGGCGCCGAGGTCTTTTAAGGTGTCAAGGTCTTCGAGGAGCAATTCCAGAGGTTGCGCCGCGCCGAATTCGGGATGCGACTCGTGGCGGTTGAAGCCGAAAAGTTTCACCGCCTTGCCGTTGAGGAGGATCTTGCCTTTTTCCGCCTTGACGACGCGCAGACCGAAACGCTCGACAAGCATATCGCCGTCGCAGGAAATCTCCAAAGTGTGCAGCGCGGGATTTTCGCACGACCACGCTGTTTTGTCGGCAAGTTGCGCGGCAAATTCGACTTTGCCGTCGGAAACGGCAAGGTCAAGCGTTTTTTCCTCCTCGTCGTCGAAATGACAGGTGAAATGGATCGTTTCGCCGTCGGCGAAGCCTTTGACCAAAAGTTTCACCGCGACTTTTCCCGCGGCGAGATCGGTCGTCGTCACCTGCGCGCGGTCGAGCGACTTTGCGGGCAATTCGTGCAACTCGATCGTGCGGTAAATGCCGCCGTAGCAGTAAAAATCGTAGAGTTCGCGCACCAGCGGCTGACGCGCGAAATCGAAACGGTTGTCGATGACGACGACAAGTTCGTGAAGTTTGCCGCTGCCCGCCTCAAATTCCATTTCGACGGGCGCGTAAGGCTGAGCGTCGACGCCGATCAGTTTTTTGTCCCAGAAAATCGCGCCCCAAGTGCCGAGACCGAAAATTTTCATCAGCAGTTTTGCATCGGGCGTCGTCCGCACGAACGTGCGGTAATACGCCGTACCGCGCTTGCCCGCGTAGCGGGGGAGGACGTCGAAACAGCCGGGAACGGAAAGTTTTTCGGCATATTCGATCTTTTCCGGCAGAACGGCGGGGTCGTCGGCGCCCGGAGTGTAGCAGAAATCCCAGATGCCGCCGAGATCCTGAATTTTGCGCGCGGGGTACTGCGGATAGAAATTCATCATTTTCAACATCCTTTCCGAAATAAAATGATTTGCCTTTTTGTAAAGCCACGATATATTATATACCGCAAGGAAAGAAACTTCAATGGTAATTTTGTAACAAAAGATAGTAGAAAAGTGAATCCTTTCCGCAACTGCCTCTTTTCCGTGCGGCACGACCGCGATCTCGCCGTTTTCGTCCGTTCCACGGGGGAATACGACATCTGCGACCTCGATTATCCGTCGATCCACAAGAGAGCCGCCTTTGCCGAAATTTTCTGGCCGATCGAGGGGTACGGGATCTTTCACTTCCGCGACAAAAAATACCGGGTCGCCCCCCGCCACATCTGGTATTATCCCTGCGGCTCCGATCACTACTTTTACCCGGGGAGCGATCATTTTCACTACTGTTGGCTGACGTTGCAGGGAGCGGACGCCGACGCCTTTTTCCGCACGCTGGCGATCAAGCCCGGAGTCTCTCCGGCGGGGGTTTGCCCGCAACACCTTTTTCAGAAACTGGCGACGCAGATCACCGGCTTGAAAAAAGAGAATTTCCTGCAAATGCTCTCGACGGCGTTTCAGATACTGACGCTCGCCGCCGCGGGGAGTACCGCCCCCGCCCAGAAAAACGATTATCTGGAAAACGTCAAAGCCGTCATCGAAGACGATTTCAGCAACACCCAGCTCACGGTCGAACAACTCGCCGCCAATTTCCACATCCACCGCGTGACGCTGAGCCGCGCCTTTTCGGCGCGCTATCATACGACGATCCGGGACTACATCAACCGGTGCCGCATCCGGGCGGCGGTCGAATTGTTGCAGACGACCGATCTGCCCGTGACCGACATCGCCGAGCAGTGCGGGTTCTCCTCCTCCGGATACTTCTCCAAAGTCATCGTCAAGGCGACGGGACTGCCGCCGGGGAAACACCGCGAAACGCGGTAAGTGTTTCAACCGCAGTAATCGCGTTTGAGGAAAAAGAGTTTGGCGATCAGCAGCAAAGCGGCGCCGACGAGGTAGAAAACACCCAGACTCGCCACTCCGAACGTCATCGAAAGATGTTCAAACATCCATCCGACCAATACCGGCGCGGCGGAGCCGAGAACAAATGCGACTGCCAGCATCACTCCGGTGGCGGAAGCGTGATAGCGCACCTCGACGACGTCAAAAAGCGCAGTGTAAATACTGGAATCGTAAACGCCGCGGCAAAAGCCGAAAAGCGTCATCGCCGCATAGCACAACGTTAAATCCGGCGCGTATGCCATCGCCAAAATGGCGGGCACTCCGCACGCCAGTCCGGTCATCCCGATCACGAGGCGCACTCCGTGATGCCGCTTGACGAAGCGGTCGGCGAGACGCCCGCCGAGCTGCACTCCGAAAAACGCGCCGAAATAATGCCACAAGACGGAAGTGAAAGCCGCCTCGGCAGGCGAAGCCGCAAAATGCTCCTGCAAAAAAGTCGGCATCCACGTTTTGAAGCCGAAATCGACATAGAGCATCGTCACCAGCGCCAGCGTGACGCAAATCGCCGTCGGTTTGCAGAAAAGCACGCGAAACGCCTCCCCTACGGTCGCGCGCGGCGCAGGGACTTCCGGATTTTCCGCCTCATCGTCGTGCAGTTTATATATGAGCAACAGAGTCCACAAAATGCCGATGCCGCCGAAAATCCAAAAGGGGATCCGCCAACCGTCGGCAAAGTGTCCGGCAAAGATACCGGCGACGCTTGAAATCACGATGACGCCGACGTAACTGCCGCTCTGCAAAATCGAAAATGCGGTCGCAAAGGAATTTTTATGCAAACGCCGTAAAAACGCGATCATCCCGGGATAGAAAAAACTTTGCCCGCAGCCGTTGAGGATCCCGTAGGTGACGAACAACATCCCGATCCCGCAGGCGAAACCGGAAAGAAAAATCCCCAGACAAAAAAGCCCCGCTCCGGCAAGGATCACCCATTTGCGTTTCAGCATATCCGCCGCGACTCCTGCGACGGGGACGCAAATCCCGTAGAGCAAGGCAAAGAGCGTGACGACGGCACCGATCTCCGTTTTGGAAACGCCGAAACTGCGCTGTATCTGCGGCAAGGCGGCGCCGACGATCTGCCGCGTCCCCTGATACAGGAAGTAGGCGACGAGCAAAAAGAAAAGCGTCCGATTTTTATCGGTGATCTTACACATAAGTAAAATTTTCCGTTTCCTGAAATGATCTCTTTATAAAATACACTTCTCCGGCAAAATCCGCAATGGGCGATTCTTGCGAATTGAATGCCGATGTTGCTTTATCGCACCAAAGAAGCTCCAATGACGTTTTTCGTCCTCTGGAAAACTTGAAAAAGGAAGTGCGCCGAATTAAATTATGGCGTGACTATGTTAGATCGACGTTGCTCTAAACTCCCGCGGCACGCCAGGCGGAAAACAAAGGCAAAAGGAACAATGAAAATGCAGACGGCAATAGCGATACCGGGAAACACCTCCCGGCGCATCCGGGCGATCCGTTACATCGGGATCCTCGGCGTGGTTTTCTGTCACGCCGTACAGGGCCCTTACTTTTTTCTCAACGGAAATTTTTCCTTTCGTCGGAATATACATTGAACGACAAAATTTTCGGATTGCTTCATTCGCTGGTGATTTACGGTCTTTCTTACGGCGCGGTGCCGATGTTTTTCCTCTTTTCCGCGTACCTGCAATTTTTGAAGCCGCGCGGCTACGGGGAAACGGTATCGCGCCGCGTACGGTCGCTGCTCTTGCCGATGGCGCGGTGGTCGCTTCTCAATATCGCGATGCTTTTCATATTGAAATACGGAGCGGGGATCACCTTTTTGCCGGAGTTGCTTTCAAGCACCGAGATCCATCGTTGGCTCATCGCGCTTTTCGGTAATTACTCTCACGCGTGGATACGCGGGACGCACTGCCCCGGGATCATGTATCAATTCTGGTTCATCCGCGATCTTTTCATATTGACTTTGCTTTCCCCCTCGATCGGCTTTCTGATGCGCGAGAAAAAAAGGGGGCTCGTTTCGCTCGTCGTTTTCGGCGCGATCCTCGGTGCCGGATACCGTCCCGTCATCATCGGCGGCGATTCGCTCTTTTATTTTTCTCTCGGCGCGTTTTTCGCGTTGCATAAAATCGACTTTTTTTCGTTCCTCGACCGCCATTGGCTTTGGATTTTCACGCTGATGCTTTCCTGCGCCGCGGTCACCGTGATGTATATCCGTTACAACGGAGACCCCGATCCTGATACGCCGATGTGGGTGCAATTTTCTTCGACACTGCTTCTGATGAAATTTTCAGGAGTCATCGCCGCAAAAAAGCGGACATTCAAAATCGCGGACGCGCTCGACGGGCAGGCGTTTTTCCTCTATTGCGCACACGCGCCGTGCATCATGCTTCTCCTTGCTTACATCGCTTACTGGTTTCTGCCCGATACGGCGAGCGACACATTGGTAGTCGGTACGGTTTTGGCAGTCGGTGCTGTCGATGCGGCACTCTGCACGTTTACCGGAATTGCGCTGAAACGTTTTGCCCCCGGTGTTTTCGCCCTGGCAACGGGCGGACGGAAAGCCAAACATTAGGAGATCGCGCCCATGCAGATCCTCGCTTTCGCTTTTCATCATATCGTACTGCTGACGCTTTACGGCGTTTTCGGGATGACGCTGCTTCCGGAAGCGTTGCGCCGCACCGGAAACAAAAATACGCTGTTTCTCCTCTCGCCGATGATCGGCGCCGCCGCCTGGCTCGCGCTCACGGTCGGCTTCGGTCTCATATTGCCCTCCCGTGCGATTTATCTCGCGGCGATGCTTCTGCTCGCCGCGATCTGGATCATCTTTCGCCGGAAAACACTTTTTTTACCGGAAAATCCGCGCGTATGGTTTCTGATCGCCGCCGTTGCACTTCCGGCGGCGGTGATGAGCCGGAGGATCGCGCCGTACGAAATGGATGGAGGATTGTATTTCACAGCCTGTATCTACGATCACATCAAATGCGCGATCATCAACAGCATTTCCGCGCACGGCTTGCCGCCGGTGAATCCGTGGCTTGCCGACGGGGGAAAACCGCTGGCATTGGTCTATTATTTCGGGTGGCACGCCTGGACGGCACAGCTGCCGATCTTAACGGGATGCGATGCGTTTTTTGCCGAATACGTACTGACCGGATTC
>JAEDIJ010000035.1 GCA_016292515.1 Victivallaceae bacterium
TCTCATCTCTCATCTCTCATCTCTCATCTCTCATCTCTCATCTCTCATCTCTCATTGGAAACTTCTCCGTCAGGAGATGGCGGAGCGTAAAAAAGCGCGTGATCCCGCAATGGTTGCGGGAAGTAAATAAAGAAAAGGAGAAAGTTATGAAAAAGAGTTTGTGGGTGCTTGTGGGCGTGAGCGTGTTGGTGCTTACGGGGTGTAAGGTTCATTATCAGACCGATTACGGTTTCGGCTCGACGATGCCGGGCGTCGTATACAGTTATCAGACGCGCGGGACCTTTATGCTGCCCAAGGCGGAAAGCATGGAGGGCGTCGAAGTGCTGGGCCCCGTGGAGGGCGAATCGACGGAACTCAACGTCCTTTTGCTCGTCGCGGTCGGCAACGGCGGTATCGAGGCGGCAAAAAAGGATGCGCTCAAACGTTATCCCGATGCCGACGATATCCTCAACGTCGAAGTTGATACCAGACACTTCAACGTGCTGCCGATTTTCAACGAAAGCACGACGATCCTCCGCGGGATCGCGGTGAAGTACAAGAAAAAGTAAGGTAAACGCGCGGGCGAAAAGAGATAGAGGTGCATCTGCGACAAATGGGTATTTTGCGTGTGATGCTCTCTATCATACTTACGTCTGTATTCCCCTGCTTCTTCCCTCGGGGAGTCGGGCGGACGAAGCGCGAAAGCGCGGAGTTTACAATTATCCGCAAACTTATGCGGAATCGCCAAAAGTACAAAGTCCAGCCCGCGGCTGGTTGAGGTGGGTCAAGGGAGGGCGAAACCAACCCTCCCTTGCTCCCATTACGTCGATACGTGTCTGACGCGAATTATTTTTTCAGTTTGGCGAGCACTGCTTTGGCGGATTTTTTGACGGCATCGACGATTTCGGGCGGTTGAAGCGGGATCGCTTCGCCGCGCTGGGATAATATCCACGGCACGATCACTTCTTCCGGGACTTCCGGGAGTGTAAAAAGCCAGCTGCCGTCGCTCTCTTTTTTGAGGGACTGCTTGCTGTGCATGCGGTTTGCGGTGGCGAACTTGCGGGCTTCGCTGGTCAGTCTGATCCTGACGTCGGCGTATTTTTGCCAGCCGACGATGTTGTCCAGCGTGACCGAGCGGATGATCTTTTTGTCGGGAGCGAAAGTGGAAGGAAGCATTACCGCTTTGGTGATGCGGTTGATGACAAAAGTGCGCGCGGCATTCCGCAGGTGACAGAATGCCTTGATGCGCCACTCACGCGCGTCGAGAAAGAGGACGTGGGGATCGACGATGCGCTCGATCGGTTCGCCGCCTTTCATATCGTCGTAGAAAATGCGAATTTGCCGGTGCTTCTGCCACGCTTCAAAAACGACGGGAAAAACTGCGGATTCCTTGACCGCGCCGGACTCGGCGAAAACTTTGAGCGAATGAATGAGCGTCGTTTCGAGAAAATCGGGATTGTTGCCTTTCAAAATTTCGTCCACTGCGGAAGCGATGCGGCTGCGCAGGGGATCGGGAAAGATGTCCTCGGCGATCCTCGCGCCTAAAATGAGGGCGAGCATCGCGGATTCCGAAAGTTGCGCCGGGCAGTTGAATTCCCAATCGTGATTGGTGAGATAGTACCCTTTGTTGGCGCGGTCGTAGGCGATCGGGCAGTGAAAATCGTTTTTGAGGGAATCGATGTCGCGGTAGACGGTGCGGAGACTGTAATTCGGCCGGATGAGCTGATTTTCCTCGAATTCGAGTTTTTCGTATTCTTTGAGCAGTTTTTCCGGCGTCGGCATCAAGTTTTTCTTCAACAACGCGACGATCCGCGCCATGCGGAAGATCTGCATCCGTGAAATTTTGACTCTTTCCGGGCTTTTTGGTGAAATTTTTTTCATTTTTTTTCAACTTTTTATTTTGACTGACGTTATTTGGCAGTGTTGCAATGTAATTTATGTGCGAAAAGGAGAAAAAGCAAATCCGATCCGGCTTTTTTTAGAGGGATCGGGGCATTTTTATCAAAACAGCGGGAGGAAATGATGAAAGACAATAAAGTGCTCGCTTTCTTTCGGGAGATCGGTTTCGGGGGATGGATGATCATCATCTACATTCTTTTGTTATTTCTTCTGGCGGCGGTTCTGCCCCGCAAAGGAGGGGGTGACAGTTCCGCCGAGGATCGCTACGAAAGATGGGCGAGATGGGGCGGAGTCCGGGGTGAATGAAGGAGGATTTTATGAAAAAGCAGGCAATTGAAAAAACGGAAAAAAATCTCAATGCGAAGTGTGAAAAATTGCTCGCTTCGCGCGGCGGCTATGAGTACGACTTGCTGAAAATCGTCATCCGGTCGGCGTGGTTGCTCAAAAAAGAGGAGATATGTCTGAAATATATCGACGGAAACGCGTTCTCTTTGGAGGGGAATTTGTACGACCCGAACGAGAATTTCCGCAACGGCGGCGAGGAGTCCGCAGCGGCTTTCGCCAAATTCCCGGTGAAACGGGATTGGGCGGAAAAATTACTTGAACGCATTGAAAAAACCAAAGTTCCGCTCTGTCACTTCAAAGCGATCGTCAAAGGGAAGCAGTCCTGTGTTTTGGACGGCGATTCGTTTGAAGTTACGGTCTGCGGGGATTTCGATTCGGCGGCAACTTGCAGTTGGTGCGGATACTGTCCCGAGGAATGGGCAAAGATCGGGGAGATCGCCGATCTCGTCATCCAAAAGTTTCACGAGGAATGTAAAGCGCGCCGGTAAGGCGGCAACACCTGTTGAGGGCGAGTCAACTATATCGGTGGTAAAAAAGGAGTTCTTTTTATGGATGAAGTCTTTCGGCGTTGTGCTTTTACCAAAAGGAAATGCGAGGCGGTCTGGTGCGCCAAAACTCTTGCGCTGGAAACGGCTCTGCAAAAAGGAAAAATCGTCCGGTGCGGCGTGGCGTTTCACGACAAATTGAAACTTTTTTCCGTCGGCGTCAACGATTTCGAGGTGTCGCAGGACTGGGAATTGATCGATGCCGTCGCGGCGCGCGTCCGCCGCTGGAAGTTTCTCGCTCCGGTGCTGACCCGGCTTCGCGGCGAGTTGCTCAAAGCGGATTACGTTTGCCGGAGTTTTTTCCGCTGACATCGCGTTGCGGATGAGGTCTGCATAAAGAATTCGGAGAGCATCCGGGAAAAATCGTATTCAAAAAGCGGACATCAAATGAAAAGGGAAATTCGATATGAGAGTTGAAGAACTTGTTCTTGCATTTCACAAAATATATTTTTGCTATGGTCACGAAAAGTTGACGGAAATCGTCACGGAGGATTTTTCTTTTGTTTCCGATTTTGACGATTGGGGAATTCTGGATGCCGATGGATTCCAGAGATATTTGACGGACTTGTATGGATATGATTTCACGGATGTGCGATTCAACCGGAAAATGATCGAATATGTCGTTGAGCAAAAACAAGATGCGCAACACGATACGCCCGGTGCTGTGCCGTTTCCTGAACCGCGGATTTTTCAGTGCGATTTGGCAAACAGCAAGATCCGGCATATCCGGCAATGCCGTTTGTCGGAGCGGAAAATCCCCGCCGACGTCAATCGGAAATTGCTTGATGCCTGTCAACGCAACGATTTTACGGCGGCGAAACAGGCGATCGCCGACGGCGCTTATGCCGGAAATTGGGAGTCCGGCAAAGATTGTTTGATCGCCGCGGCAAAATCGGGCGATGTGAAACTCTGCCGTCTGCTGTTTGCCGACGAAACAGCTGATGCGTTTTTCAAAGAGGCGATTTTTGCCGCCGTGGAAAATCCCGATACCGGTGTATTGTCGTATCTGATCGGCAAAGGAGTGCCGCTGGACGTTATTTCCACGGAGGATGAATCGGTGTATTATACTCCATTGGATCACGCGATCAACTGCCACTGTCAAGCGGCGGAAAAGATCCTGCGCGCCGCCGGAGCGCCGACTTTGGAAAAATTGTGCCAATGGTGTATGGAGAAATCCGAGATCGACATACGCATTTCCGAAAAGGGTGAAGCATATAATGTGTCAATCGGCACGGCGGGAAAAAACGTCGGCGGAGACGGGCATCATCCCAGCAATTCCCGTCAGTGGTTTTATATGGACGAATACGATTTTTTCCTTTTCATTGAAAAAATGCTTTGCCCTTATATGACCAAAAAGTATAAACCCTATTCAAATGATAATCTGATCCCGTTGCCGGAGGCTTTGAAAGCGATTGCCGAAATGGAAAAATTCTGCGGTCTGCTGCAAAACGATTTGGATGATCCCGAAGTCGGAGCGGTGCTTTCCCGAATTCCTCCACTATCATATATCCGGTGTGGAACAAATGGAGATGACGTCATTTTGACTTTTTCCAATGCCGATTGGGTGGTGTTCTGGAAAAAGCATCGGGAGCAGTTGTTGCTCTTTTATCAGGAGTTTGTCGTTCGCTTGAAAAAACTTGTTTCCGCCGCGCGACGGTACCGAGATTGTTATCTCAACATCATTGGACCGTAGGTGAAGGGAGTAAATGTTATGACAAAAATCAAAAGGGGCAGGGAGATGATCTTGCTGATCGGGATACCCGGCAGCGGCAAAAGCACCTTCTGCCAACAGTATTTTCCTCAATATCAGGTGATTTCGCTTGATTTGCTCCATACCCGGCATCAGGAGGACGCGGCGTTGCAGAATGCGATCTTTTCCGGCGTCAATTGCGTCATCGACAACACCAACGTCACAAAAGATGAACGCGCGAAATACATCGCCGCCGCCAAGGCGACGCGGTATTTCGTCACGGGGTATTATCTTTGCTCCAAAATCGACGAGTGTCTGGCGCGCAACTCGCAACGAAGCGGCAAAGCGCGTATTCCCGACGTCGACGTGATCGGCAGGGCGAAGCAGCTGGAACTTCCCGACTACGGCGAGGGCTTCGACGAATTATACTACGTTTCTATCCGGAACGGCAAATTCATCATCAGAAACTGGGAGAAATAACAATGCGTAAAATCACTTTGGGCAGCCGGATGAAACAGTACGAAGCGTGTTACGATATTCACATTTTACGCAAACTGCCGCTGATCGTCCGCATCGACGGACGCGCCTTTCACTCGTGGACGAAACGCAGTAACTGTGAGCGTCCTTTTGACGAAAAATTGATGCAGTTGATGGCGGAAACGACCCGCTTCCTCTGCGAAAACATCGAGGGATGTGTTTTCGGCTATACGCAGTCGGATGAGATCTCGCTTTTGTTGCGCGACGATCAGAGCAGTGACACCTATGCGTGGTTCGACAAAAGATTGCAGAAAATCGTTTCGCTTTCGGCGGCGATGGCGACTTATTATTTCAATGCGCACAATCCCTATGAGAAAAAATTGCCTGCGTTTTTCGATTCACGGGCATTCGCGCTTCCCGCGGAGGAGGTCAGAAGTTATTTCATCTGGCGGCAGAACGACGCTTCCAAAAACAGCCTTTCGATGCTCGCGCAAAGCCTTTATCCGCATCGCGAACTTGTTGGCAAGCAACGGGATGCATTAATGGAAATGTGCTGGCAAAAGGGGCGGAATTTCGATGCGCTCCCGACGCCGAAAAAGCGGGGATGGGCGGTTTTGCGCCGTCCGGTCACGGTCAATGGCAAATTCGGTCCCGTCGAACGTCAGAAATTTGTCATCGACGATGACATTCCGATCTTTTCCGCCGAAAACTGCGACCTCTTTGACAAACTTCTCGCCAAGTGATCTTTCGTCTTTGCGAGGCGGCGGAAAAACTATTTCCGGTAGATGTCCTGGATCATCGCGTCGGGCAGTAATTTCTGCAACGCGTCGCGCAGTTCGGCGACCCGGCGGTAGGTGACGGCGGAATTGGCGACTTCGATGGAAACGATCATATCGATCTCCTTGCCGTCGATTTGCCGCTTCAATTCCTCTGCGATGGTTTGTGCGGGAAGTTCGCCGCCGTTGAGTTTCTGTTGCCACGCGCCCAATTGCAAATGCAACTCGGTATCGGAATTGCCGCCGACAAGGAGGATGAAAGTACGGCTTTTGCGTTTTTCCTCCTCCTCCGGAGCGTCTTCTTTCACATCGGGGAGGGCGGAGGTCTGAATCTGCTGTAAGATCGCGCGGGCGCGGATCTCGATCTCCTGCCGGATGACGGGGAAAAGGGGGCGCGACGCGCTCGTTTCGACTTTTTCCGAATAGATTTTGATGATCTCATCCAGCGTGAGCGCATCGGGAGCCAGCCCGAAAAGTTTTTGAAAAAATCCGGTCTCTCCGGCGCGTTGCTGTTTGTGGAGTTTTTGACATTCCTCGGCGATCGGGCGGTAAACGGTTTCGACGGCTTGCCGCTGGATTTTGAGCCGTTTGGCTTCGGCGATGAATTTTTGCCGCATTTCCGCGTCGATTTTTTCCTGCGTTTCGGTGAAAAGTATTTCGTCGCTCGCCGGACGGTCGGCGATGGTGTCGGGCAGGGCGTTTTCGCCCTGCCGGACAAATAGTTCAGTTTCTTCAAGCCGGGGAAGCCACGCGTCGAAATCGCTCCATACGCGCTTGAATTGACGTTCGGCGTGATCCTGCCGCGCCGCCTGAAATTTTTTCCGCGCGGCGTCGCTGAAAAATTTTTGAATGGCGGGATCTTCCGCCTTGATTTTGCTTTTGACTTCCTGCGGCGCGTGAAGTTCATCCGATATTTTTACGAGGAGCGCGGGCAAAAAAAGAGCGGCAATGCGCTTTTCGCTGGCTTGCCACGTCGCGTGAAGTTGCGGCTCTTCCTCCAACAAGGCGCGGTATTTTTGTACATTAAGCATATCGGGCATCGCGTCGCGGATGCGCTCGACGGCGATATTCTGCGCCCGGAAGCGGAGAGTTTGCTCCACGGCGGGAAATGCGATGAAATGCTCTTTTGCTTCGGGGATTTCGCGCTCGACTGCCGTGCGCAATTCGCGGCGGAGGAATTTTTCGACATCATTTGCCGCCCAAAGCGTCTGCGGCACACGCAGTTGCGCGAGGAGCTTCTTTTGCGTTTCCTGCTGTTTCCGGCAGGCGACGATGACGTGAGAAATGAGCGTTTGCCGGAGATAAGGGAGATTTTCCTCCATCACGGGACGCTTCGCCCGGTCGGAGAAACGCTGAAAAAGTTTTTTCGCCAGATCGGCGTCGCTGAATTTTTCCAATTCCTCGCCGGTGGGGTAGATCACGGCGAAAATCTGCGACTTCCTCTCTTCGGCGGCAAGTTGATTTCTCGCTTCGTCGAAGGCGGCGGGGAAGAGTTCTTTCATTTTTTGATCGACCGTCCGCCGAAGCGCGGCATCCGCCGCGCGGCGTTGGGTGGCGTCAAGGATTCCGATCGTCGAGCGGGCGATCTTGTCGACTTCATTGCGCAAAAAGTTTTCCATTTCCGCGCGGTAGAGTTTTTCCGTTCTTTGCCGGGCGATTTTGCGGGAAGTGTAATTTTGCGGCGCACGGCGCATTTCATCGGTGATTTTTGCCTTGCTGGCGGGGAATTTCCCGTCGGAAAAGTGCGCGAGCTTTTCCCGGAGAAGCAGTTGAAAGGCAAGTTCGCGGGTCCCTTTTTCCAGTTTGACCGCACCGTCGCCCTCTTTGGTCATTTCAGCGGCAAGCGGCATCGCGCAGAGCGCGGCAAAGAGCCAAAAAAGATGTTTCATCGCTCATTCCTCCCGTCCAGAAGCGGAATTTTGCAGATTTCGGCAAGATGCGCGTAGGCAAGGACTTGCAATCGGCGCGCGAGTTCCGCGATGAGCGCGGCGCGCTCGGGCGTTTCCGGCATCGTTTTAAGTTGTGCAAGCAATTCTTTGACTTCGGGATCGCTCACCTCGTCGGGATGCTGCGCGTAGTGTTGCTGGATCGCGGCGGCGGCGAGCGACTGGACTTCGAGAACCTCCTTTTTTACGGAGGCGATGCGCTCTTTGACGATTTCCCGCAACCACGCGAAATGACGGTCGACGAGGTCGGGGGCGAGCCGGCGGATCTCCCGCATCCATTGCGCTTCGCAGGATTCCTGCGAGCGGTAATCGCGGTACGCCGCCGTTGCCCCGATGCGGAAAGCCCGCTCCTGCGGCGTTGCGGCGACGGCTTTGCCGCGGGAGATCACATCGCTGAAATCAAAAGTCTTTTCGCCGGTTGCCGGGTCGATGTGCAGAAATTCGGTCAATCCGTAGCGGATACGGCAGTTTTGCGTCACCTGATCGACGGCGTGAAGGAGTTCGGTACGCTCCGCTTGTTCGATTTTTTGATGCAGTTCGTCGAGTTGGGAAATTTCGCCGTCCACTTTGCCCATAAAGAGGAAAAAGGCGATCATAAAGATCAGCATCACGGCGAGGACGATCTGCAACAAAATGGAATTCATGTCCTCGATGCCGTCGTCTTTGCGGCGTCTGGCGAAAAGTTTCTGCCACGCATTTTGTTGCGACGGAGTCGGCATATTTTACTCCAACGTCTGTCGGATGGCAGTCAGTTTGCGGCAGAGTTCCTCCGCTTTGGCGCACGCTTCGTCGCGTTCGGTTGCGGTGCGTTGCAACGTCTGCCGCAGTGACGCGTTTTCGTCGGCGAGAGCGCGCTGGCGCGTTTCCAGCGAAGCGGTGATTTCCGTGAGCAGTTCCAAGGCGCGCAACATTTCGGCGCGGACTTTGGCGTTTTCCTCCCGCTCCTTTTGGCGGGCGTCGTCCCACGCGGCAAGTTGCGCCTGAAATTTCCCGGCGGCTTCGCTGCCGAGTTGAAGTTGTTCCGAAAAGGTCTGCAATGCGGTGGTGACTTCCCGCAGGAGAAGCGCGGGGTCGGCATCCTGCTCCTGCTCCTGATTTTCTTTTAGCGCGAAATCGACGAGACGCACGAGGATCAGCGGTTCGAGAACCATCACCCAGATGATCGCGGCGAGCGTCGAAAACATCGCCGTATGAAGACAATTCATCAGCGAGGGAATGGTGACGTTGGCGATCGGGTAGTAACCGATCAGAATGATGCCCCAAAGCGTGCCGATCAGACCGAGCGCGATGTGGAAACGGTCGTAGCGCGTTACGGCGTCGCGGTGATTTCGCCCTATCGCGCAGGTCGTGACGGCAAAGCCGAAAAAGAAAATGAATGTCGTCACCGTACTGGCGTCGACGACGCTCCATTGCAACGCGCTCCAAAAGCCCCTGCCGCCGTCGGTCGGCACGACGCCTGAAAGCAGCGCATTGTGCAACCGAAACGCCGCGACGAGATTGTTGAACCATAAAATTCCGCAGACCGCCGTCAGAATTGCGGCGACGGCGAGCGCACATTTGCGCTTAAAAGGATAATCGGATTTTGCCATAGACACCTCGTTTTTCAGAAAAATCGAAATCGCGTTATTTCCGCGACTGCATAATGGTCTCGTAAGCGAGGTTGACCTTTTTCATTTCCTCCTCGGCGAATTCAATGAATTTCTCGGAAAGCCCTTTGCCCGACAAACGGTCGGGGTGAAATTCCTTGGTCTTTTTGTGCCACGCGGCTTTGACTTCGGCGTCGCTTGCGCTCGGGGCGATGCCGAGCGTCTTGTAGGCGTCGGCGAGGCTTCCGCCGGAAGATCTGGTTTCTGCGCCGCGCTGTTGCCGGGAGCCGTTGAAAAAGTTGTCGACAAAACCGCGGAGACCGAAAATCGTTTCCGCTTCAAGCAACAGCGATTTTTCCGCATCGGTGAGGACGTCGTCAACGCGGGCGAGCGCGCAAAATATTTCCATGATCGAACGTTTGATGTCGGGCGTGAGCAATGCATCCAACTTGCGGACTTCCGCCGCAAAGGAGACTTCGGGGGATTTCCCTCTGTCGAATTGCCGCTTCAACGCCGTGCGCAAGTCGGAATCGTCTTTGCCGAACTCCCGGATCAACTCCGAAACGAATGCCGCTTCCTCCTGCGAAACGACACCGTCCGCCTTGGCGATTTTTCCCAACGCCCGAAAGAGCGAGACGAGTGCGGGGGAGGGCTTATCCGGCGAAGATGAAGTGTCCGTTTGGTTGCCCAACGTATAACCGATTCCGGCGCCGATCGCCGCGCCCCACGGTCCGCCGAACATACTGCCGATGATACCGCCGATAATGCCGCCAAGCAAACCCATGACATCCTCCCTTTTTTTATTTTTGATAATGTAGTGCGAAAATCTGCGAAAAGCAATAAGAGGAGATGTTTTTTTAAGTAAAAAACATAAGTTTTTAGTTTTTAGTTTTTAGTTTACAGTTTTAAGTGCTTGGCAGGGGGCAATCGCTCCCTAACCCTCCGACAGCGCCCAAGCATCCACCTTCGCCAAGACTACGGCGGGACAAGTCGATTGGGCTTAAAAAGCAATCGGCAGTACGCATTGACCAAACAATTTGCGTACTGCCGTTTTGTATTGCTCTGTAAGCAAACGCGATGCGTTTGCTCATTCAGGGGTACGGGGGCAGAGCCCCCGACCAAGCACTGTAAACTAAAAACTTATAACTTATAACTTATAACTTATAATTATTTCTTTTCCAGTTTTTCCTGCAACTTTTTGATCTCCTGGATGAATTCCCCGCGCTTCATTTCGGGAGCCTTCGCCATCAGTTCCTGCATTTCCTTGGGGAAAGCGACGCGCAGACGGCGCATATCCGCCGGACGCTTGGGCATTTCGATTCCCGCTTTGGCGGCGAGAGCGTCGATTTTGTCTTCCTGCGCGATGATCGCGGCATCGATCTCAAGCATTTCCTGCGGATATTTCTCGCGGAGCTGTTTCACCGCATTCATGCGCTTTTTGAAATTTTCCATACCGGGATGCTGACGGCGGGGACCTTTTTTGCCGTCTTGGGCTTTGCGGCATTCAAATTTCTTGGGGCATTCGCCTTTCTTCATCTGACAGGGGGCAGGGGGGCACTGCTTTTTGCAACAGCAACCGGCGGTCACCATAAACATACCGACGAGAAGCGCGACGACGAGGGACAACTTTTTCATCTTTTTTCCTTTCTTGTTGGAAGACCCTGTATCCGGGCCTTTTTACCCTTATAACGCCGCAAAAGTGGATTTTATTTTACCCTTTTTGATTTTATTGCATCAAATCGATAAATTCCGGCGCGCGTCGGGGGGGCAACTATTCTTTTTCGGTCATCAGCTTGTCCGGGGGGACGTTGAGGTATTCGAGGACCCGTTTCGCCGTCCGCGAAAAGATCGGGCCCGCGACGCCGCCGCCCTGTTGCGCGGCGCCCTTGGTCTTGGAATCGACCGTGACCAGCATAATGAGCCGCGGCGCGCGCGCCGGGACGAAGCCGATGAAACTGCACATTTTTTTATTGGAATAATGACGGGTGACGGGGTCGTATTTGTTGCTGGTACCGGTTTTGCCGGCGACCGTGTAATCGCGGATCGCCGCCCGCTTGGCGGTGCCGTGCGCATCCTCGGTGACGCCGATCATCATTTCGACCAGTTGCTGACGCGCCGATTCATTCTGAAAAACGCGGCGGAAATTCCCCGTTTCCGGATAGATGGATTCTCCCGTTTCCGGGTCTTCGTAGTGATCGATCAGTTGCAGTTGCGGCATCCCCTGCGGATTGGCGATCCCGCAGTGGGCGCGCAAAAGTTGCAAGGCGGACCACTGGACGCTGTATCCGATGGCGACGCGGGTGATCTGGACCCCGTCCCATCTGTGGGGCGGTACCAGTCGTCCGCGCGATTCGATCAGAAAAGGCAAACCGCTTTTTTCGAGACAGCCGAATTTGCGCATCGTTTCGTAAATGCAGTTTTTGCCGAGCGTCACGGCGATTTTGGCGGTGCCGATATTGCTCGACTGGACGATGACCTGCGAAACCGGAACTTTGCCGACGGCGTGACTGTCGGTGAGCGGTCTGCCGCCGTAGATCCACTTTTTCTTTTCGCAATCGATCATCTGATCGGGGGTGACGACGCCGAGATCGAGCGCGCGGCCGACGGTCAGCGGTTTGACGACGGACCCCGGTTCATAGCAGTCTTCGGCGATGTGATTTCTGATCGCCTGCGGGTTGGCAAAAGTTTTGCGGTCGTTGGGGTCGAATGTCGGCCGCTGTGCGATGGCGAGAATTCTTCCCGTCATCGGGTCGGCGATGATCGCGTAGATCACTTCGGGAGCAAGTTCTTCGACGGCGCGGTCGAGTTCCTCCTCCAAAATCGCCTGGATCGGTTCCTCGACAGTGAGAAAGATGTTTTTGCCGTCGCGCGCCGCTTGATTGAGAATGATACCGTCGTCGAGCGGGACTCCGGTGCGGTCGCTGATAAAAGTGTGCTTGCCGGTCGTCTGGGAAATTTCGCTGTCCAGTTTTTTCTCCAAGCCGCCCTGCGCCACGTCTTTGTCATTGATGATGTTGGTGAAACCGAGAATGCTTGTCATCATCCGCCCTTTGGGGTATGTGCGGCGGTTGGTGTCGCGGAAACTCACGGTGTTGTTGTTGACGCCGATTTTGCGCAGTTCCGCCTCCATTTTCATCGCTTCCTCAAAGGGGAAGAAACGGGCGATCATCTGATAGGTATTAGGGACGCTCTGCGTCGTGCCGTCCTTTGCCTTTTTTTGAATGACGGGCGCAAGTTTGCGGTAAAAATAGACTTCGCTTTTGCCGATGTAACGCGCCATGATCCGAGCACATTTGAGACGGATCTGGTTGTCGGTGATGTTGCAGGGCGTCGCCGAGATCTCCTTGCACGGCTCGTTGCCGACAAGCAGATGCCGCTTGCAGTCGAAAATTTCGCCGCGCCGACCAAAAGTCCGGGTCGTGTGGGTGAATTTTTTCTGCGCTCTTTCAAGGTAGTATTCGTGGCGCATCACCTGGACGTAAAAAAAACGTGCCGCCAGCGCGATCGCGATGACAAGGAGCAACGCAACGGCGAGGGCGGTACGAATTTTTATGCTGTGTTCGGGGGATTTCCCCGGCTGTAATGCCACGATATCCCTCTCTTAACGGCTCTTTGCGGTCATTTTGGTCATCTGCCGGTTGGTTTTCAGCCACGCCGAAAAACGGGCGTCGTTTTCCGCCGGATCGCGTTGCGTCAAGGCGTAGACGGGGCCGCGGATCGGCGCGAGATTGAGGCGGTAACGGCTGATTTTCGCACTGACGTGCGACCAATCGGTCAACTGCGCGATGCGGATATCGTTGTATTCGATGGCGTGCCGCAAGCGCGTGCACTCTTTCTTTTCCTCACGGATCTTGCCGCTGACATCGTTGATGCGCTGACGGAAATTCGTCTGCGCGATGAAAACCAAAGCCAAAGTGGCGACGACGATCACCCACTTGCCGAGCGACAGCATATGACTGCCGAAAGAAGCGGATTGCTTTTTCTTTGTCTTGCGCGCATTTCCCAACGGACGGGCAGGTTGAATGTTCATGTTTTTTCTCCTTTTTAAGGGGTGTGTTTTTATCGTTAAAGTTGTTTTTTGATCTTTTCCGCGACGCGCAGTTTCGCACACGCGCTGCGCCGGTTCTTATTCAATTCTTCTTCGCCTGCCGTAACCGGTTTTTTCGTCAGGACCGCGAGTGTCGCGCGGTGACCGCAACGGCAGACCGGCAATCCCGGAGGACAGAGACAATCGGTGCTTTCGCGCCGGAAAAATTCCTTGACGATCCTATCTTCGAGCGAGTGAAACGAGATCACTGCGATCCTGCCGGAAACATTGAGATGCGATACCGCGTTGGAGAGCATCTTTTTCAATTCTCCCAGTTCGTCGTTGACGGCGATGCGCAACGCCTGAAAGACCAAAGTCGGCACGGGAAGTTTCCCCGGATGACTTTTGCCCAATACGTCGTCGCAGACTTTAACGAGATCGGAGGTCGAGCCGAAAGGCGCATTGTCGCGCCGCGTGACGATCTCCTGTGCCAGACGGTACGCTCCGCGGAATTCTCCGTATTCGGCAAAAATTTTGCCCAATTCCTCCGCGCTTGCGCGGTTGAGGAGGCGCGCCGCCGTCATTTCCGAACGGTTGTCCATACGCATATCCAGCGGGCCGTCAAAACGCCACGAAAAACCGCGCTCCGGACGATCCAGCTGCGGCGAGGAAACGCCGAGATCAAGCAGAATGCCGTCGACGGTTTCCCAATCGAGTTCCGCGGCGTAGTCGAACATTTCCGAGTAATTGCCTCTCCTTAAAAACACGCGGTCGCGCGCGAAAGCAAGTTTTTCTTCCGCCGCCGCCAATGCGTCCTCGTCGCGGTCGATGCCGAGCAATTCCATAGAGGGGTGCTTTTGCAGCAAAAGCGCGCTGTGAGACGCGCCGCCGAGCGTACCGTCGATCAGCCGCAAGGGCTTGTCCGCCGGAAAGGTGAGGAAATCCACGACTTCCTGCGGCAAGACGGGGATGTGGCAGAAATCGTTCATTGCTCTTTGCCCCCCAATGCGTTTTTCAACGCCTGATCCAAACCGAAAGAGTGATTGACTTCGTCGAGAGCCTCCAACGCTCCGGCGATGTCGTCCATATCGGGCAGAGTTTCCGTACCGGGCGCGCTCAAACGGATGTGCGTCACGGCGCCGCTTAATTTGACCTGACTTCCGACCCCGATCGCATTGAGGCGGTCGCGGTCGAGCGCGATGCGCCCCTGCCGGTCGCAACGGCACTTCTTGCACAGCCGCCCGAAATTGGCGAGTGCGCGCTGTATCTTGCCGTTGGTGATCGAAGCGTGACGCATACGTTCAAAGAAATCGTTGAGCAGAGCAGGGGGCAGGAGTATCAGCGCCTGATCCTGCGTCGGAGCGAGGATCATTTCCGTTTCCCCCTCCTTTTGCCGCCATTCGCTGGGCAGGGATATCCGGCATTGCGCATCCAGCGCGTGCACGAATTCGCCGTAAAAGCATTCCATCTTTTGTTTCCCTTTTTGCCCCTTTTTACTCCTATCTGCACCTATTATACGATTTCAAGCCCCTTTTTTCAAGTCATTTTTTGAAAAAAAGACAAAAAAAGTGAAAATTTTTTGAAAAAAATGAGAAAAAGGCAAAAAAAGACCGTTTCTGGCGTCCGATCAAAGATCAGCGCAAAAACGGCTTATATATAAGGAAAAATAGCGAAGAGGAAAGAAGAGTACGTTTTTGCGATATTTTTTTATTGTCCGGTGTAAGATTTTCTTTTTTTTCGCGGAGTCAGTCGGTAAAGAAAACGTACTGACGAGTACGGATTTCGGCAACAGGTACAACAACAGGGAATTTTATTATGCAGGATTTTTATTTTCATTGCCCGAAATGCAATACGCAATATTGCTGTGCCGATCACGAAAAGATGTGTGTTTTCCAATGCCCGGAATGCAAACACGTTTTTGTGCCGGCGGACGGGGAGCAAAAAACGGATCCGTTATGCGGAGAAAAGGCAGATATTTCCGTCAACCGATCCCCTCATCGCAGGAAATATTCCAAAAACAAACGGCACTTTCCGTTTTTCGGTATTTTGTTACTGTGCGCGCTGATCGCCGCGTCCGTATTTGGCTGGAAAGCGTATTCTGCATACAAGGAAGCCCAGGAAAAGGCGCGTCAGGAAATCATATTGCGGCAGCAACAGCGCGAAGAAGAGGAGCGTCGTGCACGGGAAGAAGCCGCCCGTATCCAGAATGAGTTGAAACGAGCGCGGCGCGAAGCTGAATTACGCCGCAGACAGGAAGAAAAGAAACGGCGCGAAGCCGAAGCGCGCCGTATGGAGGAAGAAAGGGCGCGTCGCGAAGCCGAGCAACGGCAAAAACGCGAAGCCGAGTTGAAAAAACGAGCCGCCGAGCAAGAGGCGGCGCGCCTCCGTATGGAAGCCGAAGAAAAACGTCGTCGCGAGGAAGAGGAAAAACGCCGGATACAACAGGAGAGTGAAGCTCGCAAACGAGCGGCAGAGCAAGCAGAGAAAAACCGTCGAAACAAAACCCGTTTGCGTCAGGAATTCAATCTTTTGCAGACGTTGCAAGGACAACTCAAAATCAAAAAAGACGATTTGGAAAGAGCTTTGAAACGCGAAAAAAACTCGCATGAGATCTGTCAGCGTAAAATGCGAAAAGGGTTGCACAAAAAAAAGCCTTGCACCTGTTGCGACAAGCCCCTTGAAAGTCTTACTTGGGAACTTTACCGGGCAACGCGTGCGTCATGTTGCAAGGCCTATATCGCGGCAGTGCTTCAACGCCGGAAACTTGAGGAAGATATCAATGAACTTGAAGAAAAAATCAGTACGACTGAAAGTCAGATACAAGCTATAAAAAGAGAAATGTCAGAAGAGAATTAACCCCATCCAAGGAGGAAAAATGAAACGGATTTTTTTATTGTCTATGCTGTTGGTTTTCGGAATGAGCGCCGCCATCCCTTTTACGGTGGATGCCGCCAAAGCGCAATCTGCGATGAAAAAAGAGAGCAAGGAGAAAAAAAAGAACGCGCAAAAAGCATATATCATAAAGTTAAAGAGCCTTAAAAAAAGCGGAAGCCGGCAAAAAGGACAGACTTATTCCGGAATGGTCGATGTCTTGTCACTTCCTCCGGGGAAATACTATATCTGGCTCTGCAATGATGCGAAAAAAAACGCGACTGTCGATCTGCAGATCAATTCCGGGGATTGGAAAGAAATGACTTTTGTCGACGATGTTTACCACCGTGCCGCTGACGTCGAAATCCCCGGTAACGGATTTCAGATCAACCTGCGAACAAGGGGAGGCTCGCGTGTAAAACTTCATCATATCGTCATAACGTCGACACAAACGGCCCCGGATTTGAAAGAAGTCAAAAAATGCCCGGAATTAAAAATAATCAAGTAATGTGCGAATGAATGGCTTGCCCGCAAAGCCGAGGAGATGGCTTCAAAGGCACAAGGTGGTCAGCGACCAACCACCCAGGCGTCTCTCCGGAAAATCACAGGGGGGTGCTCCCATATCTCCGGCGGCTAATGAGAATAACGTATCACAAAAAAGCGATTTGTCAAGTAAGCAAGAGGCGATTTTGGGTGTTTCAACAAAAAATTGGCGAAAGAATGGTGCCGTGCGGCCGGGGTCCAATTCCCCGGGGCTGGCGACATCACGCTCCGCCTGCCGTATACTATAATCGATCCCGGTGAAAATTCAACAGGGATCGGCGAAAAAATCAAAAAATCCTCCGCATAAACCCCTTACGGAGGTAGTTGAAGCGGTGGCTTATCACCAAGGGGCGGGCTACTCACCGTCAACCGATGATAATATAACTTCTTCTCATGATTTGTCAAACGGAAACGGGGGGGATACTCGTTGTTGCGACGTGAGCCTCCGCTCCGCATTTATGGGAAATGCAACTGCGTTATCGTCCGGTTTTACCTCTCTTTCGTCCGGCAGGACGAGACAAACATCGGCGTGGGAGTGTCGCCCATCGGGCAGTCGGGCGGGCGGAGCGTAAAGCGGAGCATTAGCCCGCGTGGGACGCAGGTCTATTTGCAGTAACAAAACAGACGAGCCCGCGGAGATTTGTGGGGATATTCGTTTAGAGCGCGGACAAAACGCAAGTTCCGCAAATATCTGCGGCAGGTACGGATCCCGCCTGTGGCGGGCGCCCAAGGAGTCAAGAGGGCGCGGCGTGAGCGCCCTCTTGCTCCCATCACGTATAAAAAAACGGGCCGCCGCTTTGGTGCGACAGCCCGCAGAAGGAGCGATCTTTATCTCACGCGTAAAATCAGCGTGTCGTAGCAGGAGAGTTTTTTCTCGACGGTGTAACCTTTGCCGTTGAAAGAGTATTTCAGCGGCTGGTAGACGCCGTTGCCGTCGAGAAATTCGACGGAACGCACCTTTTCGTATGTCCGCAAATCGATGTTCGGCAATTCGTCGAAGCCGAGATTGACGAGGGCGAGCAGATAGCCGCCGTTGTCGAGTTTGCCGCAACGGAAATAGACGGGTTGCTCTTCGCCGACGTAGAAGGGGATCAATTGCGGATCGAGCCGCCGGAAAAGTTCGAGGAGGAAGATTTTGATTTCGGGGGCGCGGTCGTTGTAGGGATTGCGTCCGACGGCGACGGAGCGGGTGATGACGGTGCCGCCGGCGGGGTTGTGATACAAGATCGTGCCGGGGGCGACAAAGGTGCTTTTGCCGGTCGCCTTGTCGGAGAGGGAAAGTTCACCGAGCATGAGCGCTTTGGAATCGACGGCGGTGAGTTTGGGGTGCGTACCGTTATTCTGGTGGCGCATCCGGTAACCGGGCTCGATGCACATTTTTTCCCCGCTTGAGCGGTAGAATTCGCGCTTGGGCGTACAGCCGAGATACTCCGCCATACCGCGGTCGGCGATGTTGAGCGCGGCGTAGCCGTCGACGATCGCTTTGCCGCTTAAAATCGTTTTGAGTTCGGCATCGGTGAGACATTCGGCGACGGTGCCGTCGAGCATATAGACGTTGTTGCCGCCGACGTACTCGTAGTGCGCCGGGATGCCGTAGCGGTTGAGGAGACAGATCTGCCAATCCTGCAACGAGGCGAAACTGCGGAGCGCGCGCGCCGGGTTGAAGTCCTTGGACACGTCGACGAGCGGCGTCACGGGGCCGAGCCATTGGACGTGGGGCATTTCGGCGAGCAAAGCGTCGTAGAAAAGGCGATGCTCTTTCAGGATCCTTTCGTAAGCGGAAGTCGAAGCTTTGACATCCTTATTCATCAGATTGGTGATCCAGAGTTTGCCGCCGGAAGCGCCGTTGAGGATGGCTCCGGTGATGTGGCTGTGCATGCTGACCGCGCTCTTGGCATAGCGGCTGTGGGGGCAGGTGTCGGATTCGTCGAGGATGTAGTCGATCTTGCCCGCCGCGCGCGACTTGAAAGCGCAGTGGTACATCACTTGATTGAATTCCTGCGTGGTGCCTTCGAGATAATTGCCGTCGTTGATGCGCAAAAAGGATTCGTTTTTGCCCGCCAGGATACGGGCGATTTCGCCGGCGAGGAGATATTCGCCGCCGCCGGAGCAGTAACCGCATTTGATCGAGGGATCGACCGAGTCGATCGCGTCGCGCACAAGTTTCGCATAACCGAGGAGCGTGGCGCGGCGTTCCGCTTCAAAAATTTTCACGCAGGGGTCGTCGGCGGGAGCTTTTTCCAGATAGGCGATCAGTTCCTTTGCCGAGGCGAACTTCCTGGGCATCTTGGCGTTGTAGATTTTCATATGCGAGTCGCAGAAACACTCGACGCCGTTGGGCCCGTTGTTGATGGTGCGCATATCGTCGTCCATCAGGAAAAAGGCGGGACGCTGTTTCGCGAGCAATACCATCGCGTCAAAGGTGTACTTGCGGAATTTCGGGTCGAGCATGCAGTGACGGTAAACGGTGATGCCTTTTTGATTGATCGCGTACTCCATCGGATTTTCGCTCGTCGCCGCGCCCGCCCAGCCGTGACCGACGAGACTCTGCACGAGGATGCCGACCTGAACTTCGGAATCTTTCAATCCCTCGCTCAATCTGCCGAAAGTTTCCGCATACCGCTCGACGACTTTGATCGGCTCCTTGCCGGTCGGCATGATCGACATCGAGTAGGCGTTTTTGGTGACGCCGGTAGCTTTTGCGGCGCGCTTGGCTTCCTCGATCATATAGGGGACCTGATCGGGGTTGAAATAGACGATGCTGATGAAATTCATCTTTTTCGCATCGGGGTAGGCGAGAAGCGGCGAATTTGCCGCCGACGGCGCCGTATCGCGGCAACAGCCGCACAAAAGGGCGAAAGCGGCAAGCGTAGTGCAACGGAAAAGTTTTTTCATCGCATTTTTCCTTATCGTTTACGGGTGAAAATCAGTCGTGAAAATGTCGTGTCAGCAGTTCTGCTGCCAGCGCCACGCATCGCGGCACATATCGACGAGATTCTTTTCCGCTTTCCAATGGAGAAGTCTTTCCGCCTTGGAGGGGTCGGAGTAGCACGTCGCGATGTCGCCGGAGCGGCGGGGGGAAATTTCGTACTTCACCTTGATGCCGTTGGCTTTTTCAAACGCCTTGACGACGTCGAGGACGCTGTAACCGATGCCGGTCCCGAGGTTGAAAACTTCCGCGCCGGTGTTTTGGCAGGCGTACTTGTAGGCGGCGACGTGACCTTTGGCGAGATCGACGACGTGAAGATAATCCCGCACTCCGGTGCCGTCGGGCGTCGGATAATCGTCGCCGTAGACGCTCAAATGGTCGCGGATGCCGATCGCCGTCTGGGTGATGTAGGGCAAAAGGTTGTTGGGGATGCCGTTGGGACGCTCACCGATGAGACCGCTTTCGTGAGCGCCGATCGGGTTGAAGTAGCGCAAAAGCACGATCGACATTTCGGGGTAAGCCTTGGCGACGCCTTGGAGGATCTGCTCGATCATGTATTTCGTCCAGCCGTAGGGGTTGGTGCAGTTGCCGGTCGGCGCGTCTTCCCGGAAAGGCGCGGGGCTGTTGTCGCCGTAGACGGTGGCGGAACTGCTGAAAATAAGTTTTTTGCAGTCGTGCGCGCGCATCACTTCAAGCAACGTGAGCGTCGTGTCGAGATTGTTGCGGTAGTATTCGATCGGCTTGACGACTGATTCGCCGACCGCCTTGAAGCCGGCGAAATGGATGACGCCGTCGATCGGAAATTCCGTGAAAACGGCGTCGAGCGCCGCCTTGTCGGCGACGTCGAGTTTGCGGAAATCCGGACGGACTCCGGTGATCTTTTCGATCTTGTCGATGATGACTTCCGAACTGTTGGAAAGATCGTCGACGATGACGACCTTTTCTTTGGCGTTGATGAGTTCAACCGCCGTGTGGGAGCCGATGAAACCGCTGCCGCCCGTCAAAAGAATAGCCATAACCAATCCCTTCCTTGTTTTGGTGAAAAGACGTATACCTATATAATATAATGGCAAAACCGTCTTTTTCAAGTCGTCGGCGGGGCGTATCCGCGCTTGAAATGAAGACAAAAGAATGGTATAGTATACCGTTCATTACACAAACGGAGGTGAAATATGAAAAAATCGGGATTTCTGGCAATGGCGCTCTCATTGCTCGCCGGAGGGTGCTGTGTCAATCAAGTCAAATTGGAAAAACTGCCCGACCAAAAGGAAGTCGTCCTGTGGCACGGCTACAAACGGCACGATTTCGTTTTTGAGGGGCATAAGGCATTCATCGTCGAACCCGACCGCCCCGCGGGCGACGGCCGTTGGAGCTGGTGCGCCATCTGGCCCGAAGCATTCGTCGAGCGCGTCGGGATCACCGAACTGCTGAAAAACGGTTACTATCACGCGCATATCGACGTTTTGCCCACGGCGGCAAGCCCCGCCGGAGTCGCGGTGATGAAACGCTTCCACGATTACCTTGTTTCGCTCGGACTTACGCCCAAAGTCAATCTGATCGGGATGAGCTGGGGCGGCTTTTTCTCGCTCCGTTATGCGGAAACTTATCCCGGCGACGTCGCGGCGATCTACCTCGACGCGCCCGTCTGCAATGCCGCCGATCCCGACGCGTTTGCCCAAAAAAGCCGCTGTGTGACGATGCGCCGGGAATTTCAGCTGACGCAGATAGAGTTTGAAACGTCGCCGCTTAATCCGATCAACAATCTTGCTCCGATCGCCGAAGCGAAAATCCCCGTGCTCGCGCTGACGGGCGAAGACGATCTCGCCGTGAACGTTGCCACCAACATCAACCTCGTCGCCGAACGGCTGAAATCTCTCAATTACCCGATCGAAGTCATCCGCCGCCCGATGTGGGGGCATCATCCGCACGGAATGGACGATGTGGAGAAGATCGTGAAGTTTCACCAGGACGCAAGAGAGAAGAGATAAATAAAGTTTTAAGTTATAAGTTTTTAGTTTTAAGTGCTTGGTCGGGGGCTCTGCCCCCG
>JAEDIJ010000036.1 GCA_016292515.1 Victivallaceae bacterium
GCCGATGCGATGCATCGGCGCATTCAGGGGTACGGGGGCAGAGCCCCCGACCAAGTACTTAAAACTTATAACTTAAAACTGGATACATACTGATGCCGTGACGGCGCACGGCGTCAAACGCTTCGCCGAAAAGGAGGGGGAGATCGTCGGCGATCAAGCCGGAAGGGACGATTTCTCCGCACCGTCCGTGGAGGAAAGCGCCGAGTTTCGCCGCAGTAAAGGGGGATAATTTTCGGGAGAGGAGCGCGCCGATCAATCCGGCAAGGACGTCGCCGCTTCCCGCCGTCGCCAGAGTCGGCGAACCGGAAGTGTTGCGGGAAATTTCACCCTGCGGTGTCGCAACGAGCGTTCCCGCTCCCTTCAACAAAACGACGGCGTGAAGTTTCTTTGCAAGTTCAAGCGCAAGTTCGCATCGCGGAAGCGTTTCCGTGATGCCGAATGCCGTTGCAAGCCGCTTCGCCTCGCCGGGGTGCGGCGTCAGGATGACGTTTTCCCTTTTTTTCCACACCTCGGGATGACGGGCAAGGAGATTGAGCGCATCGGCGTCGAGTAAAAGCGTACCGGGGAAATCCAACGCGCACTGCAACATTTCAACGCTTTGCTCGCCCCAACCGCAACCGGCGACCAGCACATCGTGTCCGGCAAAAAGTTCTTTCAACGCCGATGCACCGGAAATGGAACGCACCAGCAACGCCGCAGGAATTTCATAGATCTCCGCCTGCGACGCGAGCGTCACATAGCCCGCATCGCCGCGCAATGCCGCCGTCGCCGCGAGACGTCCCGCGCCGGGATAACGGCAACTACCGCAGGCAACCAATACCGAACCGCAACTTTTTTTATGCTCGTCGAAATCGCGGCGCGGCAAATCGCGCGCGGCTTCGGCGACGGTATACAAATCAATTCCCTGCCCGATCTGCGGGAAACCGAGGTCGGCAAAATGGAGGATACCGCTCAAACGCTCTCCGTCGTTCAGAAAAAGTCCCGTCTTGGGGATCCCGAATGTCAGCGTCCACGTTGCGGCAACCGCCCCGGTTTCTGCCGCGATCCCCGTATCGGCGTCGATGCCGCTCGGAAGATCGAGCGACAACACGGCAAGGCGGGAAGCGTTGACGAAATTGATCCACTGGTCGAGCGGCGCGCGCACCGTTTCCCCGTGAAAACCGATCCCTAAAATCGCATCGACGACGAGGTCGCCCGGCAAAAGGTCGCCTTGACGCAACGTTTCGCGCACTTCAAAATCAAAAGAACTGCCGAATTCCCGCAAGGCGGCGGCGGCTTCGCCGCGATAAGATGCTTTTTCCTGCGCCGCAAAAACTTTGACGCGGGGGAAGTCCACTTGCGCCGCCGCGACAAAGGCGTCGCCCGCATTGTTGCCGTTTCCGGCGAGAAAGACGATGCGCGAAAAACGCGGGGCAAGTGTTTCCAGCTCGCGCGCGACGCTCGCGCCCGCGCGCTTCATCAGAGTATAGCCGTCGACGCCGGAAGCTGCTTCCGCCTGACGGATCACCGCACGGTCGGCACTTTTCATCGCCTACTTTTCCCGCGGTGCTTTCCGGCAGAAGCCGGAAATAAGGTAGATACCGACGCCGCAGCAGATCGCGATATCGGCGACATTGAAAACAGGATAGTAATAACTGTCGAAATAGTGAAAACTCAAAAAGTCGATGACCGCGCCGCGCCAGAGCCGGTCGATCGAATTGCCGATGATGCCGGAAAGGATTAGAAACATCGCGAAATAGCGTTCCGGACATTCCTCGGTCAAAGCGCGGAAAAAATAACAGATCGCGACCGCGACGAGGATGCCGATGCCGAGCAGGAGATAGCCGTGTCCGGCAAGGATGCTCCAAGCGGCACCGGTGTTGCCGACAAGCGTCAGATCGAACCAGCCGGGAATGACCGTGATCCGCTCTCCGGGAAGGAGAGTCCGGGTGAAATACAACTTGGTCGCGACGTCGCAAAAGAGCATCGCCGCGCCGACGATGAGCGCGGCAATAAAAACTCTTTTTTCCCGGCTTTCACCGGCGGTGAGGCGGGCGAAGCACTTCATCATCAGAAGTTATTTTCCGCCTCGTGACGGCTCTTGCACTTGACGCAGTAGATCGCGTAGGGACGCACTTGAAGCCGTCCCTCCGGGATCGGCTCGCCGCAATCCTGACACTTGCCGTACTCGCCGTGCGCCAACCGATCCAAAGCGTCTTCGATCAACTTCAAGACGTCGCCCTCCTCGGAAAGCATCCGCAACTCCATTTCGTGACGGGAATTGTCGCTTGAAATATCCGCCATATGGGTCGGAACGCCGCGCTTGTCCGCATTGGAGCAATCGAGCGCGTCGGCGGCGTGGGCATTAAACTGCGATTTGACCATATCAAGACACTGCATCAGGGCATTGTAATGCTCGAGATCCTTGCCCTCGAAGTGCAATTTCTTTGCCCGGCTTTGCGCCTTGACGGATGATTTCGGCGCGCTTTTTTTGGCGGGAGCCGATTTCGCAACCGTTTTTTTCGGGGCTTTCGCCGGACTTTTTTTCGCCGGTTCTTCGGGCTTTTCAGCCTTTTGCGTCGTTTTGCCAGCCATTATAAGGAGACCTCTTTGGTGCTTTCTTCAGCGGGGGCTTCGGCGGCGCCGAACTCATAGCTCAACAGCCCTTCGGCGATTTCCAGCAACGCGACGTCGAGGAAGTTCTTGCTGTCGCATTTGATCATCGGGCGGCCGCCGAGCGCGAGCTGTTTGGCGCGGCGGCTGGCGACGATGGTCAGCACCTGGGGATCGGAAATGGCCTTGCGGGCACGGCTCAAATATTCGTTGTTCATCAAAAATCTCCTCTCTAATAACCGATAATTTCACTACGGTTTTGAATCAACGCGGTATCTCCGGAAACGACGCGCGCATATCGTGCGCCGAAATCGTATTCCGCATCCAGCACATAACGGACGGCGATCGCGCGGCGGCCGGCGTCTTTGGCGGCGTCGCGCAACAGAAGAAGCGAAACGAAAATCATCGTTTCCATCTCGACGAGCGCGCGCGCCACGAGATCGTGGTATTCGGAATCCTTGCGCTCGGCGACGAAACGAACCGCTTCCAATTGTTTGGCGTGCATCGCCATCACCTTGTCGCGGTAGATTTTGAGATCGTCGGGAAGTTCGATCGCGGCAAGTTCGCCGATGCGCTTGTCGAGGTCGCGCTGCATCACGCCGCCGATCGCGGCAACGACCTGCAACTGGGTCGTGCCCTCGTAGATGTTGGTGATGCGGGCGTCGCGGTAATAACGCTCGGCTTCAAAGTCGCGCATATACCCCGTGCCGCCGTGCACCTGGATCGCATCGTAGGCGACCTGATTGGCACTTTCGGTGGCGAGTGCCTTGCACATCGGCGTCAAAAGCGCCGCAAGTTTGGTGTAATACTTCTGCGCGGCGCGGTCTTCCTCCGCCGGAATGCCGTTTTCGCAGAGGTGACCGTAAGTACTGCGCAGATCGACGACGCGGGTCGTTTCGTACAGGAGAGCGCGCGCCGCCGTGACCTTGACTTTCATCGCCGAAAGCATCGAGTAGATCGCCGGGAACTGGTCGATCGACTTTTTGAACTGCTCGCGTTCAGCGGCGTATTTGCGCGCCGCGCGGAACGCGGCTTCCGCGATGCCGACCGCCTGCGCGCTGATCGCGACGCGGGCGCCATTCATCAAACTCATCACATAGCGGATCAACCCCAAGCGGCGTTTGCCGCAGAGCTGCGCGGGCACGTCGTTGAACTGCAATTCGCAGGTCGCGACGCCGTGGATGCCGAGTTTGTCCTCGATGCGGCGCACGACCAGTTGCGGGCACTTTTCGCAGATGAACATTGAAAGCCCGCGGCCGTCCGTCGTCCCCTCCTCACTGCGGGCGAGCACGAGATGCACCTGGGCGCAACCGTTGGTGATGAAGCGTTTCATCCCGTTGAGGTACCACTGGCCGTTTTCATCCTGCCACGCGCGCAGACGCACCGACTGCAAGTCGCTGCCGAAATCCGGCTCGGTCAAGTCCATCGCGCCGTCGAGCAATCCCTTGGCGAAATCGGGCAGATATTTTTCTTTCTGCTCGTCGTTGCCGAAAAGGTTGATCGTTTCCGCGATGTCCTGCAAGCCGAAAATGTTCTGCAAAGAAGCGTCGGCGCGGGAAACCATTTCCGTCATCATCGTGTAGACGGTCACCGGGAAATTCAGACCGCCGAACTTGTGGGGAAGCATCACGCCCATCACGCCCGCTTTGGTGAGATCTTCGAGATTCTGCAACGTATAGGGGTGATAGGTCACTTTGCCGTCGGCAAACTGCGCGCCCGTCTTGTCGACGACGTCGGCGCGCGGGGCGATGTTGTCCCCGGCGATGCCGCCGACGACTTCGAGCGCGCGGCGGTAGTTGTCGAGCGCGTCGGCGAAATCGCGCGGCGCGGTGTCGAACGTTTCGGCAAATTTGAAATCATCCTCGATCATCCGGCAAATCGGAGAAAGATCCAGATTTTCCAGCGTGAATTTGAGATCGGCATTATCGGTAAAAAAGTTCGCCATGATCCGCTCCCTTTAATGTTTTGCCTTGAAAGCCTTGATCATCGCGGGGATGACCGTGTTGAGATCGCCGACGATCCCGTAGTCGGCACAGCAGAAAATCGGCGCGCCGGGATCGGTGTTGATCGCGATCACTTTTTTGGAATCCGTCATTCCGGCGCGATGCTGGATCGCTCCGGAAATACCGCAGGCGATATAGAGGCGCGGACGCACCGTCACCCCGGTCTGACCGATCTGGTAGTCGTGACTGATCCATCCGGCGTCGACCGCGGCGCGGCTGGCGCCGACTTCGCCGCCGAGCGCGTCGGCAAGGTCGCGGATCAGTTTGAAATTCTCCTTGGAACCGACGCCGTAACCTCCGGCGACGATGATCTGCGCCGATTGCAGATCGACTTCCTTGTCGGCGCGGATGCGCTCGAGCACCTTGACGACGGTGTCGGTCGCATCCAGCTCGACCGCGATGCGTTCGATCTCGCCCTGACGGTCGAAATCGGGTTCGGAAAGTTTCATCACGCCGGGGCGCACCGTCACCATCTGGGGATCGTCCCACGTGTTGACGATCGTCGCGATGATGTTGCCGCCGAAAGCGGGACGGATCTGCATCAGTTTGTCGGTGTAGCTCTTGTTGTTTTTCTTGTCTTCGAAATCATCGATTTTGAGATCGGTGCAGTCGGCGGTCAGCCCCGCGCGCTTCTCGGAAGCGATGCGGGGAGCCAGTTCCCGCCCTTTGAGCGTCGCGCCGAAAAGCAGGATATTGGGATGACGCTCCAAAATGAGCTTCATGATGACGCGGGCAAAGGGCAGCACGGTGAAAGGCTCCAAACGGGGATCCTCCGCGAGCAACACTTTGTCGCAGCCGTAGGCGAAAAGTTGCGGCGCGACCTTGGCGACGTCGTTGCCCAAAAGCAACGCCTCGACCTTGACCTGCAAACGGTCGGCGAGTTCGCGCGCTTTGGAGATCAACTCTAAACTGACGTTGGCGACGACGCCGGCTTCCTGCTCGACGAAGACCCAGACATTTCCTCTTGTTTGCGACATAATTCTACCCCAATGTGTGGTCGGAAATCAATTCGTGGATCAGAAGCGAGATGCCCTCGTCGGTCGGGGGGATCTGCTTGACTTCACCCGCGGTCAGCACGACGCTCATCACCTGCTTGACCTTGGTCGGCGACCCGGGGAAGCCAATGCGGTCGGGCTCGGCGTTGATGCTCGCGGCGTTGCGCTCCTCGATGAGAAGCGACTGAGCGGCGAGTTTTTCCGCCTCGGCGTCCGCCGTTTCGGGGAAAAGTTTGACCAGTTCGCTTTTGACGGCGGCGCGTTTGTATTTCATCATCCGCTTGACGTTGACCGGGCGCGGCTCGTTGGCGTCAACGACCGTGAGCAACGCGGGCAACGGCGAAGAAAGCACTTCATAGCCGCCCTCGATCGACCGGCGGACGGTGATCGAAGACGAAGTAAGTTCGCGCACCTCTTCGACGTAGCAAAGCTGCGGCCACTTCAATTTTTCCGAGATCTGCGGTCCCACCTGCGCGGTGTCGCCGTCGATCGCCTGCCGTCCGCAGAGGACGAGATCGACATCGCCGACCGCCTTGACGCAGCAGGAAAGCGTATAACTTGTCGCCAGCGTGTCGGCTCCGGCGAGCGCGCGGTCGGTGATCAAAACCGCCTTGTCCGCACCGCGGTAGAGCGACTGACGGAGCACTTCCGCCGCCGCCGGCATACCCATCGTGGCGACGATGATCTCCGCGCCGTAGCGTTCCTTCAACTGCAACGCCAGTTCCAGCGCGTTGAGGTCTTCGGGGTTGAAAATTGCCGGCAGAGCCGCCCGGTTGACGGTGCCTTCCGGAGTCATCGCATCGCCGGAAATGTTTTGCGTATCCGGCACCTGCTTGACGAAAACGAGAATCCGCTGACTCACTCTTTCGCCTCCTTTTTCCTATTTGTTGAAAAAATCAATTCGTTTCCAATTCGATCATTGCGCGTTTAAAAAAAAAGCACAATTTCGCTTTACATCACAATAATATAGCATGGAAAGAAGCGGAAAGCAAATAATCGTTACAAAATCGCGTCGAGCATCTGCCGGGCGATCTCCGTCTTGGGGGCGGGGCCGAGTTCGATTTTTCCGCCGTCGCGGGAAATCAGAATGACGCGGTTGCTGTCGGTGCCGAAACCGTCGGCAAGACGGTTGGCGGCGATCCAGTCGAGATTTTTTTTCGCCAGTTTCTCCTCTGCGTAACGGAGCAAATCGCGACTTTCGGCGGCGAAGCCGACAAGTTTCTGATTTTCTTGCTTGAGTTTGCCCATTTCGGCGAGGATGTCGGTCGTGCGCTCCAAAGTCAGAGTAAACTCGCCCGGCATTTTTTTGAGTTTTTCCGCAAACGGCTGTGCCACGCGGTAATCCGCCACCGCCGCCGCCATGATCAAGACGTCGCAACGGGGAAATTCCGCCGCCACGGCATCGTACATTTCCGCCGCGGACTCGACATCGATGCGGCGCACTTTTTCCGGCGCCGGAAGCGCGACGGGGCCTGAAATCAGGACGACTTCGTGACCGCGCCGCGCCGCGCAGTCGGCGATGGCGTAGCCCATTTTGCCGCTCGAAGCGTTGCTGAGGAAGCGGACGGGGTCGATCTTTTCCCGGGTCGGCCCCGCGGTAACGAGAATTTTCATCAGCGGTTGTTGCGGTTGCCCAAAAAGCGCAACACGTAGAGAAAAAGGTTGATGAAATCCAGATAAAGCGTCAGCGCGCCGAGGATCGATGCTTTTTCCGCCGTTTCGCCGTCCAACGCGCCCTCGCCGTGCGCAAAAGCGAGCTGTTTGATTTTCTGCACGTCGTAGGCGGTCAAACCGACGAAAATGATCACGCCGATGATCGAAATGGCGAAATCCAGTGCGCCGCTGCGGAAAAACATATTGAGCAAACTGGCGATGATGATGCCGATGAGAGCCATAAACAGGAAACTTCCGACCGACGTCAGATCGCGCCGGGTAACGTAACCGTAAAGCCCCGTCGCGCCGAACATAAGCGCCGTCGCGCAGAATGCCTGCATCACGGAACTCATCGTGTAAACGTAAAGCACCGACGACAGCATCACGCCGTTGAGCGCGGCGTACCCGACGAAGCAGAGCGTCGCCACCAGCGCCGACATCTTGTTGATCGCGAAGCTGAGGATGAAAACCAGCGCGATCGTCGCAAAGAAAAGCACGATCGGCAGATTCGGATTTTTCAGCAGCACGCCGCTTTTTGCCGTGTGGTACGCGAGGAGCGCGGAAACGCCGAGTCCGGCGAACATCCAGCCGAAAACGCGGTTAAAAAAAGCGCGCTGACGATCGGCGGCGCCGGCGTTGCTCTGACTGATTTCGCGAAGGGTCTTTTCATCCATAATGAACCTCTCTTTCTGAAATTGATTGTTTTCTTCCTTAAAATATAACGCGGAGACACTTTTTTCCACCGTATTTTCGCTTTTTATCCGGGAAAAAATTGTATTTTTCCCGATGTCGCTATATATTACACGCGAATAACAGAATCCACGAAAGGAATTCACTTTGATTTCGACCAAAAACAAGCGCAAGGAATCCGGCGGCAACGAGCGGAATCTGCCGCAGCCGAGCTGGATCGTTTCCATCCTCGCGACGGCGGCGACGCTGCTGGTGCTTTTTGCCCTTTTGAGCCACGACGCCCGCGATATCTCGATTATCCAGAAGGGCATCGTCGAACCTTGCAGCAACTACGCCGGTTACCTCGGCGCGGAATTCAGTTACCATCTGCTCAAACTGATCGGACTTACCGCTTACGTCGGTACGTTTCTGATCCTCTTTCACATCCTGCGCCGCTTTTTCACGGCGGACGGCAAAAAATCGCTTTATTGGAGCGGATTTTTCCTCGTGATGCTCGGCGCGATGTGGCTTTTTGCGATGTCGCCGCGGTTTTTTTCCGGCTGGATGAATAAACTCGGTCTCGGCAGTCTGGAAAATCCCGACCTGTCTCTTTCCGGCGGCGTACTTGGACAATGGTTTGCCGTACCGGCGATCCCCGGGAAACTTGCCCCCGGCTGGTTGCGGATGCTGATCGGCGCGCCGGGGCTCGCGGTACTCAGTTGGGCATTGGTCGGTTGCGGTGCCATTCTGATCGGGATCGGCGATCTGCTGTCGCTTCCGCGCGTAAAATTGCCGAAAGTGGATTTCCGCCTCCCCCGCTTCGCCTCCAAAAAAGATGACGAAAATGATGATGACGAGGAGGAGGAAGAAGAAGAAACGCCCGCCTCCCCGCCGAAAAAAAGCGTTACCGTCCAAGAGGAGTTGCCGCCGGTACGGGAGACGGTCGCGACGCCGGAGCCCGCTCCGGAAACGATGGATTTTCCGGAGATCGCCGAGTTTCCGGCACGCACACCGCAAAACCGCACCGTGTTGCCGGCGATGCCCCAAATCGTCGCCCCCGCAGAGGAAAAACCGGTCGTTGCGGAAAAACCGCTTCCCGTCGTAAAAACACCGCCCCCGCCGCCGGAACTCGGCGTCCGCGAAGTCGCTTCCGGCGAACGCGCCGCCGCGCCGCGCGCCAAAACGCTCAACTACGAACTTCCGTCGATCAATCTGCTCGCCAAAGGCACCGACAGTTTCGGGGAAGACCCCGCCGAGATCGCCAAGAAGCGCGACATTTTGCAGAAAACGCTCGACGATTTCGCCATTCCGGGACAGGTTTCCGGCTTCATCACCGGGCCCCGCGTCACCCGTTTCGAGATCACGCTCGCGCCCGGTGTCAACGTCAAAAAAGTCGAGCAGATCCAGGACAACATCACGATGGCTCTCGCCGCGACGAGCGTCCGCGTCCTCGCCCCGATCCCCGGCCGTCCGGTCGTCGGCGTCGAGATCTCCAATCACCGCCCCGAAGCGGTCTTCATGCGCAGCGTCCTCGAATCCGAGGCGTGGCAGAACGGCAAGGCGGAGATCCCGCTCGCGCTCGGCAAGGACGTGTCCGGAAAACCGGTCGTCCTCGACCTCGCCAAGGCGCCGCATCTACTGATCGCCGGTTCCACCGGCACCGGCAAGAGCGTCTGCTCCAACTCTCTCATCGTCAGTCTGCTCTACCACTTCCGCCCCGACGAACTCAAACTCATCATGGTCGATCCCAAAGTGGTCGAATTTGAGGATTACAGCAAACTGCCGCATCTTCTGACGCCGATCATCAACGACTCCTCCAAAGTGCCGATCGCACTGCGCTGGGCGGTCAACGAAATGGAAAAACGCTACCGCATCCTCGCCCGCGCCGGCGTCAAAAAACTGATCGAGTTCAACCGCCGTCCGGTGCCGGCTTGCGAGGAATTCGACGACAACGGACTGCCGATCCCGGCAAAGATGCCCTATCTGGTCATCATCATCGACGAGCTTGCCGACCTTATGATGACCGAGGCGCGCAAGGACGTCGAAACCGCGATCACCCGGATCGCCCAAAAAGGGCGCGCCGCCGGCGTCCACATCGTCGTCGCCACCCAGCGTCCCAGCACCAACATCATCACCGGCGTCATCAAGGCGAACTTGCCGACCCGTTTCTGCTTCCAGGTGCGGTCGATGACCGACAGCCGCGTGGTGCTGGACTCCAACGGCGCCGAAAAACTCCTCGGTACCGGCGATATGCTGCTGATGTCGCCGAGCAGTATGCTGATCGAGCGTGTTCAGGGCGCGTGGACCAAAGACGAAGACATCAAGACGGTCGTCAAATTCGTTTCCAGTCAGGCGGAGCAGGAATTCGACGATAGCGTCGTCTGCGAGGAAGTCAAAAAGGAAGAGGACGAAGCGGACGATGACGATTACGTCGAAAATCCCGTCAACTGGGACATCGACCCCGTTGTCAAAAAATATCTCAAAGCGACCGACGACGACACCATCCGGCAGGCGTTGGAAGTCGTCGTTTCCGAACGCAAAGTCAGTACCAGTTATCTCCAACGACGGCTCAAAATCGGGTACAACCGC
Source organism: Victivallaceae bacterium (assembly GCA_016292515.1). Classification (GTDB taxonomy): domain Bacteria; phylum Verrucomicrobiota; class Lentisphaeria; order Victivallales; family Victivallaceae; genus UBA1784. The sequence goes on from JAEDIJ010000036.1 coordinate 10,502, forward strand.
GCCGCGGAGATCATCGATCTTTTGGAGGAACGCGGAGTTGTCGGTCCGCCATCGGGCAGCGGCAACAAACGCGAAATTCTGATTTTGGATGACTTGATCAATCACACTACGGAGATTTGATTCTTATGGAAGAAAACAACAAAGTGGACGCGGAGCTTTTCGATCACGTTTCCGCCGACGCCAACGACTGGCAGGTCGTCAACAACGCGGAGGAAACCATTCGCGTCCAGGCGGAAGTCGCCCCCGCCGCGCCTCTCCCCGCACCGCAGGTCTGGGATGACATTCCGCGCGAAGAGCCCGCACCCGCAACGCAGACGGAAAATGCTCTGGAGATCACCGAGATGCAAGTTGCTCCGGAAACCGCCTCCGCTCCGCCGCTTGCTGAACCGCAGATATGGGATGATATCCCGCGCGAAGATCCCGCGCCCGCAACGCAGACGGAAAATGCTCCGGAGATCACCGAGCCGCAAGTTGTCGCACAGGAACTCCCCCCGGAATTTCCGGAGGTCGCGCCGGAAGTGCCGCCCGTGGAAAATCCCGTCGCCGAAGAACCGGCAAAACCGGAGATCCCTCCGGTTCAGAATATCCCCGCATCTCCGCTTCCGGAAACCGGCGACGAACCCGTTTCCACTTACCGTTTCGTCGCTCCGGCGGAAATTTCGACGCTGGCGGAAATGGGGCATTATCTCGCCCAGATGCGGCAGCGCGCGCAGCTTTCCAGCGACGAGGTCTCCGAAACGACCAAGATCCGCCCCGACTATCTCGCCGCGATCGAGAGCGGCGACGCTTCCGAACTTCCGCAAGCGGTCTACGTCCTCGCCTACATCCGGAAACTCTGCGAACTTTACAGCATCGACACGGGCAATCTCAACGACTTCTTTGAAGATCTGCGCGACGGCTTTTCCTACGAACTTCCGGAGGATATCAGCAAAAGCATCGTCGATCACGAAAACGACGAGGAGCAGGACAAAAAAGTCCGCCGGCTCGCCATCGGACTCATTTCCGCGGCGGTGATCGTCATCCTCGCACTGGTCATCGGCGTCGTCGCGTTGATCGTCACGCTTTCGCGGAGTGCTGACAGTTCGTCGTGTACCGTGAGCGACCGCAAAATCATGGAATATCAGGGAAAACCGACGCTTTTTATGCAAAAAATTCCGCCGAGGCGGTGATTTGCCGAAAAAGCCTGAAATTGGACAAAACCGGATTTCGGTGCTATATTTTATCACGTGTCCGGATCAAGATGCCAACCCCTTCAACAGCAGGGAGAAAAAATGAATATTGACGAAATCAGAGAAGTCGCCGACTTGATGCGCGAGTACGACTTGTGCGAATTCAGCATCGAGGCGGAAAATTGCAATCTGTGCCTGCGCCGCAACGCCGCGGCAACCGGATCCGCTCCGGTGCCGATGCCCGTTGCCGTCGCCCCCGCAACGCCTGCGGTCGCAACGCCCGCCGATCCCGCCGCGCCCACCGAGACGATTGATTCTCCTCTGGTCGGTACGTTTTACCGCGCCAGCAGTCCGGAAGCGCAGCCTTTCATCGCCGTCGGCGACAAAGTGAGCGCGGACACCACCATCGGCGTCATCGAAGCGATGAAAGTGATGAATGAAGTCAAAGCGGAAAAGTCCGGCGTCGTCAAAGAAATCCTCGTTGAAAACGGTCAGCCGGTCGAGTACGGTCAGCCGCTGGTCATCCTCGGTTGATCGCTATGTTCAATAAAATTCTGATCGCCAACCGCGGCGAAATCGCGCTCCGCATCATCCGCGCCTGCCGCGAAATGAATATCAAAAGCGTCGTCGTCTACTCGCAGGCGGATGCCGACAGTCTGCCGGTGCGCCTCGCCGACGAAGCCGTCTGCATCGGTGCGCCGCCCTCCAATTTAAGTTATCTTTTGATCGACCGGATCTTGTCGGTCGCCGCCATCTGCGACGTCGATGCGATCCACCCGGGGTACGGTTTCCTCGCGGAAAACGCTTACTTCGCCGAAGCGTGCGCCAAGCACGGCATCATTTTCATCGGCCCCACGCCGGAAGCGATGCGCGCTCTGGGCGACAAGGCGACGGCGCGCGCGACGATGAAAAAAGCGGGCGTCCCGATCACGCCGGGCGGCGAAGGCACGCTCGCCAGCGAAGCCGACGCGCTGAAACTCGCCCGTCAGTTGAAATACCCCGTCATCGTCAAAGCGAGCGCGGGCGGCGGCGGGCGCGGAATGCGCATCGCCCACAACGACGCGACGCTCACACAGGGATTTTACGCCGCCAAAAGCGAAGCGGAAAGCGCGTTCGGCGACGGCACGCTCTATATGGAAAAATTCATCGAGCGGCCGCGCCATATCGAGGTGCAGATCCTCGGCGACAATTTCGGCAACGTCGTCCACCTCGGCGAACGCGATTGCTCGATCCAGCGCCGCAACCAGAAACTTATCGAAGAATCCCCCAGTCCCGCGCTGTCGGAGCGTCTGCGCGAGCGCATCGGGCAAGCGGCGGTACGCGCCGCCAAAGCCGCGAACTACACCGGCGCGGGGACGATCGAATTCCTGCTGGATTCCGATGACAAGTTCTACTTTATGGAAATGAATACGCGCATCCAGGTCGAGCATCCCGTCACGGAAATGGTGACCGGCATCGACCTCATTCAGGCGCAGATCCGCGTCGCCGCCGGCGAAAAACTGCCTTTCCGGCAGCGCGACATCAAAAACAGCGGGCACGCGATCGAGTGCCGCATCAACGCCGAAGATCCGGAACGCAATTTCGCCCCCTCGCCCGGACTGGTCAATCTTTTCATCCCGGCTGGCGGTCCGCACGTCCGGATGGATTCGCACGTCTTTTCCGGCTACCGTATCCCGACTTATTACGACAGCTTGATCGGCAAACTGATCGTCTGGGGACACGACCGCAAAGAGGCGGTCCAGCGTTGCCGCCGCGCGTTGCGCGAAGTGACGGTCGACGGTGTGCGTACCACGTTGCCTTTCCTCAAAAACGTCGTGGACAACAAACACTTCTCCGAGGGGCGCTACGACACCGGTTTCGTCGAAGCGTTTCTCGCCGAGCAGAACAAGACGCAGAGCAAGGCGCAGTCCAAAAAGAAATAGTTCTCCGAAAAGGGATGTTTATGAAAATTTTAGGCAAAACTTCGTTAGCGTCGATGCTCGCGTGCATTACTTTCGGCAATCCGCTCTTTGCGGCGCCGGCGGAAATGATCCAGATACGCGGCGGTATTCCCAATGCGATGCGCCGCATCACGATCGACAAAGAGGCGACGATCGGTTTCCTCGGCGGCTCGATCACCGAGATGAAAGGCTACGTCGATTACACGCAGGAAGCGTTGAAAAAGCGTTTCCCCGACTGCGAATTCAAATTCGTCCGCGCGGGGTTGAGTTCGACCTGCTCCGACGCGGGGGCTTTCCGCTTCGGCAAGGATATTCTGAAAAAAGCGCCGCAGATCGACCTGCTTTTCATCGAATTCGCGGTCAACGACAATCAGGACGGGCACTTCGCACCGCAACACAGCATCCGCGGCATCGAGGGGATCATCCGGCAGTTGCGGCAGAGCAATCCGCAGGCGGATATCGTGTTGCTCTACTCCGCCAACGAAAGCCATATCGAGCATTATCAAGGCGGCGAAACACCGCACGAGATCGCCGCGCACGACTCGGTCGCCGAAACCTACGGTCTTGGTTCGATCAATTTCGCGCTTCAAGTCAGCCGCGACCTCGCGAAGGAGAAGTACGACTGGGAAAAATTCGGCGGCGTTCATCCGGCGGTTTTCGGCTGCCGGCTCTACGCGGAGTGGATCGACCGCTTTTTCGCCGCCGCCAAAGCGGGAAAAAGGATTAAAAAGTATTCGCTCATTCCGGCGATCGATCGTTTTTCCTACGCCAACGGCCGCATTCTTGCCGTCAGTCAGGCAAAAGCGGACGATGCGTGGAGTTGCTCGGTGCCGGAGTGGGATAAAGTCCCCGGCAAGAAACGCAGTTACTACACCAACAAAAAAATCCTGCACAGCGCGATGCCGGGCGCGGAGTTGACGCTTGATTTCACCGGTCACGCGATCGGATTTCTGACGACGGCGGGCGAAGACGCAGGAATGGTCGAATTCAGCATCGACGGCGCGCCGTTCAAAACGGTGGACACTTACCGGAATGATTACAGCAAGATCCTCCACTACCCTTATGTCGTGATGCTCGCCGACGAACTTTCCGACGGCGACCACACGCTGACGCTCCGCGTTGCCAAAGAGAGCAATCCGGCAAGTTGCGGTCAGGCGATCCGTATTTTCGGCTTCGCCGCCAACTGAAAATGGTGATTCTCGCTTCCAAAAGTCCCCGGCGCCGGGAATTGCTCGGTCGTCTGGGGATCGATTTTACCGTCGAAGTCGCCGACACCGACGAGGCGACGACGGGAGAAAACCTCTTTGACGTGCCGCAACAGAATGCGCTTCGCAAAGCCCGCGCCGTCGCCGCGAAACATCCGCTCGACACGGTCATCGGTGCCGATACGGCGATCATTTTTGAGGATCGCTTGATCGGCAAACCGGAAAATCTCGCCGAAGCGAAAAAAATGCTCCTCGCTTTTTCCGGCAAAACGCACGCCGTTGTCACCGGCATTGCCGTGATCGGCAAAGACAAAGAGCGCGTCTGGCACGAAGTTTCCCAAGTCCGCTTCAAAGCGTTGAGCGAGCACGATGTCGAAAACTATCTCGCCGCCGTCCCCGTTCTCGACAAGGCGGGAGCATACGCGATTCAGTCGCACGGCGAAAACATCGTCGAATCCTACACCGGCGAGATCGAAAACATCATCGGATTGCCGTTGAAAAAACTCGGCAAGATCCTCGTCGGCTGAAATCGTCGTTTTTTCACCGAAAACGCAGTTTTTTTGCAAATTTCGTCAAAAAAACACGATTTTTTCGCAAATCCTTGCATCTCCTCACCAAAAAACGCTTGAAAACTTCTTTTTTTCTGCTATAATATCGTTGTCTTTTCTCTTCGGACCGACAAAACAACGAAAGGAATTTGATTATGGGCAACGTTTCCAACTATCGCAACTTCGTCATCGGCGGTCACTCCGGCAGCGGTAAAACGCTGCTCTGCGAAAGGATGCTCGCCAAAGCGGGAGCCATTCCCCGATGCGGTTCGATCGAGGGGAAAAACACCGTCAGCGACTTCTCGGTCGAAGAGCAGGAAAAGCAGTCCAGTATCTACTCCTCCATTCTCAACTGCAAGTGGCAGGATCATCAGTTTTTCTTTGTCGACACCCCCGGATACGGCGAATTCGTCGGGCAGTACATCGCCGCAATCCGCGCCTGTGACGCCGCGCTCGTCGTCATCGACGCCGTCGACGGTCCGCAATTCGGCACGGCGCGGGCGTGGAAACTCGCCAAAAAGCGCGGCATTCCCCGCTTCGGCGTCGTCAACCGCCTCGACAAGGAGCGCGCCAACTTCAAGGCGACGCTCGAAGTGATGCGCAAAAATCATGGCCGCAATGTCATCATCCCCCTCGTCTGGCCGATCGGCGACGCGGAAAACTTCATCAAAGTCGTCAGCATTTTCGACGAAAACCTGCCGGCGGACATCGCCGACGACGTCGCGGAGTGCCGTTCGCTGTGGATGGACGCCATCGCCGAGACCGACGACGAATTGATGATGCGCTATCTCGACGGCGAAAAACTCACGGTCGACGAGATCAAGCAGGGTTTGCGCAAGAGCGTCATCGCCGGCAAGACGATCCCCGTTTTCCCGGTCAGTGCGACCAAGGACATCGGCATCACCGAATTGATGGATGCGATCACCGAATTTTTCCCGACGCCGCTCGAATACGTCGCCCTCCCCGGCGGGCCCTCCAAGGTCGCCGCAGACGGGGATGCTTTCGGCATCGTTTTCAAGGCGGTCAACGATCCCTTCAACGGACAGCTTACTTTCATCCGCACGGTCAGCGGCACGTTCAAGCCCGACTGCGAACTTTTCAACCCCGTCACCAACACCAAGGAGCGCATCGGGCAGTTGCTGCTGATGAACGGCAAAGGGCAATCTACCCTTTCCGCCGCCGAACCGGGAACCGTTTTTGCCGTCGCGAAGCTCAAAGATTCCCACGTCGGCGACACGCTCTCGACCAGCGCGGCGATCAAGCCGCTGCCCGGCATCGAACTGCCGAATCCCGTGATGTCCTACGCGATCAGCGCGGTCAAGCAGGGCGAAGATGAAAAAATCCTCGCGGGTCTCGCCAAGATCTGCGAATGTTCGCCGACCATCCGTCTGGCGCGCGATCCAGAAACTCACGAACAGTTGCTTCTCGGTATGGGCGACCAGCAGTTGGCAATCGCCGCGCGCCGTCTGAAAGAGCAGTTCAAGGTGGAAGTCGCTTTCAACACGCCCAAGACCCCCTACCGCGAGACGATCACCGCTCCCGCCGAGGGACACTACCGTCACAAGAAACAGACCGGCGGCGCGGGGCAGTTCGCCGAAGTTTTCCTCAAAATCTCCTACCGCGAGGAGGGGTACGAATTCGCCAACGAAGTCGTCGGCGGTACGATCCCCAAAAACTTCATTCCCGCCGTTGAAAAGGGCATTCTGGAAGTGATGGAGTCCGGACCGCTCGTCGGCTGCAACGTCGAGCGCGTCCGCGTCGCCGTCTACGACGGCAAATATCACCCCGTCGACTCCAATGAAATGGCGTTCAAGATCGCCGGACGTATGGCGTTGCGCGACGCTTTCAGCAAGGCGAAACCGGTCTTGATGGAGCCGGTGATGAAAGTTTCGATCCACATTCCCGACGCCTATATGGGCGATATCACCGGCGACCTCAACCACAAGCGCGGCCGCGTCGTCGGTATGGAAATGGACGAGGGCATGCAGGTCGTTCAGGCGGAAGTCCCGCTTGCCGAAATGCGCAAATACGCGACCGAATTGCGGAGCATGACGCAGGGCAAAGGCTCGTTCGATATGGAATTTGTCCGTTACGAGCAAGTTCCCGCCAACGTCGCCAACGCCATTATCGCCAAGCATCAGGCGGAAGTCGAAAAAGAGAACGAATAGTTCCCTTGATCTGAGATCCCGGCGCGGCGGAATTTTTCCGTCGCGCCCTTTTTTGAAAAGGAAAAAATCATGCAGTTAAAAGAGATCGTCGGATATCTCGATTCCTATCTCCGGCTCGCCGACTTTGCCGACGACGTTTCCAACAACGGATTGCAAGTTGAAAGCAAACCGGAAGTCGCAAAAATCGCATTCGGTGTCGACGCCTGTCAACTCCTTTTTGACTGCGCCGCCAAATGGGGCGCCGATATGGTGATCGTCCACCACGGATTGAGTTGGGGCGCATATCCCAAACGGCTGACCGGCATCGACGCGAAGCGTTTCGGCACGCTTTTTCAAAAGAAAATGAGTCTGTACGCGGCGCATCTGCCGCTCGACGCTCACGCCGAAGTCGGCAACAACGCCGTCCTCTGCGATATTTTGAAACTCAAAAAGCGGATCCCTTTTTGCCGCTATCACGGCTACGACATCGGTTTCGGCGGAGAATTGAGTAAAGCAACATCGCTTGAAAACATCGCTGAAATTTTTCAGAAACGCGATCCGGAAGCGGAAATGACGCTCCTCGGCACGGGAAATGTCCGCCGTATCGCCGTCTGCTCCGGCGGCGGCGGGATGGATGCGCTCGGCGAGGCGATCGATCAGAAATACGATCTCCTCGTCACCGGCGAACTCACCCACGTGATGTACCACCCCGCGCTCGAAAGCGGCATCAAAGTCCTCGCATTGGGGCACTACGCCAGCGAAACGACGGGGATCAACGCGCTGATGAAAAAAATGCAGAAAATTTTTGCCGGCGTCGAAATGCGCTTTTTCGATCTGCCGACGTCGCTGTGATATGGGTATTTTCAAACTGCACGCGCCCTTTCCTCCCGCCGGAGATCAGCCGGAGGCGATCGCGAAACTCAAAGCCAATTTCGCGGCGCACAAGCCTTATCAGACGCTCCTCGGCGTCACCGGCAGCGGCAAAACCTATACGCTCGCCTGCGCCATCGCCGAATGCGACCGCCCGGTGCTGGTGCTGTCGCACAACAAGACGCTTGCGGCACAGTTATACAGCGAATTCAAAAGTTTTTTTCCGGAAAACGCCGTCGAGTATTTCGTCAGCTACTACGATTACTACCTGCCAGAATCTTACATTCCGCAAACTGACACCTACATCGCCAAGGACGCTTCCATCAACGAGGACATCGAACGGTTGCGCCTTTCGGCGACGACCAGTCTGATCGAGCGGCGCGACGTCATCATCGTCGCCAGCGTTTCCTGCATTTACAGCCTCGGCGCGCCGGAGGAATTCAGCGAAATGTGCGTGACGCTCCACGTCGGCGACACACTCAGCCGCAAGGAATTGCTGAAACGGCTCGTCGAGATCCAATACGCGCGCAACGACGCCGCCCCGGAGCGCGGCGAATTCCGCGTGCGCGGCGATACCGTCGATGTCTTTGAACCGCAACGCGACGATTTCGTGCGCGTCAGTTTTTTCGGCGACGAGATCGAAAGATTGGAGCGGCGCGATGCCCTCACCGGCAAAGTCGTCCAGAGATCCGACACCGCCACGCTCTTTCCCTGCAAACAGTTCGTGATGCCGCAAGACCGCATCGAGAGTGCCGAGCATCTCATCAGACAGGAAATGGCGGAGCGCGTCGCCTACTTCGAAGAAAAAAATCTCCTCGTCGAAGCCCAGCGGCTTCATCAGCGCGTCACCTACGATCTGGAAATGATGCGCGAACTCGGTTATTGCAGCGGCATTGAAAATTATTCGATGTATCTCTCCAATCGCAAACGGGGAATGCGCCCCTACTGCCTTTTCGACTTTTTCCCCGACGATTTTCTGACCGTGATCGACGAATCCCACGTCACCTTGCCGCAGTTGCAGGCGATGTACAAAGCCGACCGCCACCGCAAGGAAGTTCTGATCGAACACGGCTTCCGCCTCCCCTCCGCATTGGAAAACCGTCCGCTCACTTTCGACGAATTTTCCGCCGTCAACCGCGAAGTCGTTTTCGTTTCGGCGACCCCCGGCGATTATGAGTTGGAAAAAAGCGGCGAACCGATCGAACTCGTCGTCCGCCCGACCGGATTGCTCGACCCCGAAATCGAGATCCGGTCGTTGGAGGGGCAACTCGACGACGTTATTTCCGAGATCCGCGCGGCAAGCGCGCGCGGCGAACGCACCCTCGTCACCACGCTGACCAAAAAAAGTTCCGAGCGGCTCGCCGATTATCTCAACGAAGCCGGCATCAAGGCAGGATATCTCCACAGCGAACTTGACGCGTTAGAGCGCGTCCGCGTACTCAACAAGTTGCGCGACGGCGAATACGAATGCACCATCGGCATCAACTTGCTCCGCGAAGGCATCGATCTGCCCGAAGTCGCCCTTGTCGCCATTCTCGATGCCGACAAAGTCGGCTTCCTGCGCAGCGAACGCGCCCTCATTCAGACCTGCGGCCGCGCCGCCCGCAACGCGGCGGGACGCGTCATCCTCTACGCCGACAACGTCACGCCCGGCATCAAAGGCCTCCTCGAACAAACCGAAAGCCGCCGCGCCAAACAGATCGCCTACAACAAAAAACATCACATCACGCCCGCGACGATCAGAAAAGAGAAAAAACTCACCATTCAGGAAATCATCGCCTCCCCGAAATCCAAAGCCAAACGCGATGCGAAAAATCAAAGAAAAATGCCGCAACTTGCCGGTACGCAATGGGAAGACTCCCCGCGTTTCGATCTCGACAAGCTCGACATTTCGCCCTCGGAAAAGGATGCGTTGATTTCCGAATTGACCAACGAGATGTTCGCCGCGGCGGAAAAACTGGAATTTGAACGCGCCGCCCAATTACGCGACCAGATCAAATCTCTGCAAAAATAAGTTTTTAGCGCAATGGGGAGCAAGAGGGGACTCACGCCGCCCCCTCTTAACTCCCCGGCGCCCGCCAAGGCGGGATTTCGTACCTGCCGCAGATATTTGCGGAACTTACGCTTTGTCCGCGCTCGACACGGCTATCACCGCAAATCTCTGCGGTCGTCTATGTTTGTTACTCCAAATAATCC
>JAEDIJ010000007.1 GCA_016292515.1 Victivallaceae bacterium
CCCCGTCTGGAAAAACTCGCGACAGTCGAGTCCGGCAATATGGAAGTTTTCGATGGCGTCGAAGACCGTTGCATCGATGCGGAAACCTACCGCTACACCGTGACGCATCACTTCCCCGAATGGCTCGATTTCGCCAACGGATGCACGGCGAAACTGCTTCACGACAAACTCGTTGAATTGCGCAAGGTCAATCCGAAACTGATGTTCGCCTGCTACGGTCCCGCGCCGATCTACACCGGCACGTATATGGGACCGGAATTCGCGCTCTATATCGGTATGGCGAAAACCAGTCCCGACGACGTCGCGTATTTGCAGTACGAGGATTATCCCGAACTTTGCGACTATCCTGAATCGCGCGGCTCTTTCTTCCTCGGCACGCTCTCGATGTCGGTGCCGCAGATCCGCATTGCGCCGGAACTTTACGGCGACGGATTCGGCAACGGCTGTCCCGACGGCGCGGCGTTTTTCGCGCATCCGCCCTACGGCATCAGCGGCAACAACTATTTCTACCGCACGCGCAACCGCGTTTACGAGTACATTTACGGCACGGCGTTTATGGGAGATGAAAAATTCCAGTACTGGAACCGCTTCGGCATCCAGCTCGGCGCCGCCCGTTATGAACGTCTCGAAAACTTCCTCAAAGCGTGGGGCAATGCGATGCGCAATCTCCCCGTGAAGCCGATGCGCTCCACCGCCTACGTTTTCAGTATGGATTCGTGGAATGCCAACCAGGGCGGCGACGCCCACTTCGCGGTCAAGGGAGTCGAGGGGACCGACGTCGCATTCGTCCTCGAAGCCGCCCAAGTGCGCAAGACGGCAAGCGCGATGATGCCTTTCATCTACGAAAACGTCAGCAACAACGGTCTTTGCGCCGGTTATCAATTGATGGCGAAAAATCTGAAAAACCTCAAAGCGGAAAATTGTGACATCCTCGTCCTGCCGCCGTTGAAAGGTGTTCCCGCCGATCAGCAGAAAGAGATCCGCCGCCTCTATAACGAGGGCGTGACGATCATCTGCTCCGAGGAGCCGGGCGAACTCGCCGACCTCTTCAAAGTGAAAGACGGCGGCAAATTCGTCAAGGTCAATATGGCGAAAGGTACGGAAAAATTCCTTCCCGGTATGGTCGATGTGACGACCGACGTCTGCTTCGGCGGCCGCTTCCTTGCCGACGGCGCGGAGGTGCTGATCGACGGCGAGATCCCCGTTCTCTACAAGGCGACCAACGGCAAGGCGAATGCGTACTTTTTCAACGTGCCGCCGACCACGGCGACTTCCGATATGCTCTGGGAGCGTCACGGCTACGGGCGCGTCGTCATCAGTCAACTTATGATCAAGGCGGTGCAGGAAATTTTTGCCCGTGACAACAAAGTCGAAGTGTTTGCCTCCTCCGGTCGCGTCCTCGCGGCGGAAACGGCAAAAGGTTTCGCCGTTGTCCATTGCAACAATACGGACGAAGACAAACTCGTCGAATTGACTTTCCGCAAACGCGATCCCAAGGATCATCTCGTCTCCTTCGACCGCGAATACCAGATCTTGCAGGATGACGAAAAAGTGCTGAAAGTGCGTTTCAACACCAAATTCCGCTCGGCGGCGTTTATGGAGATCGGCAAATAAGCAAATCCGATTTGCACAGAAAAAAGGCTGTTGCAGAATTTCCGGTTTTGCAACAGCCTTTTAATTATACTTCGCTATCTCATTGAAAGTGCTCGCTGAAAAGCGTTTCTCCGTTTTCGAGGGTGCGGACGGAAAGTTTCTTTCCGTCGTAAAAGCCGAAAGTCGCCGGAAATCCGTTTTTCGGCAATGAAATGGAGCCGGGATTGAAAATCGTCAATTCCTCTTTGCGGACGATCCCCGGAATGTGGGTATGACCGTGCGCCAGTACGTTCCCCGTGCCGACGGGGGGCAGATGTGCGGCATTCCATAAATGTCCGTGCGTCAAAAAGAAACGCTTTTCCGGCAGATCCAGTTGGGTATAATCCGCCATCATCGGGAAGTGGAGCATCATCTGATCGACTTCCGAATCGCAATTGCCGCGCACTGCGAGAATTTTGTCCATTTTTGCGTTGAGCAAATTGGCGGCTTCCACAGGATCGTAGAACTCCGGCACGCCGTTGCGCGGCCCGTGATAGAGCGCGTCCCCGAGGAATAAAAGCCGGTCGGGGCAAAGCGCGTCGGCGACGGAAAAAAGTTTTTTCAACGCCGAGGGGACGCCGTGGACGTCGGAAAAGAAAAGAAGTTTCATAACCCTTGCTCGATGCGGCGCGTCAATTCCGGGATCGCCTTTTCAAAGCAGACTCCGTACCAGTGGTCGGTCGGCGTCGCGTGGATCGCCGAGCAGACGATGTCGGCGGCAAGCGCGGCGGCGTCGAATGCGGAAAATCCGCGCAGCAACGCCCCCGCGAAAACGGAAGTATAAACGTCGCCCGTTCCGTGCGAGGATCGGTTGATCCGGGGATTGAAATCGTAACGGACGCTTTTGCCGTCGCTGACGGCGACGCCGAGTTTGCTCTCCTCAAAGGAAACCCCGGTCAGAATGACGTTTTTGACGTCAAGCAAATGAAGTTCCGCGATGAGTTCCTCGATCTCTGCTTGTGTGTAATCGGCAAGTTTCGGTTCTCTGCCGAGGAGGAATGCGGCTTCCGTCAGATTGGGCAAAAGATAATCCGCACCCAGGCAGAGCCGTTTCATTTTTTGCGGGAAATCCGCGTCGAATCCGGGGTAGAGTTTGCCGTTGTCCGCCATCACGGGGTCGACGATGCGGAGCGCGCCCGGCGCGGCGCATTCCCGGACGATATCAAGGATCGGATCGATCTGGTTTGCGCAGACGTATCCCGTATAAAAGGCGTCGAAATGCAGATTTTCTTTTTTCCAGCTTTCGAGGATCGGCTTCATATCGGAAGTGAGGTCGCGGAAGGTATAATTGTGAAATCCCCCCGTATGCGTCGAAAGCACCGCCGACGGCAAAATGACCGTTTCAATGCCGCAGGCGGAAATGACGGGGAGCGCGACCGTGATCGAACATTGTCCGAAACAGGAAATGTCTTGAATGGTAAGCAGTTTCTTTTCCATAGCGAATCTCTTATTGAAAAAATAAAATGACGTTCTCTTAATATAACGCGGGAGAGAGGTTTTTGCCAGTTTTTTATTGGAGCGTGATCAGCGTGATTTCCGCGGTCGTGCCGAAGCGGATCGGCATTCCGCCCCAGATGCCGGTGCCGTCGGAAACGTAAAGTTTCATTTTGTCCACTTCGTACCAGCCGGAAACAAAACCGTCGTTGTGGTCAGCGACGTATTTTTTCAATCCCGGAAAAAGTCCGCCGTGCGTGTGCCCTGAAATTTGGAGGATATAGCCCAGTTTCGCATTTTTTCCGGCATCGCGCGGCACGTGTGAGAGGAGGATCGCCGGATAGCGGCTGCCGGATATGGCGCGCGCGGCGTCGGGGACGACGTCTCCCGTTTTTTCCGCATGATTATTGGTGATGCCTGCGATGGTCAGATGACAGGGGAGATCGATATGGGCGTTTTCGAGCATTCTGATTTGATGATCGAGGAAAAATCCATGCCAGTCGCGGTAGCCGGAGTAGTATTCGTGATTGCCGGCGACGCCGAAAACGCCGTATTTTGCGCGGAGATTTCCCAGTTCCGCCAATTTTTTGGCGAGATCGTCGTTGTTGCCCAGATAGTAACCGTCCATATTGTCGCCGAGCAGCGCAATGGCGTCGGGCGCAAGGCGGTTGGTGCGTTCGACGAGGCGGCGCATATCGTCGGCGGTACAGCGCAAATCGGCGTGAATGTCGGTCAGCACCGCGATCTTGAAGCCTTTTGCTTCTGCGGGAAGACCGGGGATCGTGACGGTGTAACTTTTGACGACGGGTTCTTTTGCTCCGTTGTAAAGCCCCCAGGAGGAGATGGCAAGGGAAAAGAGAAAGAGCGCGAGATCGACTTTACGGTCGGTAAAAGTACGCCATTTGCCGCCCCTTGCCGCGCGGATGAGCCGCCAGACGCCGGTGGGGATCAACAGCAACGCAAAAACGATCAGGGCAAAAAGCAGTCCCGCCATAATGAGGTAAAGCCAGCCGGGAATGGGCGGCGGCACAAAGGGGTGTCCCGTGCTGAGCGCAAAGATCCGCAATCGAAAAGCGATCGCTCCGACTCCGAGCGCGAGCAGGCATTTGGCGATCCTGGAAATTTTGAGCGGCAGGATCGCTACGCCAAAAACGATGACGAAAATCAATGCGTTGTAGGTGAACATAGCAAAAAAAGCGTTTTTACAGGTCGGTCGCCGTCGGAGAAACGATCAATATCTCATAGGTCATCGCCACCGCGTTGTCGAGCGTCATCACTTTGTTGCCGGAGCCGCTGCCCCACGGATCGCGGTAGATCACCCGGTCGATCTCGCCTTTTTTGTTGACGGCGTAGCCGTTGATGATGCGCATATGACCGCCGGGAATGCGGTCTTCCGGATCAAGATTCATCTCGACCGACCAGAGCATCGGGATCCCGTTGTCGATGTTTTCTTTAAGGAGCGTCAGCATCAATTCGCGCAGATTCCGGCGGTTTTGGGCGAAAACCGGTACGGCGATGCGGGGATCGGCGACTTCAAAGGCGCGCAATCCCGCCTGACTGAATTTGCGCATCTTGCTTTTTGAGGCAGAAGCGCAGTACGCGTCGAAAAGCTGATTGAATTCCGGTTTGGTCAGCCGGTAGGCGTAACGGATGGTGAATCCGGGGATGCCGTCGTTTTCAAACGCGGCGACGAGCGTACCGGTCGAAGTCCCCGTCCTTTTGCTGCTGTCGAAAAGTTTGGCAAGTTTTTTCTGCGGAAATTTGGCGTCGTAGTAACGCAAAACCATCGACGTCGCCGCGGGTGCGCAGAAATTGCGTTTCTGCGAAACGTGCGGGATTTTGTCAACGTAGACTTTGTCGTTGACGCGTTTGACGTTTCGGGTGATATCTTCACCGGAAATAAGCGGCAAAGCGAGCAGGGCAAGGAAGAAAAAAATCTTTTTCATGGCGTAAAATCCCGTATTTATCATAATTTGATATAAGATAGCGCATCCGGCGGAAAAATGCAATCCTTTCGCCGGATGAAGCGCGCGGTTTTTGCCGGAGATCAGAAGTCTTTGGTTTCGCCGAGGTGAAGTTCGTCGAAACGGCAATCGGGCAGGGCGTTTTTCAAATAGGCGACCGCCGTTTCCCCGGTGCAATGGAGCAAGGCGAGGCGGCGAAGTCCGATGCGTTTGAAATAAGCGGCGGTCAAAGCGAGCCGCGCCGCGTCGGCGCGCCGCAGATGCAAGCCGCCGACGACGGTGTGTATCTTGATTTCGGGGTGAATTTTCTGACAGAAAAAAAGCGTGTTGAGGATCCCCGCGTGACAACATCCCGTGACGAGGACGCCGCCCGCCGTAAGGAGCGCCGTCTCCTCCGGGATCTCGTCTTTGATTTTGCAAGCATTGTCGTGGAAAAAGTTTCCGCCGCAATCCTCCGCCGTGTCGCGGGGAATAGGTCCCGTGAGAAAAACGCCTCTCGCGATCTCCTGAAACGCCGAAACGGGATGAAAAAGCGTTTGTGCCAATACTTTCTTTGCCGCATCCGGCATTGTGAGACAATGGACTTTGCCGTCGTCGTGACGACTGTAATGGGGCATCGCGATGCCCCGGCAGGCGTAGATTTCGCGGGGCGACAAATCTTTCAACCCTCCCGTGTGGTCGCTGTGTCCGTGGGAAAGGATCACCTTTTGAATGGAGTCGGGGGCGATCCCCGCCTGCCGGAGATTGGGGAGAAGCGCCGCGCCCGCGCCCGTGTCGAAGAGGTAGGGGCGATTCCGGTAATTCAACAACATCGCCAAGCCGAATTCCGCGCGGAATTCCGGCGTTTCTTTGTGGTCGGCGAGCAACGTGATCTTCATAACGTCACGCCGTCCTTGAAAATCGCGATCTCCTCAAAGGCATTGGTCTCATTGGCGGCGGCTTCCCCGTTGATGATGTCAAGGAGTTTTTTTCTGAAATCCCCGTCGACTTCGGCGGCGTCCCGGCGCAGGACTTCCGATGCGTCAAAGTCGATCCAGTGCGCTTTTTTGAGCGCAAGTTCCTGATTGGTCGCGATTTTGACGGTCGGTACGACGGTGCCGAAAGGCGTCCCGCGTCCCGTGGAAAAGAGGATGAGCTGCGCCCCCGCCGCGGCGAGGAGCGTCGACGCCACCATATCGTTGCCGGGGCCTGTCAGCAGTTGAAGTCCTTTTCTTTGAACGACTTCGCCCATAGCCAGCACGTCTTCGACCGGCGCGCCGCCCGCTTTTTGCGTGCATCCCAGCGCCTTGTCTTCGAGCGTCGTGATGCCGCCCGCCTTGTTGCCGGGGGAGGGGTTTTCCGAGACCGCTTCGCCGTAGCGGAGGAAGTACTCTTTGAAACCGTTGATCATTTTGACGCACTTGTCGAAAACTTCGCGGTCGCGGCAACGGCGCATCAAAAGCGTTTCCGCGCCGAACATTTCGGGGACTTCCGAGAGGATCGCGCTGCCGCCGTGTCCCGCGAGGTAGTCGCTGAAACGGCCGATCAGCGGATTGGCGGTGATGCCGCTCAAACCGTCGGAACCGCCGCATTTCAACCCGACGACGAGGCGGTCGATCGGATACTTCTGTCGGCGGTCGTTCGCGGCGCGTGCGGCAAGTTGACGCAAGACGGCAAGCCCCGCTTCGATCTCGTTGCTTTCCTCCTGCGCGACGATGAAGCGGATGCGTTCGGCATCGTAATCGCCGAGCGTCTTTTTGAATTCGGAAATCGTGTTGTTTTCGCATCCCAAACCGACGATCAGGACTCCGCCCGCGTTGGGGTGCCGCGCGAGGTCGGCGAGGATCTGCCGCGTCAGCGCGTGGTCGGCACCGAGTTGGGAGCAACCGTAGGGATGCTCCAAGGCGAGCGCGCGATCGACATTCGGGGGAAGTTCCGCGTTGATTTTCTCCGCTAATGTGCGCGCCAGCTGATTGACGCATCCGACCGTCGGGATGACGAAAAGGTGATTGCGGATGCCGACTTTGCCGTTGCTCCGGCAATAGCCGAGAAAATCCGCCGCGTCGTTTTGAACTTGGACTTCGGTGAAACAGGGCGCGTATTCATAGTCGAGCAAGCCGGCGAGGTCGGTCGCCATATTGTGGCAGTGAACGTGTTCGCCTTGCGCGATCTCACGCGTCGCGTGGCCGATCGGCATCCCGTACTTGACGACGGATTCCCCCTTGGAAATCGGGCGCAATGCGATCTTGTGGCCGCGGGGGATGTCGCCGCCGTCGCTCAATACGACTTCGACGTTGTCCTGCTCGTGAATGCGGAAAGTTTTCATCATTGCAGGATATCCTCCACCGCCTGCCGGACACCGTATTTTTCGATTTTTTCAAGATTGGCGGCGACGCTTTCCGCAAGTCGGGGGACGGCGGTGAGATCCATTTCCCAGAAATCCTGCTTCGCGAGTGCGGCAAACGTGAAATCCTTGGCGGAAAGCGCGCGGTTTTCAGCGAAAAATTGAAGCACTTCCGGCGAGTCGGAAACGGGATAGCTTTTGCCGTCGACGCATCCTGCCGCCTTGCCGTCGGCGGCAAGTTCGATCCGGTAGAAACGCAGCAGTGCCGCGAGCGCGAAAGTGAGGCACTTCGGCAATTCGCCTTTCATTTTGAGGTAGTCAAGCAACGTCGGCAACACGCGGACTTTGTATTTCGACACCGAGTTGAGCGAGATCAAGAGCAACTGGTGATGCGCAAACGGATTGAGGAAACGTTCGACGATGGAGTCGGCAAAAAATTTCTTTTCGGCATCGGGCAACGCGACCGTCGGGAAAATCTCATCGTAGATTGAGCGGCGCACGATCTTGCCGAAAAGGGGATCGTTCATCATCTCGTCGACCTGCTTCAAGCCGCCGAGGATCGCCGCCAGCACGTTGGCGGTGTGCGCGCCGTTGAGGAAGCGCACTTTGCGAGTACGGTAAGGCGTGAGGTCGTTGGTGACGCAAACGTTGAAACCGCATTCAGCAAACGGCAGTTCTTTGAGCGCGTCGGGGGCGCATTCCAGGACGAAAAAGTGAAAAATTTCACCGCAGTCGATCAGTTTGTCCTCGTAGCCGAAAGATTTTTCCATTTCCGCCGCCTCGGCGCGCGGATATCCGGCGACGATCCGGTCGACGAGCGTGTCGACGAAAACACATTCTTTCTCGATATATTCGACAAATGCGGCGGGAAGTTCCCACAGTTTCGCGTATTGGAGAATGCACTTTTTAAGCGTTTTGCCGTTGTGCTCGATGAGTTCACAGGGGATGAAAGTCAGCCCCGGCAGATGTTGCGAAAAGCGTTCAAAGGCAAGTGCCGTAAGTTTCGCCGGAAACGTCGTCTGCGTTTTGCCGGGGGTGTAGGCTTCTTCCTTGTACTCGATGCCTGCCTCGGTCGTGTTGGAAAAGATGAATTTGACCGTCGGTTTGGCAAATTCTTTTTGCACCGCTTCCCACTGCGTGTAAGCGTCAAGGCATCCCGCGACGACGTCGATGATCTCGCGTTTTTCGACGACTTTACCGTCGGCAACGCCGCGCAGCAAAAGCGTGTAGAGTCCCTCCTGCGCATTGATCGCTTCCGCCATTCCGCGCGGTTGCGGTTGAACCAGTGTGACCGAGCCGTTGAATCTGCCCTGCTGCTTCATTCCGTTGAGCATCCAATCGATAAAGGCGCGCAGGAAATTGCCTTCGCCGAATTGGATCGCGAGAGTCGGCAGAGCGACGGATGTGGTGCGTTTCAACAACATTTTTTTGACTCCTTATGTAAGAAAAAGTGCTTTTGTCGGTGCTGAAATAAACTATACTGCAACTTTGTGCAAAGAGCAATGGTAATTTTGTAACAAGTATTGGTAATTTTATCGCGTGACCTTTGCCGCCGCGGCGAGTTTTCCGCTCGAAAAGGCGAATTGCAGATTGTAGCCGCCGCAGGGGCCCGTGAGGTCGATCATTTCTCCGGCAAAAAAGAGATCGCGCACGAGTTTGCTTTCCAGAGTTCTCGGGTCGATCTCGCGCAGATCGACACCGCCTGACATCGCCATCGCCCTGGACATCGGGCAGAGTTCCCGGAGCGTCAAGGGGTGCTTTTTAAGGAAAACGATCAAATTTTCAATCGCGGAGTTGGAAATTTCCATATTGGTTTTTCCTTCTCCGACGCACATATCGGCGAGGACGCGCGCCAATGCCTGCGGCAAAAAGTGCCCGAGCGAATTGTGAACTTGCTTTTTAGGGGAGGCGTGCCTTTCCTTTTCCCAGAAGTTGCGCCAGAAATTATGATCGAGTTCCGGCGTGAGATCGAGCAGGATCGTTCTGTTTCCGTCTTCGGAAAAGGTGCGGTAGGCGTCGCGCGCGAGGTCGATCGCCGCCGGGCCGGAAACGCCGTCCTCCGTAAAGAGCAAAATACCGCGCGTCGAAGCGCGCCGCCGTCCTGCGCCGGAAGAAATTTCCACGTCGTCCAGCGTGATGCCGGCCAGAGTCTTGATCCACGTCTCGGCGAGTAACAGAGGTGCCATCGCGGGGGAGGGGGTGATGATGTGGTGACCCGCTTCCTTGCTTAACGTCAACGCATCCTTGCCGCCGCCCAGAGCCGGAGCCGCCGTGCCGCCTCCGGCGAGGATGATGCGATCGGCGGCAAAGAATTCGCCGCAGGCGATGACGCCGACGGCGCGTTGGTTTTCGATCACGATATGCTCCACTTTTTTACGGCAGAGGATTTTGCCGCCGCGGTCGAGGATCGGGCGCAAAAAGGCGTCTGCGATCTCGGACGCGCGTCCGCTCTCCGGGAAATAACAGCCGTCGCTTTGGAGGATGATCTTGACGCCCATGGATTTCAAATGTTCCAAAAGCCACGATTGCGGCGCGTAGTTCAGCGCGTTTGCCATAAAACGCCCGTTGCGGCCGAAAGACGCCATAAATTCCTTTTGCGGCAAGTCGTGACTGAAATTGCACCTGCCGCCGCCCGTCGCGAGCAGTTTGACGGCAGGGCGCGGAAGTTTTTCCAAAAGAAGCGTGTCGCAACCGCGTTCGACGCTGTGCAATGCCGCCGAGAGCCCGGCGGGACCGCTTCCGCAGATGATGATTTTTTCCGGCATCGTTTTTCCTTTTTTTATAATATAGCGAAAACTTGAAACGTTTGCAATCCTTTTGTTGCATAAAAGAGGCGTTGGCGGTATAGTATATGAAAAACATCCCGGAGAAATTCAAGTTATGCAAAAAGAGATCCCCTCGGTGACCTTTCAGGTCGATCACGAAAAAATGGATTGCGGCATTTTTCTGCCGATGACGGAAACGATCGGCGGCATCCCCGTCAAAACGCTGGATATCCGCGTGGCAAAGCCCTATTGCGATCCCGTCCTGACGACGGGCGAAGCGCACACTGTCGAACACATGCTCGCGACGGGCGTGCGCGCGCTCGCCGACGACAAGATCAAAGTGCTTTACTTCGGTCCGATGGGGTGCTGTACCGGATTTTATCTCTTGCTCGCCGGAAACTTTTCCGACCTTGACGCGATCCGTTTTCTCCGGGCGGGGACGGAAAACGCGCTTGCGATGACGGCTTGTCCCGCCGCCAACCGCCGGCAGTGCGGCAACTGTCTGACGCTGCTCCCGGTCGAAAAAGTCCGTCCGGTACTGGAAAAGATCCGCGATCTCTGCCTCGCGTGCGAAGAACGCAAAAGTTTTGATTCCTATACTTATTTGGAGTGATCCCGATGAATGGTTATCTGATGCGGCAGGGAACCGTTTACCGCCGCCGCGCCGACGGTGCGAAATTCCTTTTGATCCACCACAACCCGATGGGGATGGAGTCGCTGATTTTGACGGAAAAAGCGGGCACGTTTGACGTTTTTACTCCCTCTTTGCTCGGAGTTGACACCTTGATCGCGATGCGCCGCTCCGGCGAATTTGACGATACGGGCGATCTGCCCGCAAATGACGTCGCCGCATTGATCGGCAAACTGATCGTTTCCGGAAGTGTGACGCAGGAGGTCGCCAAGTTGTTGCAGAGCGTTCGCGACGAATTGGAAAAGCGTTGAAATGTTTCTCGTCAATCCGATCCAATATCCGTTTGTCCCCGCGGAAACGTGCGATGCCGCTTCTTTTGTCGTCGCGATCTTCGGCGCGAATGTTTTGACCGATGCTCAATTGCGTTTGCCGCACTTAAAGGAACTTCATCTTGCCAAAGACACGTTGCTCCTCGCCGTCGGTATGCTCGACGGCGCGCCGTGTTTCGCCTGCCGTTGCCGGGAAAATGAAATTCCGGAAGAATGGACTTTTGTCCCCGGCAGGGTACTCCTCGCCGGAGCCGGCTCCTCCGTCCGCGAGGCTTTCTGCCGAGCGCGGGAAATGCTGTTGTGGCGCGAAAGTCACCGCTTTTGCGGCAAGTGCGGCGGAGCGTTGACGCCCTCGACGCACGATCTTGCGATGACGTGCCCTGTTTGCGGCGCGCTTTATTTCCCGCAGATCGCTCCCGCCGTGATCGTCGCGATCACGCGCAATAACGGCGAAGAAATTCTTCTGGCGCACAATCACCGCTTTGCCGAGGGCGTTTTCAGCCTTATCGCGGGCTTCGTCGAAGCCGGAGAAACGGCGGAGGAAGCCGTTCACCGCGAGATCAGAGAGGAAACCGGCATCGAAGTCGACGATTTGCGTTATCTTGCCAGCCAGTCCTGGCCGTTTCCCAACAGTCTGATGCTCGCTTTTTCCGCCCGTTACGCCGGCGGCGAGATCGTCGTCGATCACAACGAACTCGCCGAGTGCAACTGGTACAAAAAAGGCGCGTTGCCGCTACTCCCGGAAAAGGGCAGTATCGCACGCGCCGTGCTGGATGCGTTTGAGGAAAAAAGCGAACTTGCCTTTTGATTATTTCTCCCTGCGGATGCTTCCGGCATTGCCGTGGGCGGCAAGCATTTCCATCGCGCCGAAACGCTCGATGATGCCGATCTCTTTCTGCAAGGCTTTCTGCGTATATTGCACCACGCTTGTGCGGCGCATAAAGGAGACCGTTTCCAGACCGTTGAAAGCGCGGGCACTTCCCGCCGTGGGCAGTACGTGCGACGGCCCGGCGCAGAAGTCTCCGGCAGGTTCCGGAGTCCAGTCGCCGAGGAAAAGCGCGCCGGCGGCGGTGATCTTTTTGGCGTACTTCGCCGGATTTGCCGTCTGGATCTCCAAATGTTCCGGCGCGTAACTGCTCGCGAGGCGGCACGCGTCATCCAGATCTTTCGTGCAGATGAGGAACATCCCCTTGTCCATCACTTTTTTGACGGTTTCGATGCGGGGAAGTTTCGCTGCCTGCTTTTCGACTTCGGTCGCGACCGCGTCGAGAAGTTTCTGGCTGTCGCTGACCAATACCGCCTGTTCCAAACCGGAACCGTGCTCCGCCTGACTGAGCAAGTCGGCGGCGATAAAGGAAACGTTGGCGCGACGGTCGGCGACGATCAAAATTTCCGACGGTCCCGCGACGAGGTCGATCGCCACCTTGCCGAAAAGCAGTTTCTTGGCGGCGGTAACGTAGGCGTTGCCGGGGCCGACGATCTTTTCGACCGGGCGGATCGTGTCGGTGCCGAGCGCGAGCGCGGCGACGCCGTAAACGCCGCCGAGCCGGTAAATTTCCTTGACTCCGGCGCATTTCATCGCGTAGAGCGTCGCGGGCGGAATGTTGCCGGGAGGCGTCACGGCGACGATCTCCTTGACGCCCGCCGCCTTGGCGATACCGGCGGTGTGAAGCACCGTCGAGACCAGCGGCGCGGTGCCGCCGGGGATGTAGACCCCGACGCGATCAAGCGGCGTATATTTTTCACCGAGTTTCACGCCGCTGCGGGGCGAAAAACTCCAATTGAGCGGCTTGGTGACGCGGGCGAAGTCCGTGATTTGCTTCAAGGCGGTGCGGATCGCTTTTTTGTCGGCGGCGGGGAGTTTTTTGACCGCCGCTTCGACTTCCTGCGCGCTCACTTGAAACGTTTCCGGCGTCAGTTTGACGCGATCAAATTTTTCGGCGAAGCGCACGAGCGCGCGGTTGCCTTCCTTGCGGACGGCTTCGATGATCTCGCGCGCCGCCGTTTCCGCTTGCGGCGGATAGGCGGGGCGGTCGAACAAAGCGGCGCAACGCGTCTCGAAATCGGCTTGCTTAAAGGAAAGTCGGATCATTTTACTGCCTTATATTAAAGGTCAAACATTTCGTTGTCGATCAGCCGCGTCGTGCCGAAAAAGGCGGCGGCGGCGACGATGAGACGGCGCGTCTCTTTTGTCGGTTCTTCCAGCGTTTCGGTATCGAGCGCGGAAACGTAATCGACGCGGCCGCCCGCGGCGGTGATGACCGCCTTGGCGTTGTGAAGCGCGACGTCGATCTTTCCGGGATCGGCGAGGATCACCGACTTGGCACCGAGAAGCGACTTGTGGATGGCGAGCGCGCGCGCTCTCTCATCCTGCGAGAGATAGCGGTTGCGCGAACTCGTCGCAAGACCGTCTTCGTCGCGGATGAGTTTGCCGTTGATGATCTCGATCGGGAAATCGAGGTCGCGCACCATCCGTTTGATGACGAGAAGCTGCTGGGCGTCCTTTTCGCCGAAAACGGCGTAATCCGGCTGGGCGAGGTGAAAGAGTTTCGTCACCACCGTCGTCACGCCGCGGAAAAAGGTCGGACGGCTCGCGCCGCACAAGGGGCGCGACAGCATCAATTCGTTGACGTAGGTCGAGGAATCGATGTCGTACATTTCCGACGGTTCCGGAGCGAAAACGACGTCGACTTTGTGCTCTTCGCACATTTTGGCGTCGCGCTCGAAATCGCGCGGATAACTGTCGAAATCCTCGTTGGGCGCGAACTGGGTCGGATTGACGAAAACGGAGACGATCACGACGTCCGCCTTGGCGCGGGCGATGTCGATCAGCGACATATGACCCTTGTGCAGAAATCCCATCGTCGGCACGAGCGCGATCGTCTTGCCGGCGCGCCTGGTTTCAAGCGCGAATTTCTGCAACTCTTTTTTCGTTTTGAAAACGGTCATTTTTACGCTTCCACCATCCAGTTGTGGGTGTCCTCGATCTCGCCGTGCTGGATCGCCATCATACGGTCGTAGAGTTTTTTGAGCTGGGGCCCGATCTCCGTCAAATGGTAGTCGTAGACTTCATCGCCGAAAAAGATCCTGCCGACGGGCGTCAGCACGACGGCGGTACCGCAGGCGGCGATTTCCGCGAAGTCGGGCAATTCGGTCGCCCGCACCTGACGGCGTTCGACCGGCATGCCGAGATCGGCGGCGACGGTCATCAGCGACTTGTTGGTCACCGAGGGCAGAATAGAGTTCGAGAGACTCGTCACGTATTTGCCGTCCTTGGTGATCGCGAGGAAGTTGCTGGTGCTGAATTCATCGACGAAAGTGTGCGTCGCGGGATCGAGGAAAAGCGCGACGGGGCAATGGTATTTCTCCTTGCAGATCTTGCTCGAAAGCAGACTCGCGGCGTAGTTCCCCGCCGCCTTGATATGACCGGTGCCGTGCGGCGCCGCGCGGTCGTAATCGACCGAGACCATCGCGTCGACCGGCTTGATTCCGCCCTTGTAGTAGGGGCCGACCGGCATCACCATAATGACCAATTCGTACTCGTTGCTCGCGTTGACGCCGATCTGCGGCTGCGTGCCGAACATCACCGGGCGGATGTAGAGCGAACCGCCGGTGCCGTAGGGCGGCACGTAATCGATGTTGTCGCGCACGACGGTCTTGACCGCTTCGATGAAGCGTTCTTCCGGAAATTCCGCCATCACGAGCTGACGGGCGGAACTGTTGAGCCGCTTTGCGTTTTCATCGGGGCGGAAAATGCGGACTTTGCCGTCTTTGCAGGCAAAGGCTTTCATTCCCTCGAAGATCGCCTGTCCGTAGTGCAGCACGTTGGCGGCGACCGACATGGAGATGTTGAAATCCCCCGTCAAACGGCCCTCGTCCCACTGCCCGTTGGCGTAGTGGAAGCGGATGTTGCTCCGCGTCTGACTGAAAGCGAAACCAAGTTTGTCCCATTCGATATTCATCACTTTACCACCTCATATACAATTTGGGTTGACGTTCAAATATATAAAATATACTCCGTTTTGCCGCCAATATCAAGAAAAAAGCGCGTTTTCGTCGCAGAATAAAAAATTTTTGAAAAAAAACGCGGTTTTTCGCATTTGCGATTGGAAAATTTTTCAGAGCGCGTTATCTTATGTGTAGGATAAAATCGAGTGATCGATCTTCTATAATTATTCAACAAGAAAAGGTGTGGTGAAAAATGACGAAACATTTCCTCCGTTGTGCCGCGGTCGCGGCGTTGTTCCTCTCTCTCGGTACGGGGTGCCAGAGCGAAAATCCGACGGAGGATCTCTCCGCGGTGCCCTCCGCTTACGATGATCCCGCCAATATGACCGCGCTCAATAACGGCGGCGTCGGCGCTTGGCAAACGGGCGCGGCGAATCTTGACAGCGCGGATGCCAACGGCTGGCGCGTCGCGGACCCCAGCGGCAACCGCCTCGGTATGCCGGTCATCTATTTCGCTTACGACTCGGACGTGCTCGTGCCCAGCGAGACCGCCAATTTGGACAAGATCGCCGCCTATATGCTCGACAAGCCGAAACTCGCTCTGGTGATCGAGGGTCACTGCGACCAGCGCGGTACCGATGAATACAACCGCGCGCTCGGCGAACGCCGCGCCAATGCCATCCGCGCCTATCTCGCGCAAAAGGGCATCGCGGACAGCCGGATGAATACGATGAGTTTCGGCAAGGACAAACCGGCGGTCGAGGGCAGCGGAGACGCGGTCTGGCGTCAGAATCGTCGCGGCGTGCCCGTGCCGATGATCATGCCGTAGGTCATTGCTTTTGGAATGAATTTCAAGCCGGCGGCGCATCAAAACTCCGCCGGTTTTTTGCTTTTTTTGAATTGAGGTGGTGTTATGAGCAAAATCCGTGCGGAGCACGTTTTTACTTCCGAATCGGTTTCCGAGGGGCATCCCGACAAGGTCTGCGACCGGATCTCCGATTCCATTCTCGACGCCTGTCTGGCGCAGGATCCCGACAGCCGCGTTGCCTGTGAAGCGTTGGCGACGACCGATCGCGTCGTCGTTTCCGGCGAGATCACGACGCGCGCCGAGGTCGATTGGGAAAAGATCGTCCGGCAGGCGGTGCGCGAGATCGGATACGATCAGCCGGGACTCGGTTTCAACGCCGACGATCTCAACGTCGAAATTTACATCCACGCGCAAAGTCCCGATATTTCGCAGGGCGTGACCGCCGATGCGGAAAAAAACCACGAGCAGGGGGCGGGCGATCAGGGAATGATGTTCGGCTACGCGAGCGACGAGACTCCGGAATTGATGCCGGCGACGCTTATTTACTCGCACCGCATCGTGCAGGAATTTGCGCGACGCCGCAAGAATGATCCCGCTGTGGCGCGTTATCTGCGCCCCGACGCCAAATCGCAGGTGTCGATCCGCTACCGAGACGGCCGTCCGGTGCGTGTCGAATCGGTCGTGCTTTCCCATCAGCACACGCCGGATATGCCCAAGAGTTTTCTGGAAAATCTTACGCAGGAGATCGTCCGTCAGGTGATCCCCGCGGAATTGCTTCACGACGACGTGCGCTACTTCGTCAATCCGACGGGGCGTTTCGAGATCGGCGGACCGCACGGCGACACGGGGCTCACCGGCCGTAAAATCATCGTTGATACCTACGGCGGCGTCGGTTCGCACGGCGGCGGCGCGTTTTCCGGCAAAGACCCCTCCAAGGTCGACCGTTCGGCGGCGTATTTCTGCCGTTACATCGCCAAAAACATCGTCGCCGCCAAACTCGCGCACAAGTGCGAAGTCCAGGTCTCCTACGCGATCGGCGTCGCCCAGCCGTTGAGCATCAACGTCGATACTTACGGTACGGGAGTGCTCAACGATACCGATTTCGAGAAACTTGTCCGTTGTGTTTTCGACCTCCGTCCGGCGGAGATCATCAAAACGCTCGACTTGAAGCATCCGAAAGATTGGCATTACCGCGATACGACGGCATACGGACACTTCGGCCGTGATCTTTTCCCGTGGGAAAAGTGCGACAAGGTCGATGCGCTCATCCGGTCGGCAAGCGTTTTTCAGCGTAAAAAATAAACGGATCATTTCGTATAAAATAAGGAAAAACAAGATGGAACATCTCAACATCCCCCCGGAAAACCACGTCAAAGTACTCGGCGGTCAGGGCTGGGTCGGTTTGATCGACCACCTTGGCAGCGAAAGCACCATCGTCAACGCCGCCCGGGTTTCTTTCGGCAAACTCAAAAAAGAGATGGATGAGCGCGATGTCAAACTGCTCGGCTATCTGATCGACAACCGTCATACGAGTCCGCTGGAACATCTTGTTTTCACGTTCAGCGTCCATTGCCCCTTGTTCATCCGCGGTCAGTGGCACCGTCACCGGACTTGGAGCTACAACGAGATCAGCCGTCGCTACACGGAGATCGATATGGAATTCTACACGCCGGAGCATTTGCGCCGCCAGTCCGAAAACAACCGTCAGGCTTCCTACGCCGATCCCGATTTCGACGACGCCGCGTTGCGGGAGCAGATTTTTGCGCACAATCAGACGTCGCTCAAACTTTACGAGGACTTGCTCGCGGCGGGCGTCTGCCGCGAACAGGCGCGCGGAGTCCTGCCGCAGAATATGATGGTCACTTTTTGGGGCACGGTGGATCTTTCCAATCTGCTTCACTTCCTCGAATTGCGCGACAGCGATCACGCCCAGGCGGAGATCCAGGAATACGCCAAGGCGATCAAGCAACTGATCAAACCGATCGTGCCCAACGTCGCCGCCTACTTTGAGAGCAAAGGGCAGGCGTGGTAGTCTTTTGAGGGAAAAGTACGCACTATGCCGGAACTTCCCGAAGCGGAATCGATCGGCAGGGCACTTTCCTGCGCCCTGACCGGCAGAAAGATCGTGCGCGTCGAAGTTTTTTCGCCCAAGATGCGCACGTCGTTGCTTCCGCTTTTGTCGGCACGCCTTGACGGGCGTACCTTTACCGGGATCCGGCGGCGCGGCCGCTATCTCATCGCCGACCTCGACGACGGGCGGGGGATCTTGATGCACTTCGGAATGTCGGGCGTCGTGCGCGTCGAATCCGCCGATCGCCCCCGCCGCAAGCACGAACACGTTTTTTTTCACCTTGACAACGGGCAGATATTCCGCTTCGAGTGTCCCCGGCGTTTCAGTTTGCTTGAAGTATGCGAATTGACTTCGCCCGGCAGGATGCCGCCCTCGCTCGCCAAACTCGGCGTCGAACCGCTTTCGGCGGATTTCAACGGCAACTATCTCTACCGGAAGTCGCGCGACCGGCATACCCCCGTCAAATGTTTTCTGATGGATAACGCCGTCGTCGTCGGCATCGGCAACATCTATACGGCGGAAACGCTCTTCGCCGCCAAAGTCCGCCCCGACCGCGAAGCCGCTTCGCTGACCAAAAAAGAGTGCGGCGCATTGGCGGAAAACGCCGTCGCCATTTTGACGCAGGCGATTTCCGACGGCGGCACGACGATCGCCGATTTCCGCAACGTCGACGGCAGCGAGGGAAAATTTGTCCAGCATCTGCAAATTTACGGCAAAAGAGGGGAAACGTGTCCGCGTTGCGGTCATAAAATTTCAGTGATCCGGCAAGGCGGCAGAAGTTCTTTCTTTTGCCCCGGGTGCCAAAAATAAAAAGGTCGATCTCAAAATGAAAAAAACTCTTCTTCTCTTTTTGCCGGCATTGCTGGCGTTGGCGGGGTGCAGCACTCCGGAGCAAAACAAAGATGCCGTCAAAAATACGTCTCCGCGATTTGTCGAGCAGGACGCTCTCGCGCTTCAAGCGGGAAAAAAACTTGCCGATCAGTATATGGAGTGTTTCACCGCCGCAGTGAAACAAAACGATTTTTCTTTGTTGAAGCCGGCGTTGCCCGCTGATCTCCCCCTCAACAAACAGCGCGCGCACTTCGCCGATCAGATGAAATGGATCTCGGGAAACCTCGGCGCGTTGAAAGAGTCCGCTTACCTCGACGTTTTCCGTAAAGGCGCGCTGTGCGAATACACTTGGAAACTCACCTTTGAAAAGGAAGCGGACGGCAAGATCACGCAGATCGATCTCCCTTATATCGTGCGTACCGTCTGCGAGAAAAACGGCGAAGTGAAAATCCTGATGGTGGGCTTTGTCGTTCGCTGAAAAACCGCGGAAGCGTTTGACTTCCAAGCAGTTCGCTTTGCTGAAATTCATCTCGGATTTCATCACGTCCCATTACGGTATGGCTCCGACCGTGCGCGAATGCGCCGCCTTTTTCGGCAAAAGTGAATCGACGCTTTACGCTCATTTGTCCGCGCTCCGGCGCAAGGGATTTCTGCGGCGGACAAGTCAGGCGCGAAGCATTCTTTTGCGGGAACCGGCGTTTGCCGGAGTTCTGTCGTATCTGCCGCTTTTTCAGACATTGGATGAAAACTGCGATTTCGCGAGTCAGCGCGCCTCGCGGCAGATCCTCGCCGTACTTCCCAAAACGGGCAATCCCTGCTTCGCCGTCCAAATGGCGGACGATTCTCTTTTCGACATCGGCGTTTTTGAAGACGATCTTGTCATTGCGGAGTGGCGCGCCGTACCGGATGCGGGAGATCTGGTCGTGATCGGCACGGAGGAGGGGATTTCCGTGACAAGGTTTGAAAACGGTGAATTCCGGCATTTTGTTTTCGGCGTCGTCCTCGCCATTCAGCGTTTTTATCGTTGAAATGCAAAAAAAACTTGATTTTTTGCAAAAGAGCGTTAAATTATAGAAGAAACTTCCAGATTTTCCTGAAAATCTTCCGGCGGAAACGCGATTTTTTCAATATGATTTTAGGCATTACCGGTGCGATCGGCAGCGGAAAGAGTTTGATTTCCGATTATTTTTCCCGTTGCGGATGGCGTGTTTTCAACGCGGACGAGGTCTGCCGCGCTTTGTGGCAGTCGCCCGATTCGGCGATGGCGGAGTCGATACGCCGCGATTTCGGGAGTACGCTTTTTGACGATGCGGGGAAACTTGACCGCGCCAAAATCGCCGATGCCGTATTCGGGGATCCGGAGGCGATGAAAAAGTGGCTTGCCATCCTTTATCCGGCACTGGATAAAGCGTTGGATGCGACGATTTCAGAGTGTCGCAAATCCGGCGAAAACGGGGCGTTTGAGATCCCGTTGCTCTTTGAAAACCATTACGAAAAAAAATTCGACGCCACGATGGCGGTCTGGTGCGGCAAAGCGTTGCGCCATTCGCGTCTGCGGGAAAAACGTCATCTCGACGAGGCGGAGATTTCCCGCCGGGAGGCTTTGCAGATGCCGGAGGAAAAAAAACTGGAACTTGCCGATTATGCGGTCATCAATACCGCTTCGGTCGCATTTGTGGAAACTCAACTTGACAAGTTTATAAAAAATATCAAATTACAGAAAGACGAGTGTTGACGATGAACGAAGATCACGACGAAAATATGCGCGACGAACGCGCGGACTACGAAAACGATCTGCGTGAGGAGTACCGTATGGAAACGGAATCCGACCGCGGCGATTATGAATTCCGCGCGTCGAGCGATTACGAAAACGTTTCTCCGACCGCCAATCCGAAAGACGGCTTCCCGGAGGAAGATGCGCCCCAGCGCAACCGCCGTTTCAACAACCGCCGCAACAATAACAACAAGGGCAACGGCAAATTCCAGAAAAACCGCCGCAACAACAACGGCAATCGCAATCACAACAACGCCAATATGCAGGAGGACGCCGCTTCTCCTGCGGGCGCACCGCTTCCCGAAAACGACGAAGCCGCCGCCGAAAACATCGTCCACGATCCCACCGCGCCGAGCCTCAATATCAGCGAATTGCAGGAAAAGTCGATGCAGGAGTTGACCCAGATGGGGACGGAACTCGGCATCGAGGGCATCGGCGCATTGGAAAAATCGACCCTCGTTTGCGAAATCCTGCGCGCCAATGCCGAAAAGAACGGTCAGATGTACGGCAGCGGCTACCTCGAAGTCCTGCCGGACGGTTTCGGCTTCCTGCGTTCTCCCTCATACAGTTATCTGCCTTGCCCCGAAGATATTTACCTCAGCCCCTCGCAGATCAAGCGTTTCGCGCTCAAAACCGGCGACTACGTTGCCGGGCAGATCCGCGCTCCCCGCGAAAAGGAACGCTTTTTCGCGATGCTCAAAGTCGAAAACATCAACCACGATTCGCCGGAGCGGAAAAAGAATATCATTCCTTTCACCAGTCTGGAACCCTATTTCCCGACCCAGCGGCTCGTCCTCGAACGCGAGCCGGACGAAATGTCGCCCCGCATCGTCGATCTGGTGACGCCGATCGGCAAAGGTCAGCGCGGCTTGATCGTTGCGCCGCCGCGCACCGGTAAAACCGTCCTGTTGCAGAAAGTCGCCAAAAGCATCCGCGCCAACAACCCCGAAGTCACGCTGATCATTCTTTTGATCGACGAGCGTCCCGAGGAAGTTACCGATATGAAGCGCGTCATCGACTGCGAAGTCGTGAGTTCCACCTTTGACGAACCGCCCGAACGCCACGCGCAAGTCGCGGAAATGGTCGTCGAAAAGGCGAAGCGCATGGTCGAGTACGGCAAAGACGTGGTCATTCTGCTTGACAGTATCACCCGTTTGGCGCGCGCCTACAATACGTTGCAGCCTCACAGCGGCAAAGTGCTGACCGGCGGCGTCGACGCCGCCGCGCTCCACAAGCCGAAACGCTTTTTCGGCGCCGCGCGCAACATCGAGGGCGGCGGCAGTCTGACGATCATCGCCACCGCGCTGATCGAGACCGGCAGTAAAATGGACGACGTCATCTTTGAGGAATTCAAAGGTACGGGCAATATGGAGCTTCACCTTGACCGCGCCGTTTCCGACCGCCGCGTCTATCCGGCGATCAATATCGAAAAATCCGGTACCCGCAAGGAGGAATTGCTGCTTCACCCCGACGAATTGAGCAAAGTCTGGCTGTTGCGCAAAGCCATCAGCGGCGTGCCTCCCGTCGAGGCGATGGAGCTTTTGCTCGGTCGCCTGAAAAAAGTTCACAACAATATCGAATTTCTGCTTACGTTGCAACCCGGAAAATGAGGTGATGTTATGATTGGCGGCATTGGAGAAAAAAAATCGTCCGGCTCCGGATTCTGGCTGTGGGTGCTGATTTCCGTCATCGTGATCGGTTCCTTCTTCCTTTTGCTGCCCGTGTATCGGGAATACGGCAAAAAGCGCGATGAGTACGCGCAACTTCGCGCCGAGCGCGCCGCGCTTCAACAGGAACTTCAACGCAAACAGAAACAGGTGCGTGATCTGGAATCCTCCCCCGGCGAAATCGAAAAAGTCGCCCGCGAAAAATTCAATCAGGGGAAGAAAGGGGAAACCACCTACGTTTACGAGATGCCCAAAGAAGAAAAGAAAAAATAATTCCTCTTTCCGGCAAAAAGCGTCGCGAGATCAGTTTGATTTTGCGGCGCTTTTTTTGTCGATGCTCCGACATTCCGGTCGTGCAACAGAGCAACTGCGTTGTCATCCTCAACGGACATTAACGGACAAAACGGACGCATCATCATTGCGTGATTTTGCTTTTTCATCACGCCCACTGTCCGTTATCGTCCGTTATCGCCTTTCTTTCGCCCGGCAGGGCGAGGCAAAAGTATCGTCCTTCGGGCGCGCGGCGTGACTGCCCTTTCAACTCCCGTCACGCCGGAACTTTTACTCTTTGATCGGTTCGAAGTCGGCGGCGCCGTGCTTGCAGAGGGGACAGATGAAATCATCGGGCAGGGGAGAGCCCTCGTAAATGTAGCCGCAGATCTTGCAGACAAAACCTTTTTTGCCGGCGGTCTGCGGTTTGGGGTTGACATTTTGCTGATAGTAATTGTAAGTCATCGTTTCGACGCGGGAGATGACTTTGGCTTCGGTGATGCTGCAAATGAACATGCCGTGCGTACCGAGATCGACGTAGTTTTCCACTTTAAGCGACAAAAAGGAGTTGATGCAGTTGCTCAAAAAGGCGAGTCCGTTGGCGGAGCGGAGGACGGGGAAGTCCTTGAATTTATCCGCCGATCTGCCGCTGTGGAAACCGAAACGCTGAAAAATGTCGAAAGTCGCTTCGGTCGAGAGGCAATTGATATTCATGATGCCGCTCTGTTTGATCAGGTGGTGGGAGTAGTTTTCCTTGTTGATCGTCACCGCGATGCGGTTGGGAGTGTCGGTAACCTGCGTCACGGTGTTGACGATCAAGCCGTTGTCGCGATTTCCGTCCTTGCAGGTGACGACGTAAAGACCGTAGCCGATGTTAAAAAGCGCGGAAAGATCGTTTTTTGCCGCATCGGTTTGCTTTTCCGCCAGATATGCGCTGCAAAGTTCCTCCGCCAGTGCGGAAATTTGTGCCATGTTTTCAGCGGAGAGCGCGGAACGGATGGAAACATTGTTTGCCGTATAGGTGATGTTTTTGCAGTTTTTCAGCATTTCGCGCATCGTCTTGGCGGCGAGCGGCGCCCACGAACCGTTTTCGATCATCGCGACGGTGCGGTTCTGGAAATTCCGCTCGGTCAGATGATGGATGAATTCTTTCATAAAGGGGAAAATATCGGCGTTGTAAGTCGTCGTCGCGAGGACGATCTTGCCGTAACGGAAAGCGTCTTCGACGGCTTCCGCCATATCTTCGCGGGCGAGGTCGCAGACCGTTACTTTGGGACAGCCGGAAATGCGCAGTTTTTCCGCGAGGATCTCGACCGCCTTTTTCGTGTGACCGTAAACGGACGTGTAGGCGATCAGGATCCCGTCGCTCTCAATGGCGTAATTGCTCCACGTGTTGTATAAATTAAGATAAAATCCGAGGTTTTCGGTCAGCACCGGACCGTGAAGCGGGCAGATCTTGGCGATGTCGAGCGTCGCCGCCTTTTTGAGCAGAGCCTGTACCTGTGCGCCGTATTTGCCGACGATGCCGATGTAGTAGCGTCGGGCTTCGCACGCCCAGTCTTCCTCGACGTCGAGCGCGCCGAATTTGCCGAAGCCGTCGGCGGAAAAAAGCACCTTGTCGCAATCGTCGTAGCTGACGATGACTTCGGGCCAGTGAACCATCGGCGCGGCGACGAAGTGAAGCGTGTGTCTGCCGAGGGCAAGCGTGTCGTTTTCACCGACGACGATACGGCGGTTTTCATATTCGGTGCCGAAAAAGTTTTTCATCATCGCGAAAGCCTTGGCGGACGACACGATCGTCGCTTCGGGATAAAGTTCCATGAATTTCGCGATGTTGGCGGAGTGATCCGGCTCCATATGCTGAACGACGAGATAATCGATCTTTTTGCCCTGCGCCGCCCGGGCGAGGTTGTCGAGCCATTCGTGGGCAAAGCGGGCGTCGACCGTATCCATCACCGCGATTTTTTCGTCGGCAATGAGATAGGAGTTGTACGCCATTCCGTTGGGGACGACATATTGACCTTCAAACAGGTCGATCGCGTGATCGTTGACGCCGACGTAGAGAATGTCGGAAGTGATTTTCATAACGGCTCTCCTTTCATTAAAAAATTTTACCGAAACATCCGTAAGGTTTTACCGATTGTAATATACCATGAAAATATACGGGACGCAAGCGATTTGATTTTGAATTTTTGCAGAAAGCGGGATATATTAGATCGACATATTATTCATAAGTTATAAGGAGAAAAACGCTATGCAGTTGATCGGAAACATCGTCGCCGGATTTCAGGCGAAATTCGGCAAAATCGATTTTGAAAAAGACAAAATCACCGGGATCACGTTGCTTGAAGAAGTGCGACCGGACGCCGACTGGATCCTGCCGGGATTCATTGATTTGCATTTGCACGGCTTTGGCAAATACAACGTGGAGGAGGGGGAGTCCGGCTTGCGCGGAATGGCGGCATTTCTCGCGACCAAAGGCGTGACGCGCTTTCTCCCCTCGTATTCCAGCGCGCCGCACGAGGAAATTCTTGATTTTGTGAAACTTGTCCGCCGTCTCGCCGCGGAGCCGGTCGAGGGAGCGAAAATCGCCGGAAGTCATATCGAGGGTCCCTGGCTTGCCCTGCGTTTCTGCGGCGGGATGATCCCCGAAATGCTCCGCGATCCCGACTTGAAACAAACGCAAGCCTACCTTGACGCCGCTTGCGGCACGCTGAAAATGATGACGATCGCCCCCGAATTGCCCGGTGCGTTGGAAGTGATCCGGCTTTTGCATCAAAACGGCGTCGTCGTTTCCTGCGGACATTCCGCGTGTCCGCCCGATTTCCTGAAAGCCGCTGTCGAGGCGGGTGTTTCCGAAATCTGTCACCTTTTTGACAGTTACGCGCTTCCGGAAGACCACGGCGGTGTCCGGCAACCGGCATTGACCGACCTCGTTCTGATCCACGACGGTTTGATGAAAGAGATCATTATGGACGGTTTGCACGTGCCGCCGGAACTGGTTGTTCTCGCCCGCCGCGCCGCAGGAGCGGATCACATCATCGCTATCACCGATGCGTTGCAGGGAGCGGGATTGAAAGAGGGACACTTCCTCGATTGCGGCAAACCTTATCACATCAGGGAGGGGGAACTCGCCCGCCGCGATGAGGATAACGCCATTATCGGCTCTTCGCTCTCGATGAACCGCGCGTTTTTCAATATGACGACGCGTTTCGGCTTTACTCCCGCCGAAGCGGCACTGTCCTTGTCCGCCAATCCGGCAAAGCAGTTGAAAATCGACGCCGAGACCGGCTCGTTGCAAGTCGGCAAACTGGCGGACATCGCCATACTCGCCCCCGACCGTCTGACGGTCAAAGCGACCTATCTTGCCGGGAAAAAGATTTTCTGATTTTCCGCTCTTTACTTGAATTGCGGAGACGTGCGAGCCGGTTGCGCTATGCGGTGATTATTCTTCTTCGCTTGTCTGATATTTCAGGACGCGTTCAAACAGCGCAACGACGTTTTCCGCCGGTTTCGGGGTCGCAAGCGTCGCGATGACGGCGGCGATCAAACCGATGACAAAGCCGGGGAAAAGTTCGTAGATGCCGGTCGACGAGAGGCAAATGAGCCAGAGGATGTCGGCGACGGCTCCGGCGAGGATGCCGAAAACAGCACCCGCGAAGTTGAAGCGTTTCCAGAAAAGCGACAGGAGGATCGCCGGGCCGAATGCGGCGCCGAAAACACCCCACGCATTGCTGACCAGCCCCATGATGCTGCCGGCGCTGGGATGGGTCGCCAATGCGAGTGCCGCCAACGCGACGATCAGCACGACGGCACGGCCGATCCAGGTGAGTTCGCGGTTGTTGACTTCGCCCTTGCAGACGATCGGCTTGTAGATGTCGCTGACGAGCGCGGAACTCGCGGAGAGCAACTGACTGTCCGCCGTGCTCATCGAAGCCGCCAGGACGGCGGAAAGCAGAATGCCGGAAATCAAGCCCGGGAAAATCATTCGCACCATCTGGACGAAAACAAGTTCGTTTTGGCAGATGTCTTCATTCATGCCGAGCTTGATGCGGCCGATGATGCCGATGGCGGCGGCGAAAATGACGATCAGCACCGTCCAGCTGATGCCGATGACGGCGGATTTTTTCAATTCTTTCTGCGACTTGATCGACATGAAGCGGATGATGATGTGGGGCATCCCGAAGTAACCGAGCCCCCACGCCAGACCGGAAACGATCTTTTTCCAGTCGCCGAAAGCATTCCAGAAGCAGGGATCGTTGATCGGCTGCGTCGAGGGTTCGAGAACGAACGTCGCAAAGATCGGGGCGATCAGCATGGTGCCGAGGATCAGAAGTCCCTGAAAAAAGTCCGTCCAGCAGACGGCGGAAAAACCGCCCAGAAAGGTGTAGCCGACGATGATGAAAACGGAAACGTACATCGCGGTCAAGGTTTCGATGCCGATCACCTTGTGAAAGAGGATCCCGCACGCCTTGATGCTCGACGCGGTGTAGATCGTGTAGGCAAAAAGGAAAACCAGCGCGCAGATGACCTGCAAACTTTTGGATTTGGAAAGAAAACGGTTGGAAAGATACTGCGGGATCGTGATCGCATCGCCCGCGACCACCGAAAAACTGCGAAGACGCGGCGCTTCAAAGATCCAGCTGCACGCGTAGCCGAGCGCAAGTCCCGCCGAGATCCAGACTTCTCCGAGTCCGGCGGCGTAAATCGCGGTCGGCAAGCCCATCAGCACCCACGCGCTCATATCGGAGGCGCCTGCCGAGAGCGCACCGACCCACGCGCCCATTTTTCGGTCGCCGAGGAAATAGGTCTTTTCGCCGCCGTTGCGGTCGCGGAAAAAGAAGTAGATGCCGATACTCAACATAAAGGCGAGATAAATGACGAAAACGATGGATTCCGAGAGTTGCATAGATAAATTCCTTATATATCTATACGTTTTGCCTGTTTTTATGAGATATAGATCCTTAATATAGCCTGTGAAAGAAAAAATGCAAAAAACAAGTGGAATTTCTGGCAAAAAATGCTATTGTAAAAGAAAGTCAAAGGAGAAAAAGATGGATTTACCGGATCAGCTTGCGGAAATTTCCGCACTCTGCCTGGATGCCGTGCAAGTTTCCGCGCTTGGCGGTGAAGCGAAAAAAATGCGCGCGGCGCGTTTGCTTCGGCGGCGCGACATCGAATACCGCCGTTTGAGGAAAAATGCCGCTTCGGCGTGGGAATACCGTGAATGGATGGGGCGCGCCGCCAACATCTTTGCCGCCGCGTTGACGCTGCTCGGCGAAGTTGCCGCGATCCAAAAGGAAAAAGATTCCCCCGTCTATTGCGGCGTCGCGCCGTTTGACGGCAAAAAGACGCTCGATGAGATCGCGCTCGACGCCTGGGCAGAACTGCCCTTTTTGCCGGAGGAAACGCCTGATTTGCTGGATAAAGTACGCTTTGATCTGCAAAAACAAGCCGCCTTGCTTCTTGCGGAAAACAAAATAAAACAGGTCGAAGTCCCCGAACTTGACGAAAACGCATTGTTTTCTGGTTTTCGCGCGGCGGGGGTGAAAGAAAACGATTGGGTGATGCTTCACGCAAGTTTATCTTCGCTCGGTCGTGTCAGCGGCGGCGCGCCGACCGTGATCGCCGCTTTGCAGCAAGCCGTCGGGGAGGGGGGCATTCTCGCGATGCCCGCATTGAGCAATACCGCCGATTCTCCCGGCGATTTCGAGTTTGATCCCGATACGACCCCGATCGTCGAATGGATCGGCGTTATGCCGCGTACCTTTTGGAAAATGCCGGGCGTTTTGCGAAGCGCAAACCCCACTCATTCCGTCCTCGCTTGGGGGCGAAATGCGGCACATTTCATCGCCCAGCAAGATCCCTATGATTGTTTTGCGCCCGACGGGCCGTGGGCGAAACTGCGCGACGGCAACGGCAAAATTTTACTGGTCGGCGAAAACGCCGTTGATTCCAATACCTTTTTGCACGCGTGTGAAGCGTGGTACACAACTTATATGGAAAGCATCGTCGTCCGCGTCAAAGGCGTCGGCAAAGTGGCGGAGATCCATTATCCCGGCGGCTGTCGCGGCAACTGGTACCACCTCGGCAAAGAGGCAAAATACTTTCAAAAACTGGTTGCCGACGGCATCGTTCATACGGCAAAGATCGGGGAAAGTGCCGTCATGGTTTTCAACGCAGGAGAACTTGCCCGGGCGATGCAAAAATACCTCGCCGCCGACCCCGCCTTGCTGCTGCATCACGACAACTGCGGAAACTGCGCCAAATTAAGAAGTCGGATCAAGTAACGTCTGATGTTTTGCGCGCATTTGTTTTTGATGTTGCCAAACAAGTCTAACGGCTGTATTTTATTTTCACCAAGGTTCCCGGTGCGGCATCGAAATAAACTTGCCTGCCATTGATCTCAAACGCCGTATTCTTTCCATTCAGCAAAACTTGATCGACCTTTTCATTATCACGTAAATAAACGACCATAGTCAATGGTATCAATTTAATGTTTTTGTAATTTGACAAATATGAGCCCGGTTCGGATAAAGAAAAAATCAATTCTGTCGCAGAACTTTTTTGAATATGTATTTTTACGGAGTTTCGCTCATATTCATATAATCTGTTGTTATGAAAGGTGGCAAAACTGATTGGCAGTTTTTTGGTTTGCGAATACTCTATGATATTTTTATAACATTCGTAAAAATTTTGTCCTCTCCATATTGGGAGATGTAACATATCAATATAATTATTGTTGGTATGCAATAACAGCCAAATGTATGATTCCGTATTCACATTATCAGGGATTACGATGTGTCGGTCGAAATTTACCTGCCAGGGGAAGAAAGAATAAATTATTTGCTCCGCAGAATATGTGTAATCGTTGCCCGGATAACAAAAAGACGTGAGATCGAAATCATATTTTGCCGCTAAATCCTGACATCTTGTCATTTCGTCGCTGATTGTTTCAGGCGGCAAATGCCCCCAGCGTTTCCTGTGAGAAAAAGAATGACATCCGATTTCCATTCCGGTTTTTTGCAGAATGGCGTAATCAGCGTGTTTTTTCAGCAAAGGACTGCTGAAATGCAAAAAGAAAGTCGCCGGGATTTTTTTCTCCTCGAAAAGCGGTCCCCACGTGTCCAAAACGGAAGTTGACGTATCATCTATCGTCAACGTTATATTTCCCTGCTGATTGCCGGGATATGTTGCCGTTTTCACATAACGCAGATATGTGTCTTCAAAGAAAGGACAAGCTTTTTGCGGGGGAATCGGCTGATTGTCACAACCGATCTCCTTGCAATAACGATTTTTACCTTCTGTTATTCTGACCCACAGGGGGGATTGAGTATGAAGTTTGAAATCCTTTTGGTTGTATTCAATCCATGCGTTTACTTGTGCCCGTCGATATTTTTCCAAAATCCCGACTGGACCTAAATAAATATTTCGAGCCTTTATGTCCGCGATCCTCTTTTTGGCTATCAGCATATTGTCTTTTAAAGTCTTCAATGTGACGACCCAAAGGTAGGACCTTCTTTCATTTTCGGCATTGAATCCCTGATGTTTTTCCGCATCTTTATCCGTCAGCAAAGCCATCCAATAGGTATGTGTATCAACAATATATTCTCGTTTTTCCAATGCTTGCAGAACTGACATCGGATATTTTTCATAACTTCCCAAATGAACAATATATAAATCATATCCGTTTTTTTTCTTTCAGAATATCATGGCATCGCGTTACTTTATTCAACAATGCGTCACCATTACATTCCGCTGAATAATCAATTCTCAAAACAAGTTCATGTCCTTGTTTAATGATATTCTTCAAATTGCGGAAATATGATTCTGATGTCTCTGCACTTGTTTTGTTTGCAAAGTTATCGATAGCCGTATCATAAATACTCAAACTGCATTTGATGTTTTCGTTGTTCAGGTAATTCAGAAACCAAATGACATCCTTTTCATTGCCGGCATACGTTGACAGCAATAATGAGACAGCACCATCCTTATCTTCCGGATAATTGGCGATTTCCACCATCGAAGGCGATGAATTGCATCCGCAGAAGAGAACAAAACAGAATAAGACGGAAAAAGACCGTATGATTTTACTTTTTTTAAGCATAGCACTTTCAGGTGTTTTAATTCATAAGGTTGATTTCCTTACTATAAATTATTTTTTCTTTTTTTTCAAGTCGAGGTCGGGAAAAATTTGATTTTTATAGAGAAACTCTTGCCTTTTTGGTGTGGCGGTTGTATAATATGTCACAGGCACGATAAGGGAGAAACAAAAATGCTTACTTTGGTCAAAAAACAACTTTTCGGCGATATGCTCGCACTGTGGTACGAGGAAACGGGCGACGTCGCTCAACCGACGGTCGGCGCGGGCAAACGCATCGAATTTCAACTGATCCCGGCGGCGATGGAGAAAAAAATCGCCTCTCACCGCCGCGACACCAACGATACCGTCGCCTGCAAGGTGCTTCATAAAATATGGAATATGGAGTTCTTGGCGGCGCGTCCTGAAAATGCGATCCAGTACAAGATTTCCGGCGATGCCAATGCGTGGCTCTACGCCGCCGGAAGTTCGATGCGCAACAGCGAAAGCGTCGAGCAGTTAAAAGAATATGAAATTTGCGATCTTCCCGACGGCGTACAATTGGTGATGCGCGACCCGCGCGGCATCGTCGCGAGGCAGAGCGTCCGCTACCGCGAGGGCGACCGTTTCGTCACTGTTTCGACGTCGGTCGAAAACTGCGGAAAAGAGGATATCACACTCGAATATCTCGCCTCCTTTTCGCTCGGCGGACTTTCTCCGTTTCAGCCGGACGACGGTCCCGGCGCGTACAAAATCGCGCGCTGGCGGAGCAATTGGAGCGCGGAGGGCAGACTCGATGTGCAACGCGCCGAAGAACTCGGCTTGGAGCGTTCCTGGGCGGGCTTTTGTCAGCGCAATTTGCGTTTCGGCGAACTCGGTATGACGCCGGTGCGCGATTTTTTCCCGCAGACGGCACTGATCGACGAAAAATCCGGCGTCGCGTGGGGCGCGGTGATCGACAGTTTGAGTTCGTGGCAAATGGAAGTCAGCCGTACGCTCGACAGCCTCAATCTTTCCGGCGGCATTCCCGACCGTGAATTTGGACACTGGAAAAAAATCCTCGCCCCCGGCGAGACTTTGGAATCGGTCGCGGCGGCGGTGACCGTCGTCGCGGGCGACGTCGAGGATGTGCAGAACCGCCTCGTCGGTTTCGGGCAGGGCGAAGTCAAAAAGAGCGAGGAAGACTTGCCCATTATGTTCAACGACTGGTGCACGACGTGGGGCAAACCTTATCCGCCTTATCTGCTGCCGATCGCCGATATGCTCAAACGCTACCCGATCCGCTATTTCGTGATGGACGACGGCTGGTTCCGCAAGGACGGCTACGGCATCGGCGACTGGGTGGTCGTGCCCGATCAGTATCCGCAGGGGCTGAAAGCCTTTGTCGCCGAAATTCGCGCCAAAGGCTACATTCCCGGCATCTGGTTCGAGTTTGAAAACGCCGTTGACAGCAGTAAACTTTATCAGGAAAAACCGGAATGGTTTTTGCAATTCGACGGCAAGCGTCTGCGCACGGGTATCCGCGGCTTTCTCGATTTCCGCAAGCAGGAAGTCATCGACTATCTCGCCGAAAAAGTGATCGCCTTTTTGAAAGAAAACGATATCGGTTATATGAAAGTCGATTACAATTCGCCGACCGGTTACGGCTGTGACGGCGCGGAATCCAAAGGCGAGGGACTGCGTCAGCACACCCTCGGCGTCGAAAAGTTTTTCAAGATGATCTCGGAAGCGTTGCCGGAACTCGTTTTGGAGATCTGCGCTTCCGGCGGCCACCGCCTTTCGAGCGCGTGGATGCGTTTGAGTTCGATGGCGAGTTTTTCCGATGCGCACGAGGGCGTCGAAATTCCGATCATCGCCGCCAATACGGCAAGTCTTATCCCTGTCCGCAAAAATCAGATATGGGCGGTGCTTCACCCCGAGGACAGCGATGACCGTTTGCGTTACTCGCTCGCGGCGGGCTTTATGGGGAGGCTCTGCCTTTCCGGCGACCTCGCTCCTCTGTCGGAAGCGCAAAAGCTGATCGTCGAGGAGGCGTGTGATTTCTACCGTGCCGCCGTGCCGGTCTTAAAAGAGGGCGACAACCGTCTTTTCCGCGATATCTCCCCCGCCTGGCTTGCCCCGCAGGGAATTCAGCTTTTCACCCGTCGCAACGCGACGCAATGTCTTGCCGTTCTCCACAGTTTTGAAAATGCGCCGTCGGAATTCGCCGCCGAATTACCGGGCAAATGGAAGATCAAACACCTTTTCGGCGCGGAAAACATCGCCTTGCAACTGGATGGAAGTTTCCTCAGTTTCGCCGGGATCAAAGATTTCCAAAGCGTCGCCATCTTGTTGGAAGCGGAGTAAGCGAAGACTCATTGCCTGATGGGGCAACTATGAAAAAAACGAAATCATTTCTTTGCGCTTTTGCGGTGTTGCCGGTGATGACGCTTGCCGGAAATGTTTCCGAAGCTGATTTGAGCCGGAGTGCTTTCGGCAACGCATTGCAGGATCATTTCGTCGATGCCGCCCGTAAAAATTCCGAGTTGCGGCAAGCGCGTCTTGCCGCGATCCGGGATGAAAAATCGGCGCGGCAATATGTGGAATACGTTCGCGGCGTCATCCGCTCGAAATTCACGTTTCCGCAAGCAAAATCGCCGTTGAATGCCAAAGTCATCTCCGTTTACCGCAAAGACGAAGTTGTGGCGCGCAATATCCTTTATTACAGCCGCCCGGATTATCCGGTGACGGCGACGCTTTTTCTGCCGGACAGAAAAGGGAAGTTCCCGGCGGTTTTGTTCACAGTCGGACATTCTGCCGACGGTCGCAAAAGCGAAACTT
This sequence comes from Victivallaceae bacterium, assembly GCA_016292515.1. GTDB lineage: Bacteria > Verrucomicrobiota > Lentisphaeria > Victivallales > Victivallaceae > UBA1784. The sequence goes on from JAEDIJ010000007.1 coordinate 33,348, forward strand.
ATTTGCGTTGTTGCGTGACGCTCGCGAAACTCGGCTTTGCCGTGTTGGCGGTCGATCCCGTTTCGCAGGGGGAAAGACTTCAATTTGCCAATGTCAAACAAGTCATTCCGCTGACATCAAGCGGCGAACACAATATGCGCGGCAAACAGTTGTTTCTTCTCGGAGAAACGCTCGGTGCGTGGCGCGTCTGGGATCTTATCCGCGGGATCGACTACCTTGAAACCGTGCCGGAGGCGGATCTGTCGCAACTTGCCGTCACGGGAAATTCCGGCGGCGGCACGATGGCTTCCTTTGTCGGTGCGCTCGACGACCGGGTGAAAATCATCGCGCCGAGTTGCTACATCACGACGTGGCGACGCAATATCGAAAACGAACTCCCCGTCGACGCCGAGCAGATCATCCCCGGCATTTTGCAAAACGGCATCGAAATGGCGGATCTTCTGATCGCCCGCGCGCCCGCTCCCGTATTGATCATGGGGCAGAAAAAGGACTTTTTCGATGCGCGCGGCACGCGTGAAAGTTTTTCCGAAGTGCGGAAAATTTACACCCTGCTCGGCAAAGAGGAGAATGCCGCGCTTTTCATCGGTCCTGCTGAGCACGGCTTTTCGGCGGAAAACCGCAACGCGATGTACAACTTTTTGCGCGACAAGGTGTCAGGTGATAAAACCAGATTTCAGGAACCTGCGGATCTGCCGTTGCCTCCTCCTGCGGCTCTCAACGCCGCGCCGGAGGGGAAAGTCAGCCGTTTGCCGGGGGCGAAAAGTCTCCACGCGATGATTTTTTCGATGCTTCCGGCGGAAAAAAGAGAACTTTCTCAAAAGATCGTGGCGGCAAAGTTGCGCGAAGCGTTGCAGATATCTTTCCTTGACGCCGTGCCGGAATACCGCGTTTTGCGCGTCCTCCCGACGGCGGATGATAAAATGTACCTTTCCCGCTTCGCATTGGAAACGGAAAAAGGCCGTGTGATGAGTATGCTCTATTACCCCGCGTGGAACGGCAATTATCATTTGCCCGTTGCCAAAGAAGTGATACTTTATATCCCGCATCTCGCGGCGGCAGAGGAATTGCCGTTGGAAGTCGGCAAAACACCGTTGCAGATATGGGGGCTGGATATGCGCGGGGCAGGGGCGTTTGCTCCGTCGGGCGCAAATCAGATCGACCGCCGCTTTTTCGCCCCCTATCAGGCGGATTATCATTACGACGCGCTCGGATTGATGACGGGCAAATCGCTTTTCGGCGGCAAGGTGCGCGACATCCTCGGCGCCGTCGCCTTGCTCCGTCAGGCAGGTGCGGAAAAAATCTACCTCAAAGCTCGCGGCATAGGGAGCGTCCCCGCGCTTGTCGCGGCATTTCTTTTGCAGGATAAAATCACGGGGGTGGAACTGATCGACGCGCCCGATTCGTGGCGCGGTATGGCGGAAAAGGAATACACGCTTTATCCGCAGTCGGTGATGCCGTTTGACATCCTGTCCGTCGTCGATCTTCCGGAACTCCGGGAAATGACGCCCAATCTCGTTGCAACTTTTAGCGAAGAACCGGCTCTGCCGGAAAAATAAAGGATTTTTTATGGACACATTGACGTATCAGGGGATTCCTTTCAACGCTTGTACCATTCCGACGGAACACGGTTCCGTCCTGCTGATCCTGGCATCTCACGGGATGCTCGGTTGCGGTTACTTTGCCGTCGAGACCGCCGACAAGATCGGCGATGCGCTCGCCGTGGTGAGCGGCGTCAAAAACTACGACGACATGCTCCGTGCCGAAGTCAAAAAAGTTTCCGCCGCCGCCGCGCAACGCGGTGTCCAAATCGGGATGACGGGCGGCGATGCGTTGCTCAAAATGATTTAAGAAAAAGAGGTTTTTATGAGTACAAAAAATTCACCGCGCCGTTTTTCGTGGCAGGATTACGGGAAAGATTGTGTCCAGCTTGCGGTTTTCGCGTTTTTTCACTTGCTGATTGCCGGCGTCTGTCAGTATCTTTGCCTGCGGGTACTGCAACTTGATTTTCATATCAGGGAAGCCCTCTTTTCACTGATGCTCTGGCTTGCCCACTACGGAAGCGTCTTTGCCGGAGTCGCAGTCATCTGGATGCTCCTGCGCTTTTTCGGAAAACGCTTTTCCGTCGTTTTTTCGCTGATTTCCGGGTGGCTGATTTTTTTGCTGCTGATTTTTGATACCGGCGTTTTTTTGCAGTGGAAATTCCATATCAATATGCCGATGGTGGCACTTTTTCTCTCTCCGGCAGGGGCGGAACTGGTTACTTTCCCCTTGTTTATGTACATTGTCGGCGCGCTCGGCATTCTCGCCGCGGCGGGGATCGAGATCTTTCTCTGGTGGGCGAGCCATAAACTGTATTTCCCGAAAACGCTGTTGACGATCTTTGTCATCGCGGTCGTCAACTTTTTGGTGTTTCAGGTGTGGAACGTTTTTGTTTTCTATCATAACCGCAACACCTATATGATCCGGACGGAGTCGGTTCCTTTCTTTTTCGGATTGACCGCCAACGATCTCTTGAAAAAGCACGGAGTTGTCCGGGAAAATCAATCCCTCCTGATGAACGTGAAAGCGGGCGCATTGCGTTATCCGTTGTCGCCGTTGCGTTTTTCGGCAGAGAAGCGTCCCAATGTGCTGATGATCGTGGTGGATTCTCTCCGCGCCGATTGCTTCAATGCGGAAGTGATGCCCAAAATGTTTCACCGCGCGGAGGTTGACGGTGCGCGTTTTCTTCACCATTACAGCGGCGGAAATTGCACGCGGACGGGGATGTTCACGCTCTTTTACGGGATCCCCGGTACTTATTGGAATGCGGCGTTGAAATCCAATACGCCCTCCGCCGTGATGCAGGCGGCGAAAGCCGCGGGCTATGAGATCGGAATTTATTCCAGCACGTTGCTGACCAATCCCGAATTGCATCAGACCGTTTTCTGCAACGTGCCCGATCTTCGCTTGTCGCCCCGGGGCGGCGGTTCCACTTCGCGGGATCAAAGCACGATCCAGGATATGCTTTCGTTTCTGTCGCAGCATCAGAAAAATTCCAAATCGCCTTATTTCGCCGTGTTGTTTCTGGATGCCATTCACGCGAACTTTATGCCGAAAAACTATCCCAAGCGTTTCCCCACGGACATCGATACGATGAATTATATGACTTTGAACAACAGCGACCCCACTTTGCCGGGGCGCGTACTCAATCTTTACCGGAATTGCTCCAACTGGATGGATTTTATTCTGGATGATTGCATGCAGAAAGTTTCCGAAATGGGCGCATTGCAGGATACCATCGTCATCCTGACCAGCGATCACGGACAGGAAGCCAACGAAACGCGCACCAACAGCTGGGCGCACAACAGCAATTATACCCGATATCAAATTCAAACTCCGATGGTCATTTGGGGCATTCCGGGCAAAAAGGGCGTCTTTTCTCACGTGACGACGCATATGGATGTGCCGGTCACCTTGCTCCGGGCGATGGGATGTGAAAATCCGGCCTCCGATTTTTCGACCGGAAAAGATCTTTTTGACCCGTCCGACCGCGGTACGGTCGTCCTTTCCAGTTATCTCAACCGGGGAATACTGGTCGACGGAAAAATTTTGGACATCACGCAAAGCGGAGCGAGCCGTTTCTACGATATGGACGGTAAAAAAGTTCCCGGCAAATTGCCCCGGCAAAACATTCTGGAATCTTTGGAGCAGATGAAACGCTACGCGAGATAGCGCATCCCGCTAAAAAGAGCGTATTTCGATCGCGGCAAAGTTGCTTCGGGTGCGTTCCGAAAGGTACGGCGTCGTTTTCGCGGGGTGGCGAAGCAGAAGTTTTTTGCCGTCGGCATCGTAGGAGACCTCTATTTTGCCGTGCGGCGTGACGACTTCGCCCTCGATATCGCCGAGTTTTGAAAAGCGCGCGATGTCGACCGCAAAATCGGCGAACCCAAGTGAAAGCGGTTCAATACCGAGGACGTAGCGGCTGAAAAACCATACGGGAAGCGCGCTCCATCCGTGACAGAGACTTCCCGCGTTTTCAAAGGCGGCTTCGCCGTCCTCCGTTTCCCACATCGTCGTCGCATCGCCCCGCGTCATCGGAAGATATTTTTTTTGCACCAATTCTTCGGCGCGGCAAACGAAGTCGCCGCCCTGCCGCATCAACGCGCGGACAAGATAATGCAAAGCACTCAGCGATATGGAGATGAATTCGTCATTGAGAATACGCGTAAGTAGTTGCGGCACATCATTTTCCGGTACGATTCCGAGCACGATGCCGAGAGCCTGCGTCGTCGCGTGAAACTGATCGCTGTCGAGCCGGGTACGCAAAAGTCGTTTCTCCTTGTCGTAAAAGACGTTGCGCACGGCTTCGCGTTGCAGATCGGCTTCGCGCTGAAATGTTTCATCGCGGGTGGACTTGGCGAGGTTTTCCAGCATTTCGATCAGGTAGAGATTATAGATCGACTCCATTCGCGGCGCGCCGCCGAGCTGGGAAAAATCCAATCCGTCGCCGTTGCCGCCGTCAAGACCGTCGCGCCACTCGTAAAAATGCCAGATGCCGTCGCCGGAGGGCGTGAGATACAGCCCTGTGTTTTCGTCCCGGTTTTGCATGCAGAATTTCGCGATGCGCCGCGCGGCTCCAAGGGAAAAATCCGCCATTTTGCGGTTTCCGGAAAAGAGTTCGTGCTCGTAGATCGCCGTACAGTAGGCAATGGCGAAACTGACGATCGGCGGCCCTACTTTGCTCGGCGCGTTGAGCCGGAGCATCCCGTCCGGACGCAATCCGTCGGCAAAAAGTTTCCAGTTGTATGCGGCGTAGTCGTAATTGCCGAAAAGGTAGTAGCCGAAAAGCATCTGATTGCGCGTGTCGTAGGCGTAAAGCGATTGCTCGCGCCAGGGACAGTCCTCGTAATGCTCGTGCATGCAGCAGATCAGCGTGCGCCGGCTGTTGTCGAGCATTTTCATGATCCCGGCATCGCGGCAGATTTGCTTCGCCGCGGGGGGCAGGGGGAGCGTTTCCTCGATGAAGTCAAGGGAAACGTCCTTTACAAGGTTTTCATTTGCAAGGATATGCAACTCGACGTAACGCGCGCCGACGCGGCGGAAGAGTTGATATTTCTGTTTGCCGTTTCTGGTGATGTAGCGGTCGGCGAAGTTGCGTTCGCCGATGCGGCAGCGCACTTTTTTGTCGGCGAGGTGCTCGCCGTGCGAAAAGTCGATGACGATCCCGGCGGGAGCGTCGCAACTCAATTCGATGATCCCGGTGCGCTCACAACCGAGGTCGAAAATCAGAAAAAATCCGTTGCCCCGCTCGACGCGGAGGGTATCTTGCGCCATTGATGCGGCATAACTTTGACCATCGGCAATATCGCGTTGAAGCAGGCCTTTTTCAATGCAGACCGCCTTGATTTTATTTTGCCGCATCACGGGGACGGGACGGGGGAACATTTCCGGATTTTTGTCGGAGACGACGGCATTTTTCCAATCGCGGTCGTCAAAGGAAACATCGGTGAAATTTTCCATTTGCCGCGCGTCGAAGCCGACGGAAAAACCGACTTGCGGATCGACCGCGTCGATCCGGTCGCGCAAAAGGGCGGGGGACAATTTCGCTTTCCACGTCGCGTCGCTGGCGACGAGACCGGACAACTCGCACCAAAGTCCCGGCGTTTTTGACGGCCAGCAACTTTGAAAATCGCTGCCGCAGTAGTAGACTTCAACGGCGAGGAGGTGTTCTCCCGGCGTCAGAAACAACTCTTTTTCGGTAAAACTTTTGCGTTCGGGGTAATCGGAGTATTGCCCTCTCAAAAACTCCCCGCCGTCGCAGAAAGCGACGTAATTGCTCTCGGCGCTGATCCGGAAACGGTAATTTCCCGGAGCTTTTACTTGGAATTTTTTCCGGAAATACGCTAAACTGTGCGGTAAAACGGCATCGTCCGCCCAAATCCACTTCGTCATCATCCACCTCGGTTTTGAGTTGTATGTTTTAACATATCTCCGTCAGGCGAAAAATGCAACCTGTACGCCGGGAATTCTTTTTTTTCGTTTTCTTTTGCGATGATTATGGGACTTGGTATGATTTTTCTGTTGCTTTTCGCGTGCGCAGAGGTTATATTATATACGATTGAATATATCCATCTTGAAATTTAAGGTTTTTTTGAATATGGCGGATTCTTCTTCGATAACCGTCGGCAAAATGCCGACCAACGGCGGTGTCGCCGTCTATTTTGAATTGAGCGATCCCATCATTTTTCCGCACGGATTGACTCCCGTCGCCGTCGAGGGCGGCGAGGCGATGACGGCGGTGGAAAACGCCTTGCAGAGCGACCGCTTGCTGGCGATCTTTCCGGAACTGCCGCTCCGCGAACAACTGGAAACCGTACCCGACCGTTATGAATTCCGGGTTTTCGAGTTCGAGGGGCACGCCCATACGGCGACTGGCGTATTGGCGCGCATCGTCAAAAAAATGGAATTCCCCGACGGTTCGACGCGGGTCGTTTTGCGCGGTGTGCGCCGGATCAGTTTCGACACGATGTTCCGCGACGGCAAGGGCGTGTTGCAGATCCGCTACAATCATATCAACGAAACGGCGAACGATGACGCCAAGGTCGCGGCGGGGCGTTTCAAAAGCGTCCAGATGCTCTTTCAGGAGTTGCTCACGCTGACGCCCAACGTCCCCGAGGAATTGCAGGTCACGGTACTCAATTCGACGGATGCCGGACGCGCGGCGGATTTGATTTCCGATGAACTCAACTTCCGGCTTGCCGAAAAATTCCTGCTGCTCCTGACGGCATCGGTTTCGCGCCGTCTGGAATTGCTCAACATCCTCCTGACACGCGAGATCGAGATCACCAAACTCGGCATCAAAATTCAGAGCGAAGTCCACGAGGCGGTCAGCGAATCCCAGCGTGACTTTTATCTGCGCGAGCAGTTGCGGACGATCCAGCAGGAACTGGGGCTCGAATCCCGCAATCCCGATATCGTCGAGATCGAAAACCGGCTCAAAACGACCGATTTGCCCGATGCGGCGAAAAAGGTGGTGGAAAAAGAACTTTCCCGCCTCGGACTTCTGCCGACTTCCTCGCCGGAGTATCACATCAGTTATACCTACATTTCCTGGGTGCTCGACCTGCCGTGGCGCGTGACGACCGAGGATTGTCTTGACTGCCGCACCGCACGGCTCGTCCTCGACGAAGACCACTACGGCTTGGAAGACGTCAAAAAGCGTATTCTGGAATATCTCGCCGTCTTGCAGTTGCGCCGCGAAGATCCCGACAAAAAGGCTCCGATCCTCTGTCTGATCGGACCGCCGGGCGTCGGCAAGACTTCGCTCGGCAAGTCGATCGCCCGGGCGATGAACCGCAAATTCATCCGTATGTCGCTCGGCGGCGTGCGCGACGAAGCGGAAATCCGCGGTCACCGCCGCACCTACGTCGGCGCGATGCCGGGCAGGATCTTGCAGAATCTGAAACGCGCGGGGAGCAACAATCCGGTGTTTATGTTCGACGAGATCGACAAACTGGCGCACGATTTCCGCGGCGACCCCGCATCGGCGCTGCTTGAAGTGCTTGATCCCGCGCAGAACAACGCTTTCAACGACAATTATCTGGAATTGGACTACGATCTTTCCAAAGTCTTTTTCATCGCGACCGCCAACGTCGAGGAGGATATCCCCGCTCCGTTGCGCGACCGTATGGAGATCATCCGTCTGCCCGGTTACACGGTGCTGGAAAAACGTGAGATCGCGCGCCGTTATCTCGTGCCGCGCCAGATCGAAGCGTGCGGGCTTGATCCTCAAAGAGTCCATTTCCTTTTGCCAGCGATCGACGAGGTGATAAACTATTACACGCTGGAAGCGGGCATGCGCAATTTGGAGCGCGCCATCGCGCAGGTCTGCCGCCGTATCGCCTGCCGCATCGTCGACGGAGAACAGTCCAAAGAGAGCGCGGTCAAGGTCGATCGCGCGCTCGTCAGCGAACTTCTCGGCGCGCGTAAATTTCTGCTTGACAAGGCGGAAAACTTCCGCGAGCCGGGCAGGGCGGTCGGTCTTGCGTGGACGGGGGCGGGCGGCGTCATTCTGCCGATCGAAGTCGCCGCGATCCCGGGAGGCAAAGGCAATCTGAAACTGACCGGCAGTCTCGGCAAGGTGATGCAGGAATCGGCGGAGACCGCTTTTTCCGTCGTGCGGGGCATCGCGCCGGATTTCGGCGTCGACGCGCAGTATTTCTTTGAAAACGACTTTCATTTGCACGTTCCCGACGGCGCGACGCCCAAAGACGGCCCCTCCGCCGGCATCACGATGACGATGGCGATCTTGTCGCTTGTGCGCAGGATGCCGCTGAAACCCGATTTCGCGATGACGGGCGAGATCACGTTGCACGGCAAAGTGACGGCGGTCGGCGGCATCCGCGAAAAAATGGTCGCCGCGCTCCGCGCCGGGATCCGCGAGATCATTATGCCCGAGGAGAACCGCAAAGACTATGAGGAACTTCCGGAGGAAGTACGCGCGAAACTTTCGTTTCACTTCGCGGCGGATTACCGCGACGCGTTGAAATTGGTCTTCGCGGAGGAAAAATCGGCAAAAATCAAAACGGCAAAAAGGAAAAAGAAGTGAAAAAACTTGTATATCTCCTGCTTCTATTGTTCGTTTTCGGCACTTTGACGGCGGAGGAGGAAACGCTTGACGCGTTTCTCGACCGGGCGCGTCACGGTAACACGATAAGCACTTATGCGATGCTTGACGGCACCTTGCAGCACCGCCGCCGGGGCGAAAAAAGCCTGGAAATGCCGATCTATTTCGGCGTGATGATCCGTCCCGAAAAATCGAGCGGACAGCTGATCCTCGATCAGCGCGAAGCGTGTCTTGTCGGGCAATCGCATACGACGGGGGTTTCGACGGTGATCCCGCAGGGGAAAACTTCGACCGCGCTCTTTGACCGGGTGGGGTTGCAGGTTTCCGACCTTACGCTCGGATTCATCCATTACCCCGTGGAAAAGGAAATAGAGGGAACTCTGGTCGGCGGCATCGTGCCCTGCCGCGTGGTGCGCTTTGCCGTCCCCGATCACCCCGGCGACACGGTGCAGGTCGCTTTTTCCAAGGAATACGCTTTCCCGCTTCAAGCGGAATTTTTTCACAAAGGCGAGGAAAAATCGTACCGGTTGCTGGAAGTTTCCGGTTTCACCAAAAAAGATGATCTCTACTACGCCGAGCAGATCCTGATCGAGGGACCCGGCTGGCGGACGCGGATCAATTTCAAGGAGGCGCAACTCGGCTTGCTCGCTGCCGTGCCGCCGACCGGTATCATACGTTCATTGCCGGAACTTCCGGCGCAGAAAGGAGAATAAAATGGCGGCTTTTATGGAAATGCTGGCAAATGCCATGCAAAAAAATCATTCGATGCTTTGCGTCGGTCTCGACCCCGCATTCGCGAAACTTCCGGCGGAATTTCAGCAAAAAGAAAAAGCGTTTTTCGAGTTCAACAAATCCATCGTCGATGCGACGCGCGACCTCGTTTCGTGCTACAAGCCGCAGGCGGCGTATTACGCCGGAGCCAACCGCGACGACGAGTTGAAAATGACGATCGACTACATCCACCAAAACGCGCCCGGCATCCCCGTCATCCTCGACGTCAAGCGCGGCGATATCGGTTCCACCGCCGAGCAGTATGCGCGCGAGGCCTTTGAACGTTATCAGGCGGACGCCGTTACCGTCAACGCCTATATGGGCTTCGACGCGGTGAAGCCTTTCCTCGATTACGCCGACAAGGGCGTCATCATCCTCTGTCGCACCTCCAATCCGCATTCCGGCGATTTGCAGAATCTCGTCTGCGACGGGATGCCGCTTTATCAGCACGTCGCAAAATTGGTGCGCGACCAGTGGAACTACAACGGCAACGCCGCGCTCGTCGTCGGTGCGACCTATCCCGAAGAACTGCGCATTTTGCGTGAACTTTGCCCGGAACTGCCTTTCCTCGTCCCCGGTATCGGGGCGCAGGGCGGCGACGTCAAGGCGGTGGTGACGCACGGCGCGGTCAACGGCGCGAAACTGATGATCAATTCCTCGCGCGGCATCATTTTTGCCGCCGATCCCCGCGAAGCGGCGAAAAAACTCCGCGACGAGATCAACCAATACTGTTGAGAAATATAATGAGCGAAAAAGAAAATTTCACCCCCTTGAAACGGTGTCCCGTCATCGCGATCGTCGGGCGTCCCAACGTCGGTAAATCGTCGCTTTTCAACGCGATCATCGGTCGACGTTTTGCGATCGTCCACGAGATGAGCGGCGTCACCCGCGACCGCGTTTCCGCGTCGGGGCGTTTCGAGGAGCGCAAATTCACTCTGGTCGATACCGGCGGTCTCGGCGAGATGAAAGGCAAGCGCAACATCGATATGTGGGACAGCGGCATCGCCGAACAGGTTTCCGCCGCGGTGGAAAACGCCGATCTTCTGATCATGGTCGCCGATGCCCAGGCGGGCGTGACGCCGCTCGACGTCGACGTCGCTCAAAGATTGCGCGCATCCGGCAAAAAGATCCTTTTCGCCGCCAACAAGTGCGACAGCGACGAATTGAAAAACGATGCGGCGGAATTCACGCGTCTCGGCTTTTCCAAAATCTATCCCGTCTGCTCGCTGCACAAAGGCGGCATCAATGCGCTTTTGCACGATGCGCTCGCGCTTTGCCCCGCCAAGGATTACTCCGGCGAGGAGGAGCCGTCGAAGATCCGCATCGCGATCGTCGGGCGTCCCAACGTCGGCAAATCGTCGCTTGTCAACGCGCTGATCGGCGATCAGCGGCTGATGACCAGTCCCATCGCCGGCACGACGCGCGATGCGGTCGACGTCGATTTCAATTTGAAGTACAACGGCGTCGATCATCCCGCCGTGCTGGTCGATACCGCAGGATTGCGCAAGACGGCAAAGGTGGATACCGTCGTCGAACTTTTCAGCGTGATGCGCGCCAAAAGCGCGATCGAGCGCGCCGATCTCGTCGTGATGGTGCTCGAAGCGGGCGCCGATGCGATCACGGCGCAGGATCGCCGCATCGCGGGATTGATCGAAAAGGCGGGCAAGGCGTGTGTGCTTGCCGTCAACAAGATCGACCTGCGTCCCGGCGTTTCGATGAAAGAAATGCAGACGGAATTGCGTTCGGAATTGCCCAATCTGAGCTATGCTCCCGCCGAATTCATCAGCGCAAAAAATCATCAGATGCTCGACCGGCTGACGGGGCGCATCGCCGAAGTGATGGAGCAACTTGACACCGAGATCACGACGGGCGTTCTGAACCGCGTGATCGGGGATGCCATGGAGCGCAACGCGCCCCCCGTGATCGGCAACGCTTCGCTCAAAGTGTATTACGCTTCCCTGGTGGCGATGCGGCCTCCGAAGATCCGGCTTTTCGTCAACCGGATGAATCTCGTCGCCGACAATTACGCGACGTATTTGCAGAAACAGATCCGCAACGCCTTTGATCTCAACGGGATCCCCGTTTTGCTTGAATTCAGGGCGCGACCCAAAAAAGTCGTGATCCGGCAACACGAAAGTTCCGCCAGAAAAGGCAGAAAACGCAGGTGAAAATATGATGGACAAAGCATTGGAAAACGAAATCAAATCCTTTATGGCGCAACAACTTGCCAGTGGCGAGAAGTTGAGCGACTTGCAGAATCAGGTCAATGAAAAATTCAATTTGAAATTGACTTATATGGACATCCGCATCCTCGCTTCGACGATCGACGTCGACTGGAAAGCGCGCGATCCGCAGCCCGCTCCGAAACCGGAAGCCCCCGCCGAAGAAAAAGCGCCGGAGCCGGTTCCGTATGACCTTGACGAAAAGCCCGCTTCCGATGCGGCTCCTCGTCCCGCGACCGTCGTCGAAGTGAGCAAGATCGTCCAGCCGGGGACGCTCGTTTCCGGTACGGTCAAATTCGCCAACGGCGCGACTGCCGACTGGTACGTCGATCAGACGGGGCGGCTCGGCATCGACAATTTGCAGGGGCCCCAGCCGGGACGCGAAGACATCGAGGATTTTCAGAAGGAATTGCAGGCGAAACTGCGGTAGGACAAGATGAGCGACAAGCCGAAAATTCTGATCGCCGACGACGAATTCAACACCCGCGAAGCACTCGTGCGTTTTTTCAAACGCCGCTACGAGACCGGGTCGGCGCCGGACGGTCTGGCGGCGATCGAAATGTTGAAAAATCAGCATTTTGACCTCGTTTTGACCGATTTGCGGATGCCGGGCGCGGACGGGATGCAGGTGCTCGGTGCCGCCAATCAGGCGGGGACTCCCGCGATCGTACTGACGGCATACGGCAGTATCGGCGATGCAGTCAAGGCGGTCAAGCTCGGCGCATTCGATTTCGTTTCCAAGCCGATCAAACTTGATGTCCTCGATCAGATGGTGCAGTCTGCGCTCGCGCGGGAGACCGCCGATGTTCCGGCAAAGCCGGCAAAAAAGGAAACGGCGAAAAATGCGCCGTTGCCCGATCTGGTTTCTCCGCACGGCGAAAGCGATCCGATGAGCCGGGTCTTTGAAACGGCGCGCTCGGTGGCGACAAGCCGCGCCTCGGTATTGCTTTCCGGCGAAAGCGGTACCGGCAAAGAGGTGGTCGCGCAACTGATCCACCGCGAAAGCCGCCGCAAGGGACCTTTTGTCCCCGTTCACTGCGCGGCGCTGACGTCGACGATTTTGGAGAGCGAACTTTTCGGCTACGAAAAGGGGGCTTTCACCGGCGCCGCCGAACGGCGCATCGGTAAATTCGAGCAAGCCGACAACGGCACGATCTTCCTCGACGAAGTCGGGGAGATCGACGCGGCGACGCAAGTCAAACTTCTGCGCGTACTGGAAACGCGCAGTTTCGAGCGCGTCGGCGGCATCGAGACCGTCCACAGCGACTTCCGTCTGGTGGCGGCGACGAACCGCGATCTGCGCGCAATGGTCGATGCGGGGACTTTTCGCGAAGATCTTTTCTATCGGCTTTCGGTGATCGAGCTGGAACTGCCGCCTTTGCGCGAAAGACGCGACGCGATCCCTGATTTATTGAATTATTTCGCCCGTTATTTCGCGCGGGAAAACGGCAAGGAGGAACCGCATTTTTCCGCGGAGGCGATGGAGATCCTTCAAAACGCCGCGTGGCAGGGCAATATCCGCGAACTGCGCAACTGCGTCGAGTCGATGGTCGTTTTGTCCAACACTCCGACGCTGGAAAAATCGGTGATCCCCAAAAACGTTTTCAGCGAAGGGAGCCGTCCGGCGGCAGGAACTTCCACGCTCGATCTTCACGAGACGGAGGAAAGTCTGATCGAAAAAGCACTTGCCGAATGCAACGGTAACCGCACCCGCGCCGCCGAAAAACTCGGCATCAGCCGCCGGACTCTGTTGCGCCGGCTGGCGGAAAAGAAATAAAGGATTTGACGATGAAAAAAGCATTTTTACTGGTGATGATGGTGGCAGGCTGTCTGCTTTCAGGGGTGGAAAAAGTGGATTTGAGTAAAGTCGAGCACGGCATTCTTTGCCTTACCTTTGACGACCGCAATTTCGCGGGGTGGCAAAAGGCACTTCCGCTCTTTGCCAAGTATCACGCGCACGCCTCGTTTTTCGTGACGGGCAATATCGACAAAGAGACCGCAAAAATCATGCAAAAATTGCAGGATGCGGGGCATACCGTCGGTTTGCATACCAAAAGTCACTGTGATCCGGTCGCCGGATTGAAAAAATATCCGTCGCTTGAAGTCTACTTCGCCAAGGAGATTGCGCCGCAGTTGAAACAGTGCGAAAAACAGGGCGTCAAGGTCTGTACGCTCGCCTATCCGGAAAACCGCCACAATCCGGAATCGGATGCGCTGCTCGGCAAGACTTTTGAACGTTTCCGCGCCGGAACCAAGGATAAACCGAACGATGCGGGGATCCCCGTCGCGGAGATCCCGCAACTTGCCGTGATCGGCGGACGCGGATTGGGCTCCTATTACAAAACCGACCCTGCCGTTGTGGAAAAGAGCATCCGCGACGCGGCGGCAAAGAATCTCTTTATCGCCTATTATTCGCACAACATTCAGGAAAAGAAAGCCAACGCCATCAGCATCACGTTTGAATTGCTGGAAATGATGCTTAAAACCGCCGAGGAGTGCGGGATGAAAGTCGTCGGCTTCGAGGAATTGCCGCGCACGAAATAGGGTTTATTCCTCCGGGATCGGCAGGAAATCGAGCACTTTTTGAATTTCCTCGTCCCAGAAATCCCAAGTGTGTTTCCCCGGGCGGGGACGCCAGTCGACGGAAAAGCCGCATTTGCTCAACATCAGGTGATACTGACGGTTGATCTCAAAAAAGGAATCTTCCGTGCCGCAGGATTGGTAGATCAAAGGCAGTTTTTGACCGCTTTTCGCGCATTTTTCCGCTTGAAAGGGGAGGTCGTCCTCCGTGCCTTTGAGTTTTTCCAGAGAGCCGACGGCGAAGTCGAATTCCGCACCGGCGCTCCGGAACCATTCAAAACCGAATGCCCCCGACAAGGCGGCGACGGCGGCAAAACGTTCCGGATGATTCAAACCGAGTTTCAGCGCGCCGAATCCGCCCATGGAAAGTCCGGCGGCAAAGGTGTGCTCCCGATCGTCGGCGAGACGGAAAAAGGAATGCATTTTTTGCGGCAACTCCTCCGAAAGAAAATCCCAGTAGCGCATAAACGGCGCGACGTTTCGGTAAAAACTGCGTCCGCCGTTGGGCATCACGACGGCGATGCCGTGCGCGGCGGCGTAGCGTTCGATCGAAGTGCGGCGCATCCAGATCGTGTGATCGTCGCTCAATCCGTGCAAAAGGTAAAGGACGCCCGGCGGCGCATCGTGCGACTTGCCGTCCATTCCGATCAGCCGCTTGGAGGTTTCCGGCAGAATGACATTGACCTGCGTGGCAAAGCCGAGCGTGTCGGCAAAAAAATTACATTCGATAAAAGCCATAAAAACTCCCTTTTTGTCATAATATAGTATCTCCGCCGGTTTCCTGCAAGGAGAAAATTTGTAAACGAAGCGATTTTGCGGTATATTATAGACCGAATTTCGTATGGTAGATCTATGTTTGCAAAAAAGAAAAATCAAGTGCTTTCGCGCGGCGGATTTCTGGAAGTGCTGAAAATCGCGCTTCCTCTGGTGCTTTCCCATTCGTGCCACGCGATGAATATGTTCGTCGACCGGCTGATGCTCGCGCGCTTTTCGCAGGAGGCGGTCGCCGCTTCGTTTGCGGCGGGGGTGACTAATTTCACGATCGCCTGTTTCTTCATCGGAACGATCGGATATACGGGGACTTTTGTCGCCCAATACGAGGGAGCGAATCACCGCGAACGCATCGGGCAGAGCGTCTGGCAGGGCATTTATCTCGCGTTGCTTGGCGGCGCGTTGCTCGCGACGGGGTATTTCTGGGCGCAACCGCTCTTTGAGGCGTTTCACCACGAAGCGCAGGTGATCGCCGAGGAGATCCGCTACTTCCGGGTGCTTTCGCTCGGCGGGATCATTCTGATGTTAAGTTGCGTTTTACCCTGTTTCTGGACGGGGCGCGGCAAAACCCGTTTCGTCCTCGGTGTTTCCTTTGTCATCACGCTTTGCAATATCCCCTTTAACTACATTTTGATTTACGGTAAATTCGGCTTGATGCCGCGCGGCATCGTCGGTGCCGCGCTCGGCACGATTTTGTCGGAGGGCGTTGGCGTGCTGATCTATCTCGCGGCATTTCTGCATCCGGTTTTCCGCCGTCATTTTCAGACACTGAATTGCCGGATCAACGGCAAACTGCTTGCGCGGATGCTCCGTTTCGGATTGCCCAACGGCGTCAATATGGCGGTCGATCTGGCTTCATTCAACACCTTTGCGTTGCTCCTCGGCTGTTACGGCGTCTCGATCCAGGAAGCGACGAGCATCGCTTTCGGCATCAACAACATCGCCTTTTGTCCTGTCATCGGCATCGCGATGATGGCGTCCATCCTCGTCGGGCAGGCGGTCGGCGCCGAAAAAATCCCGCTGGCGAAAAAATCCGTCCGCAGTTGTCTGATCCTCGTCACGCTTTACAATGCGCTGATGATCGTGCTTTTCACCTTTTTTCAGCACGTTGTCCTCGCGCCTTTTATCCGTTCGGGCGATACGGCGCAGATTTCCTCGATCGCCTTTGCCGGGACGATGCTTTACTTCATCAGCGGCTATCTTTTCTTTGACGGTTTCAATATGGTGTTGAGCAATGCGTTGCGCGGTGCCGGAGATACGCGTTTCACGATGTTCGCGATGACACTGGAGGGGATCATCTGCTTCGCTCTGCCGTGCGTCGTCCTTTATCGCCTCGGATTTCCCTGGTGGACATTGTGGCTGACGATGATCGCTTATATCATTCTTCTCGGATTTATTTTCATCGTCCGCTACAAGCAGGGCGCGTGGACGAAAATGCGCGTCATCGAGGAAAATGCGCTGCCGGACAACGAAGAGATACTTTTGTGACATATTAACGTAAAAAGGATAAATCATGACGAATTTGGAAAAAATCTGTGATCGGGAACCCCGGCTGAAAGCATTGTTGCCTTTCGGCGTTTTTATGATCTTTTATCTCGGACTTTCGATCTGGTCCGGCGATTTCTACCGGATCTCGATGCCGGTGGCGTTTCTGATCGCATCCGCCACGGCGATGTTTCTGGACAGAAACCTTCCCCTGATGAAAAAAGTCGATCTCTACGCCCGCGGAATGGGCGACTCCAACATTATGATCATGTGTCTTATTTTCATCCTCGCCGGCGCGTTTGCCGCCACGGCGAAAGGAATGGGGGCGGTCGATTCCGCCGTGGCGATCGCGCGTTATCTCGTCCCGGAAAATCTGTTGCTTCTTGGAATGTTTCTCGTTTCCTGCTTCATTTCGCTCGCCGTCGGCACGAGCTGCGGCACGATCGCCGCCATCGCTCCGATCGCGGTGGAACTGGTCTCGCCGATGAGGATTTCTCCTGCTCTGATGCTCGGGGCGGTGATCGGCGGTGCGATGTTCGGCGACAATATGTCGATGATCTCCGATACGACGATCGCGGCGACCCGCACGCAGAATGTGACGATGCGCGAGAAATTCATCACCAACTTCAAAATCGTGCTGCCGTCTGCGATCGCCGCCATTGTCATCTACCTCATTGTCGGTCGAGGCAGTGTCAGTATCTTCAACCCGTCGTCGGTGCATCTTGCGGACTTTTTCAAAGTAACGCCCTATCTGATGATCCTGATTTTCGCGTTGTGCGGGATGAATGTGATGGCGTTGCTCTTTTTCGGCACGGTACTGGCGGCGGTCATCGGTATTTTGACGCACAGTTTTGATTTCTGGGGCGCGCTCGACCTCTGCGGAAAAGGGACGCTCTCGATGTCTGAAACATTGATCGTCGCGATCCTCGCCGGCGGCCTTTTGAGCATGATCCGCCACAATGGCGGTATCGGTTATATCCTTAACAAAATCAACCGCAACATTTCTTCGTCAAGGGGATGTGAATTCGGCATTTTTCTGCTCGTCGCCATCGTCAATTTGTTTACCGCCAACAATACGGTCGCCATCGTCATCGCAGGGCCGATCGCGCGGGAGTTGTCGCAGAAATTCAACTGCGAAAGCCGCCGCATCGCGAGCATCCTCGATACGGCAAGTTGCGCCGTACAGGGGTTGATCCCCTACGGTGCGCAACTTTTGATCGCCGTCGGCATCGCGCAGACGATGAAAGTCCAGGTGTCATCGCTGGAATTGGTTTCCAAACTCTATTATCCGCAACTTGTCGGAGTCGCGCTGCTCGTCTCGATTTTTGCGCGCCGCGGGAAATAATTTAACGGCAGATTTCAGGCGGCAACAGGATTCCGCCCGGGACGAGCAATTTTTCCTCGCGCTCCAACGCGAAAAAGTCGCCGGGCGCGCCGCGGCGCATCGGCTGATGATGATCGTCGCGGTAAAAGGGCCCGAAAGCGTTGCGCCGGGAACCGAGGATTCTGATTTTGAGCGTCGTCGCGCCGCAAGTTTCCATCGTAAAGGGAGGGAGCATTTTGATTTCTCCCGTTTCCACATTTTCCACGGCGGCACCGCCGACGGCGGGGAAACGGATGGATTTCGTCCCCTCGGGGAGTTCAATTTCGTAAACGATGTTTCCGGCGTAATGGGGAAGTTCCTGTTTCGTCCAGTCGCCGTATTTTAAATACTTGACGGGAGCGGTCAAAGCATCTTCTTTGACGCCGAAATCCCCGAGCAGAAAGAGCGATTCCAAGCCCGGCGTCGTTTCGTCGTAACGGCGTTTGAGGCGCAATTCATTTTTCCCCTCGCGGAAAAATCCCGTCGGCAACGCGACTTTGACGATGGCGCGGTCGCACCAGAAACCGCAAATTTGCGGTGCGACCGCATTACCGTTGAGCGTGATTGCGTAAAGTTCCAAATTTTCCAACGCGAGAAACATTTCTTTTTCGGGGAGCGTTTCGTAGAAAAACTCATAGCGCATTTCAAGTTGAAAAGTGTGCTTGGGCACACCGGGCTTTTTGCACCACGGCTGAATGTCTTCGGTGACGCCGCAAAGAGTTTTCAATTCCGCGTCGATTTGCAGATACGTTTTGCCCTTGATTTCTTGCCCGTCGGCGAAGCATTGCAATTGATCGAGGACGAGGACGTTTTCCTCCTCAAACGTGACGGCGGCGACGGTCTGGGGCAGGGGGGTAAACGCAGGTAAAACTTCCGCTTTTGCCGGCAGGGCGTCGGCAATTTCCTCCTGCGTCGCCAAAAGCAACGCGCTTTCCAATGCTCCGAGCGGACAAGGGAATGCGATCTTATCCCTCTGCCGCGTGAAATTTTGCCGGTAAATTCTGCCCGTTTCGGCATCCAGTTGATAAAGTTTGAAGTTTTCCGGCACGCGCCATTGGACTTGCAAATCCAAACATCGGATCGTCCGCTCGGCGACGCGCGGCGCCGCCATCGGATCGGCGGGGAATTCGCACCCCGTATTAACAAGGTAAAGCGTGGAAAAGTCTTTCCCTTCCTTTTGAAGCGCGAGGCAACTGGTTGCGGCTTCGCCTTTTTGCGTCAGTTGAAAATCCGGCGCGACGGCATCGGAAAGCGTTGTTTCATCAAACGGTACGAAGCCGCGGTAGATTTCCTGCGGCAGAGAGGAGAGCGTGCCGTCGAGGTACTCCGGCGCGTCGCCGCAATAAAAGACCTTGCCGCCGTTTCGGGCGAAGTTTTGCAACATTTCAAGCGTCGTCGCGCGGATCGTCGCCATTTCGGGGACGAGGACGACTTGATATGCGGCGTTGCCGACGCACAGCATTTTGGGAACAATTTTTCCTTTTTGCGCGAGGATTTCCTCATCGCCGAAATCGAAATCAAACTGATGCGAGAGCAAAAAATTGGTCAACGCGGTAAGTTTTTGATTTTCCGGCACTTCCGCTGTGCCGACGATGCGGCTGAAAGCCGATTCGATCGGATGAACGACGAGGAGTTTTGCGACTTCATTTCCCTTGGACAAGACCGCGCCGAGCCGCGCGAAATAATTTTCGACGGCGCGAAACTGTTTCGCCCACGGGGAATGTCGGGAAATGCTCGCCGGATAATCGCGTTTGCCCGTCCCTTCAAGAGTGTAGTGCGCGTGATGCAGACAGCGGAAGTTGATGCCGAGGGCGTATTGCCACTCGCCGAGCGCGCGGTATCCGGCAAAGGAGAAATCCCATCCGGTACATCCGTAGCACTCCGTGAGCCGCCGCGGCATCCCCAGTTGCCGCGCGACGGAAACGCATTGTTTTGCCGTATTGAAAACAAGCGCGTGCTCCGTCAGGAGGTCGATGCCGGGCATTTGCATTTCGCGGTAAAAACGCATCGGGCTTCCCGCATTGCGCGCGGCTTTGCTCAACGTGTCTTCTCCGAGCAGATGCCCCGTAAAGACAAGAGCGTGCTTTTTGCACCAGTCGCCGATCGTCTTGCCGAATGCCGCGTCGAAACGGGCGGTGAGGTGACGCCGGAAATCCAGCCGCGCCTTGCTGATCGGCTTTTTTGTCGGAAAAACCAGTTCGGGCAGGGCGGCTCTGATGTCATAATGAAAGGTTTTTTGAAACGTTTCCGCGAGATTTTCCGTCCACGGCAGCGTCCTGTCGCCGGGGAAACTGTTGAAATTGGGTTCGTCGCTGAAAAAACCGCGGATGACGCGGTTGAAATACTTCCCGCAATGTTTGAGATACGCCTCGTGCGTCGTGTTGACAAACTCGTTGACCGCCAACGGATTAAGCGTGTCGAGATAACACGCGCCGTTGAACCACGGATCGTCGGCGCCGAGGTGAAGATGAAACGTCAATTGCGTTTCATTCGCATCGGGCTTTTCCTCTTTTTTTAACGGACGGTAACCGGTCAACGATTCTCCGTTGAACGAGGCGGCGAAACGCCCGACGACGGGAGTATCGTCCGCGACTTCCCCCGTATGGCAGATAAGGAAACGCACTTTGTAACGCGCGTCCCGCGTCACGATGCCGCCCGCCGAGCCGGAGGGCCAGCGGTCTTCGTCGTATATCCACATCTGCAAACCGCATTTTTCCGCTTCGTCGGCGGCGACGTTGACGTAATGGAACCACTCCCCGGAAAGATACGGCGTCGCCATTCCCGACCGGCTGTGAAAGAAAAAGCCGCCGAAGCCCATTTCGCGGAAAGCGCGGATCTCCTCGCGCATTTGAGTTTCTTCCAATTTGCCGTTGAGCGACCAAAACGGCGCACCGCGGTATTCAACACCGGGGGCGGCGAAATCGGCGAGCAGTTCTTTCAGCATAAGCGGCGCAATGTGTTACAGTTGAAGCATTTTGCGATAGGTTTCGATTTCCCGCAACGCGCTTTCGACCTGACGGATCTTCCAGTCGAGGTGCCACGCGTCGCAGACGTACTCCATACTCGGCTCCCAGCCGATGCGCGAATCGGTCTCGACGGCGGAAAAAGTGTCGCGCGCGTTTTCGATCTCGATTTTGGCGAGACTTTCGATCTCGTCGAGGATCTTCAACCCCTCATCGGCACCGGAAGCCGTCTGCAATTTCATATTGAGCAAATACCACTTTTTGATGTGGATTGTCGTTTTGATCGAGTTGCGGATGAAGTGGCCGAGCGCGGCGAAGCGTTCGCCCTCCGGCGTCGTAGCGGCTTTTTTCGCTTCGGCATAGCCTCTTTCCCAAAGATCGAGCATCTTTTCGAGCGAACGCAATTCCGCCGGATAACGGAGGAATCCGGGGGACTGCCGCGCGTTTTCAAAAGGTTCGTAAAAAGTCTTGATGATCTGCCACCCGAAGTGCGCGTGCGGCGCCGTCGGGAATTTGATCTCCTTGCCGAGGAGCGTCTGCGTGATGTTGGGGCGGAAAATGAAAGGGTAGGCAGGCCCGACGCGCCACGGTCCGTACTGATCTTCGTTGGAGGCGACATAGAAATCCATCGCGTCGCTCCAAAGTTTCCACGCCGCCATCACGTGCGGCGCCGCTTCTTTGCCGTAATCGCGGACGGCGATTTTCTGCAACAGCGTTTCATAGTCCGGCTCGTAGTTTTCCCAACTTGTCCATTTGCCGAGATCGGCGGCGACGCTCGCCCACCAGCCCATATGGTGCGTGGCGTACTGCGCGTCGACGTGCCATTTGAAGTAGGCTTCCCGCATAAACAGATTGCGTTTGAGCCAGCGGTAAGGTGCGGGGACGACCGGCACGCAACCGAAATCCCAGCCGATGCCGGCGGAATTGCAGTTGACCGAGAGCGTAAGACCGCATTGCGCCGCTTTTTCGCACTGGATGTCGAATTCCTCGCTCGGACGGGTGATGGCACAGGAGTAATCCATTACGGGCGTATGCCAGGACTCGATGCGGTGATCGTTGGAACTCTCGATGCAGACGTTGATCTCGATTTTTTTATTCAGTTTTTCCAGAAATTCCAGCCGTTTGTCGAGCGGAGCGTGACCAAAATTGTAAATGCTGTAAATGATGTCGATATCGGGGTTGACCTTGTGGATCGCCTTTTCGATGCAGGCAAGATAAGCGGGGTAGTCGTAACAGGGATACCATCCCGGGCTGATGCGCGTATCAGGGATACCGTCGACGATGGATTCGTTGTACTTTTTTCCGGTCGTATGCGGATCTTTGCTTGGAAATTCCAGCGATTCGCCAAGAAGCATCACCGAGGCGACTTTGGGATACCGGCGGAAAAGATCGCCGTAGGCGGCGTCGAAAACTTTTTCCGCATCGGCGTCGTCCGGGTGGACGAAAGTCTGCAAGTAATTATAGATCTTGACCTGGATGCCGAAGTTTTCGGCGCGTTCGATCAGGTCGTTGACGTTGACGGGACCCATCGTCGAAACATCGGCGCCTTTAAGCATCAGCACGATGCCGTCGTAGCCCGCATGGATCGTCGCCGCAAGTTCCGTGTCGGGGTATTCGTCGATGCCGCATCCGGAGTGGACTTCGCGGTAACGGTAGATCGGTTTGCGGGAAGTTTTGCCGAGCGCGAAAACGGGCGCGCCCTCCAAATTCATCGAGTCTTCAAGATAGATGAATGCGCGATACGCCATTTTGGGATCGGCGATTGTCACGGCGAGATGCTCCGGCTCCGCGTCAAAGGCGAAGCCGCGCTCCAATGCGGGGTCGATCGTCATAAAGATCACTTTTTTGCCGTCGGTATGGGTCGTTTTGAGCGAAAGATCCATACTGACCCACAAATAATCCTGAAAATCTCTGACCGCGTTTTGGATGATTTGCGGCGCGTCGGCGGGACAGCCGATCTGCCAGTCGGAAGTGATCTCCATTTCGCCGGATCGCGCCGTGCGTCCGCTCTGACGCATCGCCGGTTTGTGGTATTGCCAGTGACGGGCACGGAAATCGTAATTTTTTTCTTTCATTTTTTTCTTCCCTGATCTGCCGGAATATGTTTTTTCTTACTGTATCATTATTTTATGAAAAATCAATCCGCAAGTATTGTAAAATCGCTCTGCAATCTGGTATTTTCGCGCTTGAAAGAGTATATTATAAGAAATAACAAGGAAAAACGATGTATCTCTACGAAACTCATTGCCACACGAAACCGGTGAGCCATTGCGGCAAAGCGACGGTCGGGGAGACCCTGCAATACTACCGCGACGCCGGATACGACGGCGTTTTCATCACCAATCACTTCCTCGACGGCAACATCGACATCGATCCCCGGGAAAGTTATGCCAGGAAACTCGATTTTTTCTTTTCCGACTATCACGCCGGCGTCGAATGGGGCAAAAAAATCGGCATCAAAGTTTTTCTCGGCGCGGAACATTCGCTCGGCGGCACCGATTTCCTGGTCTACAATCTGCCGGAAAAATGGTACTACGCGCACCCCGAAGTCATCCGGACGCCCAAAAGCGCGCTGTTGCCGCAGTTGATGGGGGAGGGGGCGTTGGTCGTGCAGGCGCATCCTTTCCGCGAAGCCTCCTATATCGATCATATCCGGCTTTTTCCGCGCAGTGTGCAGTCGGTCGAAGTCTACAACGCCTGCCGCGACGATTTCGTCAACGCGATGGCGCGTTATTACGCCGACGCCTATCAGCTTGTACACTTCGCGGGGAGCGACAATCATCAGGCGGGGAAAAATCACTTTTACGGCGGGATGATGTCCGAAACGCCCATTTCCGACGAAGCCGATTTCGCCCGTCGGGTGTTGACCAAAGAAATGCGCCCTTTCCGCCGCGTCGAGGGCGAAGACGCCGTGGAAATATGAATTTCGATGTTTTACTCCGATTTTCCGCTTGCAAAAAAGCGGTTCCGGGGATATATTATCGAACACAATTGGTGTACCGGGCCCCATTGAGAGGCTTGACACCCGGCACACTGTAACAAAAACACCTAAAAAGGAAAGGGATTGGTTATGCCAACCGCAAGTCGAGCGAAGCACAAGTTCTGTCGTCGTATTGGTAAATGTCTGTGGAATGATCCGACCTGTCCGAGCGTGAAGCGGCCCTACGCCGCCGGACCGCACGGCAAAGGCAAACGGGTGAAGCTCTCCACCTACGGCACCTTGTTGCTCGAAAAGCAGAAACTCCGCAACTACTACGCGATCAGCGAGAAACAGCTCCAAATCGCTTTCGCCAAGGCCAAGGCCGGCGAAGGTCAGACCCACGAGAAACTTTTCCGCAGTCTTGAACAGCGTCTTGATTCGCTGGTCTACCGTTGCGGTTTCGCGCCGACGATTTTCGCCGCGAAACAGTACGTCAACCACGGTCACATCCTCGTCGACGGCAAGCGCATCGACCGCGCGAGCTACGTCGTCCGCGAGGGGCAGGTGATCTCGATCAACGCCGAAAAGTCCCCCGCGATCGCCGAGACCGCCAAAAAGAGCAACACCACGGCGCCCGCGTACCTTGAAGTCGATCTCGATCACCTGACCGCCACTTTGGTGCGCGCGCCCCAGATCGACGAGGCCAACAGCGGTCTCTTCAACATCATGAGCGTCATCGAATACTACGCACGGTAATTCGTTATGCAAATCGGAAAACTCCCGTTCTTTTTCAGGGCGGGAGTTTTTTCTCTTTTGCCGTAACAATTTTTTATCCACCAACCCAAACAAGGAGAAACTCAAATGGGAAAAAGTATGCGCACGATTGACGGTAACTTCGCCGCCAGTTACGTGGCGTATGCCTTCAGCGAAGTCGCGGCGATCTACCCGATCACGCCGTCGTCGCCGATGGGCGAGTACGCCGACACCTGGGCAAGCCAGGGCAAAGTCAATATGTTCGGCCAGAAGGTCGAGATCTCCGAAATGCAGTCCGAAGCCGGCGCCGCCGGTGCGGTCCACGGCAGTTTGAGCGCGGGTGCGCTCACGACGACCTACACCGCCAGTCAGGGCTTGCTGCTGATGA
Source organism: Victivallaceae bacterium (assembly GCA_016292515.1). Classification (GTDB taxonomy): domain Bacteria; phylum Verrucomicrobiota; class Lentisphaeria; order Victivallales; family Victivallaceae; genus UBA1784. Next base: position 58,169 of record JAEDIJ010000007.1, read on the forward strand.
TCCCCAATATGTACAAGATCGCCGGCGAAATGCTGCCGTGCGTTTTCCACGTCACCGCCCGCGCGCTCGCCGCCCAGTCGCTCTCGATTTTCGGCGACCACTCCGACGTGATGGCGTGCCGCGCCACCGGTTTTGCGATGACCAGTGCCGCGTCGATCCAGGAAACGCACGATATGGCGATCGTCGCCCATTTGGCGACGCTCGAAAGTGAAATTCCGTTTGTCGCTTTCTTCGACGGATTCCGCACCAGTCACGAATTCCAGAAGATCGAATTGCTCGACTATGCGGATATCAAGACGCTCGTCGATATGAAGTACATC